>MGWD01000047.1:40477-50766 GCA_001800825.1 Euryarchaeota archaeon RBG_19FT_COMBO_69_17 | reverse complement strand
CCGGCCGCCGGGCCACCACGCGGGCCCCGACTACGGCGGGGGCTTCTGCTACCTGAACAACGTCGCCGTCGCGGCCGCGGACCAGGTCGCCCAGGGCCGCCGGGTCGCGATCCTCGACTACGACGCCCACCACGGGAACGGGACGAGCGAGATCTTCGCGGACGAGGCCTCCGTCCTGTACGTCTCCACGCACCAGTACGGGATCTACCCCGGGACGGGGGCCGCGGAGGACGTCGGGATGGGGGAGGGCCGCGGGTTCAACGTGAACATCCCCTTCACCGCGGGATGCGGGGACGCGTCCTTCCATGCCGCGTACGACGAGATCATCGAGCCCATCGTCCGCACGTACCGCCCCGACGTGATCCTCGTGAGCCTCGGGGTCGACGCGCACTACCGGGACCCCCTCACGTCCCTCGCCCTCTCGTCCGCGGGCTACGTCGATCTGCTCGCCCGGACCGCGCGTCTCGCGAAGGACGTGTGCGGGCGCCGGCTCGTCGTCGCCCTCGAGGGCGGGTACCACCTCCCGGCCCTCGCGGAGGTCGTCGCGGGCACGGTCGCCCGTCTCCGTGGGAGCCGGATCGACCTCGAGCTCACCCAGGCAATCGACCTGGAGGGGAAGGGGCGGCCCGCGATCGAGGCGACCCGGCGGGCCCACGAGGCGTTCTGGAACCTACGATGAGTGGTGGCGCTTCTTCTCCGTGATCTTGCGCTCCTTCTCCTTCACGATCCGCCGGTAGAGGCCCTCGAGGAGGCCCGTGAGGGCGGCCTGGAGGTCCCAGTCGAAGTGGCTCGCGTAGTACATCCGGCGCGCGGTCGCGAAGCGGCACCGGAGGGAGTACTTCCACCGGTCCCCCTCGGGGCTGTACTTCTGGACGTGGAGGGACAGGGTCTTCGGGGTCACGAGCTCGGAGACCTTCCGCATCTCCTTCTGGACCGTCGCGTAGATCTGGTCGTACACGTCGGACGGCTCGTCCTCGAGCCCGCCGATCTCCACGAAGAGCTGCTCCCGCTCCTGGAGGCCCGCGAGGAAGTGCATGAGGTCCGCCTTCGTGAGGATCCCCACGGGCTCGTCCCGCTCCACGATGACGACGGAGGACACATCGTGCCGGAGCATGAGGTCCGCCGCGCGCGCGACGTCGCCGTCGGGCCCAAGGGTGATCCCGGGGGCACGCATGACGCTGTGGACCTGGATCGTCACCTTCTCCTCCTTCCCCGCGCGGTCCCCGAGCTGCTCCCGGACCTTCGGCTTCGCGAACAGCTCCGCGACGTCCTTGAGGCCGAGGACCCCCTTCAGGTGCCGGTGCCGGTCCACGACGGGGATCGAGCGTTCCCCGAGGGATTGCATGAGCTTGACCGCGTGGTCCACCGCGTCGTCCTCCGCGACGCACTGGGGGTTCGGGGTCATGAGGTCCGCGACCCGGAGCCCCTCCAACGCGTCCGACTCCGCGAGGGCGCGGAGGAGGTCCGTCCGGGAGAGGATGCCGACGAGCTGCTTCTTCGCGACGACGGGGAGGGTCCGGACCCCCGAGGAGATCATGAGCTCCGCGGCCGTGGGGAGGAGGGTCTCCGGGCCGATCGAAGGGCCCGGGACCGTGACCGTCGTCACCTTCGCGCTCGGGGGGAGCGCCTTGCGCCGGATGAGCTCCCGCATCGTGACGGTCCCCAGGATCTGCTTCCCTTTGAGGACGGGGATTTCGTGGATGTCCCGGGTCTTCATCTTGCCCAGGACGTCGCCGAGGGTGTCGTCGGGCGCGGCCGTGACGACGTCGCGCGCCATGAAGCCGGAGACGGTGAGGTCCTGGACCTTAAGCCGCTTCATGGACGGGCCCCGCGCGGGAAGGAGTGGGCCATAGAGGGCGCGTCTATAAGAAGCTTCTTTGCGCGCGAACCCGTTCGCGGGAAGGATGCGCGTCCGGGCCCGCGTTCGCTTCCACGGCCGCGTCCAGGGCGTCTACTTCCGGGCGCACTGCCGGGAGAAGGCGAAGGAGCTCGGGCTTGATGGGTTCGTCCGGAACCTGCCCGATGGGACGGTCGAGGCCGTGCTCGAGGGCGACCGGGATTCCGTCGTCGCGTGCATCGAGTGGAACCGCACGTCCCAGCCCCTCGCCCGGGTGACGGCCGTCGACACGGAGTGGACGGCCGCGACGGGCGCGTTCCAAGGTTTCGAGATCCGTGCCTGAGGCTCTCGGAGGCCCTCGTCGAGGGACGCGGCGTTCACTCGACCCGGATCCGGTACGTCCGCTCGGGCATCTCCTTGTGAATGACCCAGGCCTGGTCCTCGGTCAGGACCCCCCGTTCGATCCAGGCCTTCGTCTTACGGGGGACCGTCGCCGGGCCGAGGACGGCCCCCGGACGGCGGGGGTCGTCGATGTAGTCCGTCTCGAGCATGAATCGCGGGCCCCCCTTGAGGGCCTCGACGAGGAGCTCCTCCTTCGCGAGGATCGACGGGACGAGGCCCCGGTTGTCCTCGGGCCGGGTGAGGGGTGTCGAGTGGTGCTTGACGACGCGGTTCTTGTCGAGGCCGGCCCTCTCGGCCATCGCCGCGAACTCCGCGAACGTCTCCGGGGTCGGATCCTCCGTGTGGAGGATCACGGCGCACCCAAGGCGCTTCGCCGCGGCCATCGTGTACTCCATGACCTCGTTGCACGCCCGCTGGAGCTCCGGACCGACGGGGAAGTGGGGCCGCCCCGTCTCCCCGATTGCGACAGCCTTCCCCTGGGCCACGTAGCGCGCGGCGAGGTCGATCCCCTGCTTCATCGCGGCGACGGCCCCCTCGAGGCCGACGACCTCCTTGAGGTGCATGCACTCCACGGGATAGGGCGCGAGGGCGACGAAGACTTGGAGGGACGTCGCCGACCGCACGGCGTCGGCCATCGCGAGGGTCTTCCGGTACGCGCGGTCGTAGTCCGAGCCGTGGCCGATGGGGATCTCGTCGTAGGGCGTGTGGGTCAGCATGATTGCCGTCCCGCCCGCTTTCTCGAAGAGCTTGGCGGCCTCGACTCCCTTGTACTCGGCGCGGAGGTGGATGTGATTGTCGAAGACCGGGAGCCGCCTGGCCATTCCACGCCGCCCTCGTTGCGGGACACGCCCGGGCGCCGAATAAGTCCTTCGCTCTTACCGTGCGAGGAGGCAACGACGGGCGGGCACCGACGGGCCTAGCGGAGGAGTCCCGCGGCCCGGAGCTCCTGGGTGATCTTCTCCACGGCCTGTTCCACGTCGGAGGGCTTCCGGGCCCCCGTGCACACGAGCTTCCCGCTCCCGAAGAGGAGGACGACGACCTTCGGCTCGTCGATCCGGTACACGAGCCCGGGGAACTGCTCCGGTTCGTACTCGACCTTCTCGAGGCCGAGGGAGATCGCGATCGCGTTGAGGTTGATCTCCGTGCCCAGGTCCGACGAGGCGACGATGTTCTGGACCTCGATCTCGGGGTTCTTCTTGAGCGGGATCCCGGCGGCCTCGATCTGCTTCGCGACCATGTCGATCGCCGTCTTCACGTGCTCGAGGCTCTTCGCGCCCGTGCAGACGACCTTCCCGCTTCGGAACAAGAGCGTCGCGGTCTTCGGCTCCTTGAGCCGGTAGATGAGCCCGGGGAACTGCTCCGGCTCGTACTCCGCCCCGCCGAGGGCGAGGGCGATGGCCTGGAGGTCCAGCTCCTCCCCGAGGGAGGTCGATGCGACGACGTTCTCGATCTTGATCTTCGCCAGGGTAACACCTCCGATGTCCGGAGGGACGGCGCAGCCCCCCAAGGCATTCGGCGGATGTGGCATTTAAATAGTCCTTTATAAAGATTGGCGCGGTCCGACCCCCGTTCCGTGAATGCACGGAGGGAATCGACCCTCACGCGGACCGGGAGGCCGCAGACTCCCGCGCCCGTACGAGAGAGAGCAGGACCCCGTTCACGGGGACCTCGAGCCCCCTTCGTTCCGCCGCCGCAACGATGGCCCCCGTGATCGCGTCGATTTCCGTCCTCCGTCCCGCCTCGAGATCCTGGAGCATGCTCGACCGGTTCGATGCCGTCCGCCGGGCGACGAGGAGGGTCCGGTGGAGGATCTCCCCGGGGTCGATCCTCGCCCCCTCCGCCCGGGCCACGGAGGCCGCCTCGCGGCAGACAACCTCGACGGCCTCCCGGAGCCGACGGTCCCGCACGAGTCGCCCGTTCGGGACCCCGGCGAGGGCCGAGACCGGGTTGATCGACGCGTTCAGGACGACCTTCGCCCACAGCTCCGTACGCACGTCGCTCGTGAGGCGGGCGGGGATGCCGACGTCGTCGAAGACGTCCCTAAGCCGGACGAGGTCCGCCTCATCGACGCCCTTCCACGGACCGATGACGGTGTCGCCGACCCCCGCGTGCCGGATCTCCCCGGGCCCGAGGAACGTGACCCCGTGGGACGTCGTGCCCGCGACGACGCGCTCCGCGGAACGTGCGATCGTGTCCGCGTTGTCGAGGCCGTTCTGCAGCGTGACGAAGAGGGCCGACCTCGCGAAGGGGCGCAGGTGCACCATCGCGGATTCCGTGTCGTACGCCTTCGTCGAGAGGAGCACGACGTCGGGCTTCGCGCCTCGCGGGACCTTCGTCGCCGCCTCGGGCCGCACGAGCCGGATTGTCTTCCCCGTGATTCGCAGGCCGTGCTCGGAGACGGCGCGCACGTGGTCCGCGCGGCCGATGAGAAGCACCTCGTGCCGGGAGGAGAGGAGGCCGCCGAAGAAGCTGCCCATGGCCCCCGCCCCGAAGACCACGATGTGCACGGACGGGGCATCTTCAAGGTCGACTAAAACGGTTTTCACTCGCGCTGTGGCATCTGTAGAATTTTATAAAATTGTGGAAATGAGCGGTTGCGACGCGGTGAGCGCGCATTCGCTACTTTTATTACACCAATTTTCTATATCCCCTCATAGGGAGGAAAGCAGTGGCGAAGAAGAAGAAGGGCAAGAAGAAGAAGCGATGAGCCCGATCGCTTGCGGTGGGCCCGCGTCCGCGGGCCTACGTCATGAACCCCCTTTCCCGTTTTTCACGTCCTTCCTTTTCTTCGCGAGCAGGTCCGCGATCCGCAAAGGCTCCGGATGTCGGTCCCGCGTGGTCTCGCGCACGATCCGGAGCGCGGCGTCCAGGGAGAGCCCGTGGCCCACGGACACGTACAGCGTACGGGAACTCCGGGGCGGTCTCCATGCGTATCCCCGTACGACTCCGTCGATCTCGAGAGGGATCGCGCCGTCCCGCCGTCTCCGCCCCGGGGCGGGCCGTCCCCGGAGGGGGTGCTTCGCGACGCCGATCGTCGGGAGGCCGAGGCGGAGCCCCGCAAGACATGCGATACCGAACAGCGCGGGATGGAGCCGACCGTGGCCGTCGATCAGAAGGACGTCAGGGCGCGTGCGGAGCCGGGAGAAAGCCTCCTCAATCGGAGGCAGCTCCCGATACGCGAGGTACGTCGGGATGTAGGGGAACTCGACCGCCACGTCCGCGACAGCCGTCTCGCGAGGCTCGAGGCTCTCCGCGTCGCACACGACCGCGGCCACATGGGCGTGCTCCCCGACGTATGCCGCGTCGACGCCCCCCACGGTCTCGAGAGCCCCCGGGTCGCCTTCCTCGACGATGTCGCGGGACAGACGCTCTTGGTCTCCGCGAAAGCGCCGGAGGAGTCCGATGTCCGGGAGCGCCTCCTCAAACCTGGAAGCGTCCGCGCGGTCCCCGGGAGGGGGGACGCCGTCGGTCCGGAGGGGACCGTGCGCGGAACGGAGGACGGGCCGGCCGTCGGCGCGCACGACCCGATGGGCTCCCGGGACCTCCGGATGGGCGAGGACCCAGGTCGCCACCGCCCTCGCGGCAGTGACGTCCCCGAGGGCTCGCGCGATCGTCCCGCACGTCGCCACGCGTCCGGATGGGACGGATCCGAGGCAACGCCGGATCGCACCCTCGAAGACGGGCTCCACGGGACCCGCATGGGCCGCCTCCCGCAAAACCTTTCTAGGCCGCGTCCTATCGGCGGCGGCCCGATGTCCCTCCTTCTCCGGGGCGGCCTCCTCGTCACCCAGGATCCCGCCCGCCGTGTGGTCCCCGGCGACGTCCTCGTCGAGGAGGGCCGGATCGCCGCCGTCGGGCACGTGGAGGCGACTGCGGACGAGACCCTCGACTGCTCCGGCTGCGCCGTCCTCCCGGGATTCATCAACACGCACCACCACGTCGCGAACACGCTCCTGCGAGGCGTGGCGGACGACGTCCCCCTCGAAGAGATGCTCGAGAAGGCATTCGCCATCGACGCGAAGCTCACCCGACGCGACGTCCAGGTCGGCGCCCTCCTAGGCTGCATCGAGATGATCCGTTCCGGGACGACGTCCTTCCACGATCTCTTCTACTGGGAGGATGAGGTCGCGCGCGCCGTCCGGGAGTCCGGGATGCGGGGGTTCCTTTCGTGGGTGACCCTCGACGCGGCGTTCACGACGCAGCGGGGGGACCCCGTGAAGAACGCGGAGCAGTTCGTCGGGAAGCACCGGGGGGATCCGCGCGTCGTCCCCTCCGTCGGCGTACAGGGCGTCTACGTCGCGTCCGAGGAGACGTACGCAGCCGCGGCGGACGTCGCCACACGCCTCGGCGTCCGGCTCCACACCCATCTGTCGGAGACCCGGCCGGAAGTGTACCGCCACCTCGAGAAGACGGGCCTCCGCCCCGTGGAGTGGCTCGAGAAGATCGGCTTCCTGTCCGAGCGCCTCACGGCCGCCCACGGCGTCTGGCTCACCCTGCGGGAGGTGCGGACCCTCGCGCGGCACGGGGTGAGCGTGGCCCACTGCCCGGTCTCGAACATGAAGCTCGCGTCGGGCGGCGTCGCGCCCGTCCCCGAGATGCTCCAGGAGGGCGTCGTCGTCTCCCTCGGGACGGATTCGCCGATTTCGAACAACGGGATGGACATGTTCTCCGACATGAAGGTCGCCGCGCTGCTCCACAAGGCGACCCGTTGGGACGCGAGGGTCGTCCCCGCGCAGGCCGCCCTGGACATGGCGACGATCCGCGCGGCGGAGGCCTTGGGCGTCGCCCGGGACCTTGGGTCGATCGAGGTCGGAAAGCGGGCGGACCTCGCAGTCGTGTCGTTCCGCGGGGCTCACACTACGCCTTTTTATCCCGCGAACCTCATCAGTCACCTCGTCTACAGCTGCCGAGGGAGCGATGTGCGGACCACGATCGTCGACGGGCAGGTCCTCATGGCGGAGGGCGTCCTCCGGACCGTCGACGAGGCCGAGATCGTCGGCCGGGCCCAGGAGACGGCCCGGGAGCTTTTCGAGGCGTGAGCCGTGATCTGCGGGGTCGATGAGGCGGGGCGGGGTCCGGTCCTCGGGCCCCTCGTCGTCGCGGGCGTCGCCGTGGAGTCGGACGCTGCCCTCCGTCAGCTCCAGGTCCGGGACTCCAAGAAGCTCAGCCCCGCCCGGAGGGAGGCCCTCGCCCCCGAGATCGAGGGTGTCGCGAAGTCCGTCGTCCTCGTGATCCCCGCGGAGGACATCGACCTCATGCGGGCTGAGATGAGCTTGAACGATTTCGAGGCGAAGCTGTTTGCGTCGATCATCGAGCAACTCCGGCCCGACACGGCGTACGTGGACGCGGTCGACGTGGACGAGATCGATTTCAAGAAGGCAATCCTCCACGAGCTCACGACCCCTGTGGAGATTGTGTCCCAGCACAACGCAGACGAGCTCTTCCCCGTCGTGAGCGCGGCGTCGATCCTCGCGAAGGTCCGCCGCGACCGGGAGGTCCGGACCATCGAGGCGGAGATCGGCCGCCCCGTCGGGTCCGGCTATCCCTCGGATCCCGTGACGATCGCGTTCCTCGAGGGATGGATCCGGGAGAAAGGCGTCCTCCCGCCTCACACCCGCGCGTCCTGGGACACCGCCCGCCGCCTCCTGTCCGAGGCCCGCGTGAGGAAGCTCGACTCTTTCGGCGGGGGGACCCGATGAGAGACCTCCTCGAGGCCCTCATCGCGAAGTTCAACGCGAAGGTCGCGTCGGACCACGCCCTCCAGGAGGAGATCGAGGACCTCACGAAGACGGTCCTCATCGACCTCAAGGACGGGACCCGGTACCACTTCACCCTCAAGGACCGCCGCGTCGAGGGTCTCCTCGACGGGGGCGTCGAAGGGGCCGACATCACGATCCTGACGGATCGGGAGACCCTGCGCGCGCTCATCCTCCGGGAGATGGGGCCGTTCAAGGCGTACGCCCTCGGGAAGCTCAAGCTCCGCGGGAACCTCGAGGACCTGGCGCGTTTCCGGAAGTTCTTCTGAGGCCGCGATAGGTTTATGCCTCTGCGTCGAATGCCACCGCTGCCGCCTCCCGGCGCGCGTGGTCCACGCAGCGGGGTGGGGTAGCCAGGATATCCCGTCGGGCTCATAGCCCGGGACGACCAGGTCCCCGGAGAGAGACCCGGAGATCGATGGTTCAAAGGCGACGGAGGATGCGCCTCCGCCGCGGGAAATCCATCCCCCGCTATCCGCCCGCGGCCGGGGGGCGGTCCCCTTCGGGAGCCGCGGACCGCACATCCGCGCCTGATTCTCACGTCGCAACGTTTATCGTCGTCGTCCCTCGTCGCGCGGCGAACCCCTCATGGGCGAACGCGTGAGCACGGGCGTCGAAGGACTCGACGCCATGGTGCGGGGCGGGCTCCTCCCCGGCCGGCCGTACGTCTTCTCGGGCCCCACGGGAAGCGGGAAGACGATCCTGGCGACCCACTTCCTCCTCGAAGGCCTCAAGCTCGGGGAACCCTGCCTCATGGTCACCCTCGACGAGCCGCCCTCCGAGCTGAAGGCGAACATGGGCCTCTTCGGCTGGAACCTGGACCGGCTCAAGATCCTCGACGCGACCCCGGATGTCCGGGCCCACAAGCGCCAGCGATCCGTGATCGACGTCGGCACGGCCCTCGACGTCCGCGATATGGAGGACGTGAACGGCCTCCGCCAGTCGTCCCAGATCCGCGCCCTCGAAGTCACCGTCCACAGCGTTCAGAAGATGATCAAGCAGGAGTTCGCCCAGCGCCTCGAGCGGACGACGGAGCGGTACAAGCGGATCGTCATCGACTCCCTCACGGCCCTCAAGATGTTCTCCATGCAAGGGGAGGACAGCCGGATCCTGATCCAGTCCTTCCTCCGGTTCCTCTCCGAGCTCGAGGCGACCTCCGTGATCATCTCCGAGCGCCTCGACCGCTCGACGATCGAGACGGAGTTCTTCCTGAGCCGGGGGGAGATTCGCCTCCACAAGTGGCTCGACGGGAACGTGATTCGCCGCGCGATCTCCGTCGAGAAGTTCCGCGGTTCGAGCTTCGACGACAAGATCCGCCCCGTCACGATCGGGAACGCGGGGCTCGTCGTGTTCTCGAACGCCCAGGCGTCCTTCCGAGGCGGGCCGTCCGCCCTCCGGGTCGGCGAGTCCTTCCTCGAGTCCCGGATCATTGAGGAGGTCTCGAACCTGCTCGACGCGGTCCTTCGGCAGGTCGACGAGGCCCACCGCCGACAGATCAACGTGAAGGACATCGAGGTCGCCGTGTCCCGGGCCATGGTCCACTTCCAGCGGAGGCACTACCAGAAGGCCCTCAAGCACGCCCTCGCCTGCGACTCCCAGCTCAAGCAGCTCCTCGGCGAGGCGCCGCCGCCCCCGCCCCCGTCCGCGCCGCCGAAGCCGCCGGGGGTGCGTGCGTGAGCGGGACCGTGAAGATCCGCACGGGGATTGCGGGCCTCGACAAGATGCTCCATGGCGGGCTCGTGGCCGGGCGGCCTTACATCGTCTCGGGCCCGCCCGGGGCCGGGAAGACAGTCCTGTCCATGCAATTCCTCCGGGAGGGCTTGGAGGGAGGCGAACGCTGCCTCTTCGTAGCCCTCGAGGAGCCCCCGAACGAGCTCAAGGTCAACATGCGCCCTTTCCGGTGGAACCTCGACGACCTCGAGGTGCTCGATGCGAACTCGGACATCCGCCGGTTCGAGCCCACGCCGATCCTCGAGATCTCCACGGAGACGGAGCCGGTCAAGATGCGGGCCGTCGAGGAGCGGATCCGGAAGACCCCGGACTTCGAGAGCCACGAGGTCACCGTCCACTCCCTCCTCCAGCTCCTCAAGAAGCTCTTCGTGAAGCGGAAATACCACAGGGTCGTGATCGACTCGATGACGGCCCTCCGGTACTTCTGCATGCGGGAGTTCGAGGAGACCCTGACGACCCAGTCCTTCATGCGATTCCTCACGGAGGCTGGGGTGACGTCCCTCCTGACCCTCGAGCTGCCGGAGGAGGGGGACGTCCCCGCATGCAGAAGTACCGGAGGGCCG
>MGWD01000047.1:7599-40321 GCA_001800825.1 Euryarchaeota archaeon RBG_19FT_COMBO_69_17 | reverse complement strand
GTCCCGACGGCAGATGCGGGCTTGAGGAAGCGTCAGACGAATGTATGACTACTTTTAAATACCCTCAGCCCGATTCGCCCGGCGTCAGAGTCCATCGGGATGGGATGGTTCGATGAAGTCGATTCTCAACGAGGCCTTGGCCCGGCACCAGGAAGAAGTGAAGGAACAGGAGAAGCGAGAGGCGCAGGCGAAGGCCGAGCCGAAGAAGACGGACGACGACGCGGAGATCGAGAAGATCGTCGACTCGATCAACGTGTCGATCAAGATCGTCGGTTGCGGGGGCGGCGGATCCAACACGATCAACCGGTGCAGCGAGGCCGGGATCTCGGGCGCCCAGATGGCCGCGATCAACACGGACGCCAAGCACCTCCTCTCCGTCCACGCGCCGAAGAAGATCCTCATCGGGAAGCGCCTGACGAAGGGCCTCGGCGCGGGGGCCCTCCCCGAGGTCGGGGAGCAGGCGGCCCACGAGAACGAGGAAGAGATTCGGGACTTCATCCGCGGGGCCCACGTCGTGTTCATCACGGCGGGCATGGGCGGCGGCACGGGCACGGGGTCCGCCCAGTACGTGGCCCGGGTCGCGAAGGACGAGGGCGCCCTCACGATGGGCGTCGTGACGATGCCCTTCAAGTCCGAAGGGAAGATCCGCATGGAGAACGCGGAGGCGGGCCTCGACAAGCTCCGCAAGTTCTGCGACACGACGATCGTGATCTACAACGACAAGCTCCTCGAGCTCGTACCCCGGCTGCCGATCAACGCTGCGTTCAAAGTCGCGGACGAGATCCTCATGCAATCCATCAAGGGCATGACGGAGATCATCACGAAGCCGGGCCTCGTGAACCTCGACTACGCGGACCTCATGACGATCATGAAGGGCGGCGGGGTCGCGATGATCGGGATCGGCGAAAGCGAGGAAGAGCGGGACCGCGTGGAGTACGCGATTAACGAGGCCCTCGAGTCCCCCCTCCTCGGCGAAGTGGACCTCACCCACGCGCGAGGAGCCCTCGTGCGCGTCGTCGGCGGACCCGATCTCACGGTGTCCGAGGCGGAGCGCGCGGCGGAGATCGTCGGCCAGAAGATCAACCCCATGTCGCGGATCATCTGGGGCTGCTCCGTGGACGACGACCTCGCGAACACGATCCGCGTCCTCCTCGTGATCACGGGCGTGAAGTCCAAGTCCATCATGGGCAAGGACATCTACACGGGCCCCGTGGCGACGTCGAGCGACGTCGACGAAGTACGCTGAACCTCCTCCTCTTTTTCCCCAACCTTCTTTTCCCTTCATTCCCTACCGGGCGAGCGTGAGCACCCGCCGGCCGCGGTACCGTTACATCGCGTTCCGCGTGGAAGGCCCTCGAGCCTTCTCCCCGGACGAGGTCCTCGAGGCCCTCCGCGGACTCCCGGCACGGCCCCATCTCGTGGGCTTCAACGGTCGGCTCGGGCTCGCCCGGTGCATCCATGTGCGGAAGGACGAGACGATCGCCGCGTTGCGGTCCATCGAGCGCGTCGCGGGGGAATCCGTCCGTACGGTAACCCTCGGGACATCGGGGACGATCCGGAGGGCGACGTCGAAGTATCTCGACGACCGCGCGACCCAGTCTGCGCGCGCGTCCCGGAAAGAACCCTTATAAGCGACCGCCTTATTAGGCGGCGAAGAGGCGTCTTATGCAGCCGGGTCAAATGGCCTACGACCGAGCAATCACCGTCTTCAGTCCCGACGGCCGCCTGTTCCAGGTCGAATACGCGCGGGTTGCGGTCACCCGCGGGAACACGACGGCCGGCCTGAAGTTCAAGAACGGGATCGTGCTGATGGCGGACAAGAAGATCGGGTCGAGGCTTGTCGAGACCTCCTCCATCGAGAAGATCTTCCAGATCGACGATCACATCGGCGCCGCGACGTCGGGCCTCGTGGCCGACGCTCGGGTCCTCGTGGACTACGCCCGCCTCGTCGCCCAGATCAACAAGGTGACGTACAGCGAGCGGATCGGGGTGGACCTCCTCGTCAAGCGGATCTGCGACTACAAGCAGAACTACACCCAGTACGGCGGCGTCCGCCCCTTCGGCACAGCCCTCCTCGTGGCCGGCGTGGACGATCTGGGGACCCACCTGTTCGAGACGGACCCGAGCGGGGCCCTTGTGTCGTACAAGGCGGGCAGCATCGGCGCGGGCCGGAACGCGGTCATGGAGCTCTTCGAGGAGAAGTACAAGGACGGGATCGCAAAGGACGATGCCGTCATCCTGGGCCTCGAGGCCCTCCAGAAGGCGTCCGAGGGGGAGAAGCTCGACGCCCGGGCCATCGAGGTCGGGGTCGTCGTCGAGGGCGAGAAGTTCCGCCGCCTGTCGGAGGCCGAGGTCTCCGAGTACCTCTCCCGGATCCCCGCGGCCGCCTAAGGGGAGCCCATGCCGAAGGAGCTTCGCTCCGACCGACGGGATGACGTCTTCTCCGAGTATGTGATCGCGCGGATCGAGAAGTCCGGCGAGCGGTTCGAGGTCATCGTAAAGCCGGATGCGGTCCAGGCCCTCCGCGACGGGAAGGAGGTCGACCTCCTCCGCGAGCTCGCAATCGACCAGGTGTTCCGGGACGCCCACAAAGGCTCCAAAGCCTCCGAGGAGAAGATGGCCGAGTTCTTCGGCACGACGGAACCCCTCGCCGTCGCGAAGCAGGTCATCCTGAAGGGCGAGATCCAGCTCACGACGGAGCAGCGCCGCCAGATGCTCGAGGCGAAGCGCAGGCAGATCATCCAGTACATCGCGGCGAACGCGATCAACCCCCAGACAGGCGCGCCCCACCCTCCCCAACGGATCGAGATCGCGATGGAGGAGGCGAAGGTCCATGTGGACCCGTTCAAGGGGGTCGAGGAGCAGGTGAAGGACGTCCTCAGCGCCCTGCGCCCCCTCATCCCGATCCGATTCGAGAAAGTCCGCATCGCCGTGAAGCTGAGCGCGGAGGACAGCGCGAAGTGCTACGGCGACCTCAAGGCGTTCGGGACAATCCTCCGGGAGGAGTGGCAGTCTACGGGGGCGTGGATTGGGGTCGTGGAGATGCCCGCAGGGATGCAGACGGAGTTCCTCGAGAAGCTCAACGCGAAGACGAAGGGGAACGTGGAGACGCGCATCCTGAAGCAGGACCAGCGTCTCTGACCCGGGCGAGGGGCGGGCGACCCAAAACGATAAGTAGCCGGGACCGTTTCGACGCGTTCGCGTGAGAGAGAGAACCCAATGGAAGGCAAAGGCCCGGTTCGCCAGATTGTCATCCCTGGCGAGTCCGTGGGCGGCCCGGGAGTGAAACCCGGTCCCGGAACTTTCGGCGAAGGCGGCAAGGTCTACTCGGCCCATCTCGGCGTCCTCGCCGAGAAGGACGGGCGGGTCAGCGTCATCCCGCTGTCCGGCCGTTACATCCCCGAGCCCGGCGACGCCGTCGTCGGCGAGGTCGTCGACGTCGGGCCATCCCATTGGCTCGTGGACATCAACTCCCCGTACCCCGCGCCCCTCCATGCGACGGAGAGCCCGTGGCACGTGGAGTTCGGCGACACCACGCGGTTCCTGAACGTCGGGGACGCGATTCTCGCCCACGTCCTGAGCGTTGACGAGGCGAAGAAGGTCCAGCTCACGATGCAGGACCGCGAAGCGCGCCGGATCGAGGGCGGCCAGCTCGTGGAGGTCTCTCCGACGAAGGTCCCGCGGATCATCGGGAAGGAGGGGAGCATGCTGGACCTGCTGAAGGAGGAGACCGAGTGCCGCATCTACGTCGGCCAGAACGGGCGGATCTGGCTCGACGGGGCCGACCGGGACACCGCCATCGCGGTGCGCGCGATCCGGCTCATCGAGGAGCAGGCCCAGGCCCACGGCCTCACGGAGGCCGTGCGCGAGTTCCTCGAGGACGCGTACCGCGGGAGAGAGGGACGAGGGCCCGCGTGACGGAAGGATTCGAATGGAAGACATCGAGCACATCCCAAAGGAACTGAAGCTGATCGACGAGAACGGCGTCCGCTTGGACGGGCGGCGCTTTGACGAGCTCCGGCCCATCCGGATCGAGGCGGGCGTCCTCGGCCGCGCGGACGGGTCCGCGTACGTCGAGTGGGGCGGGAACAAGGTCCTCGCCGCCGTGTACGGCCCGAGGGAGGCCCACCCGAGGCATCTCCAGGACCCCGCGAGGGCCCTCGTGCAGTGCCGCTACAACATGGCCCCCTTCTCCGTCTCCGACCGGAAGCGGCCGGGCCCCGATCGGCGCTCCGTCGAGATCTCGAAGGTCATCTCGGAGGCGTTCTCCTCCGTCATCTTCAAGGAGCAGTTCCCGCGGACCTCCGTGGACATCTTCATCGAGGTCCTCCAGGCGGACGCGGGCACGCGGTGCGCGGGCCTCACGGCGGCCGCCGTCGCCATCGCCGACGCTGGCGTGCCGATGAAGGACCTCGTGACCTCGTGTGCGTCCGGGAAGATCGGCGGGGTCGTGTGCCTCGACCTGAACAAGGACGAGGACAACTTCGGGGAGGCGGACTGCCCCATGGCGATCGTCCCTCGGACGGGGGAGATCGTCCTCCTCCAGATGGACGGCCACCTCACGTACGACGAGTTCCAAAAGGCGATGGGCCTCTCGATCGACGCGGCAAAGCGCATCTACGACCTGCAGCGGGATGCCCTGCGGCGCCGCTACTCCGCGACGGTCGACGAGATCCTCCGAGAAGCCGCGGCGGCGCCCGCCCCATCGCCCGCGCCCGCGGAGGTCGCGTTCGATTCCCAGCTCGACGACCTCGGCCGGGAGGGGTCCCCATGAGCGTCGAGATCGTCTCGGACCTCATGCGGGACTACATCTACCGCCTCGCCTCGGGCGGCCAGCGGACGGATGGGAGGGCCCTCGACGAGCCGCGGAAGCTCGTGATCGAGAAGGGGCTCATCACGACGGCAGAGGGGAGCGCCCGGGTGCATCTGGGCAAGACGGAGGTCCTCGTCGGCGTGAAGATGGCGACGGGGGAACCCTATCCCGACACCCCGAACACGGGCGTCCTGTCCACGAGCGTCGAGCTCATCCCCATGGCAAGTCCGACGTTCGAGGCAGGCCCCCCGCGGCCCGACGCGATCGAACTCGCCCGGGTCGTCGACCGCGGGATCCGCGAGTCCAAGATGGTCAACGTGGGGAGGCTCTGCATCACGCCGAAGGAGAAGGTGTGGGTCATGTTCATCGACATCCACGTCCTCGACTACGACGGGAACCTCTTCGACGCAGCGTCCTATGGCGCGGTCGCCGCCCTCGCGTCGACGGTCGTCCCCGCGAAGGCCCAGGGGGTCGGCGAGGACTTCCCCCTGCCCGTGGAGCATTGGCCCGTGAGCGTGACCGTGGCGAAGATCAAGGACCTCCTCCTCGTGGACCCGAGCCTCGACGAGGAGCGCATGGCCCGCGCGCGGCTCACGGCGACGACGGACGAGAACGGGGACATCCGAGCCATGCAAAAAGGCTTAAGTGGAAGCTTCTCTTACGACGAGGTCAAGCGGGTCATCGAGACCAGCCAGAAGGTGGGTCGCGGGATCCGTCCCTTGCTCCAGAGCTGAGGATCCCCATGGCGCGTCGCACTCGGAAGGTCGGCGCCGTCGGGCGCTACGGCCCCCGCTACGGCGTGCGGATTCGCCGCCGCGTCCAGGAGATCGAGGCGGGCCTTCGGCAGCGGCACGTGTGTCCGAACTGCCAAGCCGTCGCGGTCAAGCGTCGGTCGTCCGGCGTCTGGGCATGCCGCCGGTGCGGCGCCGTGTTCGCAGGTGGGGCGTACCGACCTGTCGTCACGACCTCATTCAAGCGGGAGGTCCCCGAGGCGGGCGAGAAGGCGGAGGCCCCCGAGCCCGAGGAGGCCTGACCGTGTACAAGTGCGCGATCTGTTTCGAGCCGATCCGGACGAACATCAACACGGTCGGGATCCAGTGCGAACGGTGCGGCTCGAAGATCTTCTACAAGGAACGCCCGAACGTGAAGAAGCTCGTGAAGGCGCGGTGACCATGCGGCGGGCCGCGATCACGATCGAGGGGCCCCGGGCGGACGTCGTCCGGAGGGCCCTGGAACCGGAGTCGGGCCAGGAATTCCCGAAGGCCCGCGTCCGCCTGTCCGGCGGCCGCAGACGTCTCACGATCCGGATCGACGCAGAGGACACGAGCTCCCTGCGGGCCGCCGTGAACTCGTACCTGCGCTGGGCCGACGTCGCCGCGCGCGTGGGAGAGGAGGCCGAACGATGAAGGAGATCTCGCCCCAGTTGCAGAACCAGATCGCCCAGTACCAGCAGTTGCAGCAGCAGCTCCAGGTCCTCGCATCCCAGCGCGTCCAGCTCGAGGCGAAGCTCCGGGAGATCGAGGGGACCCTCGAGGAGCTCGGCAAGGTTGCCGACGGGACGCCGATCTACAAGAGCATCGGGATGCTCCTCGTCCGGCAGGACGACCGGGAGGGCCTCCGGAACGAGCTCGAGGAGCACAAGGAGACCCTCACGATCCGCGTGAAGTCCCTCCAGAAGCAGGAGAAGTCCCTCTCCGAGCGGTACGAGCAGCTCGGGGAGAAGATCCAGCAAGCCCTCGGGGGCGGGCCCACGGCCCCCTCGGGCGGCTGAGTCGCGCGGGCTCGCAAACCCTTATAAGAACAGGCCCTTTCGTCGGGCCGTGGCCGACGACGAAGACTCCGACGAGGCACCCGCCGAAGAGGCGCCCGAGAAGGAGGCACCTACCCGTCCGCCAGCGGCTGCGCCCAGCCTGTCCCGGTTCGTCCTCATCTTCCTGTTCATCCTTTCCTTCTGGACCCTGTTCGACCCTCAGCTCGCGGGGGGCTTCGCAGCCGTGGCGGGCGCCGTCCTCATGCCCGTCCTGGGCTTCGGCGGGGCCCTCCCTGTGATCACGATCCTCGTCGCGGGCGCCCTCACGACGACGGCCTCGTCCATCGTCCGAGACTACTTCACGAACTGGGTCAAGATGGCCCGCACGAACCGCGTCATGGCCGCGTGGCGGAAGGAACAGATGGACGCGATGCGGAAGGGCAACGAGGCGCGGCTCAAGAAGCTCCAGGAGATCCAGAAGGGATTCTCGAAGGACGCCCAGGACATGATCTTCGCGCCCTACAAGTCGATGGCCGTCACGACCCTGGCGTTCGTGATCATGTTCACGTGGATCCGGTCCTTCGTGGACAGCACCCTGCTCGCGAACGGGAACCCGTTCATCGCGGTCCCCTGGTCCTCCAACGTCTGGCTCCCCTCAATCTACGTCTTCCCGTCGTGGGTCCTCCTCTACTCCCTCCTCGCGATCCCCTTCGGACAGATTGTGTCCCGGGCCCTCAAGTACTTCCGGTTCCGACGGCGGCTCCGCGAGCTCGACGTGCCCCTGAATGCCGAGGCCGACGGGGCCTCCTGAGGGGACCCCGAATGATCGTCGTCATCGGCGGGCCCCCGGGGGGCGGGAAGACGACGGCCGCGGAGCGGTTCGCGGCGGCCCACGGGTACGTCCTCGTGTCCGCGGGGCTCCTGTTCCGGGAGATGGCGCGGGATGCGGGGATGGACCTCGCGGCCTTCGGCCGGAAGGCGGAGTCGGACGCGTCGATCGACCGGGAGCTCGACGGACGCGTGCTCGAGCGCGTCCTTCGGGAGGACAGCCTAGGCCACGACGTCGTCGTCGACGGACGCATCCAAGCCCAGCTCCTATCCGAGCGGCGCGTGCCGTGCCTCAAGGTGTGGATCGACGCGCCCCTCGAGGTCCGCGCGAAGCGGATCGCGGGACGGGAGGGGAAGGCCGTGGACGTGGCGATGCGTGAGATCGCGGACCGGGGGCGCTCCGAGCGCTCGCGGTACCGATCCATCTACGGGATCGATCTTGACGACACCCAGGTGTTCGACCTCCTCATCGACTCCTCCGACAAGGCACCCGACGAGATCGTCGCCCTCGTCGCGTCGCGGGTGGACGGATGAGCGACCTCGTCGTCCTGCATGACACGCCGGAGTCGAAACACGGACGGAGGCCCGAGGATCGGTCCGTCGAGGACCGGATCCGCCTCGGGGTCGCCGTCGTCGACAAGCCCCAGGGCCCGACGTCCCACCAGGTCAGCGCGTGGGTCCGCGACATGTTCGGCGTCCCGCGGGCGGGCCATTCGGGGACCCTCGACCCGCGGGTCACGGGGGTCCTCCCCGTGGCCCTCGCGGACGCGACCCGCGGCCTCGAGGCCGTGCTCGAGGGGGACAAGGAGTACGTCGGCGTGATGCAGCTCCACCAGGACGTCGACGAGCGGAGGATCCGGTCCATGATCGCCCGCTTCGTCGGGGAGATCTACCAGATCCCGCCCGTCCGGTCCGCGGTCAAGCGAGAGCAACGGGCCCGCCACGTCTACGCCTTCGAGGCCTTCGAGGTCGACGGGCGGAACGTGCTCTTTCGGGTTCGCTGCGAGTCGGGCACGTACATCCGTACCCTGTGCGCGGACGTCGGGGAGGCCCTGGGCGTGGGGGCGAACATGGTCGACCTGCGCCGCACCCGCACGGCGTCCTTCGCGGAGTCGGACGCCCTCCCCCTCAACGCGTTCCGGGACGCCCTCGAGTACCGGAAGGAGGGCGACGAGGGCCCCCTCATCCGGGTCCTCCGGCCCCAGGAGTCCCTCCTCGCGCACCTCCCCCGGATCATCGTCAAGGACACGGCCGTGGACGCTCTCTCCCATGGGGCCCATCTCGCCGTGCCCGGCGTCGCGAAGCTCGATCCCCACGTCAGGCGGGGCCAGGTCGTCGGGGTGTTCACCGCGAAGGGCGAGGCCGTCCTCTTCGGGAAGGCCGCCCTGACGTCGGACGAGATCGTCATCGCGAAGTCCGGGGTCGCCGTGGAAACGTCGCGGGTCCTCATGGAACCCGGGACGTACCCGAAGCTCTGGAAGTGACGCGCGCCCGGGGGGTCGCCCGGGAACCTTTATACCGACGGAGCCCATCGCTCGCGCGCTGGGTGCCGAGGTCGCCTAGTCCGGTAGGGCGCCAGCCTGGAGAGCTGGTGGCCGCAAGGCCTCGGGAGTTCAAATGGCTCCCGCCGCTCGGGCGACGGCTGCCTGAAAATCTCCCCCTCGGCGTTCATTTTTTTCTTCGGCGAGCGGGGGCCGCGAGCCGGGCCTTGAGCTCGTCGATCGCCTTGACGGGTGTCGGGTCGACCCCGCGGAGGGCCGCGAGGTACAGGCTCACGTAGTCCCCGAGGAACAGGAGGCCGAGGAGCCGCCCGAGGAGCTCGTCATCGTCGTCCTCGATCCGGTCCACGCGCGCGTGCCGTCCGACGAGCCCCTCCGTCACGTCGAGGCGGTGCCGCATCTCCGGGGTCTCGTCCGCGTCCCGCAACATGATCGGGACGAACCGGCGGGCGGAGGCGTCCGAGCACCAGCCGACGATCTCGTTGTGGTCCGCCTCGGGGAACTCGGACGCGAAGGCGAGGACCTTCGCGTTCTCGTTGAGCTGGGTCTGCCACCGCTTCGCGACGGCCGTGAGGGGCGGCGCCGCATAGACGACGGGGGTGCGGTTCCGGAGCCGTTTCGCGAGGGCCTTCGCGCGGTTCGTCGCGAGGGGGACGGACGGCCCGAGCCGCCCGCGGAGGTCCTTGAGGTGCACGACGGCCCGCTCGAGCTCCCCGCGGAGGTCCCCGTAGACCCACTCCTCCCCGACGGCCGCGAGGATTCCGAAGAGGAGGCCGAACGCGCCTCGGGGCGGAAGGCCCGGGGGCACCCGGATCGTCGGCCCGCCCGCCTCCTGGACGAGAGCTGCGAGGCGCCCGCCCGACGTGACCGCGACGATCCGGCACCCGAGTTTCACGGCCTGGGCCGTCGCGGCGAGGGTCTCCTCCGTCGTCCCGGAGTAGCTCACGGCCACGAGGACGTCCCCCGGCGTCGCGTAGGACGGTAGGCGGTAGTCCCGGACGACCTGGATCGGCAGGCGGGCGCGGTTCGTCGCCCATGAGCGGAAGATGTCCCCCGCAATCGCGGAGCCCCCCATCCCCGCGAGGAACACCCGCTCCGCCTTCGATGTGTCCGCGTGGGTCCCCGTCCCTAGGCGGAACCCGTCGAGGAGCTGGTCCGGCATGGAGGCGATGATGTCTCGCAGGCCGCCCCGATCGACCCGCGCGACGGCCGCCTCATCGAGCAACGCCCGCGGTATCAGACCGGTCCGGATAAGTCCTCCGACCCGTGTCGAACGCACTCTCAACTACCGTCAAACGGGTAGCTACAATAAACTTGAAATAAGCCCGGGGAGTCCCGAGATTCGTGGACGCCATCCGTGCCGCCCTCGAGGCCCTCCGCCGGGGGGACTTCGTCCTCGTCTACGACGCGGACGGCCGGGAGGAGGAGACGGACCTCACCCTCGCGAGCGGGGCCGTGACCCCCGACGCGATCCGGCGGATGCGACGGGACGCGGGGGGTCTCATCTGCGTGACCCTCCGCGGGGACGTCCGCGAAAGGCTCGGACTCCCGTTCATGACGGACGTGCTACGGACCGCGGGGACCGCGTACCCGCTCCTGAAGGAGCTCGCGTCGGAGGACATGCGGTACGACCGCCATAGCGCCTTCTCGATCACGGTCAACCACCGGGACACGTTCACGGGGATCACGGACCGGGACCGCGCCCTCACGATCTCGCGGTTCGCGGCCCTCGCGGGGGAGGCCATCCGCCGGGAGAACGGCTGGGCCGCCCACGCGTTCGCGCGGGAGTTCCGCTCCCCGGGTCACGTCCCCCTCCTGAACGCCGCGGAGCCCCTCCTCGAGGCGCGCCGCGGCCACACGGAGCTCACGACGGCCCTCCTCGCGATGGCGGGCCTCGTGCCGAGCGCGACGATCTGCGAGATGATGGCGGACGACGGACGCGCCCTCTCCAAGGCGGATGCAAAGGCATATGCGCGAGACCGGAATCTCGTCTTC
This sequence comes from Euryarchaeota archaeon RBG_19FT_COMBO_69_17, assembly GCA_001800825.1. Lineage (GTDB taxonomy): Archaea > Thermoplasmatota > Thermoplasmata > RBG-16-68-12 > RBG-16-68-12 > RBG-16-68-12. Next base: position 29,436 of record MGWD01000047.1, on the reverse strand, counting down.
CTGGAAGGGCAGGACATCGTCCGGGCGTGGCGCGCATGGTCCGCGTGATGGCGACGGGGGTTTTCGATCTCCTCCATCCGGGCCACGTCTACTTCCTCCGGGAGGCGCGCCGCCTCGGGGACGAACTCGTCGTCGTTGTCGCACGGGACGCGACGGCGCGGAGGTTCAAGCACGAGCCGATCACGGGCGAGGCGTCCCGCCTGCAGCTCGTCGAGTCCCTCAAGCCTGTGGACCGCGCGATCCTGGGCCGCGAGGGGAACATCTACGACATCCTCGACGAGCTCCGGCCCGACGTCATCGCCCTCGGCTTCGATCAGATCCACAACGAGGACCGGATCCTCGAGGAGTGCCGGCGCCGGGGGCTCGGGACGAGGGTCGTCCGGCTTCCCCGCTTCGAAGGGGACCTCGACGGCACGCGGAAGATCGTGAGGAAGGTGGGCGAGTGGCTCGCGTTGCAGGAACGGTTGCGCCAGATCGAAGGCGGGCCCGCGGGCGCGGAGGGCCCCGGGCGGAAGGGACCTCCCGGCGGGGACGGCTGAAACGGATCGGGATCGTCGACACGAGCTTCTCCCGGTTCGACATGGCCGCCGCCGCGGGGGACGAGCTCCGGAAGCAGGGCGGGGGTTACGAGGTCGTCCGATACACGGTCCCCGGGATCAAGGACCTCGCGGCCGGCGCCCGCATTTTGTTCGATCGGGGCTGCGACCTCGTGATCGCCCTCGGGATGGTCGGCCGGCAGACCGTCGACAAGGACTGCGCCCTCGCGGCCGACATCGGCCTCCAGGCGGTCCAGGCCGCGGTCGGGAAGCACATCATCGGGGTCATGGTCCACGAGGAGGAGGCACCCGACGACGTGAAGCTCGCCTGGCTCTTCGACCGCCGGACGCGGGAGCACGCGGTGAACGCCTACGACCTCCTGTTCCGTCCCGAGGCGATCCGGGCCCGCGCGGGGACGGGGCAGCGGGAAGGGTACGCGGACGCGGGTCCAGTCCGGGTGGAGCGGACGTGAGGGTCGCCATCGTCGCCGCGGAGTTCAACCGTGAGGTCGTCGACCGCATGGTCGAGCGGGCCCTCGCGCGCGCCCGGGACCGGGGCCTCCGCGTGACGAGCGTCCTCCGCGTCCCGGGCTCCTTCGAGATCCCCCTCGCGGTCCAGCGCGTCCTCGAGCGAGCGGACGTCGACGGGGCCGTCGCCCTCGGGGCCGTGATCAAGGGCGAGACCCTCCACGACGAGGTCATCGTCAACGCGGTCGCGAAGGCCCTGCAGGACGTCGTCCTCCGCACCGGCAAGCCCGTCGGGCTCGGGATCACGGGACCCGGGATGACGGACGAGCAGGCGCTCGCGCGGATCGACGCCGCGGACCGCGCGGTCGACGCGGTCCTCGCGATGGACGCGCTCCTCCGCGGAGCCTGAACCTTCTCCCCCTCCGAAACAGGGACGAAAAGGTTTAATGCGAGTCGGCCTCAATCCGGTGCGGGCCCGAGACCGTCAGGTCCAGGGAGTCACATCCATGGCGGATATCGCCGCGATCGAGTCGATCTTGCACGAGATCGAGAAGGACGAGGGCGTCCAGGACGCGGTCCTCGTGTCCCGCAGCGGGATGCACATCGCGGGCACGGTGCCCAAGGGCGCGCACTCGGAGACGTTCGTGGCGATGTTCGCGATCCTCCTCGGCGCTGCGGAGACCGCGACGTCGGAGCTCAAGGAGCGCCTCGAGAGCGTCGTGATCAATCTGGAGAACAGCCGGGTCGTCATCATCAACGACGGGCCCAAGGCACTGTTTGTCCTCCACACGCCCCGCGACGCGGACGTCCGGACGCTCAAGGGGTCCATCGAGAAGTACGCCGCCAGGATCGAGGAGTACCTCTAGTCAGATCCGCCGCATCCCGCGGAGGGTCCATTCCCCGACGCATTTCGTGACGTACCTCAAGGTGCCGGCGGCGCCCCGGTCGTGACCCTGGGCCTGCGTCCTCCCCTGGGCGATTGCCTGGAGGACGCCATCGAGGCCCATCGCCCCCGCGTTGATCGCCGTGATGGCGCAGGCGAGTTCGTTGAGGAAGTGGCTGTCGCTCCCGCCCGTGGAGCCCACGCCGTTCGACCGCGCGAGTTCCCGGGCCCGCTCGTTCGCGGGCCGGAGGGTCCGGCCGTTGTGGGTCTCGTACGCGGCGAACGTTGCGGATGTCGTCGCGACCTCGCCGAGCCCGGACCAGAACCGGTACGGATGGGCGGCGACGGCGACGCCCCCCAACGCGGCGATCTGCTCGACCGTCTCCCGCACCCCGAGGTCCCTCGGGATCGCCTCTCGGACCCCGTACGCGAGGACGTGGCCCTCCGACGTCGAGATCTCGCACGCGGGGATCACGAGGAACCCGGGCCCCGCGGCGTCCTCCGCCTCCCGAACCCCCCCGACGGCGTTGTGGTCCGTCACGGCGATCCCGTCGAGCCCGATCCGCCGGGCGAGGGTCACGAGTTCCCGTGGGTCCACGCGGGAGTCGGGCGAGTGCCGCGTGTGGTTGTGGAGGTCCACGAGCATGGGCGGGCGCACAAGGGCTCGTTCCCTTAAACCCTTGCGCGCGGCCACGGCGGGCCCGTGCCTTAAGGTCCCGCGCGACCCATCGGGGCCGCGTGATCCTCGAGGCGAAGCCCGGCGTCTTCACGGGCGGTCGGCTGGTCGCGGACGGGATCGCGGTCCCCGTGGAACGGAGGCCCGGCGGCTGGCATTTCATCCCGGGCCCGGGTCCCGAGGAGGGCGGGCAGGTCCGCTACGGCGGCTGGTCCTCCCGGATCACCGCTGCCCGGGCGGAGGGGATCCTCGAGATCCGGTTCGGATGGTCCCGCGGGACGTTCGAGCACCGCGGTCGGTCGTACGTCGTCACGTTCTCCTTCTTCGGGAGGGTCCGGGTCGAGGGGGAGACGGGGATCGTGGCCTCGGGGGGCAGTACGTGGGGCGGGCTGCGCCTCGAATGGGTGCCGTCCGACCTCGGGGCCTTCGTCCGCGAAATCACCTTCGGCCTCGCCCTCAAGGCCCTGGCCGACGACGCCGTCCTCCTCGCGGCCGGCACCCACGCGGGGGTGGCCTGACGCTCAGTGGACCCACGTCCCCGTGGGGAGCCCTTTGTCCACGGTCAGGCCGACGCCCTTCACCTGGAGGGAGACCTTCGTCTCGCCCGCCTTCCCGAGGAACTGGACGACGCCGCCTTCGGCGACCTGGAGCTTGTACGTCTGGAACTCCGAGAACGGGAGCTCGGCGGCCCCCCGCGTCCCGAGGACCTGTTCGCCCACGGGGGCGTCCTCAGGGACGTTGACGAGGCCGACCGTCGACTCGTCCTCCCCCGCGAGGAGCATCCCGTTGCTCTCGACCCCGCGGAGTTTCGCGGGCTGCAGGTTCACGAGGAGCGCGATCTTCCGGCCGCGGAGGGCCTCCGGCGGGTAGTGCTCCCGGATCCCCGCGACGATCTGCCTCCGTTCGACGCCCAAGTCGACCTGGAGCACGTACAGCTTGTCCGCGTTGGGATGGTCCGCCACGTCGACGATCCGGGCCACGCGGACGTCGAAGCGATCCGCAGGGCCCGTTGCGGGCTTCGGCGCGAGCTCGATCTTCGCGAAGGGCGGCTTCCCGACCCGGAGGGGCTGGCCTTCAGGCACGTCCTCGACGGCCTCTTCCCAGCGTTGCCCGTGGACGTCCGAATCGTAACCGAGGGCGTGCCACAGCCTCGCGCTGGAGAAGGGGAGGAACGGGGCGAGGGTGAGGGTGAGGGCCTTCACGACCCGCAGGGCGACGTGGATCGCGGTCCCGCACGCGACCCGATCCTTCCGGAGGAGGTCCCAGGGCGCCTTCTGGTCGAAGTACTGGTTCCCGAGCCGCGCGAGCTGGATTGCCTCCCGGAGGGCGTCCTTCTCGTGGACGAACTCGAGGTTCCGACCGACCTTCCCCCACTGCTCCTCGACGGCCCGGACCATCGCCTTGTCCGCGGCGTCGAGGAACCCCGCCTCGGGGATCGCATGGGCAAAGTTGCGGTCCGCAAACGTCAGTGCGCGATGCGCGAAGTTCCCGTAGACCGCGAGGAGCTCGCTGTTGTTCCGCTGCGCGAAGTCCTCCCACCCGAACTCGGAGTCCTTCGTCTCGGGCGCCGTCGCGATCGCATAGTAGCGGATCTGGTCGGGATCGAACCGCGCGAGCAGGTCCGGGAGCCAGACGCCCTCGCCGCGACCCGCGCTCATCTTCTCCCCCGAGATGTTCAGGTACTGGGTCGCGGGGACGTCGTGGGGGAGGACGAGCCGGTCGTCGGACCCAAGGAGGATCGCAGGCCAGATGATCGTGTGAAACACGATGTTGTCCTTGCCGATGAAGTAGTACTGCCGGGCCGCGGGGTCGTACCAGAAGTCGCGCCAGCCCTCGGGCTTCCCCGCTCGGAGGTACCACTCCCTCGTCGCGGTGAGGTAACCCATGACGGCCTCGAACCACACGTAGATCCGTTTCGACGCGAACCCGGGGAGGGGCACCTCGATCCCCCAGTCGAGGTCGCGCGTCACGGGGCGGTCCTTCAGCCCCTCCCGGATCCAGCTGTTCGCGAACGTGAGGACGTGGTGGCGCCAGTGGTCCTTCCCCGACGCGAGCCAGGTCCGGAGCCGCTCCTGGAAGGCGCTGAGCCGGAAGAACAGGTGGTTCGTCTCCCGGGGCACAGGGGGCGTGCCGTGGATGCGGCACTTCGGCTCCTTGAGCTCGAACGGGTCCCACAGGTGGCCGCAGCTGTCGCACTGGTCCCCTCGCGCGCGGTCGAACCCGCAGTTCGGGCACGTGCCCTCGACGTAGCGGTCGGGGAGGAAGCGGCCGTCCGTCGTGCAGAAGGGGGAGACCATCGTCGCCTCGTAGACGTGGCCCTTGTCCCGGAGGCCGAGGAGGATCTCCTGGCACCACTGCTTGTGGTGCGGGTCCGCCGTGTTCCAGTAGAGGTCGTACCTCACCCCGAGATCCTCGATGTTCTTCGCGTGGAGGGCGTGGAACCTCTCCGCGACGACGTTCGGCGGGACGCCCTCCTCGTCCGCCCGGACCGTCGTCGGGGTGCCGTGCATGTCGGTCCCGCCGACGACGAGGACCTCGTCCCCCTTCATCCGGTGGTACCTGGCGAAGACATCCGCGGGGATGAACGTCGCCGCAGCGTGCCCGAGGTGGCGCGGGCCGGACGCGTAGGGCCATGCGATGCACACGAGGATCTTCGCCATCGTGAGGCCGATGTGAAGCGAGGGACTCACTTAAACTATTCGCGCCCTTGGGAATGAGAACGTCTCCCGGTTGCGCAGGCCCGTCGTAACTGATTCTCACGCGTGACAAATTTGGCCCGACCCCTTATCGGCTCGGAGCGCGATGTGCCTCCCGCGGGAGGAACGAGCCATGGGCCCCCGCCCGAGTGATCGAGGTCTCCTCCGAGAGGCAAGCGGTTCCCAGCGCCCGGAGCCGGGGATCCTCTGCTGGAACTGCCGCAAACTCACCCCGTTCCACGAGGACCGTTGCCAGTTCTGCGGGGCCGCGTTCGCGGGGAGCACGGGAGGGGAGTACGCGATGAGCCGGCTCGTCGATCGACCCGCCCGCCGCCCGCCGACCCCCCCCGCGGACGTCTCACGGACCCTCTCAGACCTCCTTGCGGATATCCAGAAGGTCCACGATGTCGCGACCCGCCCGTCCCCCCTCCTCCGCGAGGCGGACACCTCCGTCGTCCTGTTCCAGTGCCCCTCGTGCGGCCGCTTCGTCTCCGAGCGCGCGACGGCCTGCGTGTGCGGGACCCGGTTCGCGGCCCACGCCCCGACCTTCGCCTGCCCCGAATGCGACTCCCGCGTCCCCGAGCTCGAGGACGCGTGCCCTGTGTGCGGGACCCGGTTCGAGCCGGAGCGGCCCGAGGTCTCCTACAGTTGCCCAAAGTGCGGGGTCCTGGTAGCGGCGGACGCGATCCGCTGCGCGTGCGGCGTGTGGTTCGAGGACTGAGGCGGCGTTCTCAGGACCGAGAACCGTCCAACAAGGCCTTTATTCTCCGAGGTCCGTCGAATTGCCGCTGTCTCGGCTGAGGCACAGGATTGGCCCCGCGATGAAGACCAAGCGAACCCGAGCGTCTCCGAGGAAGACGTACTACCTCGTCCTCTGGTGGATGTCCCAGACCCCGTACGCGGCCGTGTTCGAGAACAAGGTCGCCGCGGAGGCCGCCGCGAGCGTGCGCAACGCCCTCCTGATCACGGTCTCAGGCCGGGACCTCAAGGTCGACCAGGTCGCGGACTGGTACCGCCGGGACGACGAGGGGCACCCGATGCCCGCCGAGTGGCGGGACCTCGTGGGCCAGGTCCACGTCCCGTGGCTCTCCAAGGTCAAGCCGACGGCCTGAGCCTCAGGTTGGGACAACGTCTCCCGTGCAGAGGCATTCGAGCCAAACCGGTATTCCAGCATTTGCACAAAGGGCCAAAGATAGATACGGCCATCGCCTTGCTCCTCGGCTAGAGGGTGAAGCGATTGGAGCTTCCGTTCGTGAGTCGGATTCGGAGGATGGAACCCTCGCTCGCGACCTTGCTCCTCCTGATCGTCGGAGCGGTCGCCGTCGTCGGCCTCGTGGCCGCGATCACGGCACCGCCGTCGATCCTGGTGGGGGAGTCGCAGTGGGAAGTCATCAGCGCGTTCCACGGCATGGGGGCGACCGTGTTCCTCCTCGGGTCGACGATTGCGGTGTATCTCTCGTGGCGGCTGTACACGGGGCAGCTGGGCGCGTTCAAGGACCTGAAGTGGCTGACCGCGTTCTCGACGTTCATGGCGGGCGTCACGGTGGCCTTCGGGAACTGGATCTACATCTGGTACCGGGGCCCCGGCGGCCCGCGGGCGTTCTTCCTCGCGAACATGCCCGAGGTCCACCAGGTCTTCTTCGAGTTCAAGGAGTTCATCGCCCTGTTCACGCTCCCGACGATGGTCGCCTCGACCTTCCTGATCTGGAAGTACGGGCCTGCGCTCAAGGGGAACCCGGAGCTTCGCGCCGCCGCGAGCATCACGTTCCTCCTCGGATGGGCCTTTCTTCTCCTGGCCTACATCCTGGGTGCTGCGATCACGAAGCTGAATGAGGTGGGCTGAATGGACGCTGCCGTCGAGATGTCCCACGAGACGCCCGGAGACGTCCGGATCCCGAGCGGGGTCGCCGTCGCCGCCCTGTTGGCTGCGGTCATCGGACTCCTGGTCCTCGGCCTCGTGAACATCATCTCCGCGATCGACGCGGGGTTCAGGACCGCGATTACGCTGAACACGGGGATCGGCCCGTACAGCGGGAAGGAGGTCATCGCGTTCAGCGCGTGGCTCGGGGGCTGGCTCATCCTCCACGTCGCGCTCCGGAAGCGCGAGCTGAACATGAGGCGGTGGTTCGGGGTCTTCCTCGTCTCGCTCCTCGTGGCCGTCCTGCTCGTATGGCCCCCCGTGTTCGAGGCGATTGCGGAGCTGTTCTGAACCGGCAGCTCCGTGCTCGACCGCGGCCTTCGCGTATGGCGCCGACTGTGACTCCGTCGTCGGAGCCGTCCTTCCCGCTCTGAGAGGCCGACCCCGGCGCTCCCCGGGCCCCCGGTTCTCGAAACGGATAGCCGGGGGCAAACGACTTTAGCCCTGGAACGACCCCATTCGGACGCGCATGCCCGAACCGGAGGAAGCCTTGGCCGAATGCCCGAGCTGCGGCTCCGCGGTGGCCCTCGACGCCTCGGAGTGCCCGCAGTGCGGGGAGCTCTTCGCGGAAGAGGTCCTCGAGATGCCCGCGGAGGCCGCGGTGAAACCGGAGAAGCGGGTGGGCCTCCGGGAAAAACTCCTCTTCTACCTCGGGGTCGCCCTCATCCTCCTCGGGGGGCCCGGGATCGCCCTCGGCTCCTGGCTTCATGACGTGTTCCGGATCTCCGTCGGGGAGTACGACGCATTCGAGGCGTTCGGCCAGGTGAACCGACTCGTCGCGGCGGTGGGGCTCATCGTCCTCATCCTCGGCATCGTCTTTCTGATTCTCTCCCTCCGCCTTTCGCGCCCCTCGGACACGGATTACGACTTCGGCTCCGCGCGGGACGCATGAGGCCTTCGGCCTGCCTATATCATTAAATACGCCGCAGGGGATGCGAACCCATCGGCGGCCGCGCGCCGCCGATCGGTGCATCGGATGTCGAATAGCGGATCGGGCTTCCGCCCTCCCGTCGCCCCCGTGGAAGAGGGCAAGGTGTACGAAGCCAAGATCGAGGACATGGGACGGGAGGGCGACGGCCTGGCCCGGATCCAGAACTTCGTCGTCTTCGTGCCGGGCACGAAGGTCGGCGACCAGGTCAAGATCCGGATCACGCGGGTCCACCGCCGAATGGCGTTCGGGGAAGTCGTCCAGGAGTGAGGGCGGGCGACCCGGTGGATGGCGTTTCGTGGCCTTCCGCGGAGCGGGACCGGGAGGCGGGGCTTCGAAAAGCGTAAAACAACGTCTTTATATCCCGACCTGAATCGAATGGCGATGGCTTTTGGGCGTGACCGGCCGTGGGGCTCCGCCGTCCTCGCCATGGCCACGGCGTCCTTCCTCGTCCTCGCGTCGAGCGTCGCCCGCGCGGATGGCGGTGACGCGGACGGGGACCTCGTGCCCGACGACATCGAGGATCGCACGGAGCGGACGGTGGACGGGGGCGTCCTGCCCGCGATCGCGCCGAGGAACCTGTTCCTCAGCAGCAACTCCGTCGGCGCGCCCGCTGACGATCGGTTCCGCCTGACGTACGAGCAGGGCGCCTTCGATCTGACCTATTTCCGCGAGGACACTGGAGGCTACGCGGGTTCCTTCACCGCGAAGTTCGACCGGCTCTTCGAGTGGGCCGACGCGGACGGGAACGGGTTGATCTTGGACGACGAGATCGTGAGCGACTGGAGTCTCGGTGGGTCCGCGTTCGAGAACCTGACGATGTCCCACCGCGAAGCCACCAGCGCAGACGGGGGCTTCGTCCACACGTTCGAGCTGCGCTCCACATGGCGGCCCGGCACGGACGCGTTCCTCGTCCTCACGGCGGCCCAGCGCTTCCTGCGGCTCGGGCCGGACCGCATCCTGACCCCGATGGAGGTCAAGATGGACCTCCATCTCAACCACACGTTCGAGGTGCCCGGATCTCGGGTCGGAATCGCCCTCCGCGTGGAGTCCTCGGACGAGAGCGCGATGGACTTCGAGCATGACAGCTGGGACGCGAGGCGAGGGTTCAGCTCGGACGAGAGCTGGATCAACATCACATCGGGTGCGAGGCCCTCGACGATGTTCTTCTCCTGGGCGAATAACGCGACCGCGGACGGCGTTGAAGGGCCCCTCGTGGTCCGGTCGACCCACTGGAGCGAGCTCCCGGAGGAGGGCTACGAGCTCCTCCTCGCGTTCCCCGAAGGCCTCGACGCGGACCTCGTCCGGATCGTCCACGACCCGACCCTCGGCGTCGTGAGCGCGGCCTACGAGGGGATCCTCCTCCTGCCGCCGCCCCCGGACCTCCAGGGCGACGCCCTCCTGTACGGCGTCTCCCTCGTCGCCATGGCGGCCCTCGTCGGGACGACCGTCCTCCTCGCGGGACGTCGACGGCGGAAGGGCGAGTAGACGCGGAATCCTTAACGTCGGCGCCCTTTACGGACCCGGTGGTTCCCCTGGTGGCCGTCGAGAACTTTCTCGTCGCGGCGGTGACCGTCTTCGCCCTCGCCCTGACCGCGATCGCGCTGCTCGCCTGGCGGCGCACGAAGGACCGTCACATGGTGTTCCTCGGGGCCGCGTTCGGGATGTTCTTCGCGAAGGGGATCGTCCTCACGGCAGCCCTCTTCCTCCTGGAGATCGCCCTGCCCACGCTCGTCGTCCTGTGGGGCGCCTTCGATCTCACAATCCTCGCCTTCTTCTACGGCTTCACCCTCCGCCGGTGAACCTCGCGTGGTCTCCATGGATGAGACCGTCCTCGCCGTCGAGACGCGGAGGGACCTGTTCCGGTTCGTCCAGAAGAACCCGGGCTTCCATCTCCGCGAGATCGCGCGCGCCCTGGGTCTCTCGATCACCCTTGTCGACTACCACCTCCGCTTCCTCGAGAAGCACGAACTCGTAGCGGCATCGATGGACGGGGAGTACAAGCGCTACTACCCGCGGTCCGTCCCCGGGAGCGAGGAGGTCCGCCCCGCCCTCTCGGATTGGGAGAAGGTGGCCCTCGCCCTCCTGCGCCAGCCCGTCCCGCTCCGTGTCCTCGCGTTCCTCATGGAGCGGGACTCCGCGTCCCATAAGGAGATCCTCGCCCAGGTCTCCGTGTCCGGCTCCACCCTGTCCCACCACCTCAAGAAGATGCTCGCGTCGCGGGTCGTGGACCGCGCGGAGGCCCGGGAGCGGGGCTACCGCGTGGCGGACCCCAAGGCCGTCGCGCGGCTCATGGCCACATACGAGCTCGCGACCCAGGACCAGATCGACACGTTCATCCGCGTATGGGGCGAGTTCCGCCTCTAGCGGCCCGGGTCCGACGTCCGTTGCCGCTTCGAAGAGCGTTCAATCATCCTTTAATTCGACGGACGCTCGTGAGGCGATGTCGTCGCCCGGGATGCCGGGCGCGTCCGAAGCGGAGTCCTGTCCCCGTGTCCCGGCCCCGTCCGAACCATGCGCCGTTCCTCGCCTTCGTCGCCGTGATCGGAGCCGTCACCCTGTGGTTCCAGCTCAGCGTGGCGCCCTTCGTCGCATCCCTCCTCTCCCTCCACGTGTTCTTCCAGATCGTCCTGGGCGCGACGGCCGTCGCGATTCTCCGGAACCTCGTCGGGCTCAAGACGTACGGGACCTTCGGCGCTGTGATCGTCGCCGTCTCCCTCCTCCTCGCGGGGCCCGTCCTCGGGTTCCTCATCTTCGCGTTCATGCTCCTCGCCGTCGTCCTCGCGAGGGGCGCGATCTCCCGGGAGGGGATCCAGGAGGCCCACCGGGTCGCGATCCTCGTGACGATCGTCGCCCTCGTGGCCGTCGGGTCCACCCTCGCGGGCGCGTACCTGAGCGCCCCGGGCCTCGCGTACGCCGCCGTCTTCCCCGTCCTCATCACGGCGTGGTTCGCGGAACGGTTCGTCGAGGACATCCTCCGGGTGGGTTGGGCGAAGTCCCTCCGGACCCTCGGCCTCACGACGGTCGCGATCGTCGTGGCCTACGTCGTCATGGTCCAGGAGCCGCTCGTCGCGTTCGTCGCCCGGAACCCTCTCTCGTGGACGGGCCTCGTCCTCCTGAACTGGCTCCTCGGGACCCGGGTGAAGTTCCGGATCTCCGAGCGGTTCCGGTTCCGTGGCTCGAGGCCCGGCCGCGACGACGCCCTCGACGGGGGCATCCTCACGATGAACCGGCGGAACCGGGACTACGTGGACCGGTACAACCCGAAGGGGCTCCTCGCAACCCTCGACAAGGCCCGGGTGAAGGCCCTCCTCGTCCCCCAGGGGATCCCCATGCCGGAGACATACCTCGTCGTCCGGGGCCGGAAGGACCTGCCCCAGGCCGCGGCCCTCCTGGGCGGGCTCGAGCGTTTCGCCGTCAAGCCCGCGTCCGCGTACGGGGGCGAGGGGATCCTCCTCGTGAAGGGGCGCGTCCCGGGCGGGTTCCGCGTGAACGGCCATGTGGAGAGTCCGGATCAGGTCCTCCATCACATCCAGCGGATCGTGGACGGGGACTTCAACGACGGGATGGGCGACTCCGCGATTCTCGAGGAGCACCTCGAGCAGGACCCCACCCTGAATCCCCTCGCCCCGGAGGGCGTCCTCGACGTCCGCGTCCTGACCCTCCTCGGCCATCCCGTCATGGCGATGGCCCGCCTGCCGACGAAGGCGTCCAAGGGCCGCGCGAACCTCCACACGGGGGCCGTCGGGGCGGGCGTGGACCTCGTCACGGGCCGCCTGACCTCTGCGGTCTGGAACGGGGTCCGGGTCGACGTGCACCCGGACACGGGCGTGTCCCTGCGCGGCTTTCAGGTCCCGCGGTGGCGCGAGGTCCTCGAGACTGCCTGCGCGGCCCAGGAGGCCTCGGGCCTCGGGTTCGCGGGCGTCGACATCGTCCTCGACGCGCGGCACGGGCCCGTCGTCCTCGAGGTGAACCGGCGGCCGGGGCTCGAGATCCAGAACGCGAACCGCCAGGGCCTCCTCCCGAGGCTGCGCGCGGTCGAGTCGCTCGGAGGCTCCTCGGCCCCCGTCGAGCAGCGGGTCGAGCGGACGATCGGGCTCGCGATGAGGGGCTGGGACCTCCCGACGTCGAGCGGCTTCGCGCCCGTCCCGCCCGTCGGGCCCGTCCCGCCCGTGAACGGCCGCTGAGCTCCTCACCCGAGGATGTCGGACGCGGCAAGGGCCCGGACGATCCCGTATCCAAAGCGGGGATCGTGGGGCAGCGCCTGCCCCGCCCCCGGGGCGGCCGTCCCCGCCAGGGCCGCCTTGATCGCGGCCACGCCCGCGTACGTGCCCGCGCCCGCGAGGGCGGGATGGGCTTCGAGGAGGAGGGCGACGATTCCCGCGACGAACGCTGCGGACGTCGACGTTCCGCTCACGAGCCGGTACGTCCCGGCCCGGCCCGCGGACAGGAGGTCGACCCCGGGGGCGACGAGCTCAGGCTTTCGGTCCGGGTCCACCCGGCCCGCGGAGAATCCCATCGAGCTGAAACGGGCCACAGCCCCGAAGGAGTCCACGGCGCCCACCGCGAGGACCCCGGGGATCGAGGCGGGCCGCTGCACGTCCCCGTCGTCCGCGAGGCCGTCGTTCCCCGCGCTCGCGACGACGACGATCCCCTGCCGGAGGGCCGCGTTCACGGCCGCGGCCACGTCGGATCCGACGGGGAGGTCCGTCGCCGTCGCGACGAGGGAGAGGCTGATTACGGACGCGCCATCCGCGGGGTCGCCGTCCCCGTCCGGGTCTGCGCAGAAGGCCGCGGCCTGCGCGAGGGAGCCCGAGGTCCCTCGGCCCTGGGCGTCGAGGACCTTCGCGACGAGCAGGGCCACCCCGGGCGCGACGCCCTCGAAGGGGCCGCGGGCCGCGAGGATCGCCGCCATCGAGGTCCCGTGACCGTCGTCGTCGTAGGGCATCGTCCTCCCGTTCACGAAGTCCCGCCAGCCGAGAAGGGGTACGGCCCGGAGGGCGGGATGGTCCCGCTCGATCCCCGTGTCGACGAGGCACACGACCTGGCCGGACCCGTCGACCCCGCTCGCCCGGAGGTCAGCGACCTGGGTCATCGTGAAGGCCCACTCGGGGCCTTCGAGGACCCCGCTCGTCTCCAGGACCCAGACGCCGGCGAAGCTGCCCGCGAAGGTCGCCAGGATGAAGGCAGCGCCGATGGCCCGTCGGCGGCGCGACCGCCGGCGGACGTCCGCGAGGGCTCCCCGATCGACGGGAGGAGGCGGGGAGGGCGGGGGGTTCATCGTCGTCGGCTCCCGTCGGCCATGTCCCGTCCCGACAAAAAACAGGGAGGACGGGCGGTCCCCGTCCTCGCCCACAACCTAAGGGGCCGTCGGGACCGCGGGCTCGCCGGGCGGCAGGACGAGCCAGCCTGGCGGGCCGTACGGCGCGGACTCGTTCAGCCACGTCGGGGTCCCGTACGGCGCGCTGTCCCCGAGCCAGACCGGCGGGCCCGGAGGCACACCGTTCGTCTCGTTGGACGGATGACCGCTCGCGTCCGCGCCCTGCCCCAGGAGGAGGGACGCCACCGGTACCCCGGCGGCGGCCGCTCCCCCGAGCGCGAGCCCGGAGGCCGCGAGGACGGCCACGATCCATGTCGGGATGGGCATGGTCACGCACCTTCCCGGGGCCAGCGTGGCCGCGGGATAAAGGGGTTATTGGACGGCCGTCGAAGCCCCGCGTGGGACGTCGCGATCAGGCGTCTTCGGAGCGCCCCGAGGCGACCTGGGCCCAGTCGGGCTTGCCCGCCTCGCGGAGGACGAACGCGTCCCCGCCGTCGACCCAGATCGTGTACGCGTCGATGTGGTTCTCCTCGTGGAGGACCCCCTCAACCTTCAGGGTGTCGTTGACCTGGATCTCCGGGAGGCCGACCTCCGCCCACCACCAAGGCGGCCCGAACTCCACGGAGTACGTCGCGTTCGCGCTCTCGTTCCTCAGCTCGTACGCGACGGCGACCTCGAAGTGCGGGTTCCACGCGACGTGCGTGACGATTCCTTCGACCGTCGTGAGCGCGGGGGCATCGTCCGCGTCCCGGACGACGATTCCTGCGGCCGCGGCGGACACGAAGGCCAGGGCGAGGACGAAGTAGGCTGGATGGGGCACGGGTCTACCTCCTCCGATTAGGACGTAGTAGGCCGTCGGGGGATAAGAGGCCTTCGCAAGATCCTCCGATATTCCGGTTTCAGAGAATGACCCCGAGCTCCTCCGCGACGGACTCCAGAAACCTCTGGTCCGTGGGACCGAAGGCGCCCTCCGTCTCGGCATCGATGTCGATCTCCGCGATCGGCTGACCGTCACGGAAGATCGGCACGACGATCTCGGACCGGGTGTTCAGGAAGCACTGGAGGTACCGGGGGTCCTTCGCGACGTCGGGTACGACGACCGTCGCACGCTCTGTGACCGCGGCCCCGCAGATTCCCTGGCCGAGGGGAATCCGTGTGTGCTGGGTCGCCGACGGTCCCGACCAGGACGCAAGGACGAGCTCGCCCCCCTGGACGTCGTAGATGCCGACCCACGCGTAGTGGGGGATCTTCCGCAGCTCCCGGCAGACGAAGTCCGTGATTGCCTTCCGCGCGCTCCCGGAGCGGATGATCTTGCCGAGCCTCGCCATGACGTCGTCGTAGCTGACCTTCCCCTTCTCCCCGGCCATGACCTCGCCGAACTTCCCGACGCCCTTCACAGACGACCCCGGGCCGTTGAACGACCCGCCCGCCATAAGGCTTGCGAGTTCCTCGCCCCGCGTCGACGGACGGGGATTTCGAGCGGCCGGCCGGAGCTCCTGAAGCCCGGTTGAACACCCTTGGCCGAACATTGAAATATCACCGCATCGTAGTCAGTCGCGCAAGCATCCCTCCACAACGAGGCCGTTCCCTGGCTTTCTTCTTGCGAGAACGGCCTTTCCTTTTTTCAGGCCGCTGTCCTGCGTCCGCGAAATGTTCTGTCTTTCCCGATTCCACCTCGGGGAAATGTTCCGTTCTCCTTGGACGTGTTCGAGCGCGGTCGAATAACTCTTTTATAGAATCCGGACCATTTCACTCCCGCTGAAACAAGCATCCCTCCACAACGAGGCCGTTCGGGATTCCTGAACGGCCTTTATTTTCTGGGATGTGCTGCCGTTCGGGAGACGCCCGCCCCTCGGGGACGCCCCCTTGCGTGGGGACGCCTCTCACGCGGGCCTCGGGACGTCCATGCCGGACCCATCGATCCGGACGCGCCGTCCCTCGACCTTGAGCCGCCCCTCCGCGAACAGCCGGACCGCGAGGGGCAGGAACACATGCTCCTGCTCGAGAATCCGCGCCGCGAGGGTCTCCGGGGTGTCGTCGTCGAGGACGGGGACCGCCTTCTGGAGGATGATGGGCCCGCCGTCCACGGAGGCGTCGACGAAGTGGATCGTGCATCCCGAGACCTTCGCGCCGAACGCGAGCGCGTCCGCCTGGGCATGGGTCCCCGGGAACGCGGGGAGGAGGGAGGGATGGATGTTGATGACCCGCAGCGGGAACTCCCTCACGAAATAGGGGGAGACGATCCGCATGAAGCCCGCGAAGACCACGAGGTCCACGCGACGCCCCTTGAGGACCTTCGCGACCTCCCGCTCGAACCCTTCCCGGTCTCCCTTGAACGGCCGGTGGTCGACCACGGCCACGGGGACGCCGGCCGTCCGGGCGCGCTCGGTCACGGGCGCCCCGGGGACGTTGCACACGAGGACCGCGAGCTCGACATCGAGGTCCCCACGGTCCCGCGCGTCGACGAGGCTCTGGAAGTCCGTCCCGCGGCCCGACGCCAGGACGCCGACCCGGATCCTCGCCATCGTCCCCCTCAGTGCCGGAAGAGCCTCACCTTGTTGAAGGCCATCGCGATCCCCTGCTCGTCGCACGCCTCGATGACCTCCGCGTCGCGGATCGAGCCGCCGGGCTGGGCGATCGCGGACACCCCTCCCCGGGCCGCCTCGTCGACCCCGTCCCGGAACGGGAAGAACGCGTCGCTCACGAGGACGGACCCCCTCGCCCGGTCCCCCGCCTTGACCCGCGCGAGCATCACGCTGTCCACGCGGCTCATCTGGCCCGCCCCCATTCCCACGGTCGTTCGGTCCTTCACGAGGACGATGCTGTTCGACTTCACGAACTTGGACACGCGCATCCCGAAGATCATGTCGTCGATCTGGCCCGCCGTCGGCGCCTTCTTCGTGACGACGCGGAACATGTCCGCGCGGAACTCCGGATACGTCGGGCTCTGGACGAGCATCCCGCCGGAGACCTTCGTCATCTCAAGTTCCTCCTGGGGGCGGAACGGCGCGCCCGTCCGGACGAGCCGCAGGTTCTTCCGCTTCCGGAGCGCCTCGAGGGCGTCCGGCGCGAAGTCGGGCGCGACGATCGCCTCGACGAAGTGCCCCTTCATCGCGCGGACCGTCGCCCGGTCCACCGTTCGGTTGAGGCCCACGACGCATCCGTAGGCCGCCTTCACGTCCGCGGCGTGGGCCGCGGTGTAGGCCTCCGCGAGGTCCGCTCGCACGGCGACCCCGGAGGGGTTCGTGTGCTTGATGACGACCCCTGCGGGCTCCGAGAACTCGGAGGCCACGCGGAGGGCCGCCTCGAGGTCGACGAGGTTGTTGTAGCTGAGTTCCTTCCCGTGGAGGGTCTCGAGCCGCGCGATGCTCGGCACGGGGGCCGCGGGGTCCCGGTAGAACGCCGCCTTCTGGTACGGATTCTCCCCGTAACGGAGGTCGGCGGCCCTCGTGTACGCGAGGCGGAGGGCGGGAGGCAGGGCGCGCCCCGCCTTCTTCCAGAGGTAGTTATAGATCGCCGCGTCGTACCCGGACGTGTACTCGAACGCCTCCATCGCGAGCTCGTCGCGGAGCTCGGGCGGGACGGTCCCCACGGCCTTCAGGGCATCGAGGACCTGATGGTATCGGGAGGGCCTCACGACGACGGCGACCCGATGCGCGTTCTTTGCCGCGGCCCGGATGAGGGTCACGCCGCCGATGTCGATGTTCTCGATCGCCTCCGCGGGGTCCACCCGCGGTTTCGCGACGACGGCCTCGAACGGGTACAGGTTCGCGGCGACGAGCTCGACCGGGCCCGCCCCCATCTCGGCGAGGTCCGGTTCGTCCCCGCGCGGCGCGAGGATGCCGGCGAAGATCTTCGGATGGAGGGTCTTGACCCGCCCGCCCAGGACCTCCGGGACGCCCGTGTAGTCGGACACGCTCGTCGCGCGCACCCCGGCGCCCCCGAGGAGCCGCACGGTGCCCTCCGTCGCGATGAGGTCGAATCCGAGGTCCCGGAGCCCCCGCGCGAACTCCACGAGCCCCTCCTTGTCCGAGACGCTCAGGAGGGCGCGGCGAGGGTATCCCATCTGATTGCCGAGGCGGAATGGTGGGCTCCCAATTAAAGGTTCATCGGAAGCTTGAAGGGAGACGGAGGGCGGGTCAGGGGGGAGGGGTGGGGACCTCGGGCCTCGGATGGAGGCCCGCGTCCCGCACGAGCGCGGGGACGATCTCCTCCCAGTTCACGGCCATGATGTGGACCCCCGCGACGCCCTCGACCTTGCGGAGCGCCTTGATCGTGCGGAGGGCGATGCTCGCGCCCTCCTGCTTCGGGTCCGGGGCGGAGTGCATCCGCTCGAGGATGTCCTTCGGGATCACGACCCCGGGGACCTTCTCCGCCATGAACTTCGCCATCTTGGGGGACCGTAGGGGGATCACCCCGGGGAGGATGTAGACCCGCTCGTGAAGCCACTCCTTCCGCACGAGCCGCATCCACTCCTCGAACGCGTCGACGTCGTAGATCGCCTGGGTCTGGATGAAGTCGGCCCCCGCGGTCACCTTCCCCCGGAGGTTTGCAAAACTCTCCTCGAGGGAGCCGCCGAACGGATTCGCGGCCGCGCCGATGAGGATCTTCGGCGGGGCCTCGACCTTGTCCCCGCCCCTCAGCAGGCCCCCGTCGCGGAGCCGCCGGAACGTCGAAATCATCTCCTCCGTCGTAAGGTCGTAGACGGGGGCAGCGTCCCGCTCGTTCCCCACCTGGGGGTCGTCTCCCCGGAGGCACAGGACGTTGCGGATGCCGAGGGCCGCGGCCCCGAGGAGGTCCGCCTGGAGGGCGATCCGGTTCCGGTCCCGGAGGACCATCTGCATGATCGGCTCGACGCCCTCCTGGGCCGCGAGGGCCGACGCGGCGAGGGCGGACATCTTGACCTGGGCCCGCTGGCTGTCCGTCACGTTGCACGCGTCCACGTGGCCCCGGAACAGGGCCGCCGCGCGGCGGACGTCCTCGGGCGAGGCGGAGGCGGGCGGCGCGATCTCCGCCGTCACGGCGAACGCGCCGCTCGCGAGGACCCACTCGAGACGACTCCCCACGCGGAGCTGGCGGGTCCCCACCTGTTCCGCCATTCCCGGTCCCGATGCCGTCCGATTCTATTTAGCCTTTGTTGGCGGCCCCGTGTCGCGGCCTACCATCCGTACCGCTCGCAGAGGTCGAGGGCGCGGAGGATCCTCAGGAACGACCGGGAGCGGGGCACGAGCCACGGTTTGCGGAGGAGGACGGACAGGGCGAGCGGGAGATCCACGTCCCGCCAGCTCCTCCCGTCGAGCTCGGCTCCGACGGAGTCGAGGAGCCCGTCGTCCCATGTACGGAACCGCTCGATGGCCCACAGGAGGACGGGGTCGACGAAGGGCGACGCCCGGACGATCCGGTCGTACTCGAGCATCACGTCGGGGTCCTCGTCGGCCAGGGACGCCGCGGCGCAAGCCCCCGCATGGCGGCCCGTGAACAGCCCCGGATGGATCCCCGCCCCGTTCATGGGGTTCGTGACGCCCGCCGCGTCCCCTGCAATCGCGAACCCTGGGAGGGCGTACGCGCGGACGTCGAAGCGGTAGGGGATCGTCCCCGCGATCGTCGCGATCCGCCGTCCTGGATCGATCCCGCGCTCCCGGCAGAAGGCCATCGTGGCCGCGTACGCGTCGATGTGACCTCCGGCCCCTACGTTCACCTCGTCCCCCCGGGGGAAGACCCACGCGTAGCCGCCCTCGTACCGCTGGGCCACGAAGAGATGGAACCGGTCCTCCTCGGGGATGGCCACCGCTCCCCTGGGGAACCGATACTCGTACGCGCGGATCAGGTCCGTGGACGTCACGCATCCCGCGATCCGGCCCAGGAGGCTCGTGGGCCCGTCCGCCCCGATGACGACGCGGGCGTCGAAGGACTCTCCGTCCGCCCGGACCCGCCATCCGCGATCCGTGCGGGCGAGGCCCGTGACCCGGGTCCCCGTCCGGAGGTCCGCCCCCGTGTCCACGGCCCCCTGGACGATCCAGCGATCGAACCGGGCGCGGTCAATCGAGTAGCCGGGGAGGTCCGTGATCGTGAACGAGCTCCCGCCCGGGAGGAAGCAGCGGGCGCCCCGGACTCCCTGTACGACCCACTCGTCGGAGGGTCGCAGGCCGTTCGAGACGAGGCCGAAGTGGCTCACGCCCTCCGCGCACTGGACGGGCTCCCCCACGACCCGCTTCTTCTCGAGGACCAGGGTCCGGAACCCCGCGGCGGCGATCCTGCGCGCAGCCATCCCGCCCGCGGGGCCCGCGCCGACCACGATCGCGTCGTGCACGCGCCCCCTCGAAGGCGTGCCTCGATACATGTCCCTTGCGCCGACGTCAGGCGAACCGATGGGTGACGTCGAGGCCGTGGGCCGTCAGCCGGTACACGTACGGGGGCACGCCGCGGCGAAGGGCGGGGCCCCTTTGCTTCGAGACGAGGGAGATCGTGGCGAGGACCCGCAGGGAGTTGAGGGCCGTGTACTCCGAGAGCCGGAGCTCCTCCGCGATCTCGTTCGCGCTCGCGTCGGGCCGGTCCCGGAGGAACCGGAGGATCCCGATCTTCGGCGGATCGAGGGCCTCGGCCGTCTGCCGCCGCGCGGGCCTCGGCTCGAGCTGGAGCCGCTCGTAGACCCGCTTGCCCTGCTCCGAGGGGCTCACGGTCACCAGGAGGAGCGCGTTCTTCTCGATCTCGAGGAGGTGCTTCGCCACGGCGGACGGGGCGATGCCCATCTGGGCCGCGAGCTCCGGGATCCGCGAGTCCCGGTTCCGGTACACCTTGTTCTCCACGACGATGGAGAGGACCTCACGCTGTCGTTCCGTCAAGGAACGAGACCAATCGTCGGAGTGCATTCCCGACTCCGGAAAGCCCCGTCCTGACTTAAGTGTTTTCTCCGATGATAACGACCCCCGGGGCCCTCCGACGCCAGAAAGGTACACCGGGGCGGGGCGCTGCGCCCGATGGTCACCGCCCGAACGGAGAGGGCTGAAACCTTTTACCGGTCCGCCCGATACCGCGGCGGGGCGGGGCATGGGCGCATCGATCATCGACGGGAAGAGGATCGCGGACGGGATCCGCGCGGAGGTCCGCATCCGGGTCGAACGGCTCGCCGCCCGCGGGACCGTCCACGGCCTCACCGCGGTCCTCGTGGGCGACAACCCCGCGTCCCAGCTCTACGTCCGCATGAAGGGAAAGGCGTGCGAGGAGATGGGCCTGGCCCACTGGACGATCACCCTCCCCGCGGACATCTCCTGGCCCCGCCTCCGGGAGGAGATCGGGAAGCTCAATGCGGACCCGAAGGTCCACGGGATCCTCGTCCAGCAGCCCCTCCCGCCCCAGATGCCCGTGGCCGACGTCGTGGCCGCCGTGGACCCGAGGAAGGACGTGGACTGCTTCCACCCCGAGAACGTCGGTCTCGTGCTCATCGGAACGCCACGGTTCGCCCCTGCGACCCCCGCGGGGGTCGTCGAGCTCCTCCTCCGGAGCGGGAACGACCCGGGCGGGAAGGACGTCGTGATCGTGGGACGGAGCAACATCGTCGGGAAGCCCCTCGCGGCCCTCCTCGTCCAGAAGGCCCGAGGCGCGAACGCGACGGTCACCGTGGCCCACAGCGGGACGCGCGACCTCGCGGCCCACACTCGCCGCGCGGACATCCTCGTGTCCGCGATGGGGTCGCCCCGGACGATCACGGCGGACATGGTCCGCGACGGAGCCGTCGTGATCGACGTGGGCACGAGCCGCGTGCCGGACCCGACGATGAAGCAGGGGTACCGGACCGTCGGGGACGTCGACTTCGAGCCCGTGAAGGCGAAGGCCCGGGCGATCACCCCGGTCCCGGGCGGCGTGGGCCCGATGACGATCGCGATGCTCCTGTCGAATACGGTGCAGGCCGCGGAATCCGCCGAGGGCGTCCCGCGGACGTGACCCCGGGCCTGCCTGAAAGATCGCTCGCCTCACGACGGGTAGAACACGAGGACCGTGGACGCCTCGGAGACCCGGTCGTCCACGCTCTGGCCGCTCCACATGTCCACGTTCAGGTAGAATGTGTGGGTGCCGGCCGCGACGGGGAACGCGTTCACGACGGTGCCCGCTTGGTTGATCAGGCTGTCCGAGGGCCACGAACTCGGGATCTCGGCGGTGTACCGGACGCGGTCCGTCGTCGAGGCACTGCAATCCGTCGGGCTGTCCGTCGTGTGGAAGGACCATGAGTCCGTCACTCCCGCGGTGTGGTCCACCCAGAGGTGGACCGTCGACGTCATCACGATCGTCCCGGCGGACGGGACCGTGAGGTCCAGGGAGTGGATGTTCGTGCAACCGACGATCGGGAGGTCGCCCGTGAACCACGGAGCGCTCATCGTGCTGTTCATGAGGGTGCCCGGACCCGCCGGGCCGGTC
>MGWD01000047.1:0-7585 GCA_001800825.1 Euryarchaeota archaeon RBG_19FT_COMBO_69_17 | reverse complement strand
CGTCGCACCATCGGCTCCGTCGGCGCCCGTCGCGCCCGTTTGGCCCGCGGGACCCGGGATCGCGAACGAGACGACGAGGGCGATGGCCGCGAGGACGACCGCGACGGCGCCCAGCGCCGCCCCCATCCTCCCGGCCTGCGCGGGCGCGCCCATCATCGGGCTCGGCCCTGGCATCGCCGGCATCGGCTGCGGGGGCGCCGGCGCACCCCCTCCGTAATCGGGTTGCATGCGGGATAGTTGACGTCGGGTACAAAAAGCGTCCGGCGCGGCTCCTTCCTTCTCGCGCCGCCGAGGATCGGAGGATGGGCAGAGGCACGTCGTCGTTGAGGACCGCGAGGCTGTTCCTCGGACGAAACCCTTTATCGCGTCGCGCCATTCCCGCGTACGTGAAGGTCCTCGTCGTCGGGGGCGGAGGACGCGAGCACGCGATCGTGGAGGCCCTCCGCCGGAGCGGGGCGGAGATCCTCGCCGCGATGGCGAACCAGAACCCCGGGATCCGGCGGGCCTCCAAGGAGATCCTCCTCGGGGACGTGAACGCGGTCGACCGCATCGTCCCCTGGGCGAAGGACCACGGCGCGGACCTCGCGGTGATCGGCCCGGAGGCGCCCCTGGGCCACGGGATCGCGGACGCGCTCGAGGCGGCGGGGATCCCGGCCGTGGGGCCAACCCGCGCCGCCGCGCGGCTCGAGACGGACAAGGCGTTCACGAGGGACCTCATGCGGGACTTCGGGATCCCGGGGCTGCCCTCCTATTGGGCGTTCGACGCTCTCGGCCCCTTTGAGGAGTTCGTGAACGACACGGACTTCGAGTTCGTGATCAAGCCCGTCGGCCTCACCGGGGGCAAGGGAGTCCAGGTGTGGGGGGACCACTTCGCGACGAAGGCGGCGGCCCTCGCGTATGGGAAGGAGATTCTCGACAAGCGGATCGGCGGCTCCCCGCGGTTCCTCGTCGAGGAGAAGCTCGTCGGGGAGGAGTTCTCCCTCCAAGCCCTCTGCGACGGGAGGCGGCTCGTGCCCATGCCGCTCGCGCAGGACCACAAGCGCGCGTACGAGGGGGACAAGGGGCCCAACACGGGCGGGATGGGCTCCTACAGCGACGCGGACCACCGCCTCCCGTTCGTCTCGAAGTCCGACTACGAGCAGGCCCTCGGGACGATGGAGAAGACGGTCGAGGCGATGGCCTCCCTCGGCACGCCGTTCAAGGGCGTCCTCTACGGCGGGCACATGAACACGCGCGACGGTCCGCGGCTCCTCGAGTACAACGTGCGCTTCGCGGATCCGGAGTCGATGAACGTCCTCCCGATCCTCGAGGATGACTTCCTCGACCTCTGCGTGCGCCTCACGGAGGGTCGGCTCCCCTCGGCCGCGCGCTTCGCGGCGAAGGCGACTGTCTGCAAGTACGTCGTCCCGACGGGCTACGGGACGCATCCGAAGGCGGGAGAGCTCCTGAAGGTGGACGAGGAGAGCATCCGCCGGACCGGGGCGCGCCTCTACTACGCCTCGGTCGACGAACGCCGGGGCCACGTGCACACGACGACGTCGAGGTCCCTCGCCGTCGTCGGGATCGCGGAAAACCTCGAGAAGGCCGAGTCCGTGAGCGAGGAGGCCCTCGCCTTCGTCTCGGGGACCTTCTACGCGCGGAGGGACATCGGGAAGCCGGAGGTCGTCGGCCAGAAGGTCGAGCGGATGCGTCGCCTGCGCGAAGGCTGAACGATTCCAGGTCCCCGGTCTTCGAATTCGGGAAGGCCACCGGGCGGCGGCGACATCGCCCGCGGGCCGGGTGCCAATCCTCAAATAACGGAAAGGGCCATCCGCGCGACGTGAGGAACCTCGACGAGGTCATCGGGGACATCGAGGGCCGGCTCGACGAGAAGGACGAGGTCCGCGAGCTCGCGATCAAGTCCTCCCGGACGATCGCACGGCTCTCGGGGAGCGCGATCCAGGGCATGCATCGCGGGGAGGACGTCGCGGGGGCTCTGCGGGAGACGCGGGAGGAAGTCATGAAGCTCCGGAGCCTCCTCGACGGCCACCCGGACCTGTCCCACGCCGGCTTCGTCGAGAACGCGATGCAGGAGGCCTGCGAGGCCGTCGTCGTCCACGGTGTCCTCGAGGGATCGGACCTCCCGACGCCCAAGGAGCTCGGGGTCACGGACACCGCGTTCCTCCTGGGCCTCGGCGACACGGTCGGCGAGCTTCGCCGCTTCGCGCTCGAGGGCCTCCGGCGGGGGGACGTGCCCAGCGCCTCCGCCTTCCTCGAGACGATGGAGCGGATCCTCGACGCCCTCATGCGCTTCGACTACCCGACGGCCCTCGTCGCCCTGAAGCGGAAGCAGGACGTCGCCCGCGGGCTCATCGAGAAGACCCGGGGCGAGGTCGCCGTCGCGGCCCGGAACCAAGCCCTCGCGGACAAGCTCGACGCGGTCCGCGGGAAGCTCTGACCCGTCTCGTTATCAAGGTAGATTCCCAGGTCGGAATCCCTTTAAAACGAGGGTGACATCGTTCGGGCCTCTCCGGGCGAGCGCAGCCGCCCACCGGCGGCTCGACGGGAGGGAATTCGATGGCCGAGACGCAGAAGATCCCCAGCGGAATCCCCGGGCTCGACGACCTCATCGAGGGCGGCTACTGGCCCCGGTCCACGATCGTGATCCTGGGATCCAGCGGGACGGGGAAATCAACGTTCGCGATTCAGTTCCTCATGGAGGGCATCGAGAACGGGGAGCAAGCCCTCTACGTGACCCTCGAGGAGCCGCCCGAGCAGATCATGCGGGAGGCGGACCTCATGGGCTTCGACATGCGGAAGTACTACGAGAAGTCCCTCTTCTTCATCCACCTCAAGGGGAAGAACTTCAAGAAGATGATCGAGGAGCAGCTGCCCCAGCTCGTCAAGGCGCGGGCGGACTACAACATCTCGACCCGCGTCGTGATCGACCCCATGACCCCTGTGATCTGGGCGACCCAGGACAAGCTCGAGCAGCGCGAGCTGATCGGGAAGCTGTTCTACACCCTCAAGGAGCTCGGCGTCGTCCTGTGCACGGTCGAGGAGCATGCGAGACCGGGCGAGACGATCGGGGAGGACGTCCTCCTGCCCATCTACCTCTCCGACGGGGCGATCCACCTGGAGTATTACCCGATCGGCGGCGCTTTCAACCGCACGCTCAAGCTGATCAAGATGCGAGGGGTCCATCACGGAGAGGGCGTCTACCCCTACCTCTTCGCCCGCGGCATGGGGATCGTCGTGCGCGCGAGCCGCGTCCAGATTCCCGAGGAGCAGGGGCGGTCCCACGCGAGGGTCTTCGACGACGCGATCCGGACCGCGGAAGCCCTCAAGGCCGCGCCCCGGGTCGTGGAGAAGATCCGGAGGATGCAGAAGTCCTGGGACTATGACTACTCGCCCGAGGAGGCCCTCCAGATCATCTTCAGCTCGTACGGCCTCAAGCGGGGCTCGTAGATGCCCTATGCCGGCACGGTCGACAAGACGATGGGCGCCGCGACGGCGGGCCATCTCAAGCACCTCCTCGAGACGGAGCTCCGGAGGGCCCGGGAGGAGTCGGACCTCGGCATCGCGATGTTCCTCGGGGTCGACGGCCGGATCTTCGCCTCCTCGATCCCGAACGAGCTGGACCCCCGGGAGTACCGGCTCCTGAACCTCCTCAAGAGGAACCTCGCCCACATCTGCAACCAGCTCAGCGGGCAGAACATGATGATGTCCGTCCAGCAGTTCGAGGCCGGGACCGTCGTGATCTCGGGGGTCGGGGACCGGGCGTTCCTCGTGTTCCTGACGACGAAGCCCGTCGAGATCACGAAGATGCAGGGGGTCCTCTCGAACGTCGTCAAGGCGTCCATCGTCGTCCGGCACCTCTTCGAGTCCCGCCCCGTGAACGCGGACGTCCTGGCGTCGTACGACGAGGCCGTCGCCGCGGAGCTCAAGCGCCTCACTCGGATCCTGTTCAAGGAGAAGTTCGAGGAGACGAAGGAGTTCCGCAAGAACAAGGAGGTCGAAGCGTACCTCCGCTCGAAGCTCGTCCCTCTCGTGGGCCCGGGCCAGCTCGACGAGATCCTCACCCTCGCGTTCAACGAGGTCGGCACGTCGACCGCGTACATGACGGCGGACCACTGGGCCCGGCTCGTGACGATCGTCGTGGACCGGGTGCGCGACCTGAGGGGGGACGTCGTCGCGGAGAAGGCGGAGCGGGAATGGCGAGCCTATCTGAAGTCCGTCCTCACGTCGTTCGTGTGATCCCCATGGCCCGAGGTGACTGACCATGCTCGACGTCGCGCTCGTGTCCCTCATCGAGGACATGATCGAGAAGGCCGGCGCCGACGGCGTGGTCGAGTTCTGGCAGCGGGTCGGGGACAAGCTCGCCGGTCGGATGGGGAAGGAGGCCTACCTCGGCTGGACCTCGTTCAACGTCGCCGTGCGGGAGGGCCGGACCGCCTTCAGCATCGAGGGCGAGGTCACCCCTCTCACGGACATGGCGATCACGGACGTCGACGGGGACGTCGTGGGCTATCTCTACGCGATGCGACAGTGCTGCTACATCCCGACGATCCTCCGCACGCGGTACAGCGTGGGCCAGATGAGCCCCGCAGACCGCGCGGTCGCGGAGGAGTACAACGAGAACGTCCACAACATCGCCGTCTGCAACTTCTGCGTCTTCCACGAGCGGTTCCGGGAGGAGATCGCGAAGAACGTCACCGTGTCGGGCAACCCCCTCGCGTGCTACCTCCTCGCGACCCGCGGCTGGAGCGGCGAGACGAAGATCTCGGCCCAGAACCTCATGAAGATCAACATCAACGAGGAGCACGTGCGCGCGCTCCTGAGGAACTACGAGTGCGTGTACGCCCTCGTCATGCGGGGGGCCCGGCTCAAGGGGGAGTCCTGATGTCCGAGGCCCGCCTCCCGGAGAGCAACCCGTTCGTCGAGATCGCGACCCACCTGTTCCTCGAGGACCTCGCTGCGAAGGTGGGCGTCCATGGGCTCAACAACTACCTCGTGTCCCTCGCGAAGAACCTCGCGGCGAGCATGCCCCTCGAGGAGTACGACGGCTGGGATGAGTTCCTCGCCGCCCTGCGGGACGGCCACTCGATCCTCTCGACGTTCGAGGAAGTCCGGCCCGTCACGGAGCGGTGCATGGCTACACCCCGGTCGCCCTTCGAGCGGGGCTGGCGGGAGTACGCGAAGCGGGTCGGCGCGTTCTCTCCCGTGCACCGGGAGGCCGCGGTCACGTACAACCTGAAGGTCCGCCCCATCGCGGTGACGTCCCTCCACATCGTCCTCCACACGTTCCGCGAGGCGGCGGCCTCAAGGGTTCGCGTGGGCGGGAAGGCCCTCCGCTACACCCCGATCGCCACGGTCTGGGTGGACGGGGAGCGCCAGGTGGCCGCGGACAAGGATCTCGACGAGCTCCTTCGACGCTCGGGGATCTCCCGCACGAAGCTCGGGATGCTCCTCCGGGCCCACGCGGACGTCTGGCTCCTCGAGTCGGCCTGATCAGGCCCTGCGCCGGCGGCGCAGGGCGACCGCGATGAGGAACGCGGGGATGAACCCCCCGACGGCGATTGCGATCGTCCATCCCGGGCTCAGGGGGGCCCCTTCGCGGACGAAGAAGTCCGAGGTGACGACCTCCCCGCGGGCGGGATCGACGATCCCGTTCCGGTCGATGTCCGCCTCGACCCGGACGAGGTGGTTCCCCGGCGCCAGGTCCGTAGGGAGCCAGCTGAAGGAGGCGGTCGCCTGCCCGTTCCCCGCGATCCGGGGGACGACGGTCGTCCCGACGAGGACCCCGTCCACGTAGAAGCGGACCGTCACGTTGACCGCGGCCGTCGGCGAGGCGTTCCGGAGGACCGCGCTCAGGACGACGGGCGTCACGACGGCGATCGGGAGCTCTGCGGAGCCGTTCTCCGTCCTCCCGCCGGCCCGTGCGGCGACCTTCACGACGAGGGTGACCGTCTGGTCCCGTTGGGGCGCCGTCACGTTGACCGTGAAGAAGGTGCGGTTCCCCGAGGTCTTCCCGGGGGCGGATTGGGTCGGCGACCCGCCGGTCAGGTCGGAGCCCGTCAGGTAGTACTCGAGGCTGTAGTCGACGCTCCCCGACGGACCGCCCGAGATGCTCACGTTGTACGTGGCCACCCGTCCGGGGGCGATCGCGGGCGGGCCCGTGATCTCCGCGAACACGGTCTGGGCCTGGGCTCCCGCGGAGATCTGGAGGAGGACCGCGAGGAGCACCACGATCCCTGCGATGGTCCGCGCGGCCACCATCTCAGCGCCTCCGCCGCGTCAGGAAGAACGCGAGGGCCGCCGCGGGGACGGCCGCAGCCGCGACCGCCACGAGAGCCATGTTCAAGGAGGGGCTCTTCACGATGCCGGGCCCTCCGACCGCGACCCCTTCCGGGGAGGCGAGGGCGGGGAGCTGCATCGCGTACGCGATCGTCGCCTGGATCGCGGGATGGTCCCTCGTCGTCGCTGTGAGGACGATGACCGCCGCGGAGGCACCCCCTGCGGAGGCGACCCGAAGGCGGACCTTGACGGTTTGGTTCGCGGGGACGAGGATCCCCGCCAGCTCGAGGGCCGCCTCGGAGCTCCCCTCCCGGGCCAGCCGGGGGACCCAGCCCGAGCTCGCCGCGTCGTCCGGGTTCGTGATGGAGATCGTCACGTTCTCCGCGGCGTTCCCCCGGTTCCCGATCTCGACCGTGTAGTTCGCGAAGCGGCCGTCGAAGGAACCCGTCGTCGCGTCCACGCGGAGCTCCAGGGAGCGCGTCCGCACGATCCCGACGTCCACGTTCACGCGTCCCTGGGCCGTCGTGTCCGTCGCCGACGTCGCGAAGAGGGCGATGGGGCCGTGTTCCACGAGGGCGTCCCCAGGCGCCGTGATCGTCACGGACACCGTGCGCCGGCGTCCGGCGTCTCCGAAGTCGAGGGCGACGGAGGAGGGGGCGAAGGTGAAGGACCAGACGCCCGAGCCCGCGCGGCCCGTGAGGACGAACGTGTCCGCGACGTTCCCCGTGTTCTCGACGTCGACCTCGTACGTCACGCTCCCGCTCCCGGGGATCGTCTGCTTCTGGGAGGGATCCCACGTCAGGGCGACGGTCCGGACGATCGACTTCTCGAGGCGGAGGTTCACGACCCGGTCCCCGGAGAGGTCGACGCTCGCGGACGCGCGATAGTCCACGTCGACTCCCTGCTCCGTGCCCTCCCGGGAGGCCGTGAGCGCGTACGTCCCCGCGGGGAGGACGAGCCCGTACGCGCCCGACCCGTCCGTCTCGAACGTGAGGCGGGGGGATGACCCGATCGTCACGGTCGCCGGGATCCGGAGGCCGCGCGCGTCCGTCGTGACGCCGGAGAGGGCGTAGCCCGGCACCAGGGCGATGTCGAGGCTGAGCGGCGTGGGATGCTCGATCGTGACCCGCCGGAGGTACGCGGCGTCGCCGGAGTCCGCCTCGACGTGGACGTCGTACACCCCGGGGGCGAGGGCGACCTCGAAGGTCCCCGAGGCGGTGGACCGTGCGGTCGCGTCGAGGGCCCCGCCCTCCCGGGCGTAGAACGCGAGGGAGGCGAGGGTCCCGGCGCCCGCGGACGTGACCGCGCC
>MGWD01000046.1:4964-5091 GCA_001800825.1 Euryarchaeota archaeon RBG_19FT_COMBO_69_17 | reverse complement strand
CAAGTGTAGGCTTCAACGCCCTTCTGACCTCCACGCCAGCCGATCATTTCCCCTTGTTTCGGCACTTGGAAGTCGACCCATCCCTGTTCGTGGAACCATTCGGGGCTATACTTCTCCGATGGCACAC
>MGWD01000046.1:4757-4836 GCA_001800825.1 Euryarchaeota archaeon RBG_19FT_COMBO_69_17 | reverse complement strand
GGCTCAGCCTTCGACTTGTCTCTTCACGTTCGCCGCGAACTCCTCCGTCTGCCGGGAGAGCCGGGCTTTCATCAGGTTG
>MGWD01000046.1:4621-4747 GCA_001800825.1 Euryarchaeota archaeon RBG_19FT_COMBO_69_17 | reverse complement strand
TCGCGAGCGGGCCCTTCGCCTGCACGGCCATCGTGTACGTGACCTCCGTGCGGTCGCCCTTCGGCTCCAAGCGGATCGTGCCCGTCATCTCCATGTTCTCGGACCGTCCCCGGAACTGCGCGCGCG
>MGWD01000046.1:3668-4600 GCA_001800825.1 Euryarchaeota archaeon RBG_19FT_COMBO_69_17 | reverse complement strand
AGGGTCTGGGAGAGCGGGCCGATCTTCACCTTCAGCGTCCAGTCCGCGCGGCGCTCGTCGATCACATCGACGGCCTCGACGCCGGGGACGCAGCCGCCGACCTTCCGCATGTCGCTCAGGAAGGACCAGACGCGGTCCACCGGCGCGTTTACGTCGAAGGAAATCGTGCCTTCGGGCATACAGGCCGGCCAACGCGGGCCCGTTCAAAAGGATTCCGAAAAGGGGGCAAGATGTAAAGTGCCGAGGGCCTCCCCGATGCCTCGGCTTGGGGTTTCACCAGTGCCGTGTTCGCGACGGGGTGCCTACGCCTTCCTCAGGAACGGAAGGCCCGTGCGCTTGTTTACGCCGATCTTGCGGCCCTTCGGCATCTCGTCGCAGGGCTTCCCGCTCTTGGGCTTTCTCTTGCTGAAGAAGTAAATCGTCACTTTCGGTCCCTTCTTCAGCTTCACCTCTCGCGAGTACAAGGTCCATCCCTGGTACAGGTAGGGCATTTTTTTGACCTCAGCACCCCCAATAGCTAGGGTACCAAAAGCGTTTCCCTCCCTTAGAACTGTCCGACACCGCGGAAGTTGTAGCTCTATAATAGTCATTTTGCAGCCTATCCGGCGCCCATGGAGGGCCGCGGGGGGGAATCGAAACCGACATATCCGCCGGCGGAATGGGCGCGCGGGATGGACGCGGTGGCCTCGCTGAACGTCGGCCTCTTCGGGACGGGCCCGGATTTCCTCCGGCTCCTCGGCCATGGCCCCGTCTCGGGATGAAGCGAGAATCACCCGCGAGAACCGTGGCGAAACCCTTGTCCCTCCCCCGGTGAACTCCGTCCCGAAGTTTCGATGAAAGCCACCCTCCACTGCATCGAGTGCGACGAGGGCGATCTCCTCGACCTGCCCGACGGCTGGATCCCCGTCCGGCTCGAGCCGAACGGCTACGCG
>MGWD01000046.1:2678-3647 GCA_001800825.1 Euryarchaeota archaeon RBG_19FT_COMBO_69_17 | reverse complement strand
GCGCGCGTGAGGCCGCGGGTCGTCCAGGCACGTGAGAAGCGGCCCAGACGGGAAGGTTAATATGGACCTTCCCAGGTCGTTATTCTTCGCAATTTATATTAATCCCTAGATGTCTCGGGTGGACAGAGGCGGAAACTCGTGCAAGCACCACCTCCCCCTATGATGCGTGGGCCAGTCGCGGACCTTAACAAGCTGATTGCGGTCGGGGGCATCGTCGCCGGTCTCTTCTTTTTGATGATCGGCGCGGTCCTTGCGGACCTCGGAAATGCGAACGTCGTGAACGAGACACAGGAGGCGCAGGCGCAGCGAGAGAACATGCGGGACGTCTACGGCCCGCTCGTCGCCCATATCGGCGCGTTCTTCTTCGTCGCCGGGCTGTTCTTCGCGGCCTTCTTCTGGGATGCGGGGGATGCCTTCGTCAGGCTATTCCTGCTCATCCTGGGAGTCGTGACCCTGCTGCTGGTCCTGGCGAGCTCTCCGACGCTCTTCGGCTGAGGTGGCCCGATGCCTGGAATTGGAGACCGACTTTGGGACATGGGGAAGTCCCCGGCCCAACACATCAGCCTGCTCGCGTTCGGGCTCGCGGCGATCGTCGTCGCGTTCCTCGTTGCGTCGCTGGTCCCCCTCGTGGGGTTCAGCGCGGCGCTGGCCGTCGCTTCTGCGGCGCTCATCGCCCTCGGCGGGTTCTTTTTGACCCTGGCCCTGTTCCTCGGGGCCTTCGCATCGAGCGGCGAGGCATACGGTTCCGTCGCGTGGCGAATCGCGCAGCTGTTCGCGGCGGTCCTCGTCCTCATCTTCGTCTTCACGTGACGAGGCCGGAGCCACGGACGCTTCAGGCGGCGCTTGAGTGCGTCGCCTCTTTCCCCTTTTCCAGTCCGCTCAGCGGACCTCGCCCGCGCTCACGGACAGGATCGGCGGCAGGTGCGCCGCGATCGTCCTCCAGCTCTCCCCCTCGTCCCGGCTTCCGTA
>MGWD01000046.1:1697-2659 GCA_001800825.1 Euryarchaeota archaeon RBG_19FT_COMBO_69_17 | reverse complement strand
CCCGCGTACACCCCGACGGGGTCGCCTCGGTCCACCGCGAGCCCCTCGCGGAGGACCCCCATGTACGCACCCGGGCCCGGTAGCCCCCGCGTTAGGCGCCGCCATGTCCTGCCCGCGTTCCCCGTGCGCCAGACGGCAAGCTGGCCCTTCGGCGGAACGCGGTTGAAGTCTCCGACGAGGGGCACGATGTACGCGGTCTTCCTCCGGTGCGGGTGGGCTGCGATCGGGAACCCGAACGTCGACGGGAGGCCCGCGGAGACCTCCGTCCATCGGCCGCCACCCGCGCCGCGGTAGTACATCCCGCAGTGGTTCTGCTGGAAGACGGACCCGTCGGCCGCGGCGTCCCAGGCGAGCTTGTGGACGCACTGGCCCGTCTCCGGATACTTTTCCGGAAGGAAATCCGCGCGGACCCCGCGGTTCTCCGGCGTCCACGTTGCACCCGCGTCGCGGGTCTCCCACGCGCCGACCGCACTGATCCCGACGAGGAGGTGCCGCGCGTCCCTCGGGTCGACGAGGACGGAGTGGAGGCAGAGCCCTCCGTTCCCCGGCCGCCACCCGCCCCGCGACGGATGGAGGTTCAGTGCGTCGAAGCTCCGCCAGTGGTCGCCCCGGTCGTCGCTCCGGAAGAGGCCCGCGGGCTCCACGCCGACGTAGAGCGTCCCGTCCTCGTCCGGGTGTCCAGGCTCGATGTGCCAGATCCGCGTGACGGCGAGGTTCGCCCCCTCCGGGAACTTCGGGGCCTCCTTCGCCCGCGCGAAGTCCCCCCCGATCCGGGCGCGGTGGACGGTCGGGCCCCAGTGTTCGCTCGTTGCCCCCGCGTACGCCGTCCTCCCGTCCCGGGGGTCGAGCATCACGTGGTACACCGGCGTCCCCTCGAAATACGGTCCGATTCTCGACCACCTCCCGCGGTCGGGGGAGTGGAACAGGAACGCGCCCTTCTTCGTGCCCACGAGGACCGCCGT
>MGWD01000046.1:0-1634 GCA_001800825.1 Euryarchaeota archaeon RBG_19FT_COMBO_69_17 | reverse complement strand
GAAGTCCCCGCGCACGAGGTCCTCGTTCACGAACACGTTGACGTACCGCCGCGGCTGGCCCGTCTCGTCGACGACGCGATCCCGGATGCCGGGGAACGTCGCATCGAGGCTCCGGAGGAGGGAGGCGACGTCGAGCGCCTCGAGCAGGACCTCGTCCTGACCGTTCGTGTACTCGCGGAGCGCATGCGGGACCCGGACGAGGCCCCCGGAGCGCATGAGCTCGTCCGCGGAACCGCGAGCTTGGGACATCCGACCCCGCCGCGGAAACGCGAAGGGGACCCAAAAGGGTTGTGCCGTCGGGGGAGGCCTTAAGGCGAAGTCCGCGCTGCCGGGGCCGGATGGACACGCAGGAGATCTTGGCCCTCGCTCTTTCCCTCGCACGCCAGAAGGAGGTGCCCGCGGACACGGAGATCCACGTGCCCGCGCGGAGCGTCCAGAAGGCGCTCTTCGGGATCGACGTCGACTCCGGGGAGCTCGTCCTCGCGAAGCAGCTCGGCTATGACCTCGTGATCTCTCACCACCCCACGGGCGGCTCCGCCGTCCTCGAGTTCCCGAAGGTCCTCGCGAAGCACGGGGACATCCTCGTACGCCATGGCGTGCCGAGGGCGGTGGCGGACGCGGCGGTCCACGAGCTCCAGGAGGGGCGCTGGCCCGAGGCGCACCGGGAGAACTACGACCGGCTCCCGAGCATCGCGCGGATGCTCGGGATCGGCTTCATGTGCATCCACAACCCCTGTGACGAGATCGGCCGGCGCGTCATGGACGAGACCCTCCGCGCGCACCTCCCACCGACGCCGAGGGTCCGCGACGCGATCGACGTCCTGTACGGCCTCCCGGAGTTCAGCGAGGCGGAGACCCGGATCGAGCTTCGCATGGGAGCGCTCGACAACCCGCTCGGGTCCTGGGCCGTGCACCACGGTGCAGGGACGAACGGAGGCTTCCCCGTCGCCCGCGCCGCGTACGAGCACGGCATCGACACGGTTTTCTACATACACATCGATGCGGGGCAGCTGCGGCGCCTGCACGAGGGGTTCGGCCTCGAGGGTCGGAAGAACCTCGTCGTCACGGGCCATGTCGCCTCGGACAGCATCGGGATCAACGCGCTCGTGCGCGAACTCCGGTCCCGAGGGGTCCGCGTGGATACATACAGCGGAATTGTCGACGTGTGACGGCGTTTTTTATCGTCTTTGTCGAATTTATTTTAGCACAACCCTTAACTAGTGCCCCCCGTTTCCGGTATGGGGTTCTCGTGCCATTTGAAATCGCCGTCGTGAGCAACACGCCCTTGACCCCGCTCAAGGATTTCGACGACGTCGCCCTCCTCTTCCTAGCGCAGATCGGCTACATCCCCAAGGGATATGACCCGAAGACGGACGCGAAGACCGTCCGGGAGTCCGTCCCGTACCGCCTGTTCACGGAGTGCTTCCTCGGGCGCATGGACAAGGGGTGGACCGTCGAGCAGCTCGCCGCGAAGCTCCGGACGACGAAGGCGACGATCTACCGCCACATCAACAAGCTCAAGGACATGGATCTCCTCGACGAGGTGAACGTGAACGAGAGGGGGACGATGCGCAAGCAAGGACATGGATCTCCTCGACGAGGTGAACGTGAACGAGAGGGGGACGATGCGCAAG
>MGWD01000045.1:35487-37083 GCA_001800825.1 Euryarchaeota archaeon RBG_19FT_COMBO_69_17 | reverse complement strand
GACGCGCGGTGCGCAAGGGAAGTGGGAGGTCGACTGGGCGAAGCTCGAGCGCACGATTCGGACGGCGGTCCGGCTCCTCGACGACGTCATCGACATGAACGCGTACCCGGTCAAGGAGATCGAGGAGATGACCCGGGCCACGCGGAAGATCGGCCTCGGTGTCATGGGCTTCGCGCGGATGCTCTTCATGCTCGAGGTCCCCTACGACAGCCCGGAGGGCGTCGAGTGGGGCCGGCGGATCATGAGGGTCATCCACGAGACCGGATACGACGAGAGTGCGCGGCTCGCGGAGGAGCGCGGCGTGTACCCCGCGTGGCAGGGGAGCCGCCACCAGGAGAAGGGGATCAAGCTCCGGAACTCCTACGTGACCACGGTCGCGCCCACGGGCACCCTGTCGATGATCGCGGACACGTCCGGCGGGTGCGAGCCGGAGTTCAGCTTGATCTGGTACAAGCGCGTGATGGACGGGGAGCAGCTGCCGTACTTCCTCGACTACTTCGAGGAGGCCGCCCGGCGGGAGGGGTTCTGGTCCGATGGCCTCGTCGAGCGGATCCTCGGGAACCAGGGGTCGCCGCGCGGCCTCAAGGAAGTCCCCGAGCGGTGGCAGAAGGTCTTCGCGGTCGCCCACAACGTGTCCCCCGGGTGGCACGTGCGGATGCAGGCCGCCTTCCAGGACCACTGCGACGCGGCGACCTCGAAGACGATCAACATGCCCCACGACGCGACCGTGGAGGACGTGAAGAAGGCGTACCTCCTCGCGCACGAGCTCAAGTGCAAGGGCATCACGGTGTACCGCGACGGCTCGAGGGAGGACCAGGTCCTGAACATCGGCGTCGCGGAGACGGCGGCCGGAAAGGCCGAGGCGGCCCCCGCGAAGGACGTCCGCGTGGAGGTCCTCGCGGCCCCGGCCGTCGTCCGACCGCGCGCCCGCCCCGACGTGATCACGGGCCGCACGCAGAAGATCCTCACGGGGTACGGCGCCCTCTACGTGACGATCAACGAGGACGACCAGGGCCTGTTCGAGGTGTTCGCCCAGATCGGCCGCGGGGGCGGGTACACGGCTTCCTTCACGGAGGGCCTCGCCCGCCTCGTGTCCCTGTGCCTGCGCTCCGGCGTGCCCGTGGACGAGATCACGGACCAGCTCGAGGGGATCCGCAGCCCGCGGATCGCCCTGGACCACGGGGAGCGCGTGTACTCGATCCCCGACGCGATCGCGAAGGCGGTCAAGCGCCACCTCGGCGCCCAGAAGGCGGGGGTCCAGCCGCCCGTCGAGTCGTTCGACGAGATCGGCGGGGCCGTGGAGACGGACGTCGAGCTCGAGAAGGAGGCCCGGGACGCCGAGGCGATGGTGAGGAAGGGCCTGAACCCCGAGTGCCCGGAGTGCGGGAAGCAGCTCATCTACGAGGAGGGCTGTGTGAAGTGCCGGGCCTGCGGGTATTCCGAGTGCTGACCCCGCCCGTCGGGACGAAAGGGCCAAGTCCCCCGCCCGCCTGACGGGGCCTATGGCCCGCGTCGTGTTCGCGTGTCGGATGGACGCGGAGCGCCGGGCCGCCCTCGCGGCCCGGACCCCCGGCGCTTTCGATGGCGTCATCCTCG
>MGWD01000045.1:18747-35463 GCA_001800825.1 Euryarchaeota archaeon RBG_19FT_COMBO_69_17 | reverse complement strand
AGGAGACGTGGGCGTCCGCGGACGTCCTCGTGACGGAGGGTTTCCGGCCCGAGATCCCCGAGGGGCTCGCGTCCAAGGCCCCCCGGCTCCGCCTCGTCCAGGTCGTCCTCGCGGGGGTGAACCACGTCCCCTTCGAGCGGATCCCGGCCGGGGTCGCCGTGTGCAGCAACGCGGGGGCGTACAACGTGTCCGTCGCGGAGCACGCGATGGCCCTCCTCCTCGCGGCTGCGAAGGATGTCCCCGGCCGGACGGCCGAGGTCCGCCGCGGGGTGTTCGATCAGGACGCTCCGAGCAAGGCCCTCCGGGGTTCGACCCTCCTCGTCCTCGGGCTGGGCGGGATCGGCTCCGAGGTCGCCCGCCTTGGCCGCGCGTTCGGGATGCGGGTCCTGGGGGTCACCCGGTCAGGGGCCCCTTCCGGCGTCGCCGACGAGACGGGGACCCTCGCCGACCTGCCCCGCCTCCTCCCCCGCGCCGACTACGTCCTCGTGGCCTTGCCGTTGTCCCGGGCCACGGACGGCCTCCTCGGCGCGGCCGCCCTTGCCTCGATGAAGGAGGACGCGGTCCTCGTGAACATCGCCCGCGGCCGGATCGTCGACGAGGACGCCCTGTACGAGCACCTCCTCGCCCGGCCGGGGTTCCGGGCGGCCCTCGACGTCTGGTGGTCCTACCCGGAGGACGGCCACGGGCACCCCTTCCGGAGGCCCTTCCACGAGCTCCCGAACGTCGTCATGACGCCCCATGTCGCGTTCGCGAACCCGGACCAGCGCAGGGAGGCCATGGTGGCGGCTCTTGCGAACGTCGAGGGGTTCCTCGCGGGGCGGCCCCCGCGGAACGTCGTAGACCCGAGGGACGACACGGGCGGGTGAGGCCCCCACGGGGCGTGCGATATGAAGTTCGCGGCCCGCCCGTCCCCTTGAGTAAGCGCTAAACCTTTATGACCCCACATCCCTCTGCGCGGCCACTCCGGAACTCGACGTCTGGTATTGGAGTCGTGTGCACATGCCGAAACCGAAGGAGACCCTGAACCCGTTCGAGGTCGCCCAGAAGCAGATTGACCGGGCGGGGCAGAAGCTGAACCTGGACCCGGGCCTGCTCGAGGTCCTGAAACACCCGAGGCGCGAACTCACCGTGAACTTCCCCGTCAAGATGGACGACGGGTCCGTGAAGGTGTTCACGGGGTACCGCGTGCAATACAACGACGCCCGGGGCCCGTTCAAGGGCGGGATCCGGTACCACTGGAACGTGTCGATCGACGAGGTCCGCGCCCTGGCCTGCTGGATGACCTGGAAGTGCGCCGTGATGGACATCCCCTACGGCGGCGCGAAGGGCGGCATCATCTGCAACCCGAAGGAGATGTCGAGGGCGGAGAACGAGCGCATGACGCGCCGGTACGCGTCCGAGATCTCGATCATCATCGGGCCCGAGAAGGACATCCCCGCGCCCGACGTGTACACGGACAGCCAGACGATGGCGTGGATCATGGACACGATCTCCATGCACAAGGGCTTCGCCGTGCCCGGCGTCGTGACGGGCAAGCCCCTCGCGATCGGCGGCTCCCTCGGCCGGGACGAGGCGACGGCCCGCGGCGCGATGTACGCGACCCGGGAGGCGGGCAAGAAGCTCAAGCTCAACCCGAAGGGCGCGACGGTCGCCGTCCAGGGGTACGGGAACGCGGGCTACCACTACGCCCGGCTCATGCACGAGGAGCTCGGATCCAAGATCGTCGCCGTGTCGGACTCGAAGGGCGGGATCTACAGCGAGAAGGGCCTCGAGCCGCGGGAGGTCCTCGCGTACAAGGAGAAGACGGGGTCCGTCGTCGGCTTCCCCGGCTCCAAGAAGATCACGAACGAGGAGCTCCTCGAGCTCGAGGTCGACATCCTCGGCCCCTGCGCCCTCGAGAACGTGATCACGTCGGAGAACGCCCCGCGGGTCCGCGCGAAGATCTCCGCGGAGGGGGCCAACGGCCCGACGACCCCCGAGGCGGACGACATCCTGTACAAGAAAGGCGTCCTCGTGATCCCGGACATCCTCGCGAACGGCGGCGGCGTGACCGTGTCGTACTTCGAGTGGGTCCAGGACCTCGCGAACTTCTTCTGGACGAAGCAGGAGGTCGACGCGAAGCTCGAGGGCGTCTGCGTGCGCGCCTTCGACTCGGTCTGGAAGATGTCCCAGGAGAAGAAGGTCGACATGCGCCAGGCGGCCTACATGGTTGCGATCAACCGCGTCGTCGAAGCGTACAAGTGGCGCGGCATCTACCCGTAGGCACACGAACCCGGAGGGGCCCGAGGAGCCCCTCCCATCCCACCTTTCGGCCGACCGAGGATCGCACAAGCGTTATCCCTGAATCGGGAGATTCGCCCGGCATGGAAGGCACGGAAGCGAAAGGGAGTGTGTGGGCGACCCGGTTCATCGGCCTGACGTTCATCCTCGGCGGGGTCGCGTGGCTCGTCCTCATGGTCCTCCTCATCGGGAACGTCCTCGCCGGGATGACGCCTCCGAACTACGCCCTCGGCCCCGCGTCCTCGAGGATCGTCGCGGGGGGCGGCGCGGGGACCTGGTTCGTCATGGGCCTCCTCTCGTTCCTCCTCACCGGGATCGTCGGGCTCGGGATGAGTGCCCTGTTCTACCAGTACCTCGAGACGAGCCTCCGCGCTCCGATCGCGGGATGGCGGACGATCGCCTCCTGGGTCCACCTTCTCGTGGGCGGGATCGGCGCGGCCGCCGCGTCCCTCCTCATGACGTACGGCGGGTACACGGCGGGGATCGCGGCCCTCGACACGGACTACGGGGGATGGGAGCAGGGGACGTTCTGGATCCACACGAACGTCCTCGGCCCCCTCGTCCTGCCCATCGCGGCCCTCATGGGGCTCGCCCTCCTCGGGTACCTCGTCGGCGGGATCGGGATCGTCACGGCGTGGTGGGCCTCCCGGTCGACGTGAGCCCGCGGCGGTCCCGGGTCGGCCGCACGGGTTGACCCCACATCACGATTAAATAGCGTCCCCGGATTCGACGGCTCGCCATGCCGCTGAACCTCGTGGTCTGCGTGAAGCAGATCCCGAACCCGGACCTGCAGTTCCAGATTGCCCCGGGCGGCCTCGACATCCGGCGGGAGACCCTGAACTACAAGGTCAACGGGGCCGACGAGTACGCCCTCGAGGCGGCTGTCCGGCTCAAGGAGAAGCACGGGGGGCGGGTCGTCGCGATCACGGCCGGGCCGAAGCGTGCGGAGACGGTCCTCCGGGAGGCCCTCGCGAAGGGGGCCGACGAGGCCGTCCGGGTCGCCTACGACGACCCCGCGGCCTTCGACGTCGGGCGGGTCGCCCGCCTCCTCGCCGCGGCGATCCGCACGATCCCCCACGACCTCGTCCTCACGGGCGTCCAGTCGGACGACCTCATCAACTCGGCCACGGGGGCCCTCCTCGCGGGGCTCCTCGGGCTGCCCCACGCGAGCGTCGTGACGAACGTCGACGTGAGGGACGGCGGGCTCGAGGTCACGAGCGAACTCGAGGGCGGGCTCCAGCGCGTCGCCTCGATGCCGCGGCCCGCCCTCCTCACGATCCAGTTCGGCGCGAACGTGCCGCGGTACGCGCCCCTCCCCGCGATCATGAAGGCCTCCCGCCAGCCGATCAAGGAGGTCGCGTC
The DNA here is from genome assembly GCA_001800825.1 of Euryarchaeota archaeon RBG_19FT_COMBO_69_17. Classification (GTDB taxonomy): domain Archaea; phylum Thermoplasmatota; class Thermoplasmata; order RBG-16-68-12; family RBG-16-68-12; genus RBG-16-68-12. The sequence continues at coordinate 31,821 of MGWD01000045.1, read as the reverse complement.
CTCGGAGGTCTCCCTCCCGTACACGTTCAAGGTGCGCAGGCTCATCCCGCCCCCCTCGAAGGGGGGCGCGGAGCTGATCCCCGGGAAGGCGGACGAACAGGCGAAGCGCCTCGCGCAGCTCTTCCGCGAGAAGGGCTTCGCCCGGGGGTGACGGGATGGGCGCGGACATCCTCGTCGTCGCGGAGCACCTCGAGGGGAAGCTCGCTCCCGCCACCCTGGAGATCGTCGCGAAGGGTCGCGAGCTCGCGGCCCAGGCCGGCGGGTCCGCGAAGGCCGTCCTCCTGGGCCACGGCCCGGAGGCCCTCGCCTCCGAGCTCGCGTCGTACGGCCTCGACGTCCTCCTAGGGGACGACCCCGCCCTCGAGGCCTACTCGGGCGGCGGCTACGCCCAGGCCCTCGCGTCCATGCTCGCCGCGTCCTCGCCCCGCGTCCTCCTCCTCGCCCACACGGCCCAGGGCTACGACCTCGCGCCGGCCCTCGCCGCCTCCGGGGACCTCCCCCTCGTCACGAACTGCGTGGACGTCCGCCTCGAGGGCGGGAGCCTCGTCGCGACCCGGCGGCTCCTCAACGAGAAGGTCCAGGCGGAGTTCGAGATCGGGTCGGACCGAACGTACGTCGTCACCCTCCGCCCCGGGTCCGTGAAGCCCGCGACGCCCACGGGGGCGGGGGCCGTGGCCCGCGTCCCCATGACGATCGACGGGGCGAAGGCCCTCCCGAGGTTCCTCCGGATCGAGCGGCCCGAGGTCAGCGACATCGACATCGCCTCGGCCGACGTCGTCGTGTCCGCCGGGCGCGGGATCCAGAAGAAGGAGAACCTCGCCCTCGTCGAGGAGCTCGCGAAGCGGCTCGGCGGGGTCGTCGGCGCCTCGCGCCCCCTCACAGACATGGAGTGGCTCCCGAAGACCCGCCAGGTCGGGCAGAGCGGGAAGACGGTGCGGCCCAAGCTCTACGTGGCCTGCGGGATCAGCGGGGCCATGCAGCACGTGGCCGGGATGAAGGACGCATCCCTCATCGTCGCGATCAACACGGACCCGAGCGCGCCCATCTTCGAGGTCGCCCACGTCGGGGTCGTCGGGAACGTCCTCGAGGTCCTGCCCGCCCTCCTCAAGGAACTCAGGGGCTGAATGATCGGCCGACCCTTTCTACGTTTATTCCTTCACATGAATAGATATACTTCCCCGCACGCGGAGCCACCCCGCAGGGTTCATCTAGGCCAAGGTCCCTCCCCGCCCCGTGCAGCCGTCGTGGTCCGCCGGGGGGCCCGTGATTGGCCTCCCCGGGTCGGGCCCGTCGCGGATGAATCCCGCCTCCCTCGTCGCCATCGTGGTCGTCGTCTTCGTGGTCCTGACTGGGCTCGCCGTGTTGGGCTCCGTATTCATTGGGCTCTCTTCGAGTCCGTTCGGAGGCTTCTTCTCCCCCCTGCTCTTCGCGCCGTTCTGCGGGATCCTCTTCTTCGTCATCCTGGTCATCGTGCTCGCGATTGCGGGCCAGGGAGCGGCCGCCCGTCGGCTGCCCCCGCCGCCCCCCATCCAGCAGCCGATGGTCCCTGCGGGGATCCGCGGGGCCGCCGAGCTCGCCTGCCCGAACTGCGGGGCCGCCCCGACGAACGTGGACCGCTTCGGGATCGCGACGTGCGCGTACTGCGGGACCCGGTACCTCGTGCGGTGATCGCCGTGCCGCCCCGCGGGTGATCCCGTGCCCCGGTGGATCTCCGTGGAGCTGCCTCGGACCTCGTACTACACGGGCGAGGTCGTCGAGGGGACCGTCGTGATCGAGACGACGAAGGACGTCCCGAGCCGCGAGCTCTACGTCGAGTTCCTCGGCCGCGAGGAGACCTCGATCACGCGCGGCTCGGGGGACAACCGGCGGACGTACCGGTCCGTCGCCGACCCCGTCGCCTGGCGGCTCCCCCTCCGGGGCGAGGGCCCCCTGGCCCCTGGGACGTACCGGTTCCCGTTCCGGTTCCAGATCCCGTTCAGCGGGCTGCCGTCCTACGAGGGCCCCCACGCGAAGGTCCGCTACGTCCTCACGGCGCGCCTCGATGTGCCCCTGTGGCTCGACACGATGTGGAGCGGGGAGGTCTTCGTCTTCTACGACCGCCCGAGCGTGCGGACGTACGCGCAGCCTGTGCGCTTCCGGTCCGGCGGAGAGGGGCCCGAGGTCTACGTCGAGCTCGACGGGGACCGGTTCTTCGCCCGCGAGCTCATCGGGTGCCGGATCACCCTCCTCCGCCTCGGCGGGGCCCGGATCCGGCGGGTGTACACGGCCCTCGTGGGCGCGGAGTACGCGCGGGCGGACGGGCAGGAGGAGACCACGACGACGTACCGGAACGAAGTGTCCGTCCCCATGGAGCAGATCCGGGTCGGGATGCCCTTCGAGTTCGAGATCCCGATCCCGGGGGAGGTCCAGTCGAGCTACCACGGCGTGCACTCCTATTGCACGTACCTCCTCCAGGTCGGGCTCGACATCGCGTGGGCCGCGGACATCGTCGCCCACACGCCCATCGTGATCGTCCGGTGACGGCCCCGCGGCCCAGTGCCGCGGGAGTCAACCTTGAATGAGGTTATCCGGCGAAAGCGTGAACCTTTTCCCGGCCCGCGGCCTCTCCACCCGGGCGTCCATGCCCCGGCGGGCCCTCCTCTCGGAACCTGAGATCGCGACGCGACTTCACGCCGTCCCGGCGTGGACGCGCCAGGGCGCAGCGATCGAGCGCACGTGGACGTTCAAGGATTTCCCCGAGGCCCTCGCATTCATCAATCGGGTCGGCGAACTCGCGGAGAAGGCGGACCACCACCCCGACATCGAGAACTCGTGGAACCGCGTGACCCTGCTCCTGACGACCCATGACCGCGGGGGCCTCACGGCCCTCGACTTCGAGCTCGCCCACGCGATCGACGGCCTCTAGGTCCGTGTTTGCGGGGGCCTCACAGCGACCGCTCGAGGATCTCCGCGATGTCCTGCCGGCCGAGGTCCTCGCGGTCCTTCGTCTTCGCCGCGTCGTCGAACATGATGAGGCAGTACGGGCACGCCGTGGCGACGGCCTTCGCCCCCGTCGCCACGGCGTGGGCGAGCCGCCGGTGGTTCACCTTCTCCCCGACCCGCTCCTCCATCCACATCCGCGCCCCGCCGGCCCCGCAGCAGAACCCCTTGTCCCGGCACGCGGCCATCTCGACGGTCCGCACGCCCGGGATCCGCCGGAGGACGTCCCGGGGCTCCTCGTACACCTTGTTGTACCGTCCCAGGTAGCACGCGTCGTGGAACGTCAGGAGCTCCGCGACCTCCTTCACAGGGGCGAGCCGCCCCTCCTTCAGGAGCCGGTCGAGGAAGACGGAGTGGTGGACGACCTCGTACGTCCCGCCGAAGTCCGGGTACTCATGCCGGATCGCATTGAAACAGTGGGGGCACGCGGTGACGATCGTCTTGACCGCGTATCGGTTCAGGGTCTCCACGTTCGCCTTGATCATCATCTGGGCGAGGTACTCGTTCCCCGCCCGGCGCGCGGGGTCCCCCGTGCACTTCTCCTCGGGCCCGAGGATCGCGAACCGCACGCCGGCCCGCTGGAGGAGCCTCGCGACGCTCTGGGACACCTTCCGGTTCCGGTCGTCGAAGGAGCCCGCGCAGCCGACCCAGAACAGGACGTCCACGGGCTCGCCCGCCGCGGCCGCCTCGGCCATCGTCCGCACGCCGAGCCCCTCGGCCCACCGGGCCCGCTGGTCCCACCCGATCCCCCAGGGGTTGAAGTTCGTCTCGATGTTCCGCATCATCCCCTGGGCCTCTTCCGGGATGCGTCCGAGCTCCATCGCGAACGTCCGCCGAAGGCCGACGATGAAGGGCACGTGGCGGATCGAGACGGGGCACTCCTGCATGCACGCCATGCACGTCGTGCACGCCCACAGCTCCTCGTACCCGACGTGTTCGGGGAGGGGGCCGTCGAGGGCGCGTCCCTTGGACTCGAGGGCCATCGCGTCCCGGAGGTCGAGGATCACGTGCATGGGGTCGAGGGGCTTGCCCGTCGTCCACGCGGGGCACACGGACGTGCAGCGGCCGCAGATCGTGCACGCGTCGAGCTGGACGCGGTCGAACCAGGCGAGGGCCTTCGTCGTGGGGATCCCGAGGACGGGCGGGGCTGCGTCGGGCTGCGCGATCACGTCGACATCGAAGGGCTTGTCGAGCTTTCCGTACGGGAGGGCCCGCTCGAGGTACGTGTTCGCAGGGCTGAACAGGAGATGGCTCGCCTTCGTCCAGGGGAGGCTCGCCGCGAAGTAGAACGTCGTCCCGGCGTGGAACCACCACAGGGCCCCGTAGAGCACCGCGAGCCCAGCGTTTGGCGTGATCGTCACGAGGGACCCCGCGACGTCCACGGACACGAGGCGCTCGTCCACGCCGACGGCGCGGAAGGCGAGGGACAGCGCGTACCCGACGAAGGACCACTCCTGCCAGCGGGGCTGGAGGACCGCGAGGCGAACGGCCTCGAGGACGAACCCCTGGATCAGGAGCAGGAGGAGGATCCCGGGGAGGTACAGGTCCCGCCGCCCGGCCCGGAGATACGTCGGCCGCTCGACGAGCCGGCGGTAGAAGACCATCCCGAGCCCGACGACGAACGCGAGGCCCATGAAGTCGAGGGCGAACTCGAAGATCAGGTAGGGCTCGTCCCGGAGGATGTCGATCCCTACGTGGGCGAGGATGTCCGTGTTCAGGGCGACGAGGGTCGTCCCGATCCCGAGCGCGATGAAGCCCGTGTACAGGAGGACGTGCATGGCCCCCGCGAACCGCCGCCGGACGACCTTCCCCTGGAGGACGGACACGGCGAGGAGCATCCTCAGGTGATGGACGAAGGACCCACCCGGGGAGCCCGGGGCCCCCTCCTTCCAGAGGCGGTACCGCGTCCAGAGCCCGTACGCGAAGACGGCCACGACGACCGCGTTCACGGCCCATACGGCGAGCTGCGTCCACTCCGGGAGGAACGCGAAGTTCACCCGGCAGGGCTCCGTGCCGCCGGGGTCGCAGGCGGGGACGACCACGTGTGGCTCCTCCCAGGCGCGCGGGGCGCGACGTCGATGGGCGCCACGCTATTTAAGGCCGCCCCGACGTCCCATGAGGAGGCCGTGTCCCACACCCCGAGACGCGCGCCCCCATCGGAGCCTTTGTATCCGTGGACGACCGTGCGCCCGCGATGGCGCCCCCTCCCGCCGCGGGCCCGCGGAGGGTCCTCGATGCGGGCCTCGCCCTCTTCGTCGCGGTCCTCCTCGGCCTCGAGGCCCTCCGGGTCTTCGTGGCCTCCGTCTACGCGATGAACGTCCTCACGGTCGGGCTCAACGCGTCCGTCGTCGCGGTCCTGTTCCTCCTCGCCCCCGTCGCGTACCTCGTCGGGCTCGCGCGGCCGTCGACGTCCCTCACGATGACGGGGTCGGCCCTCGTGTTCCTCGCCTTCCGGGTCGTCCTCCTCGCCCCTTGGCCCGTCGAGATCCTCGTCGTCCTGAGCGGCGTCGCCGTCGCCGCGTTCCTCCTGTTCCTCGTCCCCTTCCTCGCGTCCGCCCTCCACCTCGCGGGGGGCGCGGGGATGGCCGCGTCGTCCGTCGGGCTCGCCCTCGCCGCGGACCTCGCCCTCCGGATCCTCGGGAAAACCCTCGACCCCGGGGCCACGGTCTGGTCCCTCGCGTACCTCGTCCCCCTCGCGGGGCTCCTCCTCTACGTCCTCGCCAAGGTCCCCCTCCTCCCGGAGGCCGCGGGGGCCCAGCGGGCCCGCGGGGCCGCCCTCGGGACGGGGATCGGCCTCGCGGGGTTCCTCGCCCTCGCGGTCGTCGTCCTGTCGTACCCATGGTTCCTCGCCCGGTGGTCGGGCCAGGCGCCGGACCTGTTCGCGCCGGCCCTCCTCCTCGGGTTCGTCGCGGGGGCCCATATCGCCCGCTCGGGCCTGGGGCCCGCGCCCCGCGCCTCCCGGACCTCCGCGGTCCTCCAGACGGGCCTCCTCCTCTTCGCCGTCGACCTCGCGTTCTTCGGGTCCGAGTTCCTTGCGATCCTGGCTCCCGTCGCGGCCGCCGCGGCCGTCGTCGGGCTCGAGCGGACCCTCGGGTGGGCGGGCGCCGCGCGCCTCGACGTCCGGCAGATGGGGCTCGCCCTCACCGTCGCCTGCGCGACGTTCCTCGTCCTCCTCCTCGCGTTCGTCTTCACCCTCACCCATGCCTACGTCCCCGGCGGCGCCCTGTGGCGCGGGCGCGCGTGGGCCGTCCTCCTCCTCATGGGCCTCGCGGCCCTCGGTCCCTCCCTCGCCGCGGGGGGACGCTCCCCCGGGTTCGTCCCGTCGCCCGTCGCGCGCCGGGGGACCGCGGTCCTCGCGGCGTCCCTCCTCATCCTCGGGGCCGCGGGGATCGCCCTCACGCCTCCCGGGGCGCCCGTCGCCCCGACGACGGACGTCCTCCGAGTGATGACGTACAACGTGCACCAGGGGTTCGGGGCGGACGGCCGGCTCGACGTCGGGCGGATCGCGGACGTCGTGCGGCACGGGAACCCGGACCTCGTCGGCCTCCAGGAGAGCGACACGGTCCGCGTGACGAGCGGGGGCGTCGACGTCGTCGGGTACCTCGCGTCGACCCTGGGCTACCACGCCGCGTACGGGCCGCCGACCCGGGAGCAGACGTATGGGGTCGCCCTCCTGAGCCGCCTCCCGATCCTGTCCTGGGAGTACGTCCTCCTCACGAGCCAGGGGGACCAGCGTGCCCTCCTCCACGCACGGGTGAACGGGACGTCCGGCGCCGTCCATGTGTTCGTCGTCCACCTCGGCCTCGACCTCGCGGAGCGCGGGATCCAGGTCCAGGAGGTCCTCGCCCGGGTCGCCGCCACGGCGGGCCCGCGGATCCTCGTCGGGGACCTGAACGCCTGCCCGAGCGGGCGGTGCCCCGGGGAGACGGGATCCCCGGACCTCGTGTACGAGAACGTCGTGGGCGCCCTCGACGACGCGTGGGTCGAGGGAGGCGGAGGCCGGGACGATCCCGCGGGATACACGTACAGCTCATTGGACCCCGTCGAACGGATCGACTACGTCTTCGTGTCCACGGACCTGATCGTCCTCACCGCGCAGATCGTCCAGCGTCCCGCGCCCATCGAGGCGTCGGACCATCTCGCGGTCGTGGCCGACGTCCGGATGGTCTCCTAGGCCCGTGGGCGGCCCGTCTTCCGGAACGGCTCGAGGAAGCCGTCCGCACCCTGGGTCCGGAGCCGCGCGACGATCCTCGGGATCTCGTCGTCCGCGTAGACCTCGTCGTACGACGCCGGGGGCACGTCCGCGACGGCCGCCCGGGGAGCGACCGCGACGAGGACGATCTCCGGGGAGTGCTGCTCGAGGAACCCCGCGAGGAGGGCGATCCGCTCCCCGTCGAGGGGCGCCGTGAGGGCCTCGAGGAGGAAGACGACGGGCCCGCGGCGGACGACGATCCCCGGGTCGAACCGGGCGAGCTCCCCGGAGGCGAGCCGCACGCGGAAGTGGAGGGAGCCGTGCTCGTGGGGCACGTCCTGGCGGGAGAGCGCCTCGCAGAGGCCCGCCTCGAGGGGCGACGCGGTCCCGTGGCCCGAGGCCCGCGCGGGCACGGTCAGGCCCCGTGGAACCGCTCGATGATCGCGTCCGCGAAGGCGGCCGTGCCGACCTCCCGCGCGCCCTCCATCTGCCGCGCGAGGTCGTACGTGACGACCTTCGCCGCGATGACGGCCTTCACGGCCTCCCGGAGGCGGACCGCGGCGTCCTCCCATCCGAGGTGCTCGAGCATCATGACCCCCGCGAGGATCTCCGCCGTGGGGTTCACCTTGTCCATCCCCGCGTACTTCGGCGCGCTCCCGTGGATCGGCTCGAAGAGGGCGATCGCGTCCCCGATGTTCCCGCCCGGGGCCACGCCGAGCCCGCCGACCTGGGCCGCGGCCGCGTCGCTCAGGAAGTCCCCGCTCAGGTTCGGGGTCGCGAGGACGTCGTACTCGTCGGGCCGGAGCAGGAGCTGCTGGAACATGTTGTCCGCGATGACGTCCTTGATGACGACCCGCCCTTCGGGGACCTTGCCCCCGTGGGATCGCAGGACCTCGTCCGACGTCACGGTCCGGTCGGCGAACTCGTCCCGCGCGACCTCGTAGCCCCACTGTCGGAAGGCGCCCTCCGTGTACTTCATGATGTTCCCCTTGTGGACGAGGGTCACGCTGCGCCTCCCGTGGTCGACCGCGTAGCGGATCGCCCGCCGGACGAGGCGCTTGGAGCCGAACTCGCTCATCGGCTTGAGCCCGATCCCGCTGTCGGGCCTCACCCGGACGTTGAACTGATGCTCGAGGACATCGATCATCCGCTTCGCCTCCGGGGATCCGCGCTCCCACTCGATCCCCGCGTAGACGTCCTCCGTGGCCTCCCGGAAGATCACGAGGTTGAGCCGCTCGGGATGCGTCACGGGGCTCGGGACGCCCGGGAGCCAGTAGATCGGTCGCACGTTCGCGTACAGGTCGAGGGTCTGCCGCAGGGTCACGTTGAGGGACCGGAAGCCCCCGCCCACGGGGGTCGTGAGGGGCCCCTTGAGGGCGACCACGTACTCCCGGATCGCGTCCTTCGTCGGCCCGGGGAGGAGGTCCCCGTAGCGGAACAGGGCCGTCTCCCCCGCGGGGACGTCGAACCACACGATCCGACGACGGCCCCCGGACGAGGTCTCGACGGCCGCGGAGATCGCCCGGCGGGCGGCCCGCGTCACGTCGGGGCCGATCCCGTCCCCCTCGATGATCGGGATGATCGGGTCGTCGGGCACCCGGAGTCCGGACGGCGTGAGGAGGATCTTGTGCCCCTCCGAGGGGGGCTTGAGGACGAGGCGCTCCGCGGGGATTCGTTCACCCGGGCCGCAAAGGGAGGAGGTCCCCCATAAGGATGGCGGGCCTCAGGACCGCTGGTCGAGGGGCACGTACACGGCGTCCCTCGGGCCGACGTAGTAGTCGAGGGGCCGGACGAGCCGGTTGTCGTCCCAGTACTCGATCACGTGGGCCGTCCACCCGGAGACGCGGGACACCGCGAAGATCGGGGTGAAGAGGTCCATCGGGAGCCCGAGGAGGTGGTACACGAGTCCCGAGTAGAAGTCCACGTTCGGGTAGATCTGCTTCGCCTTGAGCTCGCGGACCGTGACCTCCTGGAGGATCTCCGCGATCCGGAAGAGGTCCTCCTGCCCCCGCTTCTCGCTCAGCTGCCTCGCGTACTCCCGGAGGATGAGGGCCCGCGGGTCGTACGTCCGGTAGACGCGGTGCCCGAACCCGAAGATCTTGCCGCGGTTCGCGAGGGTGTCCAGGACGTACCGCTCCGCGTTCTCCGGCTTCCCGACGAGGAGCATCGTCCGGAGGGCCGCCTCGTTGGCCCCGCCGTGGAGGGGCCCCTTGAGGGTCGCGATCGCCGCGACGATCGCGCTGTACAGGTCCGCGAGGGTCGACGCGGCCACGATCGCGGCGAACGCGGACGCGTTCATGCTGTGGTCCGCGTGGAGGATCAGGGCGACGTCCATGATCCGCGCGCTCAGGGGGTCCGGCCGCTTCCCCGTAACCATACGGAGGAAGTCCTCCGCGATCCCGAGCCTCGGGTTCGGCGCGAGGGGGCGCTTCCCCTCGCGGATCCGGTGGTGGGCTGCGACGATCGTCGGGAACTTCGCCACGAGCCGCTGGGCCTTCCGCATGTTCGCCGTCCGCGTCGGGTCGTCCCGCTCGGGGTCGAAGTTGCTCATGTAGGAGACCGCGGTCCGGAGGACGTCCATCGGCGGCGCGTCCGGCGGCATGCGCCGGAGGAGGCGCACGAGGTCCGGGGTGATCGCCCGGCTCTCCGCGAGCCCTTTCCGGAGCATGTCGTACTCCTCCCGGGTCGGGAGGCGCCCGTGGACGAGGATGAAGACGGTCTCCTCGAAGTTCGAGTGCTGGGCAAGGTCCCGGATGTCGAAGCCGCGGTACACGAGGCGCCCGCGGTCCCCGTCGACGAGGCAGATCGACGTCTCCTTCACGTAGATGTCGTCGAGGCCCCGGTCGATCCGGGGCGCGTCCATCTTCGCGGCGAGTCCCATTCCGTCGCCTTCCGTCCGCTCCCCCGCGGCCCGCTCACGGCGCGTCCACGACGAGGTCACCGTGGTTCTTGATGTACTCCACGAGCCCCCCCTCTTCCAGGATCCGCGCCATGACGGGCGGGAGGGATGGGAACGTGAGGTCGATCCCCTTCGTGCGGTCGTGGACGACTCCCTTCTCGAGGTCGACGTCCAGGTCGTCCCCCTCGTCGATCCGGTCTGTGTCCACGACGATCGCGGGGAGCCCGATGTTGATCGCGTTCCGGTAGAAGATCCGCGCGAAGGACTTCGCGAGGACGGCCCGCGTACCCGCGAGCTTGATGATCACGGGCGCGTGCTCCCTCGAGGAGCCCTTCCCGAAGTTCCGGCCCCCGACGACGACGTCCCCCGCCTTCACCCCCGGGGCGAAGTCGGCCCGCGCGTCCTCGAGGACGTGCTTCGCGAGCTCGGGCAGGTTCGAGCGCAGGTGATAGTATCGTCCCGCGGCGATGAGGTCCGTCGAGATGTTGTCCCCGAACTTCCAGGCCCGGCCCATCGTCACACCTCTCGGGGGTCCGTGATGACCCCGTACATCGCGGTCGCGGCCGCCGTCGCGGGGGACGCAAGGTACGTGAACGCGAGGGGGTTCCCCATCCGGCCCACGTAGTTGCGGTTCGTCGTCGAGAGGACGTTCTCCCCGTCCCCCGGGATCCCGAGGTGGACGCCGGGGCATGCGCCGCAGCCCGGGGAGTTGATCGTCGCGCCCGCGTCGAGGAGGACCCCGAAGAGGCCCTCCTTCATCGCGCGGACGTACGACTCCTTCGAGGCGGGGGTCACGATGAGCCGCGTCCCCTTGGCCACGGCCTCCCCTCTCATGTAGTCGCAGAAGACGCGGATGTCCTCGTACCGCGCGTTCGTGCAGGAGCCGAGGTACACCTGGTGGATCCGGAGGCCCTTCACGCTCGGGTCCGTGACGGGAACGACGTTGTCCTCCTGGGGCGGCCGGGCGACCATGGGTTCGAGCGGGCCGACGTCGTACGCGGACGTCCGCTCGTACCGCGCGTCCTCGTCGGGTCGGACCTCCCGCCAGTCCGCCTCCCGGCCGTGCTCCCGGAGGTATCGCCGTGTCTCCTCGTCGGACGGCTGGGGGCCGCACTTCCCGCCCGCCTCGATCGCCATGTTCGAGAGGACCATCCGCTCCGTCATGGGCATCTTCGAGATCGCGGGCCCGCCCCACTCCATCGCCATGTACGTGGCCACGTCCGTCTTGATGTCCCCGATGACCCGCAGGATGAGGTCCTTCGCGTAGACCCCGTGGGCGAAGGAGCCAGTCACCTCGAACCGCCACGACTCCGGGACCCGGAGCCAGGTCTTCCCGAGGGCGAGGGCCACGGCCACGTCCGTGGAGCCCATTCCCGTCGCGAAGGCTCCCATGGCCCCGCCCATGACCGTGTGGCTGTCCGCCCCGATCGCGACCTCCCCCGGCCGGACGTACTTCTCGAAGGCGACCTGGTGGCACACGCCCTCCCCGACGTCGGAGAGGACCATCCCCGTCTTCGTCGCGAAGTCCCGCAGGTACACGTGGTCCGACGCAAGCTCCTTCCGCGGGGGCGGGCTCGAGTGGTCGATGAACACGATGGACCGGGCGGGATTCGCGGCCTTCACGAGCCCCATCTTCTCCATCTGCCGGAACGTGAGGGGGCCCGTGCCGTCCTGGACGTACGCGAGATCGACCCTCGCGATCGTGATGTCCCCGGCCCGGACTTCCCGGCCTGAGGCATGGGAGAGCACCTTCTCTACGAGCGTCTTCCCCGGCATGCCTTCCACCGTTCGCTATCGACACTAAGGGAAGCGAAGTATTAAAAACTGAAGGGTGCCCTGTTCGAGCCTGAGAACGCCCCTCCCCTCCCGTTGCGCCCTCATGGCACGAGCCGATGGGCGACGACCGCGTCGAGCATTGCGCCGACGAGCACGATCGCGAGGTACGTGCCCGAGAACTTGTAGCCGGCCCACGCCGTCTCCACGCTCGGCCGCCGGACGAAGCGCCACGTGAGGGCGAGGAGGATTCCGCCCCCGAGGGCCGCCGCAACGAGGAACGGGAGCCCGAACGCGGGCGTGAGATAGAAGCCGAGGGTCGCGACGGGGACGAGGGCCGTCGACACAGCGATCGCACGGACCGTCGTGCGCTCGTCGGAGACCGCGGGCAGCATGGGGATCCCCGCCCGGCGGTAGTCCTCCCGGCTCCGGTACGCGAGGGCCCAGAAGTGGCCCGGGGTCCAGAGGAACACGAGGACCGCGAGGAGGATCGCAGGGGCCGAGAGGACGCCCACGGCGGCCGCGGATCCCGCGAGGGCGGGGCAGGATCCCGCGAAGCCGCCGATCACGATGTTGCTCGCGTGCGTCCTCTTGAGGCCGAGGGTGTACACCCCGACGTACACGAAGAGGCCGAGGCCGATCATCCCCGCGGTCAGGGGGTTGAGGCCGAGGTAGGCGACGCCGAGGGCGACGAGGGAGAGGCCCAGGCCGAACCCCAGGGCACGCCCGGGCGGCTCGATCCGGTGGGCGGGGAGGGGCCGGGCCCGCGTGCGGCCCATGAGGGAGTCGAGGTCCCGGTCGATGTAGTGGTTGATCGCACTCGCCCCCGCGGAGGCGAGGAAGCCCGTGAGCATCAGGAGCCCGAAGCGCCACGGGTCGATCGCGAGCCCGCTCGTCGACACGTACCCTGCGGCCGCGACGAGGAGGAGGAGGGCCGCGATGCGGACCTTCATCAGCTGGACGTAATCAGAAAGAGGCAAACGGCTCGCCGCGGGCTACCCTTCCGGACTTCTTAACCTTTTGTCGGGACGGCGTCGTCCTCGTGCGCGGTACCAGTCGCAGTCCCGGGCGACGGGGCACTCCGCGCACCTCGGGCGACGGGCCTTGCAGAGGGTGCGCCCGTGCGCGATCATCGCGAGGTGCCACGCTTTCCTCTTCCCGGGAGGGGTCCACGCCTCGAGGGCCGCGCGGGTCGCCTCGTAGTCCGTCCGGGGGACGAGGCCCCACCGGC
>MGWD01000045.1:0-18707 GCA_001800825.1 Euryarchaeota archaeon RBG_19FT_COMBO_69_17 | reverse complement strand
GAGGACGACGTCCGCCGTCTTCGGGCCCACGCCCGGCAGGGACACGAGGTCCGCCCGCGCGGCCTCGGTCCGCCGTCGGAGGACTCCGTCGAGGGATCCGCCCCACCGTCCGCGGACGATCCTCGCGACGTCCCGGATCCTCCCGGCTTTCTGACGCGAGAGGCCCGCGTGCCAGATCGCCCGCTCGATCCTCCGGATGGGAGCCTCCGCGAGGGCGTCCGGCGTGACCGTGCCGAACGCCTTGCGGAGTCCGTCCATCCCTCGTCGTTCGTTCCCGACCGTCGTGCTCTGGGAGAGAATCGTCGAGACGAGGACCTCGAACGGGGTCATCGGGGCGGCCCAGTCGGCAATGGGGTCGCGCGCCTCGAGGGTCCGCATCGTCCGCAGGAACGCGCGGCGGTCCACGCTCGGGGGACGGGCCCCGAGGCCGAAAAGGGTTCCGCCCTCACCCGCTCACGAGGGACCGGAGCATCGTCACGACGTTCCGCGGTCGCTCCCGGAGGCGGCGCGTGAAGTACGGGAGCCACGAGGGCCCGTACGGGATATACTCCGTGACCCGGTGGCCCTGGGCGACGAGGTCCGCCTTCAGGGGATCCCGGACTCCCTTGAGCATCGCGAACTCGAAGGGCGTGGCATGATCCTTCGCGAGCTCGAGGGCCCGCGCGACGATCCGGCCGTCGTGGCTCGCGACCTCGAAGTCGCGCCCCTCCCGGAACAGCGTCTCGAGGTGGGCGAGGTACTCCCGGTCGATCTCCGCGCGGCCCGTGAACGCGACATCCGGGGTCTCGCGGTACGCGCCCTTCACGAGGCGGATCGGGGCGCCTCTGTCGAGGAGCCGAGAGAGGTCGTCCCGGGTGCGGCGGAGGTTCGCCTGGAGGCAGAGGCCTACCCGGCCGTACGCCTCGAAGAGCCGCTCGTGGACCCAGAGGGTGTCGGGTACCGTCGACGCGGCCTCCATGTCGACCCACAGGACGCCGCCCGCGGCCCTCGCGGCCTCGACGATCGGGATCGTTTGGGCGAGGGCATACTCCCGGCCGATGAGGATCCCGAGCTGGGTCGGCTTGACGCTCACGTCCCCGTGGATGCCCGCGTCCCGGAGTCGCGCGACGATCCCGAGGTACTCCCGGACCGTCGCTTCCACGGGCCCTCTCTCCCGGTAGTGTTCGCCCAGGTAGTTCAGGAGGGCGCGGATCCCGCGGGCGTTCGCGGCCCGGGCCGCAAGGACCGCCTCGTCGAGGGTCTCCCCCGCGACCCACTGGCGGGCGAAGCGGATCAGTAGCCCCACGGGAGCCGCGAACCCCGGTCCGTTCTCAAATAGGTTCCGAACATCCCGTTCGGACGGGTCACACGGCCTGGCCGCAGGACAGGCAGAACCTGGCGTCCTCGGGATTCAGCCGGCCGCAGGCGCGGCAGCGCACCCGGACGTCGCCCCCCCGCATCGCCTCCCGCTCGCGGACCGTGTTCGCCCCGCCGGCGGCGCCCGTCACGACGCCGACGAAGAGGAAGATCCACCAGAGCCGGACGAGCCATCCGCCGACCCCCGCGATCATCCCGCCCACGACGAAGAGGACGACCGCGCCGAAGAAGGACGAGAAGAAGGAGCCGATGGAGAACGAGCCTTCCACGGCGCCCCCGATCCATCCGAACATCCCGAAGAACCCGAACAGGATGATCACGACCCCGATGATCGTGAGCGCGCCGCCGACGAGGAGCACGGTCACGGCCCCCCAGCCGAAGGGCAGGGAGGGCGGGGCCCTCGTGGGGCGGGACGCGGCGTACGCGGCTCGGAGGGACATGGCGCGGCGTCCTTCGGGTCCGCCTCCCGCCCGATAAACCTTTCAGCCCCGTTCCCACGGATGGTACTCAGGGTCCCGGGTCACGGGAGGTCGGGTCGGGCCACGACGCTCTCCGCGAAGAGGACGCCCTTCAGGGTGCGTAGCCGCGACGCGAGGTCCTCGACCTGGCGCATCTCGCCCTCGACGATGAGGACCTCGAGGCACGTCTCCTCCCCCAGGTGGGTGTGGGCCGTCGCCCGGATGGAGCCCATGAAGTCGTGCTGCCGATGGAGGATCCGGTGGGTCACCATCCCGACGTCGTGGCGGTACACGATCGTAATCGTGCCGACGACCTTCCCCCCCGCCTCCCTCCTCCGGCGCACGAGGGCCCGCCGGATGAGTTCCCGGAGGGCCTCCGAGCGGCTCGGGAACCCCTCCGACGCGACGAGGCGGTCGAACTCCTCGAGAAGGGGGCCTCCGAGGGAGACCCCGATCCGTTCTACGGCCACGTGCTACCCCGACGGGGACGAAGTGCTACGGGGGAGATGAAGCCTCCCGCGAAACCTTAAGCCGTGTTACTTCTTCATCAGTCGTGCTACCGACGTCCCGCGGCGGTCCCGCCGGGGTGCGACCCTCATGGCCCTCGACGCCCTCTTCTTCGTCGTCCTCGCCCTCGCCCTCGGCTTCAAGCACAGCTACGACGCGGACCATCTCGTCGCCGTGTCGAACCTCTTGACCCGGAGCCGGGACCTCCGGAAGACGTCCCTCATGAGCCTGAGCTGGGCCGCGGGCCACATGATCACGGCGAGCCTCATCACAATCGTCCTGTTCACGTTCCGGGAGACCCTCCTGCGGGATTTCCTGGCCCACGTGGAGCTCCTCGTCGCGGTCATGCTCGTCGTGATCGGCGTCCTCGGCCTCCTCCTCGAGTTCGGGATCCTTCACGGCCACTTCCACCGCCACAAAGCCGAGGACCTCGAGCACCCCCACGTCCACCTCGCCCGTCTCACGGAACACCGGGCCATGTTCGGGATCGGCGTCGTCCATGGGCTCGCGAGCAACGACGAGCTCCTTGTCCTCTTCGTCGCGTCCCTGAGCGTGACGTCCCTCCTCGGTCTCCTCGGCGGCGTCGGCGTGTTCAGCGTCGGCGTCGTCCTGGGGATGATCCTCTTCGGCCTCGGGGTCAGCTACCCGATCACCCGCTGGGGCTCCGTCCGCGTCCGGCGCGCCGTGAACGTGACCGCCGCCCTCCTGAGCCTCGCGTACGCGGCGTACCTCTTCCTCGGGTTCGAGGGTCTCAACCTCCTGCCCATCGTCCCCGGCTGAGCCGGGGCTGAGCAATCCCTTAAGTGGGACCGCCGCGTGGATTCCCCCGATGGACTTCCCCCGGAAGCTCGCGGAGTCGGACGCCCTCGCGGACGTCTTCGAGCTCGTCAAGCGGGCCGTCGACGCGGTCCTCGGGCGCAACCGGGGCGGGCTCATGCTCGCCCTCGCGGACCTCGGGAACTCCCCCCAGGGGTTCCTCGGGGCCTTCTACCCGATCGCGAGCAACGTGATCGTGATGAACAAGGTCCCCCTCGTGCGGATCCGGGAGACGAACCCGGAGCTGTACCGCCACTACGCGTTCTACGTCCTCCTCCACGAGTACCTCCACGCCCTCGGCTTCGTGGACGAGCTCGCGTGCCGGGAGCAGGCCCGGCGGATCGCGGAGACCCTCTTCGGCCCGGAGCACCTCGTGACCCAGGTCGCCACGGACTTCTCCCGGTTCTTCCCGAGCCTCGTGTTCCCCGACGCGGCGTGGCAGCCCCAGGAACTCTCCCTCGAGTTCGTCCCGGGGTTCGACCGCGGGTCCGCGTCGTACTTCCGGTAGTATTTCCATTCTCACTGGAGAATAAAAAACCTCAAATAGCGCGAGTTTCTACGGGGCGGGCCGGAGGCGGGAGATGGCGTCGGACGCGCTGCGCAAGGCCGTCGCGGAGTTCATCGGGACCTTCGCCCTCGTCTTCATCGGCGCGGGCGCGATCGTCGCGACGGGAGGGTCCGACCTCCTTGCGATCGCCCTCGCCCACGGCCTGACGATTGGGGTCATGGTCTCCGCGATGGCCCACGTCTCGGGCGGCCACTTCAACCCCGCGGTGACCCTGGGGGCCCTCGTGGGCCGCCAGATCCCCGTGCGCCTCGCGGTCGTGTACTGGGTCGCCCAGCTCGTCGGGGCCCTCGTGGCCGCGCTCTTTCTCGTCGCCGCGCTCCCGGCGTCCGCGTGGCAACCCGTGGCCCTCGGGACCCCCCAGCTCGGGACCGCGGGCACGCTGGGTTGGGACGTCTCGCCCGGCTCCGCGATCCTCGTGGAGGCCGTCCTCACGTTCTTCCTCGCGTTCGTCGTGTATGGCACGGGGATCGACCCGAAGGGCTCCTTCCGCGCCGTCGGCGGCCTCGCGATCGGGCTCACGGTCGCCCTGGACATCCTCATGGGCGGGCCCCTGACGGGTGCGGCGATGAACCCCGCGCGGTGGTTCGGACCCGCCCTCGTCGCCGGGCTCTTCGACCACGGCTACGTGTACATCGTCGGGCCTTTGATCGGCGGGGCCGTCGCCGGCTTCGTCTACTCGCGGCTCTTCCTCGAGCGCCCGACGTACTGAATGTCGAGTTTCGGCCCGTCGAAATCGCGGCGCAGACCAGGCCACTCTCTCCCTTGAGGAAACGTTTAAATCGGACCGGACGGTGCCGGGGCCGGCATGATGCGGGAACCTGCGCCCGCGAGGTCGTCCGCCGTCCCGAAGCCGGCCGTTGCGGAGCTGCCCGTAAAGTTCCGATCCGGGAAGCACACGGCGGTCGTCAAGGAGGTCTTCGACATCGCGACGAAGTACCCGGAGACCTACCTAATCCGCTTCACGTTCGAGAACGAGCCCGTCTTCGATTTCGAACCGGGCCAGTTCATCTCCCTCTTCGCGGAGAAGGACGGCAAGCGCATCTCCCGCCCGTACTCGATCGCCTCGTGGCCCGAGAACAAGGACCACCTCGAGCTGTGCATCAAGGTCGTCGAGGGCGGCTTCATGTCGAACTACCTCCACAAGGTCCCCGTGGGTACGAAACTCGGCTCGATCGGCCCCCTCGGCCGGTTCGTGATGCCGGAGCCCGTGGAGCACGACACCGTGTTCGTCGCCACCGGGACCGGCGTGGCCCCCTTCGTCTCCATGCTCGGACACCTCTTCGCGACCGGGCTCGACGCGGGCCGCACGTTCACCGTCGTCCACGGGGTCCGGTACGTCCACGACCTGATCTACCGTGACCTCTTCGAGCGGTGGGAGCGGGAGCACCTGAACTTCCGGTTCCTCCCCACCGTGTCCCGCCCCGAGACGCCGGACTGGAAGGGCCACGTGGGGTACGTCCAGAAGGTCCTCCAGGAAGAGATCAAGGACCCGCGGACGAAGCAGGTCTACATCTGCGGCCTGCACGACATGGTCGAGCAGGTCAACGCCCTCTGCCGGGAGCTCGGGTTCGCCCTCATCCGCTTCGAGAAGTGGGACTGATCAAGCGCGCGCCCGAAGGACGACCTTGCCGATGAGGCCTTCGCGCCCGACGGCTCCGAACGCCCGACTGTCCCGGCTGAAGGCGTCGTTGTCCCCCCGGACGAGGACCGCCCCCGAGGGATCGACCCGCTCCACGCGCTTGACGAGGAGCCTGGCCGGCGCCTCGGGATCCCGAAACACGACGACGTCTCCCGACCTCGGACCCCGGCGGCCATAGGCCCACCGGTTCACGAGGACGTAGTCGCCCGCCCGGAGGGCGGGCTCCATGCTCGCGTCCTCGATCCGGAAGCGCGCGAGGGGGAACATCGGCGAGGGGCTCAGGCGACCTTCGGGTAGACCGTCTCGCGGGCCGTCGGGTACGGGGCCTTGCCCTTCACCGTGCCGACCCCCTTCGTCTTCCAGAAGGTCTCCGCGATCTCGTTCGCGTGCTGGAGCATGTCCTCCGCGGCCTGGAGGTTGATCTCCTGACGGCCCTTCGAGGCGGCCTTCAGGGCCTTCCAGACCGCGTCGTGGAGGGTCGGGAACTGCTGGAGGTGCTCCGGCTTGAAGTAGTCGCCCCAGAGGACGCGGACCTCGTGCTTGTAGATCTCTGCGTGCTGCTCCTTCGTCGCGATGTAGCGGGCGAGCTTGTTGTGGAACTCCTGCCGCTGCTCCGGGGTCGAGTTCGGGCCCGGCTTCTCGAGCTGCCCGATGAGGTCGACCATCCGGATGACCGTGTGGGCGGCCATCTGCGCGTGGTGGGGGTCGTAGATTCCGCAGGGGATGTCGCAGTGCGCGTGGGCCACCTCCGCCGGCGCGAGCCGGTCGAGGGCGCCCAGTATCGTGTGCAGCCGTGACATGGTGGCGGCCTAGCTCCTCGCGATATATAAGATTGTGGCGGGTCCTCGCGGGCTCACTTCGCCGCGCCCCCGGGGACCTCGCGGACCGCGGCCGGCGTCGCGGGGAAGCCCCTCCGCCGGCGGAGCGCGACCCGCGTGAGGTTCACGAGGACGGGGACCTCGATGAGGGGCCCGATGACGGCGGCGAACGCCTGCCCCGACGCGATCCCGAAGACCCCGATCGTCGTCGCGATCGCGAGCTCGAAGTTGTTGCTCGCGGCCGTGAACGCGAGGGTCGTCGTCTCCTCGTACGAGAACCCGAGGCGCTTGGAGACCGAGAAGGAGACGGAGAACATGAGGAGGAAGTAGAGGACGAGGGGGATCGCGATCCGCACGACGTCCCACGGGAGGCGCAGGATGTCTCCGCCCCGGAGGGCGAACATCACGACGACGGTGAACAGGAGGCCGACCATCGCGGTCGGCGCGAGGCGTTCGATGAACTTCGTCTCGTACCACGCGCGCCCCTTCCTCCGGACGAGGATTGCCCGGGTCGCGAACCCCAGGGCCACGGGCACGCCGAGGTAGACGAGGACCGTCCTCGCGACCTCCAGGACCGAGATGGGGACGACCTGGGAGGCCGTGAACCCGCCGACCCATCCCGAGAGGAGGGTCACGAAGAACCACGCGAGGACGGAGTAGAGGAACATCTGGAAGATGCTGTTGAGCCCGACGAGGAGGGCCGCGTACTCTGTGTGCCCCTTCGCCATCGCGTTCCAGACGAGGACCATCGCGATGCACCGGGCGAGCCCGACGAGGATGAGCCCCGTCCGGTACTCCGGGAGGTCCGGGAGGAAGATCCACGCGAGGGCGAACATGAGGAACGGGCCCAGGATCCAGTTCTGGACGAGGCTCACGCCCATGATCCGCCGGTTCGACGCGAGGCGGGGGAGGTCCTCGTACCGCACGCGCGCGAGGGGCGGGTACATCATCCAGATCAGGCCCACGGCGATCGGGATCGAGACCCCGGACCAGGAGAGGGCGTCGAGGCTCGCCGAGAGGCCCGGCACGGTCGCGCCCAGGCCGACGCCCGCGGCCATCGCAAGGCAGATCCACAGGGGGGTGAGCCGGTCGAGCCACGACAGCTTCTCGGGATCATCGGCGGGCACGGCCGGACCTCGCGGGCGTCTCGCGGAAGCGGCCCTCCGCGTTAAACCTTCCTGGGGCGCATCCGATCGGGCGGGCACAGGACGGGGGGAGGGGTGAAGCTTATCCCGGGGGCTCGGTTGTACGGGGCGCCGGGGGGCCCAGGATGCGCATCCGCGTCGAGGTCGGCGACATTTCGCGCTGGGAGGACGAGGTCATCGTCGTGAACCTCTTCGAGGGCGTGGACCACCCCGGCGGGGCCACGGGCGCCGTCGACGCGGCCCTGGGCCACCAGATCAGCGCGATGATCGCCTCCCGCGACCTCTCGGGGGCCTTCAAGGACGTCACCGGGTTCCCGACGTTCGACCGGATCCCCGGGAACCGCGTGATCGTCGTCGGCCTCGGACGGAGGGAGGACTTCACCCTCGACCGCGTCCGAGAGGTCTCCGCCCGCGCGGCGACGAAGGTCCGGGACATGGGCCTGACCACGTTCGCGACGATCGTCCATGGGGCCGGCGTCGGGGAGATCGACCTCGGGGACGCCGCGGAAGCCGTCGTGGAGGGCGCCCTCCTGGGCCTCTACCGGTATGACGAGCACAAGACCCAGCCCGACGGGAAGCGGGTCGAGGCGATGACGATCGTGAACCTCGAGAAGGCCCGTGCGGGCGAGATCAGGGACGCCGTCCACCGGGCCTCCGTCGTCGGGTCGAGCGTGAACTTTGCGCGGGACCTCATCAACGCCCCGAGCAACGTGAAGACCCCGCGGCTGCTCACGGAGAAGATCCGGGCCGCCGCGAAGGAGGCAGGCGCCAAGCTCACCGTGTATGACGAGGCCCAGCTCAAGGACCTCGGGTTCGGCGCCCTCCTGGGCGTCGCGCGGGGGAGCGTGGAACCGCCCCGGCTCCTCGTCCTCGAGCACGCGGGCGGCGGCCGATCGAAGCCCGTCGTGCTCGTCGGCAAGGGGATCACGTTCGACTCCGGCGGGATCGCCCTGAAGCCCCTCGAGGCCCTGGGCGCGGACCCCATGTGGCTCATGCGGTACGACATGGCGGGGGCCGCCGTCGCCCTCAGCGCGGTCCTCGCCGCGGCCCGCCTCAAGCTCCCCGTCAACGCGGTCGCGATTGCCCCGGTCACGGAGAACATGCCGAGCGGGAGCGCGCAGAAGCCCGGGGACATCGTCCGGACGTTCGGGGGCAAGACGATCGAAGTCCTCAACACGGACGCGGAGGGCCGCCTCGTCCTCGCGGACGCCCTGGGATTCGCGAAGACCTTCAAGCCCCAGGCGACGATCGACCTCGCGACCCTCACGGGCGCCGCGAAGGTCGCCCTCGGCCGGATGGCGAGCGCGATGTTCGCGGACGACGCCTCCCTGCGGGAACGGCTCCTCCGCGCGTCGGAGGCGACCGCGGAGCGGGTGTGGGAGATGCCCCTGTGGGACGACTACGACGAGCAGATCAAGAGCGACTTCGCGGACGTGAAGAACACGGGCGGGCGGTCCGCGGGGGCCGTCACGGCGGCGAAGTTCCTCCAGAGGTTCGTGGACGGCTTCCCGTGGGCCCACCTCGACATCGCCGGACCCGCGTGGATCGAGGCCGCCCCGGACTCCCCGAAGAAGGCGTACCTCCCGACGGGGGCCTCGGGGTACGGCGTGCGGCTCCTCGTCCGCCTCCTGCGGGACTGGAAGAGCCCGGGATGAGGCCTTCCCCCGCATACCGGGAGCTCGACGTCCTCCGGGCCGAGTACGCGGAGAAGGGGCCCGCGATCCGCCGGAGGCTCGCGGAGTTCCGGACGGTCGGCCGCCGCCCCGACCGCGAGCTCTTCGAGGAGCTGTGCTTCTGCCTCCTCGCGGTCCAGACGAAGGCCCGGGCGAGCGACGCGGCCGTCCGAGACCTCGCCGACGCGGGCCTCCTGTGGTCCGGGGACGCGGAGGCGGTCGCCCGCTCCCTGCGACGCCGGATCCGGTTCCACAACCAGAAGGCCGCGTTCCTCGTCGCGGCGCGGGAGCGCTTCTTCGGCGGCCCCCGCCCCCTCCTGCGGGAGGCCCTTGATGCCGTCCCGGTGCCGTCGGCCGCCCGCGGGTGGCTCGTCGCGGAGGTCGACGGCCTCGGCTTCAAGGAGGCGAGCCACTTCCTCCGGAACATCGGGCGCGGGGACGGCCTCGCAATCCTGGACCGTCACATCCTCCGCAACCTGCTCCGCCATGGCGTCCTCCGACGGACGCCCTCGTCCCTCACGCCTCGCCGGTACCTGGAGATCGAGGTCACCATGCGGCGCTTCTCCGAAGCCGTCGGGATCGGGATGGAGGAGCTCGACCTCGTCTTCTGGAGCCGCGCGACGGGGGAGATCTTCAAGTGAGCCCGCGGGCGCGGCGGAGATCCTGAAGGATGGGTCGGGACCCCGCGACGATGTCCCACCGCGGGAGGTCCTCGAGGGCGACCCAGCGGCGGTCCTCCGCCTCCGGGACGGTCCGCCGGGGGACGCGGAGGCGATACGCGACGAGGACGACATGCGCCTCGTCCTTCTCGAACGCGTAGATGTGGGAGTAGATCCCGAAGAGGGCGCCGCGGCGCGCGAGCACGCCAAGCTCCTCGCGGAGCTCCCGCCGGAGGGCGTCCCAGGGATGCTCCCCCCATTCGACCGTCCCCCCGGGGAACTCCCACTGGCCCGGGAGGCGCCCCGTCGGCGGACGGCGGAGGAGGAGCACCCGCTCCCCGGAGGTCAGGAGGCCGAGCGCGACGAGCCGAGGGCCCTCCATGGGGGACCCGGAAGACGGCCGACGCGCTAAACCTTGCGTCCCGTTAAGTACGGCCGCCTCCTTCGCGAGCCCGTGGCGCCGTCCTCCGCGGTCGCGATCGAGGAGGCACTCCTCGCGTGGTTCGACGCCCACCGCCGGGACCTCCCGTGGCGGCGCACGAAGGACCCGTACCGGATCCTCGTCTCGGAGTTCGTCCTCCAGCGCACGCGGGTCGCCTCGGGGACGCCGTACTACGAGCGGTTCCTCCGCAGGTTCCCCGACGTCGCGTCCCTCGCGCGGGCGCCCCTCGCGGACGTCCTCCGGGAGTGGGAGGGGCTCGGGTTCTATCGGCGGGCGAGGAACCTCCACGCCGCGGCGAAGGCGATCGTGGAGCGGCACGCCGGGCAGATCCCCTCCCGTGCGGCGGACCTCCGGGAGCTCCCCGGGGTCGGCCCGTACACGGCGGGGGCCGTCGCGAGCATCGCGTTCGGGGAGCGGGTGCCCGCGGTGGACGGCAACGCGGTCCGCGTGATCGCGCGCCTACACCGGATCGAGCAGGACGTCTCCCACGGCCCGGGTCGCGCCCGGGTCCACGCCCTCGCGAAGGACCTCGTGCCCGTCTCCCGGCCCGGGGCGTTCAACCAGGCCCTCATGGAGCTCGGGGCCACGGTCTGCGTCCCGCGGGCACCCGCCTGCGATCGCTGTCCCCTCGCGGACCTCTGCCTCGCCCGCGCCGCGGGCATCCAGGCGTCCCTCCCCTGGGCGGCGGCTCCGCGGCCTGTGCGGGAGGTCCCCGTCGCGTTCGCCTACGCGGAGTCCAAGGGGCGCGTCCTCCTCGTCCACCGGCCCGAGGGCGGCCTCCTCGGCGGCCTGTGGTCCCTCCCGGGCGGGGAGCTGGACTCGGACGACGTCCGCGCGTCCCTCCGTGGCCTCGTCCATGCCCAGACGGGGGGCCGCACGCGGATCGGCGGCCCCGTGCTCAGCGTGGACCACACCTTCTCCCCCCGGATCTGGCGCGGCGCGATCTACGCCTGCCGCTTTCCCCCGGGCCGCCTCGCCCGCGGCGCGCGGTGGATGACGCCCGAGGACGCCCGGTCGGAGCCCCTCGTCCCCTTCGTCCGGAAGGCGATTGCGGCCCTCGCCGCGCGGACGACCCTGGAGTCCTTCGACCGCCGTCGTAGGTGAGTCCGTGCGTATCAGCGTCGATTTCCGGAGCCCACCCCTTCATCGTCCGGGGCCCGGATGACCGCCCCGAGACCATGACCTCCGGCGCCACCGCGCACCTCGGGTTTCCGGGACGGAAGCTGCAGGACATCCTCGCCGCGTACGAGCGCGCCCTCGTCGACTCCGGCTTCGACATCCGCAAACGGGACTGGACGGGACAGTACTTCCATCACAAGGCCGTCCTCGGGAGCAAGGCGAAGGCCTACGTCGTGAACAAGGTCGTCCCCTTCGGCTCCCTCATGAAATCCGGGAAGCGGGTCGGCGCGGAAGCCCAGCTCTACATGTACGGGGACCAAGCCGTCCTCCGGCTCGTGATGGTCCCCTACATGGAATTGTTCGACCGCTCCGAGGTCATGTTCCTCTCCGCGGGCGTGTTCGAGAAGATCACGGACGACGAGTACTGCGAGGACAAGCTCCACGAGGTCCTCGGCCGGATGGCCGCGATGGGCTTCCCGATCCCCGCGCTGCGCGTGAAACCTTAAGCCCAGGCCGCGGTTCCGCGCCCCGTGCGGCGCTTCCTCGTACTCGGGCACCGAGCGTCGACCTCGCCCCAGTTCTCATTGGACGACCTCGCGGGGGGCGCGGGGCGGATCGACATCCTCCTGAACGCCGCGAACGCGGCCCTCCTTGTGGCCCACGGCCTCCGGGCCGACGTTGAGGTCGGGCTCGTCCTCCTCGGTCCACCGGACCCGCCGCGGCTCGTCCGGCTCCTCGGTCATCGGTTGCGGTCGTTCCAGCCCGACATCCGGAGCAACGCGGCCCTCCTCCGCCGGGCCCTCGAGCACGGGTCCCGCGTGGAGCGGGAGACGTCCCCCGGGATTCTCGCGCGCCGGGCGACGCTCGAGGAGGCCCTCGACGTCCTCGGCCCGACCTTCGTGTACCTGAAGGAGGGCGGCAAGGATATCCGGACATTCGCCCTTCCCGCGGACGCGACGTGGGTCCTCTCGGACAACCAAGACCTGAGTGCGGACGAGGAGCGCGCGGTGCTGGACCGCGGGGCGATCCCCGTGGGCCTCGGCTCCGTGGCCCTCCACACGGACCACGCGATCGCGGTCGTCCACAACGAGCTCGACCGGAGGCTTCCATGAACCCGACAGAGTATGTCCGATCGACTCTCACGGAGTTCGTGCGGATCCCCTCGACCCCGGACGAGGACATGTCCGCGATCCTCGGGGCCGCCGTCGCGGCGATCGAGGACCTCGGCCTGCGCCCGGAGGTCCACGGGGACGTGAAGGCCGTCCTCGCGTCGTCCGGCCGGGGCGGCGTCCTCTTCAACGGCCATCTCGACACGGTCCCCCTCGCCTCCGGGTGGACGAAGGATCCGGGGGCGTGGGACGGGGACTGGCTCTACGGTCGCGGGACCGCGGACATGAAGGCGGGATGCGTCGCGGGCCTCGCGGCCGCGCGGGCCCTCCTCGACCGCGGGATCCCGGTGTCCCTTCTCCTCACGACGGACGAGGAGACGACGATGCGCGGGGCCGTGAAACTCGCGTCCGCCCCCGTCGTCCGGGAGGCCGCGGCCGTCCTCGTCTGCGAGCCGACGGGCCTCAAGGTCGTCGCGCGGGAGAAAGGGGTCCTCTGGTACCGCGCACGGACCCGCGGCCGGGGCGCGCACGGGAGCATGCCCCACCTCGGGGACAACGCGATCCACCGGATGTCGCGGGT
This sequence comes from Euryarchaeota archaeon RBG_19FT_COMBO_69_17, assembly GCA_001800825.1. GTDB lineage: Archaea > Thermoplasmatota > Thermoplasmata > RBG-16-68-12 > RBG-16-68-12 > RBG-16-68-12. The sequence continues at coordinate 5,818 of MGWD01000045.1, read as the reverse complement.
CCTCCGGGAGCTCGAGGGCCTCGGGAGGCCGCGGGACCTCCATGGCGAGATCACAGTCAACGTGGGCGCGATCCGCGGCGGGACGAAGCCGAACCTCGTCGCCGATGCCTGCGAGGTCGATCTCGACTGCCGGAACCCCGCGGGCACGACGAAGGCCGAGGTCGAGGCCCTCCTCCGGAAGGCGTTCCGCGCGGCCCGGGAGGACGTCGATATCGAGCTGTTCCACGAGGTCCCCGCCGCCGGCGTGCCGGAGGACGCAGACCACATCCGCCTCCTTCGCGACCTCGCGGGCACAGAGGTCGTCGCCGTGACGTACGGCACGGAGATGGCCTACTACGCGGCCCACAACGGGCGCTGCGCGGTCTTCGGGCCCGGGGAGGCGGAGCGGATCCACGTCCCCGACGAGCGGGTGTCCCTCCGGGAGACGGTCCGCGCCGCGGAGATCCTCGCGACCTTCGCGGAGCGGCTGGCCCGCCCCGACAGGACGCGCCGTCCGGCGCGTGCGCCGCACAAGGACGCAAAGCTATAATACGGGATGAGGGTAGCGCCGCGACGGGATGCCCACGGCCTCGAAGCCCCGGGACTTCTTCCTCGCGACGGAGGACGAAATCCGCGAGGGCCGCACGACGGACGTGTACTTCCTGCGGACCCTGGACGTCCTGAGGAAGTCGGGCAAGGACCAGGAGCCTGTCGTCGCCGAGATCACGACGGGGAGCCTCCCGAACGGCTGGCCCTGGGGCGTCCTCTGCGGCCTCGAGGAGGTCGTCCGGCTCCTGAAGGGCCGCAACGTGAGCCTGTGGTCCCTTCCCGAGGGCTCCGTGTTCCCCCCGAAGACCCCGCGCGGGATCCCCGTCCCGGCCCTCGTCCTCGAGGGCCCCTACGGGGAGTGGGCCCTCTACGAGACGCCCCTCCTCGGGATGATCTGCCAGGCGAGCGGGATCGCCACGAAGGCCGCCCGGATCCGGAAGCTCGCGAACGGCAAGCAGATCCTCTCCTTCGGCGTGCGCCGGATGCATCCCGGCATCGCGCCCCTCATCGAACGGTCCGTCTTCGTGGGCGGGCTCGACGCGATCACGACGCCCCTCGGGGCCGATCTCCTCGGGGTGCCCGCGATGGGCACGATGCCACACGCCCTCACAATCGTCATGGGGGGGCCGCGGGAGGCGTTCGCGGCGGTCCACAAGCACCTCGAGAAGAAGGTCCCGCGGATCGCCCTCGTCGACACGTACTGCGACGAGAAGGCGGAGGCGATCATGGCCACGGAGGCGATCCCCGACCTCGCGGGCGTGCGCCTCGACACCCCGTCCTCCCGGCGAGGGAACTTCGCCTCGATCGTCCGCGAGGTCCGGTGGGAGCTCGACCTCCGCGGGCACCGGGACGCGAAGATCTACGTGTCCGGGGCGATTGACGAAGGGTCCATCCCCGCGCTCCTCGACGCCGGGGCGGACGGCTTCGGGATCGGGACGTCCCTGAGCAACGCCCCGACGATTGACTTCGCCCTCGACATCGTCGAGCTGCGCGGGAAGCCCGTCGCGAAGCGGGGCAAGTTCAGCGGCCGCAAGGAGCTCCTCCGCTGTCCGCGAGACGGGACGTACGAGATCGGCACGCGGACCTGCCCCGCGTGCGGGGCCTCGATGAAGCCCGCCCACGTCCAGTACCTTGAGGGTGGCAAGGTGGTCAAGGACCTCCCCTCACTCCAGGAGATCCGGACCCGTCTGGTCTCGGAACTCGAGCGCGTCGGCCTGGGTGCCTGAGCGAGGCCTTTTCCCAGGGGATGCCTGTCGGGGCTGCGTGGACCGTCCGTCCCGGGCTGACGTGCGCGCGACGTACGAGCGGATTTCCGCATCCTTCGCCTCCGCGAGGCGGACGCCGTGGCCCGAGGTCGTGCAATTCGTCGACTCCCTGCCCGAGGGAGCGAAGGTCCTCGATCTCGGATGCGGGAACGGGCGGCACACACGCATCCTCCGCGAGCGGGGATTGGTCGTCCTCGCTTTGGACTTCTCGCGCCGCCTCCTCGAGCTCGGGCGGGGGTCCCTCGGTCCCCCCGCCGCCCGGGAGGTCGCGTGGATCGAGGCGGACGCGGTCCGTCTGCCCCTCCGCGACGCGTCCGTGGATGCGGCCGTGTGCGTCGCGGTCCTCCATCACCTGCCGACCCCCGACGACCGTCGAACGGCCCTCGAGGAGATCCGTCGCGTCCTCGTCCCGGGCGGCCCCGCGTTCCTCAGCGTGTGGGACCGCGACCAGCCGAGGTTCCAGGCCGTGCCCGCGAAGGCCCCGGGCGACGTCGAGGTCCCATGGACCCTCCCGGACGGGTCCTCCGTCCTGCGGTACTACCATCTCTTCCGCGCGGAGGAACTCCGCGCGATGATTATCGAATCCGGGCTTCAAGGAGAAACCTTTTTGCAGGGGTCTGGGAACATCTTTGCCCTGGCACGACGCCATGGCTGACTTCGCGACCTCCGTGAACGACTTCTTCGCGTTCCTCTTCGCGAATCCCGGGTACCTGCTCCTCCTGGCGGGCGGGATCGCCGCCTTCGTGATCTTCGTCGTCGCGCGCCACATCCACAAAATCCGAAGCGAGGACATCTTCGTCCACCAGGCGTGGGGCGCGAACTGGAAGGGCCGCTGAGCCCGCGACGAAACCCTCATATCGGGACCCCCGCTTCGTGGGCGTCCGGTGCTCTCTTGTCCGAGGTCCCCGACGGCTTGCGGTACACGAAGGATCACGAGTGGGCCAAGCTCGAAGGGGGCCGCGCCCGGATCGGGGTGACGGACCACGCGCAGCGGGAGCTCACGGACGTCGTGTACGTGGAGCTGCCCGCGGTCGGGAAGGCGGTCCGCGCGGGAGAGCCTCTCGGGGCCGTCGAGAGCGTGAAGGCGGTGAGCGAAATCTTCGCGCCCCTCTCGGGCAAGGTCGTCGCGGTGAACAAGGATCTCGAGGACGCACCCGAGACGGTGAACAAGGACCCATATGGGGAGGGCTGGATCGTCCTCCTCGAGCTCGCGGACCCCGCGGAGGCCGACCGCCTCCTGGATGCGTCCTCCTACCGGGCCCTCATCGGCGCATGAAACCGCGGCCCCAAGGCATTAGTATCTCGCGGAGGCTACCGCGCGCCGGGCACGTAGGCTAGCGGACCAGGCTAGAGGCCTTCGGAGCCTCCGACTGGGGTTCAAATCCCCACGTGCCCGTCTCTTCCCGCGGCGTGTCACTTCGTGAGGAGCTTGAACGCATGGTCCCAGGACCCCCTCCGGAGTCCATGGGCGACCCACACGATGCACATGGGCTCGAGGTACCGGGACATCTCGATACCTCCGAGATCCAGGGGGTTCCATCCGAACTCCTTCAGGACCTTCGCGAGTTCGCGCTTCGCGCCCTCGTCGTTCCCGCAAATCGGCATGTCCGGCGGGCCGCCCCGGAGGGCTGGGCGGAACATGAGAGGGCTGCCGACCGTGTTGAACGCCTTCACCACGCGCGCATGGGGGAGGAGGCGCTGCACGCGCTCCCCCGCGGAGTCCGTGTGCCCGTACGCGAGCTTCGGCGGGCCGTCCCCGGAATGGTCAAGGGGATTCGTCGTGTCGATCACGACCTTCCCGCGGAAGTTCTCCGGCCCCGCGCTCCGGAGTGCCTCCTCGTTCGCCACCCCGAGGGTCGCGAGGACGATGAGGTCCCCAAACCTCGCGGCCTCCGCGAAGGTCCCTCCCGAGGCCTGCGCGCCCGTCGCCTTCACCCACGTCCGCATGTCCGGGTTGTCGGGGGACCTCGAGCCCATCCGGACCTCGTGGCCCAGGGAATGGAACGCGGTCCCGAGCACCCGGCCGACGTCCCCCGTCCCCAGGATGCCGACCTTCATGGCTGCCCTCGGGGTCCCCAGGAGGCCGTCGGTCTTATCGTTTCGTGTTTTCGCGGTTCCAAGCGTTGCGGGTCGAGAGGCTCGCCTAGAGCCGCGTCTATTTAGATATATGTAGGAAAATAAAAAGCGGGGCCGCCGTCAGAGCGGCCCGCACGTGTAGGAGGGGAGGTTGGGCATCCCGAGTGCATCCGGGCGCTCCGCCCAGAACTTGAACTCGAACGTGCCGCGGGCCTGGGGGTGCACCTCGACGAGGAACCCCGACCCGCCGCCCGCCACGTGGCGGTCCGCAAAGGCCACCGTGAGGGACCAGTCGGAGAGGTCCCCCGAGGTCGACGACCTCGACTCGATCATCCCGTAGTAGTTCAGAGCCTTGAGGGCCGCGGAGCCCGACGAACGGATCGCCTCCGACGCGTTCGTCCCAGGGAGGATCAGAGAGGCGTAGCCCTGAGGGTCCCGCACCTCGATCTCCCGGAGGACCATCGGCCAGTAGTCCGCCCCCGCGAGGGCCGTCGCGACGGACAGGGCCGACGTCCCCACGGGGAACGACACGCCCCGCGGCGCGAGGAGGGGCCCGTGCCAGCCCACGTAGTATCGGAGGGTCCGCGAGGTGACGACCTCCTCGGCCCCGCATCCCGCGTACACGGTGAGCTCATCGGGCGTCGTGCTGTTCGGGTTCCGCACCTCGAACCGGAGGACCGCCGGCACGGGCCGGTTCGCGTTGTTCGTCAGGGTCGCGACGACCCGGAAGTAGTCCCCCGGGGCCACCGTCGCTGGCAGCCCCTCGACGGTCAGGGTGATCCCGGGCCCCGTCACCTGCACGTCCTTCTCCACTGTGTTGCTCAGGGTGGGCGTCAGGATGCCCACCGCCGCCGCCGCGAACACGACGGCCAGGACGGCCGTCGCGCGCAGCCCCATTCGATGTCCACGTCCCATCGTCTGCACCTCGTGCGCCCCTCCGGGGCGCGGACCCTCGACGGGCGGACCACGGGGTTAAGGGGGCCGCGTACCTGCACGCTGCAGGCAATCCCTCCGTGTCGATGGGCGCTTCCCTTGCCCGCGGACACTTTATATACGGCCGCGCGCCTCTTGCGTCCTCCGGGAGGCTGGGAGCGTACCCGAGGTCGTCCTCGCAGGCGCCTGTCGCACGCCCATCGGCAAGTACGGGAAGGCGTTCCGGGGCATGGAGGCCCCGAAGCTCGGCGCCGCCGCCGTGAAGGAGGCCGTGAGCCGGGCGGGCCTCGTCGGCGCCGACGTGGAGGAGGTCATCCTGGGGAACGTGATCTCCGCGGGCCTCGGGCAGAATCCGGCCCGCCAGGCGGCCCTCGGGGCGGGAATCCCGGACCGTGTGGGCGCCGTGACCGTGAACAAGGTCTGCGGGTCCGGGCTGAAGGCCGTCATGTTCGCCGCGGACTCGATCCGGGCGGGCTCCCAGGAGGTCATCGTCGCGGGCGGCATGGAGAACATGAGCCGCGCGCCCCACCTCGTCCGGGAGGCCCGCTGGGGCGCGACGATGGGGAACGCGACCCTCGTCGACTCGATGATCCACGACGGGCTCTGGGAGATCTACAACGAGTTCCACATGGGGATGACGGGGGAGATCGTCTCCGAGCGGCACGGCGTGACGCGGGAGGACCAGGACGGGTTCGCGGCGGAGAGCCACGCCCGGGCCGCGCGGGCCACCGCGGAGGGCCGGTTCCGCGCGGAGATCATCCCCGTGGAGGTGCCCGGCGGGGCCCGAATTGAGGCGGACGAGGGGATTCGGCCTGACAGCACGCGGGACAAGCTCGCGAGGCTCCCGCCGGCGTTCAAGCCGGGCGGAGTCGTGACGGCCGGCAATGCGTCCCAGCTGAGCGACGGCGCGTCCGCCCTCGTCGTCCTCTCCGACGCGGCCGCGGAGCGTCACGGGGTGAAGCCCCTCGCCCGGGTCGTGGACTACGTGACCGTCGGCGTGAAGCCGGAGTGGATCA
>MGWD01000044.1:20933-22252 GCA_001800825.1 Euryarchaeota archaeon RBG_19FT_COMBO_69_17 | reverse complement strand
GTCACGACCGCGCCCTCTTCGGCCGCGGGCAGGTCATCCTGCGCGATCCCGAAACGGGCGTCCTCTGCGCGGGGAGCGATCCCCGCGCGGACGGCTGCGCGGCGGGCTTCTGAGCCGCCGGGATGGCAGGAAAGATGGGGACGCAGGGATTTGAACCCTGATCGACGGGTTTCTTCCACGCGGGGAGCGACCCACGCGTGTTGTCGCGAACCATGGGTCTCCGCTCCAGTCTGTCATCACCGGATCAGCAAACCCGTTCGCGGTCAAGCCCATGACTGGAGCCCGTAATTCTACCAGGCTAAACTACGTCCCCATGGAGCCTGTGCGGGGTGCGGGAAGCCGAGGACTCGTTATTTAACTTTGCCTGGCCCGGCCGCGGGCGAGGGCCGCGCCAGGATAGGGAACAATCACCGTTGCCGCATCTTCTGCTCGCGCTTGCGTCGGCGCATCCGCTTCTTGCGCCACTTCCAGCGCATCTGGCCGCGCTTCTTCCACGCGCGCGAAGAACGTTTCATCGGGCTGCCGCCGCGCCGTATTCGGCCCCCTGATAAGAACCTTACTACGAATGGAGGGAGGAATGTATCCGGTACGAATGGCGTGTCCCCCGCAATGTCGCGCATCGAGGCTCCCGTGTGCATCTTCCGCGATCGGGACGGGACCGTGCGGGAGGCGACGGTCCCCCTCGGGGAGCCCGACCCGTTCGACGTGCCCGCGGACCTCTACTGCGGCACATACGAGGTCGCGAAGGGCCTGTTCGGACCCCCCGCGCTCGGCTCCATCGAGATCACGATCTTCAACACCCGTTCCTACCGGCGGGATTCGGCCCTCGAGGAGGAGGCGAAGGAGCGGATCGTCCAGGCGATCCTGCGGAAGGAGGGACCCGAGATCGTGCAGTCCGCAGGCGGTCCCTCCGCGTTGAAGGCGCGGATCGAGGTCGACACCTGGTGGTACGAGCCTTCCGACCCGAGGGCACCGCGCCGTCACCGGGACCGTGCGTAGAATACGTTCCCGGGGCCGATGTAGTCAGGCCCCTCGCCCCACGCGAGGTGGATGCCGCCCCAGGGGTCGCGGGCGATCCCGTAGTAGTCCCCGTACGTGAACTCGAAGCCCAGGTCGCTCTGGTACCGGAACCCGAGGTTCGCGTTCACGATGACCTCCCGACCGAACGTCGCGCCGCCGTCCTCCGAGGTCCGGTAGTACACGTTGAACGCGCCCATCCGGTTGTCCATCCAGGAGACGTGGACCTGGCCCCGGAGCCCGCCTTCGATCACGGGGAACAGGTGGTATGCTCGGCTCACGCCGTCCGCGTGGACGGGCGT
>MGWD01000044.1:18917-20900 GCA_001800825.1 Euryarchaeota archaeon RBG_19FT_COMBO_69_17 | reverse complement strand
CGCCTGGAGCCAGACAACCGGGGGCCCGCCGTCCGCGAGGCCCGCGTTGTACGCGACGTACACGGCGTCCGCCGCGTCCGCGGACACGACCATCTGGGGGCCCCAGAAGTCCCAACCGCAGTACGTGGGGCAGGAGGGGCCGGGCGGAAGGTCCTCCGCAATCGTGATCATGGACCACGTCCGCCCGCCGTCGATGGACTTCGTGAGGAAGACCTCCTGGGGGCCGAGGGCGTTCCCGGACTGGTGGACGCCGACCCAGCTGAAGTAGACGGCCCCGCGGGAGTCGACGACCCCGCCCGACGTGAGGCTCCAGCCCGTGTCCTTCGCGCGGGAGTTGATCATCGTCGAGGTGAACGTGCGTCCGCCGTCGTGGCTCGAGGCCACGTAGAACCGCTGGGCGATGCTGAACGAGACGTAGACGTCGGCCCCTTGGACCGCGAGCCCGACCTTGTCCGTCCACGAGTTTTTCGCGTCCGTGTTCACGGGGACCTGGCGGGACCACGTCTCCCCGAAGTCGTCGGACCGCTGGACGACCGTGTCCTTCGAGTCCATGTACGCGACGAAGACAGTCCCGCGCGCGTTCACGGCGACCTGGAGATCGATTTGGTACTGGTCCCCCGTGCCCCGCGGGAACGGGTTCAGGGGCCTCGGGCGGCCCCACGTCAGGCCGCCGTCGTGGGAGACCTGGATGAGGGCCGCGGGGCTCGAACACGTGTCGCAGCCCGGGACATCCCCGTAGTGGGCCCACGCAACGTACACGTTGCCATTGCCGTCCGCTGCGACGTCGGGCTCCCAGTCGTCCCCCCGCGGAAAGCCGATGAGGACGGGAGCCGAGAACGTCGCCGTGACCGCGGAAGCCGCGGGCGCGGAGACGAGGATGATCAAGACGAGGGCCAGCCCAGTTATGTACGAGACACGCAAGGACGAGAACCTCCTCGGGCCTCGGGATGGGCCTCCACGGGCATAAAGGGAACGGCTTCCGCCGTCATGACCTCGGCGCGTCCGCGGACCCTTTCGGTGAGCGGCCCCGAGGCCCCCGGGCCCTCCCCCGGTCCCTCAGGTACGCCGCGGCGACGACGGCCCCGCCGCCTGCGAACACGTAGGACGGGAGGGTCGACCGGGCCACGAGGTTCGCGACGTAGTCCGCCGGGAGGTCGATGGGCCCGAGCTTCCCGTCGGAGAACAGGAGGAGGAGGAAGATGAGCTCCCCCAGGAAGACGGCGGCCATCGTGAGGCCTCCCGCGAGAACCGGCAGCTTCCCATCCGCCCGGCCCGCCCCCCGCTCCAGGCCGAAGGCGACGAGGAGGGCGATGGGAATCGCCACGAACCCCAGGAGGTAGCCCCGGAACCAGATCGCGGCGCCCCAGAGGACCGCCCCGAGGAGCGTCGCAGCGGACCCGTAGACGAGGGCCCTCCTCCAGCGGACGGCGGCCCTCCCGTGCCCCGGGGATGCCCCTGCGCTCTCGGCCGCGGCCGGGGTGGGGGCGAGGGTCGCCGCCCACGTCGGGGCGGACCGGGCGCCGCAGGCCCGGCACGTCGCCCACCCGTCCCCCGCGTACGACAGGTCCATGCCGTAGCAGACGGGGCACCGGACGGCCATGCCCTCCCGCCACGGGATCCCGGCCACGCGGAAGACAGGGTCGCGCCGGTGGATAAAGGATGCCGTCCCCGCGGGGGTCCGAGGAATGGGTTAAGGCCGTGGGGGTCATTGCGGGGCGGGGGACCCACCGTGCCGAACCTCGCGAGGAGCATCGTGCGCAAGAGCCTGCGGGCGCAGCCCGACGAGCCGATCCTGATCACCGCATCGCCCCATACGGTCGACCTGGCGACGGACGTCGCCGTGGAGGCCTATCGGGCGGGCGCAGCCGCCGCGGCGGTCCTGTTCTGGTGCGGTCTCTTCAGGTACTCGAGCGTCTTCCGCGTGCCTCGCGACGCCCCCAAATAGGCACACAAACGTCGGCAGGAGAGCGGGACACGTGATTC
>MGWD01000044.1:10401-18871 GCA_001800825.1 Euryarchaeota archaeon RBG_19FT_COMBO_69_17 | reverse complement strand
ACGCTCGGTGATCCACGATTTCCACGATGACGACGTATCGCTCGCCGCGGTCGCGCACGATCGTGTAGAGGAGCCGCCAGAACGACGGAAGGTCCTCCACGAACAGGTTCTCCAGCCCGTGCCTGTCCTTCAGAGCGCTCGGGATTTGCCGCTTCTTCACGACCTCGCCATGGAGGCAGTCTGCCAGGAGGACGGGTCGGAGGGCGCGAACCCTCCGAGCGATGGAGGTGGACTCGCCGTCCGGACTGGCTTCAAGGGCCGTAAGCGAATCCGCGGCCGAAGCGGACAAAACGATGTCTTTTGCGTGCAGCCCCATCAGAGCCGCGGCCCCGTGCGAATCGCCTCGAGGAGTTCGGGCGAGACCTCAGGGACCCAGAGCAGGCCCTTGCTTCCCTCCGCGACGAGGCCGTGGCCGCCGAGAAAGTTCAGCACGGCGTTCAGGTTCTGGCGCGTGGTCGAGTGGCCCCATGCTGCGAGGATTGCCAGGAGCCGGTTCCGGCTGACGGGGCCCTCCGCCCTCTGGAGCGCGGCGAGGACATACTCGATCGTCTCGAGGGTGGGGTTGGCCCCAGGCCGGGCATATGTTGGCCTCGGCGCCTTCGTGAGCTGCGCCATGCCCCACTATATGTATTCATATAGTATATGTATCCTTGTATCCCCATGGGGCGCGGCGGACCCCTGAAGGGTTCGTGGGACGGACCCGGAGGGATTCGAACCCTCGATAGCCGGATTAGAAATCCGGTGCCCTATCCGTGCTAGGCGACGGGTCCGGCCGACGGCACGGTGCGGGGGTCTTATGTACCCATCGACCCCCAACCGCCCGGGAGGGATGGAGGAGGGGCCCCTCGAATACATACTGTCTCGACGCAGGCCTATTGACCCCCTTCCCGTGCTCCCACCCCCGAGGGTTTGGCCGCAATGAAGGTCATGGTCATGGGTGCGGGTGCCATCGGGAGTGTGACTGCCACGGTCTTGGCCAGGTCCAAGGTCGTGGACGAGATCGTCGTCGCCGCGAGGCGCGGGGAGCAGGCACGTGCCCTCGCGAAGAAGATCGGGAAGAAGCACGTAACCGCGAAGGAGCTCGACGCGGACCGCGTGCCGGACATGGTCAAGGCGTTCAAGGGCTTCGACATGATCGTGAACCTCGTCCTCCCGCGGTTCAACATGAAGATCATGGAAGCGTGCCTCAAGGCCGGAGTCCACTATACGGACACGGCGACGGACCTCGCCCTCGCGAAGGAGAAGGCCGGGGACGTCGTCAAGAGGACCCCGGAGCAGATCCAGCTCGACCTCGACGACGATTGGAAGGACGCGGGGCTGAGCGCCCTCCTCGGCTGGGGCTGCGACCCGGGCCTGTCCAACATCTTCGCGCGGTACGGGGCCGACCGGCTCGACAAGGTCGAGTACATCAAGGTCCGGGACGGAGACAACAGCGTGATCGAGGGCTACGACTTCGCGTCGATGTGGTCCGCGGACACCCTGATCGAGGAGGTCCAGATGGACGCCCTCGCCTTCTATGACGGCAAGTTCGTCCGCGTGGGGACGGCCAAGGGGGAGGAGGTCTACCCGTTCCCGCCCCCGGTGGGCCCGCAGACCGTGTACAACGTGGACCACGAGGAGCAGAACACGCTCCCCTTGTTCATCGGGAAGGGAATGCGGAATATGGACTTCAAGCTCAGCCTCCCCAAGGAGTTCGCCCAGTTCGTCGCCCTCGCGAAGAAGTGGGGGATGACGTCGGCGGAGCCGATCGAAGTCCGGAGCAAGTTCCACAACACGCGGGTGAAGGTCGCCCCGCGGGACGTCCTCACGGCCCTCCTCCCCGTGCCCACGGAGCTCGGGGCGAACGTGAGCGGGGCCACGTGCATCGGGTCCGAGGTCGTCGGGGAGAAGAACGGGAAGCGGACGGGCTGGTTCATCTACACCCTGATGGACCATCAGGACACATGGAAGAAGTTCGGGTTCAACGCGGTCGCCTACACGACGGGCGCCCCGCCCGTCGTCGGGATCGAGATGTTCGGCCGCAAGGAGATCACCCGGCGGGGCGTGTTCCCGCCCGAGCTCCTGGATCCCGTGCCGATCCTGAAGCACATGCCCGACGTCGGCGTGCCGTGGTTCGAGCAGCCCGTGAGGGTCTGAGGGGGCGGGCCTCACGGCCCCGGGGGGCTCACCGAGCCCCCTGCTACCTTTTCGGATAGCGACCCGGGAAGGTTCATGTAGGGGCGCGCCGTCCGGACGAGTCCAAGGGTGAGCATGAAGGCCGTCCTCCTCGGAGCCGGGGCGATCGGCTCCGTGATCGCCTCCCTCCTCGGCCGTCGGGAGGAGGTCGAGCACGTCCTCGTCGCGGACCGGAGTCTCGACGCGGCGAAGGCCCTCGCGACGACGCACGACGGTGGGCGGCTCGAGGCCGCGCGGATCGACGCGTCCGACGTCGACGGGATGGCGAAGGCCTTCCGCGGGTATGACCTCGTCCTCAACGTCGTCCTGCCGCGGTTCAACCTCAAGATCATGGACGCATGTCTCAAGGCGGGCGTCCACTACATGGATGCGGCGACGGACCTCGCCCTCGCGCGGGAGAAGCCCGGGGACGCGGTCAAGGAGACGCCGTACGCCCAGCAGCTCCGCTACGACGACGGCTTCCGGGCCGCGGGCCTCACAGCCCTCCTGGGCATGGGCGCGGATCCGGGCCTGTCGAACATCTTCGCCCGCCTCGGGGCGGACCGCCTCGACACGGTCGAGGAGGTCCTCGTGCGGGATGGGGACAGCGGGCAGGTCCAGGGGCACGAGTTCGTGGCCCTGTGGTCCCCCGACACCCTGATCGAGGAGGTCCTCATGCCCGCCCTCGCGTTCCGCGACGGGCGGTTCGTGCGCCTGGGATCCCTCGAGGGGGAGGAGGTGTTCGACTTCCCGCCCCCCGTCGGGCCCCTGACCGTGTACAACGTCGACCACGAGGAGACGGAGACCCTCCCCCTCTTCATCGGGAAGGGGATCCTCCGGGCGGACTTCAAGCTCGCGATCCCGAAGGATCTCGCGACCGCGCTGAGCGTCTTCCAGCGGTTCGGCCTCCACGCGGGTACGATGATGGAGGTCGAGGTCAAAGGGAGCGGGGAGCGCGTTCGGATCGCGCCGCGGGACATCCTCACGGCCCTCCTGCCGAACCCCAAGGACCTCGCCGCGAAGGTCCGGGGGGCCGCGTCGATCGCGGTCGTCGTGCGAGGGACGAAGGGCGGCAAGAGGGACGGCTGGATGTTCTGGTTCGTCCTCGACCACCAGGAGACGTTCCGGAAGTTCGGGTTCAACGCGACGGCGTACCCGGTCGGCGCGCCCATGGCGATGTCCGCCCTCATGATCGGGAAGGGCGAGATCGCGCGGCGGGGGGCCTTCCCTCCCGAGGTCCTCGACCCCATGCCCTTCTTCCGGCGTCTCCCCGAGTTCGGGATCCTCGTCCGCGAGAAGCGCCTGCCGTAGGCCGGCTCAGGGCAGGTCCCGGAAACCCGGGACGCCGCCGAGGGTTCGCGCGGCCCGCACGCTCCGCACGATGGCCCGGGCCGTCTCCCGCACCGCGACGTGGGCGAGGGCGTCGAGGGCCCGGTGGTCCACCCGCTTCCCTCCGGGGCGGGCGACCCTGAACCCGAGGATCGTGTCCCCGTCCGTCGACATGTGGGCGGGCCGGACGGCAAGGGCGATCCCGTCGTGGGCGAGCTCGACGAGCCGCGCGAGCTGCTCGTGGTCCACGGGGGCGTCCGTGCCGAGGACGCCGATCGTCGTCCCGGATCGGGGCGCGGAGCCGCGGACGTAGGCGTCGAGGACGTCGTCCATCTCAAGGAACCCCTTCCCCGACGGCCCGAGGGTCCCCCCGATCGTCCGGCCCTCGAAGGGGTCGAACACGTTCCCCACGCAGTTCGAGACGAACATCGCGCCCACGGTCCACACGCCCACCCGGGCCGCACTGCTCCCGAGGCCCCCTTTCGTCCCGCCCTTGCCCCCCTTCAGGTCGAAGAAGGGGCCCACGGTGGCGCCCGTACCGGCCCCGATGTTCCCCTCCCGAACGCGGTCCGTCATCGCAGCCTCGCAGGCCTTGCGACCCATCGAGGCGTAGTCGACCCCGAGCACGTCCGCGAAGCCGAGGTCGTAGATGTTCGTGCCCATGACCGCGGGGAGCTTGCCGCCTCCCTCGGGCTCCGCGAGGCCCTCCTCGAGGAGGACCTCCCGGATCCCCGTCGCCGCGTCGAACCCGTAGATGTCCCCGCCCGTGAGGAAGAGGGCGTGCCGCTCGATGAATGTCTTCCCGAGCCCCGAGGCCGCCGTGTCGAAGCTCCCCGGCCATCCACCCCGGTGGTCCGCGAAGGCCATCGCGGGGCGGTCGAAGAGGACGACCGTCGTCCCCGTCCTTCGCCGGAGGTCCTGGGCGTGGCCCACCCGTACGCCGCGGAGGGCCGTCAGGGTCCCGTTCGCGAGGGTCATCGTCGCACCTGCCCCCGGAACTCACGGGGACCGATAAAGGCCGCCCCCCGGAGGCCCGCGAAGCCTCGCCCCCGGGCATGAATCGCTATAAACCAGGGACCCTTGGGTTCCGGGGGTCCCCATGAACGCGATCGTCGAGGTCGACGGCCTCCGGAAGGTCTTCGAGCCGGACATCCGAGCGGTCGACGGGATCTCGTTCCGCGTGGACCGGGGCGAGGTGTTCGGCTTCCTCGGCCCCAACGGGGCGGGGAAGAGCACGACGATCAAGGTCCTCACGACCCTCCTCCGGCCGACGTCGGGCGGGGTCCGCGTGGACGGCCACGACGTCGTGCGGGAGGCCGCCGCGGTCCGCCGGGTCATCGGGTACGCAGCCCAGGAGGTCGGCGTGGACGACGACCTCACGGGGCGGGAGAACCTCGTCCTCCAGTGCCGGCTGTACCACCTCCCTCCGGGGCAGATCCCGGACCGGGTCGACGAACTCCTCAAGACCGTGGACCTCGGAGAGGCCGCGGACCGTCCCGCGGGGACCTACTCCGGCGGGATGCGGAAGCGCCTCGACCTCGCGATGGGCCTCATCCACAAGCCCAAGCTCCTCTTCCTCGACGAGCCCACGACGGGACTCGACCCCCAGAACCGGCGGGCCCTGTGGGAGTACATCAAGGGCCTCAACGACGCGGGCACGACGATCTTCCTGACGACCCAGTACATGGAGGAGGCGGACCGGCTCGCGGACCGGCTCGCGATCATCGACCGCGGGCGGATCGTCGCGGAGGGCACCCCCGCCGCCCTGAAGGCGGAGATCGGGGCCGACGTCGTCCAGATCGCCTTCCGGGAGGACGGCGGGGAGGCCGCGGGGCGGGCGAGGTCCGTCCTCGCCCAGATCCCCGGGATCACGGGGGTCCAGGACTTCGAGGACGGGCTCTCCGTGTACGCGCAGGGCGGGCCCGCCCTCGTGCCCCAGATCGTCCGGGCGCTGGACGCCGCCCACGCGGAGGTCGCCCGCCTCACCCTCGCGGGCCCCTCCCTCGACGACGTCTTCCTCAAGCACACGGGGCACACGATGCGCGTGGAGGAGGTCCGGCGGCCGAGCCGCATGCTCATGGGGCGGGGACGGAGGCGGCGGCGATGAGCGACGGGAACGTGATCGTCGAGAGCTACGTCGTCTTCGGCCGCTGGATCCGGAAGACCCTGCGGACCCCCGCGTTTCTCTTCTTCTCCCTCGTCCAGCCGATCGTGTGGTTCGTCCTGTTCACGCAGTCCTTCGCCCGGATCGCGGACATCCCGGGCTTCCTCGCCCTCACGGGGACGGACTCCTACCTTACGTACTTCAGCGCCGCCGTGATCCTCCAGACGATCATCGCCTCCTCCATGCAGTCCGGGATGGGGATGGTCACGGACATGGAGAGCGGCTTCCTCGACAAGCTCCGGGTCGCCCCGATCCACCGGATCTCGATCCTCACGGGAAAGGTCGCGAGCGACGGCTTCCGGATCCTCATCCAGACCCTCGTGATCGTCGCCCTCGGGGCCGCCCTCGGGGTCCGGATCGCCTCGGGGGTCCCGGGGCTCCTCGTGATCCTCGCCCTCGCGGTCCTGTTCGGGATGGCCTGGGCGGGGATCTCCATGTTCATCGCCCTCGCGACGAAGAACTCGGAGGCGACCCTCATGATCTCCATGCTCACCACGTTCCCCCTCCTGTTCCTATCGACGGCCGTCATGCCAAAGGCGTTCCTCCCCGAGTGGGTCCAGGGCGTGGCGACGTACAACCCCCTGAGCTACATCGCGGACGCCCTTCACGCCCTCACGATCTCGGGGTTCGAGTGGGGCGCCCTCGGCGGTGCGTTCGCGATCGTGGCCGTCGTGGGCGCGGTGACCCTCCTCGCGACGACGGCGATGTTCCGCCGCGCCGTGTCCGCGTGAGGACCCGAGCGTTTACGTAGGACGGGCGCGTGGCGGCGCCGATCCCATGACGACGGTCCGCCTCGAGACGACGATGGGCGACGTGACGATCGAGCTCTTCGAGGACACGATGCCCTTGACCGCAGGCAACTTCCGGAAGCTCGTCGAGAAGGGCTTCTACCACGGGGTCGTGTTCCACCGGGTCATCCCGGACTTCATGATCCAGGGCGGGGACCCGACGGGGACGGGCCGGGGCGGGCCCGGGTACACGATCCGGGACGAGTTCACGCCGGACAACCGGAACGCCCGCGGGACGATCTCCATGGCGAACGCGGGGCCGAACACGGGCGGGAGCCAGTTCTTCATCAACACGGTCGACAACCGCTCCTTGGACCGCAAGCACCCCGTGTTCGGCACGGTCGTCGCGGGCATGGAGGTCGTCGACGCGATCAGCCGGGTGCCCCGCGACGCGGCCGACCGGCCGCGGAAGGAGGTCGCGATCCGGAAGGCCCGGGTCGTCTGACGCTCCCGCGCTCGACGCAGGTTCATGTGGGACGGCGGCGTGGGCGTGGGCGGCCCCATGTCCCTCTCCTTCGACTCGACGGTCCTCCTGAACCACGGCATCCGCATGCCGGTCCTCGGCCTCGGGGTGTTCCAGACGCCTCCCGGCCGCGCGACCCTGGACGCGGTCCTCGCCGCCTTCGACGCGGGCTACCGGCTCATCGACACCGCGCGGATCTACGGGAACGAGGCGGACGTCGGGGAGGCGATCCGCGCGAGCGACCTGTCACGGGACGAGATCTTCGTCACGACGAAGCTCTGGAACACGGACCACGGGTACGACGAGGCCCTCCGAGCGTTCGAGACGAGCCGGCGACGGATGGGCCTCGATCACGTGGACCTGTACCTCATCCACTGGCCCGTCCAGGGGGCGCGGCTCGAGTCATGGAAGGCCCTGACCCGCCTCCTCAAAGAGGGACGGTGCCGGGCGATCGGGGTCAGCAACTACATGGTCCACCATCTCGACGAGCTCGTCGGCGCCGCGGACGTCGTCCCGGCGGTGAACCAGATCGAGGTGAGCCCGTTCCTCCAGCCGCGGGCCGCGATCGCGCGCTCGAAGGATCTCGGGATTCAGGTCGAGGCGTATAGCCCTCTCACGAAGGCCCGCCGGCTGAGGGACGCGACCCTCCGCGCGGTCGCGGGCCATGTCGGCCGCTCCCCCGCCCACGTCCTCCTCCGGTGGGGACTCCAGAAGGGCTTCGTCGTGATCCCGAAGTCCGCCCGCCCCGAACGGATCCGGGAGAACGCGGCCGTCTTCGACTTCGAGCTCAGTGTCGAGGACATGGCCCTCCTCGACGGCCTCGACGAGGGCCTCCACACGGGCTGGAACCCCGAGGCGGCCCCCTAGGGCGACCCGGACGTGGGACTCGCCCCCGAGAATGGGCGGGGAACGATTAAGACCCCCCCGTCACCTCTCTTCCGGGTTGGCATTCTCCTGAGCATGGTCAAGCGGGTGAAGACAAAGATCTGCCTCGTCGGCGACCAGGCCGTCGGGAAGACGTCCCTCATCCGGAGATACGTCCTCGAAGAGTTCGACGACCACTACATGATGACCCTTGGGACGAAGGTCTCGAAGAAGATCATCGCCCTCGACTTCCCCGACGAGGACCTCGGAGTCCAGCTCGAGGCGGGCATCTGGGACATCATGGGCCAGCCGGGCCTCCTCGACCTCCTCAAGGAGGCGTACTTCACGGGGGCCCACGGGATCCTCGCCGTCGTCGACATGACGTCGCCGCAGACCCTGCTGACCTTGAAGAGCTGGATCCGGAGCGTGGAGCGGATCACGGGCCCCGTCCCCACGTTCGTCGCGGTGAACAAGGTCGACCTCAAGGAGCGGCACCTCTTCGCCATCGAGGAGGTCGAGGCCGTCGCCCGCGAGCTCGGCTGCGACTATCTCCCGACGTCCGCGAGGACAGGGGAGAACGTCGAGGAGGCGTTCCGGCGTCTCGCGTCCCTCATCTCCGAACGGTCCCTCGGGTTCGGCCGGGGCGCGTGGGAGCCGCCTCCCCGGACCGCGGTCCCCTGATCCGCCCGGACGCGTTCATCCCAGAGC
>MGWD01000044.1:9738-10393 GCA_001800825.1 Euryarchaeota archaeon RBG_19FT_COMBO_69_17 | reverse complement strand
GCCGCACGAGATCCCTGCCGATCACGACCCGTTGGATCTCCGTCGTCCCGTCGACGACCTGCAGCATCTTCGCGAGGTCGATGAACCGGGCGAGCGGGTAGTCCTGGAGCCATCCGTAGGCCCCGAGGACCTCGCTGCACGCGACGGCCGCGCGCAAGGCCGCGTCGGGGCAGAAGCGCTTCGCATGGGCCACCGCGACGGAGCCCTCCGGGGTGCCGATGAGGCCCGCGGCCTTCCGGGTCAGGAGGCGTCCCGCCTCGAGGTCCGTGGCGGCGTCCGCGAGGGACCACTGGATCCCCTGGAAGTCGAGGACCCTCTGCCCGAAGAGGCGCCGGTCCCGCGCGTACCGCAGGGCGACGTCGAGGGCCTCCGCGTGGAGGCCGTTCGCGATCGCCGCGATGTCGCAACGCGCGAGGTCAATCGCCCCGAGGGCGGCCCGGAGGCCGTGGCCCGGCGGCGCCAGCACGCGGCCCGGAGCCCCATCGAGGACCATTTCCCCGATGGGCAGAAACGGCGCCCCCGCCTTCCGGTACGGCTCCGAAAACGTGACCCCGCCGCCCTCCCGCTCGACGGCGAACATCGCGATGTCCTTGTGCCCCGGCTCCTTCGACGTCTTCGCGACGACGAGGAAGAGGTCCGCGACCCCCGCAAGGGA
>MGWD01000044.1:9346-9708 GCA_001800825.1 Euryarchaeota archaeon RBG_19FT_COMBO_69_17 | reverse complement strand
GCCGTCAGCGCCCTCCCCGGCGAGGGTCGTGAGGGCGGAGGCATCGGAGCCGCCCTGCGGCTCCGTCAGGGAGAAGCCGCCGAGGGCCTGTCCGCGGACGAGCCGCTCCCCCCACGCCTTCCTGAGCCCTGGGTCTCCCCCGCGGGTGACGGCCATCGCGACCGCGTTGTGCATGGAGAACGTGAACGCGAGGGCGGCGTCCCCGCGGCCCAGGGCCTCGAACACGGCCATCCCGTCGGGGAACGTGAGGTCGAGGCCTCCCGCGTCCGCGGGACTGAAGAGTCCCGTGAGGCCTGACGCGGCCACGGCCTCCCGCGGGTAGTGGGCCCCGCGGGACCACGCCTCGAGGTTCGGGCGCACCT
>MGWD01000044.1:0-9296 GCA_001800825.1 Euryarchaeota archaeon RBG_19FT_COMBO_69_17 | reverse complement strand
GACACGTCCGTCGCGCGGGCCGCGTCTCCCTTCCCACCCATGGTCGCCCCGGCCGACGGATGGGCCGCCGTCGGATAATCCCTTCGGCCCCGGGACCGTGGGGCCCGGACTGAATGAACTGTACGTTCCATAGGACTATCCCCCCCGTCCGGTTCACGTCCCGAAAAACACCGGGAGGAAGGTCCGATGGCCGACTACGTTGCCCGTCTGAAGCAGGCTGTGATCGACTACGATATGGAGGGCGTGGAGAAGCTCGCCCGGGAAGCCCTCGATCAGGGCCTGGACCCGCTCGACGGGATTGAGAAGGGCCTCGCCGCGGGGATCCGCGAGGTCGGACAGCGGTTCGGCGCGGGGGACCTGTTCCTCCCCGAGCTCGTGATGGCCGCGGAGACGATGCGGACCGGGGTCGCCGTCCTCGAGCCCCATGTGAAGAAGGACGGCCGCGCGCGGGTCGTCCACCGGGTCGTCCTCGCGACGGTCCAGGACGACATCCACGAGATCGGGAAGAACCTCGTCGCCACGATGCTCACCGCGAACGGCTTCGAGGTCGTGGACCTCGGGGTGAACCAGCCCGGGGACTCGATCCTGCAGAAGGCCCAGGAGGTCGGGGCGGAGCTCGTCGGGGTGTCGGCCCTCATGACGACGTCCATGCCGCGGATGAAGGAGCTCCTCTCCAGCGCGGAGTCGAAGGGGGACCGGTCCCGCCGGAAGTACATCGTGGGCGGGGCCCCCGTGACGGACCAGTACGCGAAGGAGATCCGCGCGGACGGCACCGCCGGCGACGCCTCTGGGGCCGTCGTGCTCGCGCGCAACCTCGTGGGGGAACGCGCGTGACGGGCATCCCCATCCGCCGACCCTATCCCGTCCTGACGAAGGAGGACATCCGACAGATCCACGAGGCCGCCGCGGCGGGCCTGGAGCGCGTGGGCGTCCAGGTCGGCTCCGCGGAGGGCCGGCGGCTCTTGAGGGAGGCCGGCGCGACGGTCGACGAGACGACGGAGGTCGCGAAGATCCCGCGCGCCCTCGTGGACGAGATCGTCAAGGCCCGGAAGGTCCGGGTCGTCCTGCGGGGCCGGGACGCGTCCCAGGACGCGGACCTCGACTTCAACCACGTCCACCTGTGCAACGACGGCACGGGGCCCCTCACCCTGGACTTCGAGAGCGGGGAACGCCGGCTCTCGACGAGCGAAGACCTCGCGCAGAGTGCGCGGGTGTCCAACGCCCTCGAGAATCTCCACGTGTTCTGGCCCATGGTCACGGCCCAGGATGTCCCGCCGAGCGTGCGGGACTACGTGGACCTCAAGGTCTCCCTCATGAACACGCCCAAGCACATCCTCTACGCGAGCGGGGCGAGCGGGGACCAGGCCCGGCGCCTCGTGCGGATGGCCGCCGCCGTGGCCGGCGGGGAGAAGGCCCTCCGACGTCGCCCGATCATCTCCTCCGTCCAGACGACGATCGCCCCCCTCCAGCATGACGGCGGGATGATGGACGCCGCGTTCGCGTTCGGAGCGGCCGGCGTGCCGGCCGCGATCTTCACGATGCCGACCCCGGGCGCCTCGGGCCCGGTGACCCTCGCGGGGTCCGTCGCCGTCGCGGCGATGGAGTTCCTCGCGGCGATGGTCGAGTGCCGCCTCGCGAACCCCCGGAGCCCGCTGATCTGGGGTTGCGGCCTCGCCCCCCTCGACATGCGCACGACGACGCGGGCAAGCGGCTCCCCCGAGCACGGCCTCACGGGGGCCGCGGTGACCCAGATGGCCCACTTCTACGGGGTGCCGAGCCTCGTGGGCGGGTTCGACGCCACGACGTCCGTCCCCGGGACGCAAGCCGCGATCGAGAAGTTCTCCCAGGGCCTCTCTGTCGTCCTCGGCGGGGCGGACCTCATCGTTGGGCTCGGCCTCCTCGAGGACGCGAAGACCTTGTCCCTCGAGCAGCTGTTCATCGACGACGAGATGGTCCGCATGATCCGGAGGATCGCGGATGGCATCGTCGTGAACGAGGAGACCCTCGCCCTCGACGTGATCGAGAAGGTCGGGATCGGGAAGACGTTCCTCGGGCAGCGCCACACGATGCAGCATCTCCGGGAGGAGCAGTTCATCCCGCGGCTCATCGACCGGCGGTCGTACGACCTGTGGGCCCGCGACGGGCGGAGGTCTCTCGAGGACCGCGCGCGGGAGAAGGTGAAGGAGGCCCTCGCGGCCCCCGTCCCCTTCCCCCTCGAGCCCGACGTCGTCGGGCGGCTCGACGCGATCATCCAGGAGGCGGCGGCCCCGGCCGCGTGAGGCCCCTGCGGACGGGAGGTGGGATTCGATGGAGTACGGAATCAAGCGGGGCGTGCGGTTCGAGATCCTATCCAAGACTGACCTCGAGCGGATCCATGCGGCCAGCCTGCATGTGCTCGAGAAGGTCGGGATCCGGATCGGGAGCGCCGCGACCCGGAAGGTTCTCCGGGACCACGGCTGCGTGGTGGACGAGGCCTCGACCCTCGTCAAGATCCCGCCCGCCCTCGTGAAGGAGGCCCTCGGGAAGGCGAAGCGGACGATCACCCTCGCGGCCCGGGACCCGACGTACGACGCGCGGCTCGACGGGACCCGCAGCTACGTGACCGCGAACGGGAACGGGGCGATGACCGTGGACCTCGACTCCCGCGAGCGCCGCCCGTCGACGAAGGACGACCTCGAGAAGTCGTCCCGGGTCATCGACTACCTGGGGAACGTCCACGTCCACTGGCCCATGGTCAGTTCGATGGACCAGCCCCCCGCGACGGTCCACCTCCACGACCTCGAGGGCTCCCTGAACAACACGGTCAAGCACGTGATGTACGAGACCGGGGTGACCCTCCCGGACGCGAAGCGGCTCACGGAGATGGGGTACCTCGCCGCGGGCGGGGAGGAGGAGTACCGCCGGCGGCCGGTTACCTCGTGCCTCCAGTGCACGTTCGCGCCCCTCCAGCTCGACGGCGGGGTCATGGACGCGAGCCTGTTCTTCGCCCGCGCGGGCGTGCCCCTCGTGTTCTTCGGGATGCCCCAGCCCGGGGCCACGGGCCCCGCGACCCTCGTGGGGTCCCTCGTCGTCGGGAACGCGGAGGTCCTCGCGTCCCTCACGGCCGTCCAGCTCCACGCGCCGGGGGCCGCCGTGATCTACGGGATGGGGAACGCCCCCCTGGACATGCGGACGACGGTCCGGTCCGGCGGAAGCCCGGAGCACGCCCTGTCGGGGGCGATGGCCACGGAGCTCGCCCACTGGTACGGCCTTCCCTCCTGCGTCGGGGTCTCGGCCACGGCGAAGGAGCCCGGGGACCAGGCGGTCCTCGAGTACTTCACGGGGCTCTCCGGGCCCCTCCTCGCGGGGGCGGATCTCATGTGCGGGGTTGGGCTCCTCGAGGATTCGAGCTGTCTCTACTTCGAGCAGATCGTGATCGACGACGAGATCGTGGGGGCGATCGCCCGCCTCATCCGCGGGGACCGCGCGGACGAGGAGACCCTCGCGCTCGACCTGATCGAGAAGGTCGGGCCGGGGCGGAATTTCCTCGCCCAGCGGCACACGCTCCAGCACGTGAAATCGGACCACTTCATGCCGAACCTCATCGACCGGCGGTCGTACGAGACGTGGGCGGCGGACGGAGCCAAGAGCATGGTCGTCCGGGCCCAGGAGAAGACGCGGTGGATCCTCGCGAACCACGAGGTGCCGCCCCTCCCCGCCGACATCCGGAAGGAGCTCCGGGGGGTCATCGAGACGGCGAGGCGGTCTCATCCAGACGCTCGAGGACGAGGTACGCCCGTAGCGTGATTATCTTGCTCGGCTCCCCTGGAGCCTCGAGGGCGAAGGGGGTCGGCCGGTGCTTGGGGTGCGCCGCGTACCAATCCGCCATCTTCCCTTCGAGGTCCGGATGCACGGCATCGAGGTTCCAGCGGCCGTCCGCCCGCCGCTTCCGCTTGAGGACGGAAAGGGCGTGCTCCAGACGGGGGTCGGCCCCGCGGCCGAGGGCCGTCACGAGCTCCAGCCCGACCAAGAGGTCGTAGTAGTAGTGGACGGGGTGGTGGAAGCGGTACCACGGCTCGTAGTGGTCCCCCTGCTTGTGCAGCTCCCGCTGGAGGTAGAACTCGACCCCGAGGTCCACCGCCCGCCGCATCTCCTCCGTCCACTTCTGCCTCGGGTATCGGGCGAACGCGCTCAGGCCCTCCCAGGAGTCGAGGTTCCGCCCGCTCCCGAAGCAGCTCCAGCCCCCGTTCCTGTCCCGGTGCGTTGCGAGCCACTCGAAGGCGCTCCGCACCCGCGGATCGTCCGCGTACCCGAACGCGACGAGGGCGCGGGCCGTGTTCCCCGCGATGCAGAGGTGGCTCGTCTTCGACCCCTCGGGCCCGAAGCCCCCATCGGGCCTCGCGAACCGATCGATCCACGCCTTGCAGGCCGCGCGGATCCGTGAGTCCTCCTCCGTGAGTCCGAGGTCGGCGAGGATCAGGAGCATCCAGTTCGTCGAGAGGTACTTGGGCTGGTAGAGACTGTCCCCGGAGACCCAGACGCCCGTCGGGTTCTGACCCGCAAGGATTTCCGCGGCCCATCCCCGGACTGGGATCTGCTCCCGCGCGGCCGCGACCTCCCCGTCGTCCTCGGGCCTCCCGAGGAGGCGGGTGAGGGTCAGGTACCGGACCGCGGGTTGGTCCTCCTCGAGGAGCCACCGGACGACCTTCTTCGGTGGAGACACGGGGCCGCATCCCTCCCAACGCGGTCGCTCAGCCCTTTCCGGCCCCGTCGTAGCTCGCCCGCACGAGGGGCATGAGAGCCTTGACCTCCGCGGGCCCGCGCACGGGCACCTGGACCCACTTGGAGGCCTTCTTCCCCGCCATCTCGAAGGGCCGCGCCCCCGGCCGGCCATACGCCCGCTCCCGGTCCGCATCCCCGAGCCGCGTGAGGACGACCCCGTCCGTCACGAGGAACGCGAAGAACCGCTTCGCCCGGAGGTAGCAGAGGCAGCCCATCATCTCCTTGGACGTGACCGCGGGCCAGTCCTTCACGTCCTCGTCG
The DNA here is from genome assembly GCA_001800825.1 of Euryarchaeota archaeon RBG_19FT_COMBO_69_17. Lineage (GTDB taxonomy): Archaea > Thermoplasmatota > Thermoplasmata > RBG-16-68-12 > RBG-16-68-12 > RBG-16-68-12. Next base: position 4,274 of record MGWD01000044.1, on the reverse strand, counting down.
AACCTCGCGCGGACCCCGCGCATCCGCTCCTCGTCGTAGAACTTCATCCTCGCGCGACCCGGTCCCGGGGATGGCCCCCGGGCGTATTTGAACCCGACGCGGGGGAGGGCGGACGGACTCGGCCTGTCCTCGATCGGACTCACCGGCGCCCGGGTCCAGGGACGTCAGTAGACGGTCATCCCGATGAACGGGATCACCTGGGCGTACCATTGGGTCCGGGTCGACGGGTCCGCGTCGCTCAGGTGGTCGTAGGGGTTGTAGTTCGTCCCCCAGCGGTTGACGATCTGCTGGTACGTCATGTTGGCGGGGCCCGCCATGCCGGAGATCAGGATGTTGAGGAAGTAGGAGTCCGCGATGAAGTTCTGCGGCCAGTCCGTCCGGAACGCCGTCTTCGCGGTCATCCGGAGGACGACGGGCGCTCCGCCGATCTCCTGGTTCAGGGGGTTGACGTCGAACACGTACGCGTACTGGAAGTTCGTCGGGTTCACGGCGGTCCCCGGGTATGCCGCGAGGCCGCCCCCGTTCGCGGGCCGGGCGGGGTCGACGACCTTCACGATGTACGTCCCGAACACGGAGGACCGCCCCGCGGCGCTGAAGGAGATGAGGGTCCAGCCGTCGACGAAGATCGTCCGGTTCCCGTGGTTCTCCATCTGGAGGTGGAACAGGGGTCCGCCGCCCCCATTGAGGTCGCCCCGCGTCACCCTGTAGGGCTGGAACTTGTTCGCGGTGTTGACGGGGTCCCCCATGTGGGTGAACCACATCTCCCCGGCCCGGATCTGGACGAACCCGATGTACTGCCAGAGCTGGCTCGGGATTGTCTGGATCCCGCCGCCGCTGAACTGCTGGACGACCTTGAGGACCATCCGGGTCGTCGTCTGGTGGCCCGCGAGGTCCGTCGCGTTGAGGAGGATGATCGAGCCATCCCAGGCGAGGACGGGGAAGGGCGGGCTCATGCAAGCGATCGCGCCGAGGGTGAAGATGTCGTCCCCCGCCGCGCGGTCCGGGTACGCGCCGTCGTCACGCATCTTCTGCGGCTGGGCGCAGGGGTCCGTCGTCCCGTACCACATCGTGAGGGTCGCCCAGACGGAGTTCCGGTTCAGGTCTCCGTCGGGGTCGATGACCTGGGCGTGGAGGAAGAAGCCGAGGTTCTCCTGGACGGGGTCGATCGCGTCCGTGCTCCGGACGTCGTCCGCCCACTTGTCCGCGAAGACGGGGGGCCGGATGCCGGGGACCGCGCTCATCACGCCCTGCCACACGACGATGCTCTTCTCGAGGTCCACGACGGTGGCCGTGATCCGGTCAGACGACCGCAGGGCGTAGCTCTGGTATGCGAACCGCTCCCCGATGTCCCAGATGCTGTCCGTGCCGTCGAGGAGTCCGCTGGGGGACGCGAGGCGGTCGTTGTACCGGTGGAGGGTGACCGTGTCCGTGCTCAGCGGCGTGACGCCCCGCTGCGCGCTGACGTACAGGACCGTCGGGACGGGGAGCAAGGCTTCGCCGCCTCGATGGACGAGGAGGATCCGTACGCCGATCTCCCGGAGGGCCACGTCGTACACGGGCTCCAACGTCCCCTGGATCTCGACGGCGCTCGTCGCGACGGGCGCGGGGATGCCCGAGACCCAGATGATGATCACAGAGAACATGACGACGGTCATCGAGAGGATCAGGATTGTGCCGATGACTTCCGACACACCCGACCTGTCTTCCCGTAGGATGACTTTCATAGGGTGGCCTCCGGTGGGCTTGGAGAACACCCTCGCACCCGAGTCTTGGGTATATAAGACCGTCGCGGTAGTTACCAATCGCTGATAATCGGGAGGCCTTAGCGGCCCCCAAACGGGCCCCTCGCCCGACGCGGTCGGCTCGGGGACTGGGCCGCGGGGCCGGTCGGGGAGGGGCATGTGCCGCCATCGCCGGGACGCGCCGCACGGGAGGCGGCTCCCGGGATCTTCCGTCCGCGCGGGGGGGCGGACCGTCGACTCGAGCCCGGGTCCCTCCCTTGGAGCCGTGTGCTTATCGCAATAGATAATCGCCCGGTAACCTATTTATGAAGTACCCCAGGATGCCCCGCGAGATGCCCATCGGCAGCAGCTCGACGGTCGTCTCCGCGCTGCCGCCGCTCGGGAGGTCTTGGGATGTCTAGTCGACCCGGAAGGAATGGCAAGGCGCTGAGCCTCCTGATCGTTTGGTCCCTCGCCGTCGGCGGCGTGTTCACCGTGCTCCTCGCGCTCAGCCCCCCGGCGAGCGCGGCGCCCTGTGACGCCGTCTCCGGCGTCATCACGGGGGACTGGACGATCTCGACGGTCCAAGTCTGCGAGGACATCGTGTACACCGTCGACGGGACGATTACGATCAACGCGGGCGGCAGCCTGACCCTGGTCAACGGGGGCCTCCGCTTCGCGAAGGATGCCTCCCACGCGAGCTACTCCCTCAACGTGAACTCGAACGGTGCGCTCATCCTCGACAACTCCATCCTGACGACAGAGCGGGTCGCGATCACCCCGGACCTCAAGCTCGCCTTCACCCTCACGGGCCCGACGGCGCGGTTCTCCATGCGGAACGGGGCCGTGCTCAAGTTCCCCGGCTGGTTCAACGCGACGTCCGGCACGATCAACGTCACGGACTCGTCGATCACGGGATTCACGGACGCGGAGCTCGGCGACCTGGGGATCGACATCGACTCGAACAACGACGCCCCGGAGATCTCCTGGTCCGCCACGACCGCGGTCTTGTACCGGTCCCGGGTCGAGCGTCTCTTTGAGTGGGTGAGCGGCGGGAACTTCACGGGGAACGGGAACCTCAGCCTCACGGGCGGCTCGAGGCTCTACGCGTACGACTCGTACCTCGGCGTCGACTTCTCGGACGACCCGGCGAGGCACAACACCCTCCAGGTCGATGGGACCTCGAACGCATACCTGTACAACGTCACGATCGACCGCTCCCAGGACCCGCCCTCCATGGCGACCTGGATGCCCGCCTACCTTCCGACGGCTGCGGGCGGGAGCATCTACCTGCTTCGGTGGTTCCACGCCACGGTCCTCGACTCGACGGACTTCCCCGTGAGCAGCGCGACGATCGCAAGCTACTTCAGCCCGAGCGGCGCCCTCGCCACGTATCCCGACAACGGAGGCCTGACGACCCCGAGCGCCCAGACCCTCTGGTACATCGGCCGCGCTGCGTCGGGGACGAACGCCTGGAACCGGGCCGACGCGACGGGCCGGACCAAGATCCCCCTGACGACGGACCAGATTACGACGACCTCCCTGCCGAACGCGGAGTCCTTCGGCAACTACGAGGCCATCGCCTCCTTCGACACGTCGACGACGTCGGCCGGGGTCTACTTCCCAGCCTACCCCGCGATCGACGAAGCTGACAACAACGTCCAGGTCACCCTCGCCTTCGACACCCTCCAGGTCCGGACGAACCCCGACCTCGAAATCCGCCAGTCCGAGTACACGGCGACGATCACGGTGACCGTGAACCAACCGTTCACGGTCTACGCGCGGGTGTACAACAACGGCCAGACGACGGCCACGAACGTCGCCGTCGCGGTCTTCCTCGACGGTACGACGGAGGTCGCCCGGGTGACGGGCCTCACGATCCCCGCGTTCGTCAACCAGTCCATCTCCGTGCCGGGCATCACCGCCGCGGGGTCCCACACCCTCATGCTCGAGGCGGACCCCGACAATACGATCGACGAGGGCGGGGCGGCCCAGGAGAGCAACAACTTCGCGAGCATCACGGTCAACGTCCTACCGCCGCCCACCGGGTTCGTCGCGATCGACCGGCCCCTCACGGGCCAGACCGTGGAGCCCGGGGCGATCCTCAGCATCACCGGGTACGTGCGGGACGCGGCCGGGAACGGGATCGTCGGGGTGACCCTGACGATCGAGATACGGTCCGGCACGGATGTCGTCGGCACGCCCAACGTGACCGTGTCGGAGGCCCAGGGATTCTTCCGCGGCGAGATCCTCGTGCCCGCGAGCACGCCGGATGGGGCCTACAGCCTCGTCGTCACCCCCGGCCCTGCGGCGATCACGGGCGAAACTCGGACGATCTCGATCATCAAGGGCGGGCCCTTCCTGTTCCAGCCCGTGCCCCTCCTCGGGATCCCCTGGTGGTTCCTCCTCCTCATCCTCGGCATCATCGCGGCGATCGCCGTGGGCCTGAGCCTATACCTGAAGTTCTACGGCCTCGGGAAGATGGTCGAGTGCGGGGAGTGCGGCGCCTTCATCCCCGAGGACGCGACGACGTGCCCGAAGTGCGGCGTCGAG
>MGWD01000043.1:1349-6789 GCA_001800825.1 Euryarchaeota archaeon RBG_19FT_COMBO_69_17 | reverse complement strand
CCTCTTTCGCACACCTAAGAGGAGAGCTTAAGTGGTCCGTCAGGAGACGGAGGGACAAGCCAACTTCGAGGGACTTGCACCTTGATCCGATGCTCCCACGGGACGGCGTTGAAGGACAACCAGGAGCGGATTGCCTTGAGGGTCGACTCGATGTAGCCCCCGGACAGGCCCCGTTCCTCCATCGAGGAGACGAGGTCCGTCAGGAAATCCCGACGCTCCGAGCTCGTCTTCTTCAGGAGGTCGCTGGGAATCATGCCGTGCGCCGCACAGACGCTCCCGAGGCGCCTCAGGTACACGTCGGCCGTGATCTGGGAGCCACGGGCAGCATTCTTGTACCATCGCTCGAGCGTGGGATCTTCCAGGCGCCGAACGTACTTCGCTCCCCGTCCCTTCGCGCCGCCGACCCGAACCATCGGGAATAGGTTCACGGGCGGGAAGACATAGGTTTCGAGCCGGAAGTTAAGTGGGTCCGTCCGGATTTGAACCGGAGTCGCCAGCACCCCAAGCTGGTAGGATTTCTTGTGGGCGGGACGGCGACGCCCGCGCCCATACCAAGCTACCCCACGGACCCGCGGGCGCGTCGAACGGTTGCGCCCTTAAATAAGTTCTCCCGCGATGGTCGTCAGCCGAACGGGAGGACCTCGTCGATGAGCTCCGCGTTGGAGAGGATCATCCGGCGGCAGCAATAGCGGCTCAGGCCGAGGTCGTCGAGGACCTTGCCCGGCTCCTCGCCCGCGCGGGTGCGCTCGACGAAGGCGGGCCACGCGCTCGCGACGACCTTGCCGCACGTGAAGCATCGGACGGGGGTGATCATCGTCTCACCGGGACGACTTCTGCCGCTTCTTCCGCGCCCCGCGGCCGAGGGGCTTCTTCGGGAGCTTCCGGCGGGTGTCGGGGACGATCAGGGTGCGGTCGTACTCCCGGAAGAGGGTCTCGAGGTCCTCGTCGTTCAGGTACTGGACGAGGCCACGGGCGATCGCGGTCCGCGTGGCGTCCGCCTGGCCCATGATCCCGCCCCCCGCGACGTTCACCTCGATGTCCACGGACTCGACCTTCTTCCCCGCGAGCTTGAGGGGCTCGAGGATCTTCATCCGGGCGAGCTCGACGGGATAGATCTCGACGGGCACGCTGTTGATCCGGACGAGACCCCGGCCCTTGCGGATCGTGGCCCGCGCCACGGCCGTCTTCCGCTTCCCGCTCGCCACGACGACCTTCATGGTGACACCTAGAACTTGGACCCGAGCTGCCGGGAGACCTCGCCGAGGCTCAGGACGGGGCCCTGGGGCGCCCGCTTGGCGACCTCGACGATCTCGAACGTCTGCCCCTTGTACGCCTCGGGGACGTCGATGTGGACGCGGAGCCGCTTGAGGGCCTCCCGGCCCCGCGGCTGCTGGTTGGGGAGCATCCGGGAGATCGTCCGCCGGAGGATCATGTCGGGCCGCTTCGGGTAGAAGGGGCCGATCCCGCGCATCCGGCTCGTCGTGCTCCCCCGGTTCCTCCGCTTCGTGTACTCGGCGAGGACCGTCTTCCGGCGTCCCGTGACGATCGCCTTCTCCGCGTTCACGACGACGATCTCCTCCCCGTTGAGGAGCCGCTTCGCGACGACGCTCGAGAGGCGTCCGACGACGTGGCCCGTCGCATCGATGACGGCCATGGTCACCCCAGGATCTTCACGCCGCTCCCCTTCGGGTTCTGGACCGCCAGTTCGAGGAGGCTGACGGAGCGGCCCCCCGCGGCCTCGACCTTCTTCCGCGCCGCGGCGGAGGCCCGAAACGCGGCGACGGTCACGGGCACCTCGATGGCCCCCGTCCCGAGGAGGACCCCGGGCACGACGACCTGCTCGCCCTTCGCGGCGTAGCGGCCGAGGCGGGAGAGGTTCACCTCGGACCAGTTCTTCCGGGACCGCTCGAGGCGGTCCGCGACGTCCCGCCAGATTGCCACACCGTTCTCCCGGGACAGGTCCCGGAGCTCGCGGACGACGCGATGGAGGCGAGGGTTCGTCTTGGAGGTCGTGCCCATGGAAACGGCTCTCGGGAGAGGCGGCTAAACCCGTGCGTCATATAAACGTTTGGGTGCTCCCCTCCCGGTCCGCGTCCCTCGACGGGCCGCGTGCGAAAAGGCGATGAACCCGGGCCCGTTCCGGGTCGGCACGCGGAGGGAACCCAGGACCCGCCCGGCCCCGCTCACGCGAGGTCGGGGCGGCCGACAAAACTATTAATATCAGGGAGAGGTGAATAATAGTCCTTGTTTGAGATGCGCGCGAGGGTGACCCGATGATTCGCTTCGGACCGTCGGGCATCCCGCTGTCCTGCAAGGGGCGGACCCTGCGGGACGGGATCGAGGACGTCCACAACCTGGGCCTCACGGCGATGGAGGTCCAGCTCGTCCGGGTGAACCTCAACGAGCGGTACGCGACGGACGACGACATCGGCCACACGGTCCGGGAGATCCCCGGGGAGCTCGTCGTCCAGATCGGGCGGCGGGAGGACCGGAAGGACGTCCTCCGCTCGTCCCTGACGGAGAAGATCGGGAAGGGGGACGTCCTGCACAGCCTCGCCTCGGGGATCGCGGACGACTACGCGGAGCTCGAGGAGCTCGGCCTCCTCGCCCGGGAGCTCGACATCGAGCTGTCCCTCCACACCCCGTACTACATGGATCTCGCGAACGCGGACGGCCTCGCCCAGAAGAGCGTGGACAGCATCCGCTGGGCGGGGATGCTCGCGGAGGCGATGCGCGCGACGACGGTCATCACGCACCTCGGGATGTTCGGGGCGATGGACGCGAAACCCGCCTTGACCGCGATCGCGAAGAACCTCCGCCTCCTGCGGGACTGGTACAAGAGGAACAAGATCCGCGCGCGCCTGGGAATCGAGGCGAGCGGCCGCACGGAGGTCGTCGGGAGCCTCGAGGAGATCCTCGGCCTCGCGAAGCTCGTCAAGGGGATCGTCCCCGTCCTCAACTTCGCCCACGTCCACGCCCGCGGGTTCGGGTCGCTCAAGAGGCCCGAGGACTTCGCCGCCGTCCTGTCGAAGACGAAGCGCCTCTCCGACGGGCACATCCACGCCCACTTCTCCGGGGTCGAACACGCGGACGGGAACGAGCTCCGGTACACGCCGATCAAGAAGGGGGACCTCCGGTTCGAACCCCTTGCGGAGTGCCTCCTCGACGGGGACTTCGACATGACCATCGTGTCGTCCTCCCCCCTGCTCGAGCACGACGCGATGTACATGAAGGTCATCCTCGAACGGGTCCTCGCGAAGCAGCTCGTCCGGCCAGGCAAGCCGGAGAAGCCGGAGAAGCCGGAACGAGAGGAGAAGCGGCGGCCGTGAAGCAGGCTAAGCCGGCCGGCACCGCGAGCGCGTCCGCGGGGTACCTCTTGGACCGCCTCGGAAAGCTCCTCGCGGAGGACCGTTCCCGCGAGATCGCGGAGGCCACGGACATCGTCGTGTCGGCGAAGAAGCTCTTCGTGTATGGCGTCGGCCGGAGCGGGGTCGCGGCGCGCGCCTTCGCGATCCGCATGGTCCAGCTCGGCCTCGAGTGCTTCTTCATCGGGGAGACGATCACGCCCGTCGTGGGGGAGGGGGACGCGGTCCTCATCGTCTCGAACACGGGCTCCACGATGAGCGCGAACCAGGTCGCGAACATCGCCCGCCGGGTCGGCGCGAAGGTCATCTCCGTCACGGGCCACCGGACGTCGAAGCTGTCCCACGCGAGCAACGTCGTCCTCCTCATCGAGACGGACACGGATCCGGAACGGCCGCGCCTCGCGCCCCTCGGGACCCTGTTCGAGGAAGCGGCCCTCATCCTCCTCGACGGCGTGGTCGCAGAAGTCATGGCCCGCCTCGGGCAGACGGAGGCGGACATGCGCGGCCGGCACGCGATCATGGTCTGAGCCGACGGCCCGCCTCCGGGATGCCTTTATCTACGCCCCTCCGTTTCCGTGCGAGGATGCCCGAGGATTTCGTCGTCACCCCGTGGGAGGTCAAGGGCCAGGTCGACTACGACCGGCTCGTGACCCAGTTCGGGACGGAGCGGATCACGCCCGCCCTCCTCGAGCGGGTCCGGCAGGCCGCGGGGGATCTCCACCCCATGCTCCGCCGGGGCGTCTTCTACAGCCACCGGGACCTCGGGGGGATCCTCGACCGGCACGACAAGGGCCTGCCCTTCGCCCTGTACACGGGCCGCGGCCCGTCGAGCGGGATCCACATCGGCCACATGCTCCCCTGGTTCTTCACGAAATGGCTCCAGGAGAAGTTCGGGGCGACCCTGTACTTCCAGATCACGGACGACGAGAAGTTCCTCTTCAAGGACTTCGAGGACCTCGGCCAGGCGACGAAGGTCGGCTACGAGAACGTCCTCGACATCATCGCGATGGGGTTCGAGCCCAAGCGGACGCGGATCTTCCTCGACACGGAGTACATCCACCACCTCTATCCGATCGCCGTCGAGGTCGCGAAGCGGATCACATTCTCGACGACCCAGGCCGTCTTCGGCTTCGAGAACTCGAACAACATCGGGGAGATCTTCTACACGAGCATCCAGGCCGCGCCCGCGTTCCTCCCGACGAGGCTCGCGGGGCAGGACGTGCCCGTCCTCATCCCGTGCGGGATCGACCAGGACCCCCACTTCCGAGTCGCCCGGGACGTCGCCCCGCGACTCGGGTACCCGAAGCCCGCCCTCATCCACAACAAGCTCCTCCCGAGCCTCACGGGCCCCGGCGGGAAGATGTCCGCGTCCGTCCCGGAATCGAGCATCTTCACGACGGACTCCCTGAAGGATGCGAAGAAGAAGATCACGAACGCGTTCACGGGGGGCCGCGCGACCGTCGAGGAGCAACGGAGGCTCGGGGCAGACCCCGACATCTGCTCCGTGTTCGCGTTCTACAACTTCGTCTTCGAACCCGACGACGGGCATCTCGCGGAGGTCGAGCGGACCTGCCGGTCCGGGGAACGTCTATGCGGGGACTGCAAGCTCGAGCTGTGGGGCAAGGTCGAGTCGTTCCTCCGGAAGCACAAGGAGGCCCGGGAGAAGGCGAAGGATCGGATCGACGACTTTCTCGTTCGTGACTGAGTGCGACGGTCCATCCAGTCAGACCCACAGACGATGCTGTGTGCCGCGCCGACAGCCCCGCGACAACGGTGCCAAGCGAGTGTTCCGGAAAGCCTGCGGACGCTTTGGTCTCCTCCGCATGGGAGGACGGTCAGTCAAAGCTGATAGTCCGACTAGAGGTCTCCGGCACGCGGCGATTTCGAATCGATTCGAGACGGAAAGTTGGCGAAACGTTCGGCGATCAGCCCACCGATCCCTTGAAACGTGACATCTCCAGAAACGCTTATCTATGATGAGCATCCACTCGCCCGCCGGACCGGCCTTCGCGCGGATGCGTCTTCTCCGGTGACCCGGCGCGCCCTCGGCGGCGGTTGGAGGGATGGAGTTGGGC
>MGWD01000043.1:161-1343 GCA_001800825.1 Euryarchaeota archaeon RBG_19FT_COMBO_69_17 | reverse complement strand
GACGAGGCCTGCAAGTCCGTTGGCGATGTCAGAACCAGTAGGCTCGCAGGCCTCACATATCCGGACGGGACGATCGTGAACTACACCCATGACGCCTTGGGCCGGACGAGTGAGGTCCGCAGCGGGTCCACGGTGTATGGCTCCTTCTCCTACTTCGCGGACGACCTCCCGGAGGACGTCGCCTTCGGCAATCAGGTCGTCCGGAGCGTCGCCTACAACGGCCGCGGGTGGCCGACCTCGATCCGCGCCTCGTACGGCGCGACGACGTTCCTGGACCTCCTGTACAGCGGGTACGATGCCTCGGGCAACGTCCTCGCCGTCGGCGGAACGACCCAGGGAGCGGAGTCCTTCGCCTACGACGGGCTCGACCGGCTCAAGACGGCCTCGGGCCCCTTCGGGGTCCAGGACTTCACGTACGACGCCCTCGGGAACCGCCTGTCCCTGTCCACATTCGTCCTCCGACCCAACGGGGCCGGTTCCTCCGCCCAGTGGGCCCGTGTGGGGTGCTCCGCGAACTGGCAGTGCGTGGACGAGGTGACGGCCGACGGGTCCGCGTCCTACGTGACCACAGGAACGAACGGACGGAAGGATCTCTATGCGCTCTCGAATCTGCCCATATCCGGGACGATCGAGTCCGTCACCGTGAGCGCCCTCGCGTGGGGCGAGGCGGACGACTCCGGCTGCCTGGACCCACCCCCCTGCCACGTTATCCCGGCCCGCGTCCAGCCCCTTGTGAGGACCGGGGGAACCACGTACGCCGGAAGTGCCCAAACCATCTTGAGTTCGAATCCCGACGCACCCGCACTCGTCCAGTACACGTGGTGGGCGAACCCCAGGACGGCCCAAAACTGGACGAAGGCGGATGTGGACGCCCTCGAGGCTGGGATGTCGAAATACGCCGGCCTCGAAACGGCCGTAACCCAGCTCTCCGTGACCGTGAAGTTTGCCGGATGGGGCACGTACGCGTACGGGAATGGGCCCACGGGGACGAACATGCTTACATCCGCCACGAAGAACGGCGGGACCACGACGTTCGCCTATGACGTCAGCGGCAACCTCGCCTCGAAGACGGGTGGCTGGACGTACGAATGGACGAACGAGAACCTCCTCTCCAGAGCCCTCGTCGGCGGCGTCCAGCAGCAGGCGTACGTGTACGACGCCCTCGGCCGGCGCGTGCGGGCC
>MGWD01000043.1:0-91 GCA_001800825.1 Euryarchaeota archaeon RBG_19FT_COMBO_69_17 | reverse complement strand
GATCCTCGCGATCCGCATGCCGTTCGCATGGACGTACTTCGTGACCGCGCCGGAGTCCGTCTTCTCATGGATGACGTCCTGCCCGGACAGG
>MGWD01000042.1:40778-40995 GCA_001800825.1 Euryarchaeota archaeon RBG_19FT_COMBO_69_17 | reverse complement strand
CGTGGGCCAGGGCCGCCGGTACGCGGGCGTCCTGGGCCGCGCGGATCGACTGGTCCTCCTGGTCCTCGGGGGGCTCGTCCAGCTCCTCGCCGCCCCGTCAGGGGGCGTCGTGTGGGGATACGGGCCCGTCCTCTTCCAGCCCCTGGAGTGGTTCCTCGTCCTGTTCGCGGTCCTCGGGCACGGGACCGCGATCCAGCGGGCCGTCGGGATCTGGCGG
>MGWD01000042.1:27847-40712 GCA_001800825.1 Euryarchaeota archaeon RBG_19FT_COMBO_69_17 | reverse complement strand
GCGGGCCCATCCGCTTCCCGACGATGACCCCGATTGGCGCGCCGATGAGCGCGATGATGCCTGCGCCGAGGCCAAAGACGACGGCCACGATCGCGAGCAGAATCCCGAGGAAGCCGCCGAGCAGGGGGACCGCCGAGAGGAGCGATGCGATGGCGAAGACGACGATCATCCCGCCGACGGTGACGCCCACGAACGCGCTGAGGAAGCCGAACCCGAGGGACGCCTTCATGTCCTTCAGGAGGAACCCCGTGAGGAAGCCGACCACAAGCCCACCGATGAGGACCCAGTAGGCCCCCAGCCCTGCACCCATGAAGGTCAGGAGTCCGAACACAATCCCGAGCACCAAGCCGATCAGAAAGACGGGTCCAAGTTTCATCCTGTCCATCCCTTCTCCGTGCCGGGTCCCACCCGGGCACGACCGCGAAGGGCTCTCAGGGGTATATGAGGCTTGCCGCGGGGTCTCCGGCCCGCGGATTCACGCCGCCGTCGCCGCGCTCTCCCCCCGGGGACGCCGCTCCCGCCCCTTAATCCGGTAGTAGGACAGGGGATGCTTGATCGTGAGGCAGATCCGGTCGGGCCCGGGGCAGAGGCCGTACGACTTCATCGTCGAGCATTCCGGCGGCGTGTACTCCGTCGGACTCGTCGTGCCCGTGATGTGGTCGATCTGGTACTTCGTCACGTCGACGGCGAAGTCCGGGACATCCCCGAAAACCCGGAAGATGTCCTCGTTCCCCATCCCGATGTGGTGGAGGAACGAGACGATCGCGAAGCGACCCATGTGCGGCACGTTCTCGTGGGCCTGGATCTGGGCGAGGAGGTTGTACATGCACGGCGGGAAGCGGGTGATGGAGACCTTCCCGATGTCGTCGGCCTTGAACGCGGCCTTCTTCGCGTCGAGGATCCCCCGGATCTCCGCGAGGTCCCCGCGGAACGCCTCGAGGATCGCGTCGTTCACGGGGATGGGCAGGCCCTCCTCGATCCTCCGCTGGACTGCGTTCCGCAGGACCCGGACCGCCTTCTCCCGGCGCAGGCGGACGTACCCCGCGTCGAGCCGCTGGTTGATCAGCTTCCAGGGGGTCTCCCGCATCGTGCTCGTGTGGCGGAGGAAGTCCGCGAAGTGGAGCCGGAAGGCGCCGTCGGCCCGCCGGAGGTCGACCCCGAGCTCCGCGGCGACCCGGAGGACGAGGTCGTCGAGGTCCGCCCCGAGGCGAGCCTCCGCGGCGACGGCCTCGCGGAGGGCGTACCGCCGGATGAGGTACGTGTCCGCGACCGCAGAGACGAGGATCCGGGCGACGGGGTAGGCGAGGAGCTGGGCCAGCCGGTCGCCCTCCGCGACAGGCACCCGCTCCGGCGGGGCGCCCCGCTCGAGGGCCTCGAGGACCCGCCCCCGCCCGAGGGCCCGCGCCCGCGCGTACGCGGGGTCCGTGAGGAGTTCCTCGAGGGAGATCCCCTCCGCCCGGATGTAGCCGGAGGCCTCCCGGAGGAACGGGTAGCGGGCGAGGACGGGGAGGTCCACCCCCGTCCGAACGCGGGCGGGACATAAAAGGCCTCGGCGGGGGCTCGCGGATGCGGGGGACGCCGGACCATGGCGGGCCGTGGCAGGGGGACGTTCCGTACAGTATGCACGCAAGCCCTTTCCCCCCCGGGCGGCGTGGCCCGGGCGGAGCGGTGGACGGCATGAAGACCTGGCAAGCCCTCTACGGGATGATCTGGATCGTGCTCGTGGAGTTCCTCCTCGCGATGACGCCGGGAGGAGGGCCCGTGCTCATCTACGCCCACATGGCCCTCGGCGTCGGGATCATCGCCCTGGCGTGGATGAACTTCGACGGCATCCGGAGGACGAAGGCGCCGGCGCGTCCGAAGAGGATCGCGAAGTCGACCTTCCAGCTCTCTGTCTCGATGGGCATCCTCGGCGTGCTCCTTGCGGGGAGGATCGGGGCCGACTGGGGCCTCTTCGGGATCACCGTATACGGGATCATCCTCCTCTTCCACGTCGTGAACGCGTTCGCGATCATCACCCAGGCCGCCGCGACGGCGATCGCGTACGACATGTGGGAGGAGCGGGAGTTCGAGAAGGACTCGGAGCCCGGGTCCGTCCCGGAGCACCCCATGGCGGCCCAGCGCAGACCCGCGGCGAAGCCCTGAGCCGCCCGGCCCGGCACAGGTCTTTGTACGCCGCGGGCATCGTCCGCGGGACGATGGGCGCGCTCCGAGGCTACGTCGCCGTCCATTCCCAGGGGTTAGGCCATGCGACGCGGGCCGTCGCCCTCGCCCGGGACCTCCAAAAGGCTCGCCCGGACCTCGAGCTGCTCTTCCTCGCCGGCGTGCCCGCCCTCGACCTCGTGGTCGCGAGCGGCTTCGACGCGATGCCCCTCCCGCCCGCGCCGGACTGGCCCCTCCGGGACGGCGCCTTGGGCCCCGTCCGCTCGTGGTACGTCGACTACGCGCGATACCTCCGGGTCGCCCGGCGCTTCCTCCGGAAGGAGGGGGACTGGGGGTCGGTCCGCTTCCTCGTGTCCGACGGGGAGCTCGCGAGCGTCGTGGAGGCCGTCCGCCGGCGCATCCCGACCGCCCTCGTCCTCAACACGGTGCGCCACGCCTTCGCGAGGGACCTCCCGTCCCGGATCCTCGAGGCCGCGGGGAACGCCTGGTTTGCCCGGCTTGCCCGCCAGGTCGACCTAGTCCTCGTCGCGGACGAGGCCCCTCCGTGGCCCAACGTCCGGCGGATCGGCCCCGTCGTGCGGGCCTTCGGCGCGTCCCGGGAGAAGGTCCGGGAGGACCTCGTGTTCCTGAAGCGGACGATCCTCGTGACCCCAGGCGGGACCGCGATTGGGGAGGCCCTCGTGCGGGCGTCGATCCGCGCGTTTAGGGAGCTCGACCTCCCGGACGCCTCGATGGTCGTCGTCACGGGGCCCAAGCTACGGGTGGAGCCCGCGCCCGGCGTGTACGTCTACGGGTTCGTCCCGAACCTCCAGGACTACGTCCTCGCCGCGGACCTCGTGATCACGACGGCCGGGAAGGGGACCCTGGGGGAGGCCCTCGCCGCCGGCACGCCCGTCCTTGCGATCCCCCCCGCGGGCCACGTCGAGGCGGAGGCGAACGCGAGGGCCCTCGGGTTCGCGCCGGGCGACCTCCACCGGCTTCGGGAGCTCATCCCACAGGCGCTCGCGGAGGGGAGGCGACCACCCCAGACCCCGGGGAACGCGGAGGCCCTCGCGCACCTCCTCGGGTTCCTCGGGTCCCCCGGGCTGGGCCGGTGAGGCCGAGGACCCGCCGTGCGACGGGACCATCCTGACGCCCCTCCCCGGGCCTCCCGGGTCCATGAAGTACCGCCATTACTACGCCGGCATCCGAGTGAGGGACCTTGAGCGGTCCCTCGGGTTCTACACGAAGGCCCTCGGGATGAAGGTCGTGAACGAGGGGAGGATGCCCCACGGGGGGAAATACGTCCAGCTCCGGAGCCCGGGGTCGAGCCAGCGCCTCGAGCTGAACTGGTACCCCCGGGGGAGCCGCTTCCACACCCCGTACCGGCGGGGCGAGGAGCTGGACCACATCGCTTTCCTCGTGGACGACGTCGAGAAGGCCCACTGCGAGCTCCTAGGGAAGGGCGCAAAGCCCGCTGTGCCGCCGGGCCGGTCGAAGGGGACGGAGGTCTACGTGCGGGACCCCGACGGGATCTGGATCGAACTCCTCGGGTGACTCAGCGGTACGACGGGTGCTCCGCCCTCCGCCGTTCCCGCCGCTGGAGGGCGACGGCCATCGTGAAGAGGAGGGACGAAAGGCGGTTCAGGTACCGCAGGGCCTCCGGGTTCACCCGCGCGGACCGGGCGAGGGCCACGGCCCGACGCTCCGCGCGCCGGGCGACGGCCCGGGCCCAGTGGAGGCGGGCGAGGGCCTCGGGGCCGCGGGGGGGGGTGAACTCCGTCACCCGCCCGACGTCCAGGCGTTCCATCGCGGCCTCGAGGGCCGCGACGTGGGCCCCCGTGACCCGCGGGAGCTTCGGATCCCCTCCGGGACGCGGCGCCGCGAGGTCGGCCCCCAGGGTGAAGAGGTCGTCCTGGACCCCGAGGAGGGTCTTCCGCATCCCGCGGTCCTTCAGGACCGCGAGGAGGACCCCGAGGGCCGCATTGAGCTCGTCGACGGCCCCCACGGCCTCGATCCGGGGATCGTCCTTCCCGACCCGCCCCGGGCCCAGGACCCCCGTCGTCCCATCGTCGCCCGTCCGCGTGTAGAGCCGGGCCATAGTCAACCGGGCCTCCGGGCCGGGCGGGGGGAGAAGGGATGTGGCATGGGAACGGACGCGCGATAGCCCGAAGGACTCTTAAACCGTTCCTCCGTGGACCGGGGGGTCGAGGCAGAGGGCGGCAGACGTTTATCTGTCCCCGCGCGTTCGACGGGCCATGGAGGAGAAGATCCTCACGAAGCACCCCCAGGGGAAACGGGGCGTGAACATCAGCAAGGCCAAGTACGAGGCCATGCGGGAGACGATCCTCGACGTCCTGCGGGACAGCCCGGGGCTCACGCATCCCCAGCTCACGAACGCCGTGGAGCGACGCCTCCGGGGACGGTTCGAGGGCTCCATCCCGTGGTACATGGAGTCCACGAAGCTCGATCTCGAGGCGCGCAGGCTCATCCGCAGGACGAAGGAAGGCCCGGGGGAGACCTACCGGCTCGCGTGAGGGCGAGAGCGGGAGGGTGGACGCCGGTCCCGAGCATACCTCGGCTTGGTGGTACGAACCGGGACATGGGATCCTGGGTCGGTTCCCCGGAAAAGGGAGGGGGCGGCGGGGTCACTCGCCGTTCTCGAGGGGGCGCCGCTCGAAGCGCCTCGTGTCGGCCTGGACCACGCCGAACTCGATCTGCCCCTTCCCGCCGTTCGAGGACTCGATCGTCTCCGTCGCGAGCCGGAGGGCGTCGTCGAGCGTGAGGTCGGGTCGGTACCCGCGGCCGATCGCCTCGAGGGCCTCGTCCGCGTGCTGTCCGATCGCGAACCCGGCCCCGCGGAACGCGGTCCCGCTCGGGTCGACCTGGAGCAGCTGGACCCCGAGCTCGTCGATCCCCGCGAGGATGATCGAGGCCCCGAGGGGCCGGACGGCGTACATCGTGAGGGCATGGAGTTGCTCGGACAGCTGGCGCGACAGCGTGGCCATGTCGATCGGGTTGTCGTACACGAGCCGGTGGCGCTGGGCCGCGAGGCGCAGGTCGTCCACGAGCGTGGAGACGTCGCCGATGTACCCGCTCCCCGTCGCGCCCACGTGGTCGTCCACGACGTAGATCTTCTCCGCGGGCTCGAGGAGGGGCCGGGTCGGCTTGACCTGGCTCGCGAGGACCGCGAAGTCCTTCGTCTTCAGGCCGACCGTCGTCGAGCCGCGGGAGACGGCCTGCATCGCGTAGTCGACCTGGACAAGCCGCCCCTCCGTGTTGTAGAAGAACGGGATCCGCCCGACGTCCGCGGCCATCAGTTCACCCCCGTGGGAGCGTGGCCGTTAGGGAGGACGAGGATGTCGACCCCGTTCCCGCTGCCCGGGTCCCGCTCCATCGCGGCCCGGACGGCGGACTCCGCGAGGCGCCTCGCCCCGTCGAGGTCGATGTCGGCCCGGTACCCCTGCTCGAGGACCCCGTACGCGATCGGCGAGCCGCTCCCCGAGGACATGAAGTCCTCCGAGGTCACGGCCCCGCTCATGTCGCTCGTGTACACGTGGGCCCCGTCCCGATCCACGCCCGCGACGACGAGCTCCACGAAGAAGGGGTTGTACGCCTTCATCCCGCTGTACACGATGTTCGCGATGAGCCGCGCGCTCTCCCTCACAGAGAGGGGGTAGCCGCGCCGAAGGGAGAGAAGTCGTCGCTCCGCCTTCGCGAGGTTCACGAGGTACTCCGCGTCCGACATCTGGCCCGCGATCGCGACGGCCGTCGCCCGATCGAGGGCGAACAGCTTCTGCACGACTTTCGATCCGACGAAGAAGCCCTTCGAGGCGCGCTTGTCCGCCGCGAGGACGACCCCGTCCTTGCTCCGGATCCCCACCGTGGTGGTCATCTCGATTCCTCGAAAGGACGATAGAAGCCGTGGGGTAAGTTGATTCGAGCGGGTCGGACCGAGTCACACCGCATCGCGGGCGGGGCCGGTCACCCGCTCACGCGGGCGAACGCGCCCCGGGAGAGGTGCTGGAACAGCTGGTGGGCGAGGCGGGCGGCCTCGTCGAGGCGGTCCGGGGCATCGACGAGGGCCGTGATCGAGAGCTGGCCCACCCGGAGCCGGACGTCGAGCTGGATCTCGCCGTCCTCCGTGAGCCAGGACGCCCGGATCTCGCCCTCCGACTCCGAGAGGCCGTACCACCGGAGGGGGCCCATCCACGCGCCCTTGAGGGAGGCCACGAGGCCCCGCAGGTCCGTGCCCGCGGGGAGGTAGGTCTGGAGGACGGGGACGCCCGGCGAGTCCGACTCGATGGCCGTGGGGCTCAGGATCGACAGGGCCTTCGGGGTCACCCGGTACCCGAGGTCCGTCCGGTCCACGAGTTCGTCCCGCGCGAGACGCTGGAGGGCCCGGGACAGCTTCTCGGGATGGATTCGGAGGCGACGCCGGATGCCCTGGAACCCCACGAGGGACCCAGGATCCCGAGAGAGGAACTCGAGGACCTCTCGGTCGTTCTCCCGGAGGTCCTCGATCTCCTCCCTTGCCGTGGGGTCCGCCGTCGCGGGAACCATGGTACCCTCTCTCACGCGGACCTTCGACTTAAGGATGAGGGTTCCCGAAACCCTGTGTGAGAATGAGTCCGGAACAGCTCACGGATCGCCCGATTCCGGCTGGGGTTTCGGCGGCGGCTCCCGGCGGACGCGCTGCAGCCTCCCAGGGGCCCACCAGTTCGACCGGCCCGCGAGGACCATGATCGCGGGGACGAGGTAGATCCGCACGACGGTCGAGTCGAGGAGGATCGCGAACGCGAGGGCGAACCCGATCTCCTGGAGGAACGGCTGGGGGCTGATCATGAGGGTCGCGAAGGCTCCCGCCATGACGATCCCGCAGGCGGAGATGATCCCGCCCGTCCGGGTCATCGCCTCCGTGATCGCGTCCCGGTCCGACTTCCCCTTCGCGACCTCCTCCCGCACGCGCGTGATGATGAAGATGTCGTAGTCCATCCCAAGGCCCATCGCCATCACGAAGAGGGCGAGGGGGAGGATGAAGAACGTGTCGAGGCCTTTCCAGGCGTGGAACACGACGATCGTGAGGCCCATCGTCCAAGAGATGCTCAGGAGGATCGTGAGGATCGCGCGGATCGGGATGAGGACCGAACCGAGGACGAAAAGGAGGACGATGAACAGGCCCGTGATCACGACGACGGCCATGAGTTGGAGGTCGCGGTTCGTGTTGTCCCGGACGTCGTTGAGGACAGCGCTCACCCCGCCGAGGAGGATCTCGCTCCGCCGGAGCTGGGGTTCCGAGGCGTGGATCGCGGCAATCCGCACGGAGAGCCCGTCGATCGTCGAGATCGCGTCCCGGGAGAACGGCGGGTCCGCGAGGACCATGAGGAGGCGGGCCGTCCGGTTGTCCTCGCCGATGTAGGGGGACATCGCGAGGAGGATCGCCTCCCGCTGGGCCGAGGGCAGGCCGGACAGGTTCACGAAGTCGATCTCGCTCCCCTGCGGGTTCGTGGGCCCCTCGATGCTCTTGACCCCGGGGTCCTCGTGGAGCTCCGCGGACAGGTTCGCGAGGGCGAACATGAGGGGCACGGAGACGTTCCCGTCCACGACGAGGGGGTCCGGGAAGCGGACGACGACGAAGGACGGGAAGATGAACCCGTATCCGAACGCGTCGCTGATCGCGTCGAGCCCCTGGCCCGACTCCGTGATGGGGGCGCCCTCGGAGAAGTCGTACGAAGGCGCGTCCGTGAGGACGAGGTACGTCGCGGGCACGGAGATGAGGACCGCGGCCGCGAGGACCGCCTTCGCATGGCGCATGGAGAAGCCCGCGGCCCCCCGGAAGTACCGCTCACTCGCGCTCAGCTGCCCCTTGGGGCGCGGCCGGGCGACCCTCCGGCCCGAGGGCCAGAACACCCGGTTCCCGACGAGGAGCAGGACCGCGGGGATGAACGTGAGGGCGAGGCCGATCGCGATCGTGACGGAGAACCCGATTGTGATCCCCATCGTGCGGACGAGGGGGAACGACCCCAGCGAGAGGGCCGCGAAAGAGATGAGGACGGCCCCGCCGCTCGTCGCGATGCTCTCCCCCGCCCACACGACCGCGTTCCGGACGGACTCCGCGCGGTTCCGGCCGTCCTGCCGCTCGTCCCGATACCGGGAGATGAGGAAGATGGAGTAGTCCGTCCCCGTCGCGAGGAGGACCGTCTGGAGGACCGCCGTCACCGTGAAGTCCACGGAGAACAGGTACACCGCGACGAACCATACGAAGAGGTTCGCGATCATGATCGCGATCCCGATCGTGAGGATCGGGAACGCGGGGGACACGAGGGAGCGGAAGTAGAGGCCGATGAGGACGATCACGAGGACGATCGTCGCGACGAACTCGAGGCCGCCCCCGAAGATCTCCTCCTGGTCGACGCTCGACGGCGCGCTGCCCGTCACATACACGCTCGCGCGGGCCTCGTACGCGTCCGCAATCCTGCGCACGAGGTCCCGCATCGCGAGGACGTTCTCCACGATCGGCTCGCGGCCCGACGCGTCGCGGAACTCCGCCTCCCGGTCGAACCCGTAGTTCATGAGCTGGATCCGCCGGTCTTCGCTCACGTAAAAGGTCGTCACGTCGAACGGCAGGAGGAGGGGGGTCTCGTCGATCCCGTACTCCCGGGACTCGATCCGTGCGAAGGCCCGGAGCTCCTCGTCCGTCGCGTCCTCGGGGACGGAGAGATAGAGGTCCCGGAAGAACGCCTCCTCCGCTACGGGGAGCCCGCGGAAGGCCGTCAGGGCGTAGTCCTCGACGAGGGCGCCGTCCTGGAAGTTCCGGAGCGTGAACACGGTCGTCATCCCGAGGAGGAACCCCTGGGCCTCGGGCGGGAAGGACGCGGGCACATACGAGGCCATCGCTCGCCCGAGGACGGCCTCCGCCCGTGCGTCGGGGAGGAGGGACGCGAGGCCCGGGTCCGAGAAGGAGGCGAGCCAGGCGGGATGGTACGCGTCGAGCCAGGAGGCCGCCCACGCCTGTGATTCGGGAGGGAAGGCGGACGCGATGAACGACGCGGTCTCGTTGTACGCGGTGTCGTTGTCCCCCGACGCGAGCCAGGCGCCGAGGTGGTACCCCGGCACACCCCAGAAGACGCCCGCGGCGCCCTCCGTGAAGAGGACCTGCCCGCGGACGACCGCGTTGAACTGCTTCGCGAGCTCGAAGGCGTACGCCTCGTAGACCCCGTAGATCGTCGCCTCGGACGGGTCCCGGAGGAACCGGATCGGACGATCGACAGTCAGGTTCCCGCCCACGCGGAGTCCGACCTGGCCGGACTCGTCCTCTTCGAGGGCCGAGGCGAGGACGATCGCGTCATGGAGGTCCGCGACGAACCAGCGGTAGTACTCCGTCGTCGTATCGTTCGCGACGAGGACGATCGTCGCGGAGCTGTTCGCGAGCTGGCCCGGGAACTGCTCCTCGATGATGCCCTGGGCCCGCGCGGACTCCGTGTCCTGCGGGAGGATCGCGGACTGCTCGAAGGAGACGACATCCCCGACGGGCCAGAGTTGGTTCGCGACGATCGCGGCGCCGAAGACGAGGACCCAGAACACGACGAGGGCCTTGTACCGTCTCGTGACGAGCCCCGCGATCCATCGGAAGACCGCGTAGCCCTCCTCGGACGACCGGGTCATCCGCCGCCCTCCCTCTCGTCCCGGCTACAGGACGAGTCGCCCATGGTCGAGGACGAGACGCTTGCCGACCCGCACGGTCGCGGATCCCGTGTGGCCGCTGAGGGCGAAGTCCGTCTTGTTCCGCCCCCCTTCCTCCGCGTTGCTCCCGATCCAGAGGCTGAAGCACCCCGCGACGATGTCGGACTGGAGGAACCCGAGCCGGGCCGAGGGGTTCAGGCCCAAGAGGATCCCGCCGAGGCGGTCCTTGGGCCCTTTCGCCTTGTCCCACATGCCCCGGAGCACCTCCTCGCCGCTCGCGGCGGACCACGAGGCCTGCCCGTCCCGGAACTCCATCCGGAGGCCGGGGAGGAACGTGCCGAGGTACGGTTCGGGCCGGTCGAAGACGATCGTCCCGTCCGCGGAGGCCTCGTCCGGGAGGACCTGGACGTACCCCGGGGGGACGTTCGTCATGAAGTCCCCCGCCTTCAGATCCTCCGCGTCGACGATCCCGTCGTCGAGGGTCGCGCGCCGTCCCTTGAGGGCGAACGTGAGCCGCGTGCCGTTCGGCGCGGTGACCTCGACGTCCGCGGGCTTCGAGAGGAGGGCCTGGAGACGCCGACCGCGCCGCGCGATCGCGCGGAAGTCCGCGGATCCCGCGTCGAGAATCATGGACCGCCAGGCCGCGTGGTCGAGGCCGTAGCTCGCGGCCCTCTCCTGGGTCACATACCCGAGGAGGACCCGCGCGCCCCGGAGCCCGGCCTTCTCCGCGCGACGGTACCACTCCGCGTTGTACGCGGTCGCCGCACCGGACTTCGGGAGGTTCTTCTTGTACCGCGTGATGTCCGCGGGGCCGGGGATGAAGATGTACGCGTCCGCGGCGGAGAGGGCGGACCACTCCGACTTCGAGACCTGGCCCAGCTTCGTCGTCGGCAAGGTCTCGATGGACCGCCAGTACGTCGGCTCGTCCTCGAAGAGCCATAGGGGCCTCGCGCCGGCCGCCCGGATCTCGTAGACGAACGCCCGGGCCACGTCGATCCCGTGGTTCCAGCACTCGACGATCACGTTCTCCTTCGGCCGGATCCGGAGGGACCGGCGGACCACGTTCCGGGCGAGCGCCTCGTATTCCGACATGAAGGACATCCCCGCGGGCCGCGCGTAGTCTGCGGTCCCTTAAATAAATGCGCCCGCGCGCGGGAGAAACGCCTAATCCCCTGAGACCGTTCGGCCCACGAAGCCCCGTGCCCGACGAGCCCCCGGCGCCCCCCGCCCTCGACCTGCGCGAGCGCAGGGTCCTTCAGGTCGTGTGCGACACCCTCGTGCCCCGGGTCCGGGTCGACGCCGACCCGGGCGGGTTCTATGAGCGCACGGCCACGGACCTCGGGGTCGACGAGGACGTCGAGCGGATCGTCCTCGAGTACGTATCCCCCGAACAGCGGGAGGACTTCCGCACCCTCCTGCGGACCTTCGACAGCCGCCTCGTGAACCTCCTCTTCGCGGGCCTTCCGTGCCGGTTCACGGGCCTGCGGGAAGAGCTCCGGGAGCGGTACCTCCTGGGGTGGGCCCACAGCCGCCTCGCCGTCCGGCGCCGCGGATTCCACGCCCTGAAGCGGCTCGTCCTCTTCCTGACCTACGCGAAGGTCCTCGCGAACGGGGCGAACCCGAACTGGCGGGCCATCGGCTACGATCCCCCGCCCGACCGCGACCCGTCCGCGTCGCGCCACCCCTCGGAGCTGCGAATCGACCCCATTCGGCCCGAGCGGGAGCTCGCCCTCTCCGCCGACGTCTGCGTGATCGGGAGCGGGGCCGGTGGGTCCGTCGTCGCCGCGAGGCTCGCGGCCGCGGGGCATCGGGTCGTCGTCCTCGAGGCGGGGCCCTACCGTACCGCGGACGACTTCACCCAGCGGGAGGCGGAGGCGTACGACTCCCTCTTCCTAGGGCACGGGGTCCTGACGACGAGGGACCTCGCCATCGGGGTCCTCGCCGGGCAGGCCGCGGGCGGGAGCACGACGATCAACTGGATGACGTGCCTGCGCCCGCCCCCCTGGGCTCTCGAGGAGTGGGAAGCCCTCGCGGGGATGTCGGGCCTCACGTCCCCCGGGTTCCGGGCCCTCGTGGACGAGGTCTGGTCCCGCCTCCACGTGACGACGGAAGAGAGCGACGTGAACCCGTCGAACGACGTCCTCCGGCGAGGGGCCGAGGCCCTCGGGTACCGTCCGGGCGTGGACTTCGAGATCATCCCGCGGAACGCGCGGGGATGCCGAGGCCGCTGCGACTTCTGCTTTTTCGGCTGCGTGTACAACGCGAAGCAGTCGACCCTCGTCACGTACCTCCCGGACGCCCACCGAGCGGGCGCCCAGATCCTCTTCGACACGAGAGCGGACGCGGTCGTCGTGGAGGGCGGCGAGGCGAAGGGCGTGCAGGCGACGTACCGGGCGAGGGGGCGTCAGGTCCCCGTCCACGTGAAGGCCCGGGCCGTCGTCGCCGCGGGGAACGCGATCCAGACCCCGCCCCTCCTCTGGAGATCGGGGATCCGGTTCCCCGGGGTCGGCGTGGGCCTCCGCCTCGACCCGACGACGGCCCTCGTGGGGGAGTTCCCGCGGCCCGTCCGGATGTGGAGAGGGCCCATGCAGACGGTCGTCGTGCGGAAGTTCCAAGACGTGGACAAGGGCCACCATGGCCCCTGGATCGAGGCCGCGCCCGGCCATCCGGGGCTCGGCGCCCTCGCGACCCCGTGGCTCGGCGGGCGAGCCCACAAGGACGCGATGCGCCGCCTCGACCGGACGGCGGCGTCCATCGTCCTCGTCCGGGACGTCGCCGAGGGAGTCGTCGGCACGGACGCGCGGGGCGAGCCGATCCTCGAGTACGGGATGACCGCCCGGGACCGTCGGAATCTCGTCCGCGGCCTCCAGGAGGCGGCCCGGATCCACCGGGCTGCAGGAGCCGTCCGGGTCGGGACCCTCCACCTCCGGGATTGCAGCGCGGGGGACGGGCGGTCCCCGATCCCGGACTCCGAGTTCGACGCGTTCCTCGAGCGGATCGAGCGACTCGGGGCGCGGCCGAACGGGCTCGCCCTCTTCAC
>MGWD01000042.1:22827-27834 GCA_001800825.1 Euryarchaeota archaeon RBG_19FT_COMBO_69_17 | reverse complement strand
GGATCCGCCCGCGCGGGACGCGACCCACGGAGGTCCGCCGCCCTGCCGACGGGGGAGTGCCACGAGGTGCGGAACCTCTGGATTGGGGACGGCAGCCTCCTCCCGACGGCGCCGGGCGTGAACCCGATGATCACGATCATGGCGCTCGCCGCCCGCACGGCAGGGTTCATCCACGGGCGTCTCCGACAGACGTGAGGCGCGGGCTCCCCGCGGGACGGTGGGTCACTTCGAGGAGAGCCAGAGCCCGGCCCCCCGCGGCGTCCCGCCGCCGCGGAAGCGGTCGAGGGCCAGCGGGCTCGCGTCGATCGTCTTCGACGTCCCGAGGGCGATGAGCTCCGCGAGGATCGTCCCCACGGCGGGGCTGATCATCACCCCGTACCCGGACATCCCGTTCGCGAGGAAGAGCCCTTTCACCTCCCGCACGGGGCCCATGACGGGGAGTTGGTCCGGGGTGAACGTCACGACGCCGGACCAGCCGTTCGCGATCGACGTCTCCGCGAGCTTGGGGACGCGGTGGACGGCGGCCTCGACGGCTTTCGCCTTGAAGCCCCAGTCCGTCTCCGGGTTCGCGAGGTCCCTCGCCGCGGCGTCCTCGACGAGGCCGAGGACGAAGCCGCCGTCGAGCTCCTGGCGGAAGTAGAATCGGCCCGTCACGTCGATGAAGAGGGGGCGGTCTGCGGGGATCTCGGGATGGGGCGTCGTGACGAAGATCTGCCGCTGCCAGAGGTCGACGGGGACCTCGAAGCCGAGAGGGCGGTTCAGCTCGTTGCACCATGGCCCCGCCGCGTTCACGACGACGGGCGCGCGGACGTCCTCCCCCGCGACGCGGACTCCGGCGACCTCCCCGCGCTCCACGAGCACGCGCTCCACGGGGGCGTTCGTCCGGATCCGCGCGCCGAGGCGCTTCGCGGCGGCCGCGTACCCCGCCGCCACGGAATGGGGGTCGCAGAACCCCGCCTCCTCCGTGATCATCCCCGCGGCCATGTCGTCCACCCGGATCTCCGGGAAGACCTCGAGGATCTCCCGCGGATCCACGATCCGCTGGTGGAGGCCGAACCTCGTGCCGATCTCCCGCGCCTTCTCGAGGTACCACACATGCTTCGGGTCGTCCACGGACTCGACGTACCGCCGGGGATGGAAGTCCGCCGTCTCCCCCGTGACCTCGGGGAACCGCCGGAGCTCCTCGTACCCGATCTTCGCCATGGCCACGTTGACGTCCGTCCCGTACGTCGTCTCGACGATCCCGACGCTCCGGCCCGTGGAGCCCGCCGCGAGGTGGGACCGCTCCAGCAGCAGGAGGTCTCTCATGCCGAGCTTCGCGAGGTGGAACGCGACGCTCGTCCCGATCACGCCGCCCCCGATGATCACGACGTCCGCGCGCTCGGCCATGGGTCGAGGACGGCAACGAGGCAAAAGTCAAAAGCCTTCCGAAGCCCGGACGGCTGCGTCAGGTGCGCCCGCGCACGACCTCCGAGGAGGGGATGAGCTCGCCCTGGAAGCTGTCGACCTGCAGGGTCGCGTGGGCGATCCCGAACCGCTCCCGGAGGCGGGCCCGGACCCGGTCCACGATCGCGGCGGAGTCGGCGACCGTCGCCCCGCCGTCCACCGTGATGTGCCCCGTGAGGGCGTGGAGCCCCGAGGTCACGGTCCAGATGTGGAGGTCATGGACCCCGCGGACCCCCGGGACCTCCTGGATCGCGGCCGCGACGTCATGGGGGCGGACCTCCACAGGGGACGCCTCGAGGAGGATCCGGATCCCGTCCCGGACGAGCCTCCCCGCACCGAAGAGGATGAGGCCGACGATGAACACGGCCACGACGAGGTCGAAGACGACCATGCCCGTGGTCTGGATGAGGGCGGCGGCCGCGACGACGCCCGCGGACCCGAGGGTGTCCCCGTACGCATGGAGGAACGCCCCCCGGGCGTTGATGTTCGTACGCGCCCATCCTCGGAGGAGGAGGAGCATGACGAGGTTCGCGGCGAGCCCCGCGAGCCCGAGGAGGAACATGGGCGTCCCTGCGACGTCGGGCGGATCCTGGGACCTCGCGTATGCCTGGGCGAGCAGGAAGGACGCGACCCCGACGAGGAGGACCCCGTTCAGGAGGGCCGCGAGGACCTCCGTGCGGTGGTACCCGAACGACAGGCGGGGCGTGTGGGGCCGCTCGGAGACCCGCAGGGCCCCATAGCTCAGGGCGAGGGCGAACGCGTCCGTCCCGACGTGCCCCGCGTCGCTCAGGAGGGCGAGGGAGCCCGAGATCCAACTCCCGAAGATTTCCAGGACCGCCGCGGAGGCCGCGATCCCGATCGCCGCGAGGAGGCGCCGATGGAGGCTCGTGCGGGGCGCGTGGCCCGGACCTGCCATGCATTCGCAGGTATCCGGCACTGGGCCATCAACCTTCGGCGGGACGTCACACGCGTCCGCTGGGGACGAGGTACCAGTAGACCTTGTTGAGGACCATCTTCCCGAGCCAGTCCTTCAGGCCCAGGGGCGGAGGGACGGGCGGGTGTTCGTAGTCGAAGGACATCGAGATCCCCTTGTGGTACCCCGCGTCGCAGTAGCACATCACGTGCCCGTCGTACCGGGCCGTCGCGGGCTGCCCCGTGAGGTCCGCGGCGATGGACTCCGCGATGACCTTCGCCTGGAAGTGGGCCGCCGCCCCGGACTTCGACACGGGGACGTCCGTGCAGTCGCCCAGGCCGAAGATCTCGGGATGGGCCTTCGTCCGGAGGGTGTGCTTGTCCGTGGGGAGCCAGCCCCCTCGGTCCCCGAGGCCGGAGTCCTCGACGACCTTCGCCCCGCGGTGGGGCGGGATCATGAGGAGCAGGTCGTAGGGGACCGTCTCCCCTTCGATCGAGGTCACCGTCTTCGCGTTCGTGTCGATCGACTCGACGTTGAAGAAGATCGTCGACTGGATGTCGTGCTTCGCGAAGATCTGCTCCACGACGGGGTTCACGGGCTCCAGGGGGAACACCCGGGAGAGGGGGGACAGGAAGTGGATCGCGACCTTGTCGCGGAGCTTCTTCTTCGTGAAGTAGTAGTCGAGCTGGCATGCGGCCTCCGAGGGCGCGGGCGGGCACTTGTACGGCACGCTGGCCACGGTGACGACGATCCGCCCGCCCCGGAACGCCCTGAGGGCCTCCTTGAGCTTGAGCGCTCCCTCGAGGCTATAGAAGTGGTGGGCGGCCTCGGCGTAGCCGGGGAGCTCGTCGGGCACGAGCCGCGCGCCGAGCGCGATGACGAGCCGGTCGTAGTCCAGGGCGATCCCGTCCGCGAGGTGGACCTTCCGCCCCGCGGGATCGATCCGCACGGCCTCGCCGATGACGAGGCGGACCCTCTTCCGGAGGAGCTTCCGCTCGTCCCGTACGAGGGATTTCGGCTTCGTCCGGCCGAACGCGACGTACACGAAGCCCGGCTGGTACACGTGTTTCCCCGTCTTGTCGACGAGGGTCACCTCGGCCTCCTCGGGCCGGAACCGCTTCGCGAGGAGGTTTGCGACGATCGTACCGCCGACCCCGCCGCCGAGGACCACGACCTTCTTCACGGCCATCGCCCCGATTCAGCGCAGCTTCTTCACGACGAATCGCGCGTAGCTCGGCTCCTCGAACACGCCGACGAGCTCGTGCCCGGCCTTCTGGATCCAGAAGGGGATGTCCTTCCGGGACCCCTGGTCCGAGGACCACACCTCGAGAACCTCGCCGACCTTCGCCTGCTTGATCCCGCGGATGAGTTCCATGAGCGGGCCCGGGCAGAACGATCCTCGGGCGTCGAGGACAATCTTCTGTTCCGCAGACACCATGGATGTCGCCCCCTCACAGGAAGAGGGTGATCTCGCCTTCCTTCGCGTTGCTCACGAACTCGCCCACGCCGACGACGTCGTCGACGATCGGGTCGAGGTGCTCCTTCTTCATGCCCATGAGGTCGAGGGTCATCGCGCACGCGTGGACCTTCACGTTCCCCATGCTCTTCGCTTGGAGGAGCATGTCGTACCACGAGGGCACGTTCTTCTCTTTCATGAGCTGCGCGAGCATCGGCGCGAGCTCTGCGTAGTTCACGTCCATCTTCTGGTTCGTCTGGGGCTGGCCCTGGCGGAACGAGTCGAGCCCGTAGAACGTGAGGAAGATCTCCACGTCCATCCCCATCGCGACGGCGCCGGACGCCATGATCGCGGCGGGGTAGAGCTTGTCCACGGTCCCGCTGAAGACCACCATCGAGAGCTTGTTCGGCATGTGGTGCCTCCGAGGGACCCTTCGACGCCGAGTGATTAGGCCCTGCCGAAACAGTTGAATATACCTGCATATGCGAATATTCGCGAGGGCGCAAGTACTGCCACGCTCCTGTTCGCACACGATGGACGCGACAGACGAGTCCTTCTACGAGATCAAAGCGAGGATCATCGCGGTCCTCGCGAACCCCAAGCGGCTCGAGATCATCGACCTCCTGAACCACGGGGAGCGGACCGTCTCCGACCTCGCGACGTCCCTCGGGATCGCCCAGGCGGCGACGTCCCAACACCTTGCGGTCATGCGCAAGGCGGGCGTCGTGGAGACCCGCAAGGACGGCAACTTCGTCTTCTACCGGCTCGCGGATCCCAAGATCGCCGACGCGTGCGGGGTGATGAGCCGCGCGGTCGTGGACCTCCTCGTGAACCAGCAGGAGAAGCTGCGGCCCGTCCTCGCGGTCGCGCGGGGCGGGGAGGCCGAGGAGTGACGGGGGTGGGACGATCGTGAGGCCGATGAGCAAGGGCCGGGAGTCGGGCGGAAGGATGCCCGAGGCAATCGAGGAGACGTACCGCGAGATGGAGCGGATCATCGACTCCCTCGTGGAGTGCTACGCAATCCCCCACACGCGGATGTGCATGCGCTGGACGAAACCGCCCCGGGAAGACTACCGGGAGGAGGTCGTCGGCTGGCTCGAGGATTACGCGAAGTCCTTCCACCGGTTGCCGAAGAAGGCGCTCCCGGGCCGGCCCGACCTGCCGACGTTCGCGCGGGCTCGGCTAGATACGG
>MGWD01000042.1:22474-22795 GCA_001800825.1 Euryarchaeota archaeon RBG_19FT_COMBO_69_17 | reverse complement strand
GCGGTCGAGGCGAGCTACGCGGCCCTTTTCGGGTAGTCCTCAATCCTCGATGAGCCAGTACTCATTCCCGTCGGGGTCCGCGAACATCGCGTAGGTGCCCCAATCCTCCGTCGAGGTGGCCTGGGTGAACTTCACGCCCTTCTTCTCGAACTGCTTCTGGACCCGGGCCACGTTCTTCGTCGTGAAGGAGATCCCCGTGTTGCCGGGTTCGAGGTCGTAGAACTCGTCGCAGAGATGGATCACGACGTCGGATCCCTTGGGCGCGACGGTGACCCAGTGCCCGTGCTCGTCCCGGACCTCGAACCCGAGCTTCTCCTCGTA
>MGWD01000042.1:21039-22457 GCA_001800825.1 Euryarchaeota archaeon RBG_19FT_COMBO_69_17 | reverse complement strand
CTCGGTCCTTCACGATGACGGCGACCGAGGACAGCTGCATGGCTGCGCGCGAAGGCCGGGGACGGGATAAAGCCTCGCGGGGGTCGGAGGGAGGCGAGTTCAAGCCTTTATCCCGGGGCGTCCATCGCCGCCGCATGGAGTCCCCGCGCCTCGCCCTCGCCCGCCGGGTCGCGGCCGAACTCGAGGGACGCTTCGGACGGGACCTCCTCGCCGCGGGGGTCATGGGGTCGGTCGCCCGCGGGACGGACCGGCGCCACTCCGACGTCGACCTCGTCCTCCTCGTCCGCCGGCGCGTCGCGTGCCCCCAGTTCCAAATGCGGGAGGGCTCCCTCGTCACGTTCCTCCAGGAAACAAGGGAGGAGGCGTGGGGGGAGGTCCGCGGGGCGCACCTCGGTCTCCCCGAGGCCCTCGGAGGCTGGCGTTCGATGCGTCCCCTCCACGACCCTGACGGGCTCCTTCGCCGGCTGACCGCCCGGGCCCGGAGGCCTCCCGCCTCCCAGTTCCGAGGGGCCGCCCGCGTGGAGCTCCTCGGGGCGTTCGAGGACCTGGGGAAGATCCGCAACGCGGTCGACGCAGGGGACCCCGGGGCCGCGAGGGAGTTCGCAATCTGGTACACGGGCGGGGCGGCGCTCGCCCTCCTGGACCTTAGACGCCGTGTCCCGGCCTCGGATGCGACGATCTTCATTGGGCTCGCGCGTCTGGGCCGTCTCGGCGAGGATCTGGTCCGCCTACGATACGGACCCTTGTCCGTCTCCGAGACGTCCGGCCTGGCGGAGCGGACGTGGGCGGGGCTGCTCCGGGAGGCCCGCCGCCAGGGCATCCCCGTCCGCGGCCTGGACGGGCGCGGCAGTCCGCCCGAAAGCTTTAGGGGCGGGGGCCCATCCCGCGGCCCGCGAGGGGTTCTCCATCGGTTGGTTCGAGATCGGGACGTTCCTCCTGGGGCTCGACACGGCGGACGACGTCGCGTACCTCGTCCTCCTCTTCGTCTACGCGGTCCTCGCGGCCGTCGCCCTGCCCCTTCCCGTGGAAGCCCTCCTCCCGTTCCACAACGACATCGACCCCCTCGTGAAGGCGGCCGTCGTGGGCGCGGGGAAGGGGATCGGCGCGATCGTCGTGTTCCTCGTGGGCCACAAGGTGAACCCGTGGCTCGAACGGTGGATGTCTCGTAGGCCCACATGGCGGCGGTTCCTCAAGGCCCTCGAGGCCTTCGTCCGGAAGACGGGATGGATCGGCCTCCTCGTCCTCCTCTCGATCCCGTTCATGAGCGACACCGCCGTGAACTACTTCTACGCCCTGCTCAACGAGGATGGCAAGGCGGTGCCCCGCACGCATTTCGTCCTCTCGAACGTCATCGGCGGGATCGTGCGGACCCTCATGATCCTGTGGCTCATCCCCGTCCTTTTGCCCGGATGAGCGCG
>MGWD01000042.1:15104-20971 GCA_001800825.1 Euryarchaeota archaeon RBG_19FT_COMBO_69_17 | reverse complement strand
TTCCACGTCGTCGAGGCGCGTCACGACGAGCCGCCGGACGTTCCGGTCGACCATGAGCCGCGCGGCGGCCCGCAGGGTCGCGAGGGGGCTCACGGTCACCACGGGGGACGACATGGCCTCCCGGACGAGGACCTTCTTCGGGTTCTTCTCCTTCGCGGTGACCTTCCAGAGGATGTCCCGCTCCGTGAGGAGCCCGATAGGCGCGCCGTGCTCCACGACGACGAGGCCGCCGATCCGCTTCTGGGCCATCTTCCTCGCGGCCTCGAGGACCGTCCGGTCCGGGTCAATGACGATGACGTCCCGGGTCATCATGTCGCGCACGAAGGGCAAGAGATCCCCCGCCGGGGATACCTGCTGCGGGTCTTGAAGGCTTCCGCCTTGCTGTACGGAACGGCGCCGGGGCGGGTCAATACCCGAGGAATCGTTCGGCTCGGATCCGGTCCTTCGGCACGCCCGCGGCCGCCGTCGCGGCAGCCATCCCGTCGACGAATCCCGGGGGGCCCACCACGAGGACGTCCGTCGAGGGAGGCTCCGCGAGGAGAGACCCGAGCCATGCCGCGTCGATCCGGCCCACGCGGCCGCCCCAGGAGGACCCTCCGGCGAGCGGACGGGTGACCGTCCGCTCGAGGCGGAGCCATGGGGCCGTCCGGGCCCAGCCGTCGAGCTCCGCGCGGAAGGGGATCGCCTCGGGCGTCCGGTCCGAGGTCACGTGGGTGACGCGACGGCCTCCGCCCCCGCGGAGGAGGTCCTCGAGCATGGAGCGGAACGGGGTGACGCGGACGCCCCCGGCGAGCATGAGGACGGGACCGTCCCCGTCTGGGAGGACGAACCGCCCGAAGGAATCCTTCGCCGGGATCCGCGCTCCTGGCGTGAGGGCCGCGAGGGCCCGCTTGAACGGGCTCGCGGGCCGCATCCGCGTCGTGACGAGGACTGAAACCGCGCGGGGGCTGTTCGCCATCGTGAAGGAACGGGAGCCGCGGCGCGGGTCTTCCGGGACGTCGAGCTTCACGAGGAGGTACTGCCCGGGGAGGGCGCCCACGGGCCCGTCCGGACGGAAGACGAACGTCCGGGTGTCGAGGGCCTCCTCGCGGGAGCCCTCCAAGCCGAGGGTGACGTCCGCCATGGGCGCCTCAGAGGTCGACCCAGACGCAGCCGCCCTCGACCTTCACGGGGAAGGAGGGGATGTCCCGGACCCAGTCCGTGTCGGGGCTCGCCTCCCCCGACTCCAGGCGGAAGCGGCCCTCGTGCCACGGGCACACGAGCTCGTCCCCCTCGATCGTCCCCTCCCCGAGGGGCCCACCCTCGTGGGGACACACCCCGTCGAGGGCGTAGAACGTCCCCCCTCGGTTCAGGATCGCAATCAGCCGGTCGTTCACCGTCGCGCTCGCGACGCCCCCCTCCGGGACGTCGGCGGTCGGGATCGCCTTCGTGAAGGCCATGGCCCCGCCTAGGCGGCCGTCCCTCAAATCCGTGCGCCCGGATTCGGCCGGGAGGACGCGCGGATGCGAATAGGTTTTCCCACAAAGAATATTACGGCGTAATAAATAGTCGCAGGCGGTGGTCACACCATGATCGGTTACGCACATCCGGAGGTCCTCGTGGACACGAGCTGGGTGAAAGGGAACATCGGGAACCAGAACGTGCGGATCCTTGAGGTCGACTACGATCCGACGGCAAACTACAACCTCGGGCACATCCCGACCGCGGGGCTCATCGACTGGAAGAAGGACATCAACGACCCCGTGACGCGGGACATCCTGACGAAGGAGGGGCTCGAACGGCTCCTCGGACGCCTCGGCGTGACGAACGAGAAGCTCCTCGTCCTCTACGGGGACTTCAACAACTGGTTCGCAGCCTTCGCGTTCTGGGTGTTCAAGTACCATGGCGTGGAGAAGATCGTCCTCCTGAACGGCGGCCGGAAGAAGTGGATCGAAGAGGACCTGCCCCTCACGAAGGACGTCCCCGAGTTCGAGTCCGCGACGTTCAAGGCGAGGGGGCCTGACGAGAGCTTGCGAGTCTACCTGCCGTACGTCCGGGAGGTCCTCCGCCAGTCGGACAAGGTCCTCGTGGACGTACGAGGCCCCAAGGAATTCACAGGAGAGATCACGGCGCCGCCGGAGTACCCGACGGAGCACGCCCAGCGGGGCGGGCACATCCCGGGCGCGAAGAACATCCCATGGGGCCAGGCTGTGAGGGACGACGGGACGTTCAAGCCGGCGGACGAGTTGCGCTCCCTCTACGAGTCCAAGGGGGTCACCCCGGACAAGGAGGTCATCACGTACTGCCGGATCGGGGAGCGGTCCTCCCACACGTGGTTCGTCCTCAAGTACCTCCTCGGCTACCCGAACGTGAAGAACTACGACGGGTCCTGGACGGAGTGGGGGAACCTCGTGCGGAGCCCTATCGAGAAATGATCCCCGCCGGGGCGAAACGGTTTAGGTCGTGGGGCGCGTACCCGCGGCGATGCGAGCCATTCGCTTCGAACGGGAGGGGGGACCTAGGACCGTCCAGGTCCCGGATCCCGCCCCGGGTCCCGACGAGGTCCTCGTCCGCGTCCTCGCCTCGGGCGTGTGCCGGACGGACCTCCACATCCTCGACGCGATTGCGGCGGGCCGCCGTCCGCCCATCGTCCCGGGGCACGAGATCGCGGGGCGCGTGGCGAAGATCGGCTCCGACGTCTACACGGTCGCCGTCGGGGACGCCGTCGGGGTGCACTTCGAGCAGCCCTGCGGCGCCTGCCGGCACTGCCGACGGAAGCGCACGAACCTCTGCCGCTCGGGCCACACGTTGGGATTCGACGCTCCCGGAGGCTATGCGGAGTACGTGACGGCCAAGCAGTCGACCCTCCTCGTCCTCCCGCCGTCCCTCGAGCCGGTCCTCGCAGCCCCTCTCGCGTGCAGCGGGGCGACCGCCTACCACGCGATCATGACCGTCGGCCGGGCCGAGGAGGGGGACGTCGTGGTCGTCCTCGGCGCGGGCGGGGTCGGCCTGTCCGCGGTCCAGGTGGCCCGGGCCCAGCAGGCGCGGGTCCTCGCGATCGACGTGCGCGAGGCCGCAAGGACGGCCGCGCGGGGGGCGGGTGCCGAAGCGTCGTGCGCTCCCGAGGAGACGGACGCCGCCCTGCGCGCCCTCGCGGGGGATAACGGGGCGGACCTCGTCGTCGACTTCGTCGGGAGCGCGCGCACCCTCGCCTTGGGGAAGTCGATCCTGGGGGACGGCGGCCGCCTCGTCGCGGTCGCGGAAGGGGAGGGGACGGACGAAGGGATCCCCGTGACCGGCGCGGATCTCGTGGTGGGCGGGAAGGCCCTCCTGGGATCGTACTCCTCGACGATGGCCGACTTCGCGCGCGCAATCGGCCTCGCGGAAGCCGGACTCCTGCGGCCCGTGGTCACCCGCCGGGCGAGGCTCGCAGAGGCCTCGGATGTGCTGCGGGACCTCCGCGCGGGGACGTTCGTCGGCCGGGCCGTCCTCGAGCCGGGCCCGCCCTGAGGCCCTCGGAGCGCGCTCAAGGGACCTTCCGAACGAGGAAATGAAACAGGTTCCCCTCCCGCCGGAAGTCCACGACGGGGTGGCCCGTGCGCTCGGACCAGTTCGCCATCTCCGCGGGGGCCGTCCAGTCGTCGGACACGATGTGGACGACTTCCTCCGCGGGAATCCGTCCGACGAGCTCGTCGAGCTTCACGAGGACCGCCGCGCACTCCGTGCCGATCTCGAACATCTCGTGATCCGGGAACGCGGCGAAGCAGCGGACCCGGAGCGCGGCGATCTGGCCGCGAAGGAGGTCCGCGGCCTCGGTCGCCGGGAGCAGATCGGCCCGCTCAGCCGGGAGGCGCGACGGCCGCAGGCGCACGAGCCAGCCTTCCCCGTAGGGGTCCTCCGAGCAGGCCTTCGGGCGCACGAGGACCGCCCCATTCGTCGCCTCGACGACCCCGGACACGGGGGCGCGCACGGGACCGAAATACTTCCCGCTTTCCAAGGTCGCGACCGCGCGACCCTGCTCGAGGCCGGCGCCCACAGGTTTCGGCCTAATGGAAGTGAGGCGGCCGGCCAAGGCGGCAAGGATGCTCGTGATCCCGACCGTCACGAGGCCCGACGTCTCGACCCGCGCCCATGAGAGGCCTTCCCGGTCGTAGAGGACGTCCTCCGGGAACGCGCAGCCTTCGAGGTCCACGGTCTCCCTCAGATGGGGGCGAGGTTCCTGAACCTATGCCTCCCGGACCCCCTTCACGAGACCGTACGACATCGATTTCGGAAAGCCTAATGGGCACCGGAGGCCATCGGGTCTCGAACGATGGCCCTCCTCGACCAGTTCCGGTTCGAGGCGCTCCCCGCGAAATGGCAGGTCGCGGGACGCGACTGGCAGGAGAGGTACTTCCCGGAGATGGGGGAGGTCGTGGATCCGGCCCGATGGTCCCGGCACTATCCTGGGACGTCGCCCACCCGCCTCGAGGTCATCCTCGCGAGACCGGACGGGTTCGCGGGGTTCGCGACGAAGGTCGTCGGGGCGAGCCGTGAGACCGGGGACCTCTCAAACCGAGTGTGGAGCGCGGACCGTCTCCCCGACGCGCGCTTCATGACGGCCCTCAAGATCATCCGGGCCCAGGCGTCCACGGAGCTCGCCTCGATCCAGCAGCACCGAATGGTGTACGAGCAACTCGACTCTGGCTCCCTCTCAGGGGCTGACCGGGAGATCGTCGAGGGGATGCACGACACGGACCCCACGGGCCGCCGCCTGGAGCGGCTCTCCTTCTCCAAGAAGCGGGTGTGCGTCGAGGAGCTCCGGCACCACATGCAGATGGCCGGCGTCCTGACCCTCGACCCGACGTTCGACCGCCCGCGCTGGGGCCGCCGCTGGGCCACGGAGACCCTCGAGGAGCTCTTCGCGATGCGGCCCGGAGACCACGTCCTCGATGCGTTCAACATCGAGTTCAGAAGCCTCATGGACTCCGCCGTCTTCATGAGCCTGATCGACCGGGTGGGGAAGTACCAGCTCGAGATGCAGCACCACTTCCTCTACGGGCCCATGGCCGTCTCGATGCCCTGGATGCGGTGGCTCGAGGAGTCGTACCACCTGGCCGCGGGGGAGACCCTGATGAAATCGATCGCGGCGTCGATCACCTTGGATGGCGGGAACGTCGCGATTGAGAGCCTCCAGGAGACGGTGAACATGTGGTACCCCCGGGGCCTCGAGATGTTCGGGTCCGAGCTCGGGGGAGGCCTCGTGAAGGGCGTGTTCAAGACCCTCACGAACGGGGAGGCGCAGGCCCTCTACATCGAGGAGGTCCGGGGCAAGCTCCGGGACGTGAATCTCGCGATCGTCCAAGCGCGGGGACGCTGCGGGCGAGAGGAGGCGGAACGGGACCTGGCCCGGATCGAGGGGACCGGCGAAAGGGTCCACGGCCTCGGGGTCGAGGACCTCCTGTATCTCCCGGACCGGCGGTTCTTTCGGATCCGCGGTCTCGCGGAGTACGGCGGGTACCGCCTCCCGGGATCCGACGCCGCAGGTGTCGGCTACGTCTACCTCCCGTACGACGCACACGGACGCCTCCTCGTCCGCGGGGGACGTCCAATCGACCGGGCCGGGTATGCCGAGTACCTCGCGACGGTCCTCCCCTCCCGCTACATGTCGGGCCGCCACTGGGCGTTCGTCCGGAGCGAGTTCCTCTTCAACGACGCGTGGGGGGACCCGGAGGACGTCCCCGGCTGAGGCAGGGCACCCCGCGGAGCCCGCGCGTCGTCCGCGGGCCGGCAATCAGGCCGAAAAGTCTATGCTTTCGCAGGGGTCCAGGCGACCTCGATCATGAAGGCCGCCGTGCTCGGCGCCGGGGGGCTCGGGAGGACGATCGCCCTCGAGCTCTCTGCGGACC
>MGWD01000042.1:11487-15092 GCA_001800825.1 Euryarchaeota archaeon RBG_19FT_COMBO_69_17 | reverse complement strand
GCGGGGAGACCGCTCCCGGGCCCTCCAGTCCATCGGTCGCACGGTCCCGATCTCGGCCCTCCAGGCCGACGTCACGGACGGGGCGACCGTGCGTCGCGCCCTGCAGGGCGTCGACGTCGCGGTCAACGCCACCCTTCCAGAGTTCAACCTGCAGATCATGAAGGCGTGCCTCGAGGTCGGTTGCGGGTACGTCGACACGTCGGCCGCGAGTCCGATCATGCCGGGGGAAAAGCTCGGGATCCACGACCAGCTCGCCCTCGACGACGCCTGGCGGTCCCGCGGTCTCACGGCCATTGTCGGCATGGGATCCGACCCCGGCGTCTCGAACGTGATGGCCCGGATGGCGGCGGACCGGCTCGCGAGAATCGATACAATCCGCATCCGATGGGCCACGAGCGGCACGGGCGTCGAGGGATTCCCCCTCTACTCCCGAGAGATCTTCCTCCGGGACGCCCTCTCGCCTCCCGTCGTCTGGGACGGGAAGCAGGTCGTGGAGCATCCGCCCGCGAGCGGGGTCGAGGACTTCGAGTTCCCCCCGCCCATCGGGACGAGGAAGGTCCACCTGTTCCGCCACGAGGAGGTGACGACCCTTCCCCTGCGCCTGGGGAAACCCGTCGGATGGGTGGACTACAAGCACGCGATCGACCTGAACCTCGTCCGGGCGATCACGGAGCTGAACGCCCTCGGGCTCCTCGGGCCCGACCGCCACGTGAAGCTGGGCGATCGCGTCGTCACCTTTCGGGACGCGTTCCTTGCGGCCTTCCCCGAGCCGTCGACTCTCATCGGGCCCCTCACCGGGACCCTCGCGATCGTCGTCGAGATCGGAGGGGCGAGGGAGGACGGCACGCCGGCGAAGGTCCGCGTCTGGACGCTGATGGACCACAAGGAGGCGAATCGCCGCCGCGGGACGACCGCGGAGTACTTCCTCACGGCCGCCGCAGCCGCCTCGGCCATGGTCCTCATCGGAGAGAAGAGGGTCCCGCGCCCCGGGGTCCTGAGCCCCGAGGAGCTGGCTCCCGATCTGATTCGGCCCGAGCTCGAATCGCGCGGCCTCCGCTTCGAGGTCGCAGAGCTCCCTCCTTGAGGGGGCCCGCGAACGGCCCGCGCCCCGGAGCAGAGCTTAACTCCCTCCGCGGCTTCCCCGCGCCGAGGCCTGCCGATGATCGCCCCCGCCTCGCGACTGGAAGCCGAGATTTTCGAGCTTTGGAAGGAGATCCGACCCGACGACGCCTACATCGCGGGCATCGACGAGGCGGCAGGGAAGTCCTTCGTGCCGACGGAAGCGAACGTCCGCCGCGCCCTAGCCCGGATCAAGGCACTCATGAAGCGTGCGACGAAGGAGGACGACGTGACGGCGAAGAAATTCCTCGCGGGCCTCGAGGCGCGAATCGCGCTCGCGGAACCCGGGCAATGGCCCGAGGGCATCCTCGAGAGCTTCTTCTTCGTCATGCTGAAGTCGGGGGTCCGCGACGACCTCATGACGTCGATCGCAGCCGCGGGCCGGCGGACCCTCGACGCGGTCCGGAAGAGGTCCGCCCGTCGTCGCACGCCGACGGGCCAGCGGATCCTCGCCCTCCTCGCGGGCCACGGGCTCCTCGACGTGATCGCCACCGTCAAGGCGGAGGCCAAGGAGTCCTCCACGAAGGAGGAGCTCACGAAGCTCCGGAGGGCGGTCGACCGGTACCTCCGTGCGTTCGAGGTCCGCGGGTTCCGTCCCGAGGGGACGTTCGAGGAGACGTACGAGCTCCTGAAGAAGATCGGGGCGGACCTGGGCCGCTCCCGCATCTACGCGAAGGCGCTCCGGGGCCTCTGGGACTACGAGGAGACCCCCGCGCAGGTGGAGGCCACGGGACTCCGGATGGTACGACGGGAGCTCCCGAGATTCCGCGAGATCGTCGCAGCCTTCGCGAGGGACCTCGGGTGCGAGCCCCAAGCGGAGGCCGTCGAAAACAAGCTCAAGGAGATCCGAGGGCTCCGGAAGGACCAGATCCTCCCTTACATCCTGGGCCTCCGCGAGGTTGCGGAGAAGGTCGCCCACAAGCACCTCATCGACATCAATCCGAAGTATTCGACCCTCGTCGTGGAGACCCCGCCCTACCTCGCGAACCTCATCCCTTCGGGCGCGGCCTACTCCCTGGACTCCCTGACGGACCGCTCCCGCGAGGTGTTCCTGGCCACGACGGACGAGCGGAGCCAGCCGAAGCCGGGTCCCGCGGAGATCCTCAACCTTCTCGTCCACGAGGAGTACGGCCATTGCGTCCACGGCTCGAACGCGACCCACGCGTACCGCGCGCAGCCCCGGCTCCTCGACGTCCTCAACTCGCCGGCCGGGTGCACCTCGGAGGGACTCGCCTTCCAGCTCGAGCTGGACTTCGTGCCGATCTTGCGGGGGATCGCCGAGGGGAGACTCGCAGGCCCCGAGGAGTCGGCGTTCGCGGCCTACCTGGAGCCCTGGGGAGGCATACGTACGATGGCCCGTGAATACGAGTTCTACACGTATCTCTGGCGACAAGTAAGGTTCCTCCGGGTCATCGGCGACGCGAGGATCAACTCCGGGAAGCAGGGCCTCGTGGACTTCATCGACTGGGCCTACCGCGCGACGGGGCTCCAGAAGGCGACCGTATACTACCAGCTCTTCCCCGCCCATCAGGTCCTGGGCCCCGGGTACGCGACGACGTACGCGATCATCGGGGAGCGCATCCGTGCGATCCAGGGGAAGGCGCGGCGGCGAGGGAAGGCCCTCCGGGATTTCAACGGGTACGCGGCGTCCATCGGATGGCCCGCGAAGTCCATCTTCGAGGCGAAGCTCGAGGCCTGGGCCCGCGCGCGTTGATACGCCCTAGGCCGATCCGCTCGGCCAGGCACCGCCGGATGTCGAGGCTCAGGTTCTCCATAGGCGCGCAGTTCCCCCGATCGAAGGCCCGCGAGCCCATCCCCTGCTGGGCCCGCTCGCACACGGACCAGTCCTTGCGATTGATGAGGTCCCGGAAGTCTACCGCGTCCGACGGGTCGAACGTCGGCTTCACGATTTCGTCCGGGTGAAACAGGGAGTCGACGACCACCCGCGTGCGGTCGGGGGCCTGCGGCCAGAGAAGGAAGGCTGCCGCACGGTCCGCGCAGAGGCTCGGGAACAGGTTCGGATCGAGGAGTAACGGCCGGGGAGGGATTCTTCGAGGCGCAGCGGGCCCTCCCCCGCCGCGGATCCCGTCTTCGGCAGGCCCTCCATCAGGTCTCCTCCCCGCAGGGAATGCCTCCCCGAGTCGTAACGTTTTTTGGGTCCGCCGAAACCGGAGTTGAGAGCCACGGGAGGCGTGACCGGCCATGGGCCGAATTCGTCA
Source organism: Euryarchaeota archaeon RBG_19FT_COMBO_69_17 (assembly GCA_001800825.1). Lineage (GTDB taxonomy): Archaea > Thermoplasmatota > Thermoplasmata > RBG-16-68-12 > RBG-16-68-12 > RBG-16-68-12. Next base: position 11,754 of record MGWD01000042.1, on the reverse strand, counting down.
ACATACGCCCCGCTCGCCTTGCCGTGCTCCGAGGACGACGATGATCGCGGAGATCGAGGGCCTCTACACGAGGGCGGTCGAGCGGGCGCTGGCGAGCACGGTGAATGTCGCGACGACGGCAGGGCCGTTCGGGTCGCCCTTCGGACCCCATCCTCGCCGGGGCCACGGGTCCGGCGTCGTCCTCGACCCCGAGGGGCACATCCTGACGAGCGAGCATGTCGTCGCGGGCGCAGCCAAGGTCGTCGTCACGCGCGGGGACGGCCGGGT
>MGWD01000042.1:9421-11471 GCA_001800825.1 Euryarchaeota archaeon RBG_19FT_COMBO_69_17 | reverse complement strand
CTCGGAGCCGATGAGGGGTCGGATGTCGCCGTCGTGCGGATTGAGGCGTCGGACCTGACGCCCGCGGCGTTCGGCGATTCGGACGGACTCCGGATCGGACAACCCGTGCTGGCGATCGGGAATCCCCTCGGCCTCTCCGGGGGCCCCTCCGTGACGTCGGGGGTCGTGAGCTCCCTGCGCCGGAGCGTGGACGGCCCCAACGGGGACCGCCTACGGATGATCCAGACGGACGCCGCCGTGAATCCCGGGAACAGCGGGGGCCCCCTCGTGGACCTCCAGGGGCGCGTCGTGGGGATCCTCGCGGCCACGATCCCCCATGCGGAGGGCATCGGCTTCGCGATCCCGATCAACGCCGCCCTTGAGGCCGCAAGGCAGATCGTCCGGGTCGGCCGGGTCGAACGCCCATGGCTCGGGATTGTCGGGCACACGGTGGATCGGCGCGTCGCCCGGTTCTACGGGCTCCCCCCGAGCCGCGGGGTCTTCGTCGTCGAGGCGACCCCCGGCGGTCCCGCGGAGACCGCGGGGATCCACGTGGGGGACATCCTCACGGGCTTCGACGCCCGACCCCTGCACTCCCTCGGCGACCTTCTCGAGACCCTCGCGGACAAGCGACCCGGGGACCCAGTCGATCTGGAACGGGACCGACGCGGGACGCGCGACCGGGTGCGCGTCTCCTTGGGAATTCGGCCGTTCTAGGGCCATGGGAAAAGAGATTTCCGAGAGCGACGTATGGGAGGGGCCATGGCCGGGCCCCGGACCGTCGTCCTGATCCCGGAGAGCACCCGGAAGCGTCCGGGCGGGGTCCGGATGGCGGGCGACCAGGACGTAGCCCGGGCCCTCCCCGCGGCGGCCCGGGCGGATCTCGAAGGGCTGCGAGCGGAGGTCCGAAGGGTTTCGGGGACGGGGATCGCGTGGGACGAACTCCTTCCCGCGTGCGAGCGCTTCGACGGGAACATGTACCGCCACATCCCCGAGGAGGCGTGGGAATCCCGCGATCAAGGGGTCGAGGTCCTCATCGCCTCCGGGCTCCTCGGCCTCGTCGCATCCCGAGATCCCGTGCCGCGGTACGACCACTCGATGGCCGAGTCGACCCCGCCCTTCGGGAAACTGAACCGCTGGTGGCACTCCCGAGGGCTCCCGCGGATCCTGGGGGCGTACCTCGAGGCGATCCGGCCCGCCCTCGTCGTGGACCTCCTGTCCCTCGAATACCGGGAGGCCGTCACAGGGTACGAGGGTGACCTAGCAGGGATCGAGGTGCGGCGGATCGACTTCCCCGGCCTCGGGCGGGCGAGCCAGCCGCGCCGGGGCGAGGCCGTCGCGCGGATCCTCCGGACGGGGAAGGCCTGACGGGGCCGAGGGTCCGGGATTCTGGGATAGGCTTGTGACCTTGACATGATTTCGCACGGGCGAGGTGGGGACGCGATGGCCCATATCCGGGACGACGGAGTGTTCGACGCGCCGTTGCAGACGATCTGGGAGTGCCTGCAGAGCCCGCAGGATCACACGCACGGGGCTTTCGCGGTCTCGAAGGTCCTCGACCGGAAGGGGAACGCCCTCGTCATGGAGGTCAACGTGCGGGACCCCCCCTCCGGGACCTCCCGGAGGGAGACCGTGCGGATGATGATGGACCCTCCCCGCGGCTTCGATGTCGAGTACCTCGAGGGTCCGTCGAAGGGAACGCGACACCGGCACACGTACACGCCTCTGGGCGACAAGACGCGCGTGGAGGTCGAAGGGGACTTCCGGATGCACGGGAGGGACGACTCCGAGATCCGGAAGTCCGTCCTCGCCTACTTCGACGAGGTCTTCCACGAGGACAACGCGGCCCTCCAGCGATTCAAGTGAGGGCCGTCAGGTTCGGTCAGCGCGGTCGGTTCAGCGGCGGCTCGGTGCGGACGGGGCCTCCCGGCGGATCCCCCAGGCTCCGAGGTTCCAGTAGATGGACAGGCCGATGTAGACGAGGAACAGGAAGCCGACCACGGCGACCTCGATCGCGAGGACCTGGGAGCCCGTCAGGGCACGGCTCGCGTAGAACGTGAGGAGGTACGCG
>MGWD01000042.1:9091-9386 GCA_001800825.1 Euryarchaeota archaeon RBG_19FT_COMBO_69_17 | reverse complement strand
GAGGCCGCGGGACTTCCGCCGCTCGAGGGCGAGACGCAGGCCCGCTGTCACGAGCCCGCCGAGGCCCGCGAGGGCGAAGAACAGGACCGCGCTCTGGATGAGGGTCTCCGGGGGGCGGAGCAGGGCGCCACGGGTCAGGAGCGGCTCGAAGAACGCGCGCATGTCGCCGACGATGCCAGGGTTCACGGCCCACGTGACCCCGAGGATCAGGAGGAGAAACGCGAAGGAGATGAAACCGATTGGGTCGGGCCGCGGCGGCGGTGGTGGGGGAGGCGGGGCCGCAGGGGCCGCCGGC
>MGWD01000042.1:6865-9081 GCA_001800825.1 Euryarchaeota archaeon RBG_19FT_COMBO_69_17 | reverse complement strand
TGGCCGTGCCGGGCATGGGCAGGCCGCACGACATGCAGAACTTCGCCCCTTCCCGGTTCTCCACCCCGCACTTCGGACAGGTCGCCATGGAAACCCGCTCCTGGAGAGAGTTTCCCGACCTGTACTTAGAACCTTCGGTCGTCCCGTGCTGGAGACGCCCCGGTCCCGCCCGCGGTCCGCCCATCCTCGGACTCGTACGGACGCAAGGCTTATCCCGGAGACGAGGTACGGCCCCGAGGACGAGGCTCCCGCACCCCAGGCGACTCCCATGCCATCCGACCCCGACCGCTTCGTCCGCATCGAGCGCGTGACGAAGGGCTACGGGACCCTCCGGGCCCTCGACGACGTCTCCTTCTCGATCGACGAGGGGGAGATCTTCGGGTACATCGGCCCGAACGGCGCGGGGAAGACGACGACGATCAAGATCCTCGTCGGGATCCTCCGGAGCTTCGAGGGGACAGCCCTCGTGGACGGCCACGATGTACGACGGGAGCTCCCCGCGGTCCAGCGTCTCCTCGGATACCTCCCCCAGGAGGCCGCGTTCCAGGAGTGGCGGACCGTCGACCATGCCCTGACGACGTTCGGGCGGCTCAGCGGGTTGTCCCGCGCGGACCTCGAGCGCCGGAAGAAGGAGGTCCTCGGGCTCCTCGGGATCCCCGAGGTCCAGCACCGGAGGATCGTCCAGCTCTCCGGGGGCACGGCCCAGAAGGTCGGCATGGCCCAGGCGATCCTCCACGGTCCGCGCCTCCTCGTCCTCGACGAGCCCATGGCGGGCCTCGACCCAGCCAGCCGCTTCCAGTTCAAGGAGGTGTTCCGCGCCCTGGCCCGGGACGGGACGACGATCTTCTTCTCGTCCCACATCCTGAGCGACGTGCAGGACGTCGCCACGCGGGTCGGGATCCTGAACCGGGGCCGCGCGGTCCACGTCGGCACGCTCGAGGAGCTCAAGGCGCGCCTCCAGGTGGGTCGGAGCGTGGAGATCGTCCTCGCCCATGACTCCGGTCGGCGCCCGGACTTCGCCGCTCGTGCGGACGTCCTCGGGGTGGACCGGTTCGCAGAGAACCATCTCGTCGTCCGGCTGCGGCCCGACGCGGACGTCGACGCGGCCATCGACGGGTTCGTCCGCGACCTCCTGGCCTCGGGCTGCCGCATCCGGAGCATCAGCCCCGTGAGCCCGAACCTCGAGGAACTGTACGTGCGCTTCGTCGCGGGGGATCGCCCATGAGCCTCCCCCTCCTCTTCGAGGACGAGCTCCGCGGGTTCTACAGGTCGAAGGTCATGACCGTCCTCTGGATCGGCCTGCCGGCCCTCGCGGGCTTTCTCTACTACCTGTCCCCCGACACGGCCGGGATCCCCTTCGCGGCCTTCGCCGGGCTGATCGTCTCGAGCATCGGGGGCGTCCTCGCGTCCGTCATGCTCACGACGTCGATCCTCAACGAGCGCTCCCGGCACGTGTACGACCTCTTCGTCGTCCGCCCCGTCCGGCGGATGGACATCCTCCTCGCGAAGTTCCTCGCCGTGTACGGGTGCGTCGTCCTCGCGGGCGCCCTGGCCCTCGCCCTCGGGATCGGGATCGACTACGGCCTCCGGGGAACCCCGCCCGCGGTCGGACCGACCCTGAGCTTCCTCGGGATCATGCTCGGGATGCTCGCCGTCTCCTGCTCCGCGGGCGTGCTCATCGGGGTCGCAGCGCCGAGCGTCCTCGTCGGCGTGATCCTCGTAGTCTACGGGGGGAACCAGCTCTCCGCCGTCGTCATCCTGCCCGTCCTCACCCTGTCGAGCGAGCCGTGGTTCCCCCTCCTCCCGGGAGCGGGAATCTCCGCGGCCCTCCTCGCCCTCGCGGTCGTCCTGTTCGACCGGAAGGCTCTCTGACCCGTGCGGGAGGCGTCGGCCCACGACGAACGGATTCGACAAGGCCAAGGCCTCGGGCGGAACCGACGGGAGGACAAGTCCGGGCCCGGTTGTCCTCGGGAACCGGGGCGGGTGCCCGCCCGCTCCCGGCGGACGTGGATCCTTTCGGGCGCGATCGCGATGGCCGCCGGGATCCTCGCGGTCGGCCTGGGCCTCGGGTGCCTCGCCGCGATGCGGGAGATCCGGCACGACGGCCCCCGGCAGGCCGTGAACCGGGACGACCCCGGGGGCCGGATCGCGGTCGAGATGCCCGACGACGGCGTGTGGTCGGGCCTCGTCGCGATGCGCCTGGAGGGCGACTCCCT
>MGWD01000042.1:6464-6840 GCA_001800825.1 Euryarchaeota archaeon RBG_19FT_COMBO_69_17 | reverse complement strand
CACGACCACGCGTGCGGCTTCCGGTTCCGGCCGGACACCCTGAACGTCTCCGAGGCGTCGGCCGAGGGGCTCCAGGCCTGGATCGGGGCGATCAACGAGGACCTCGACTCCTGGCTCGGCGGGTACGCGTACGTATGGGCCTCCGTCGTCAAGATCCACGGGAGTTGAAGGTCACAGCCCGAGGGGTCCCAGGGGGGACGGCTCCCGGGCGGCGGGCGCGGGGGTCGAGACCGCGCGGTCGGGAGAGGCAATCGCCCAGGCCCGCCCCGGCTGCTCGACGAAGACGAGCCCACAGGAGGCACACCGCGTGAGGGCCGCGGCGCCCATCTCGCCGAGGTCCTCTCGGACGAGATGGGGGCACTCCGTCGATGCTGCG
>MGWD01000042.1:3092-6414 GCA_001800825.1 Euryarchaeota archaeon RBG_19FT_COMBO_69_17 | reverse complement strand
AGGCCCGGGCCCCGCCGCCGAGACGTCAGCCGGCGTCCTCGCGGTCGACGGCGCGTCCCGGGGCCGGCCGCGGGCCCTGCGGAGGAGCCGTCGGAGGACCGCCTCGCGTCGGGGGACCTGGGACAAGAGCCAGGGGAGTCCCGCCCCGTACTCCCGGCGGACGTACGCACGCAGGTCGCGCGCGCCGGCGTCGTTCCTTCGCAGCGTGGGTTCCATCGTATAGAGCCCGATTGGCATCATCGCCCCTCCCAAGGACGCGCGGGACGATGAGGTTGGAGCCGGCGAAGGACGGGCCCTCGCGAAGCCGTCCCAGGACGGGCCAAGGTTCATACGAGGATACGCCGAAGGATACGCCTCGGAGTCTCCATGGGCTTCCTCGACGCCCGCGTGCCCGCCCAGCACCCGTACCCGTTCTGCGACTTCTCCGCGGCCTTCCCGGACGTCGAGATCGTGCAGTGGTGCAACCGCGCGAGCGAGGTCCTCCAGATCTCTCCGCCACGGACGTCCATGCTCCCGATGCTCGTCGAGGCCGTGCGCATGCGGTTCCAGGCGCGGGAGATCCACCGGGACGGGACGTCCGCCCTCACGATCTCCCGCCCCTGAGGATGCTCGGGCCCGGCCTCCGTCTCCGGCCTCGCGGAGGCGAACGGACTCCGGCTCGTCCCGCCCATCGTCTATCGGGAGGGATGGGAGATCCACCGCCTCGTCGCGCCCAACGAGTCTGCGCTCCGCCGCTTCGTGGCCGACGTGCGGAGGATCGGCCGGGTCGAGATCCTCTCCCTCCGGCCCGAGACCCGGCTCGACGGGCTCCCGTGACCTCGGCATCGTGCCCGTCCACCTGTTCGACGGGCTCACGGACCGTCAGGTCGGGGCCCTCGTCGCAGCCTAGGAGCACGGCCTCCCCGAGAGCCCGGCGAGGGCCCGGATGAGAGATGTCGCGGAGCGGCTCGGGCTCTCCCGGCCCACGTTCGGGGAGCATCTCCGGAAGGCGCAGCTGCGCCTCCTGCGGAACGCGTACCCGTACCTCTAGCTCCGCCGGAACGGGTCCGACGCGCCGCCCGAGGAGGGAGAGCCCCTGGACCTCACGGAGGACGCCGCGCCCGCGTGACCTTCGCGAGGGCCCCCTCGGCCTCGAGGAGCTTTCGCTTCGTCGCGGCGCCGCCGGCCCCTGCGTAGTTCCCCACGCCGCCCGCGGCGGGGACGACCCGGTGGCAGGGCACGACGAGGATCGCCGGATTCCGGGCGCACACGTTCCCGACGGCCCGCGTGGCCCGCGGCTTGCCGAGGCGTCGCGCGAGGTCCCCGTACGTCACGACCTCCCCGGGCGGGATCGTCCGGAGGAGCTCGAGGACCTCCCGCTCGAAAGGGGTCACATCGAGGTCCAGCGGAATGTCCCGAAGGTCCTCGGCTCCCGTCCCGAGGTGCTCGAGGATCCGGGCGAGGTACGGATGGTCCCGGCCGTGGAGCCCCTCCGGGGGCCGCGTCGCGAGGTCCACCCCCGTGACCCGGTCCCCCCTGACCGCGAGGTGGACGTAGAGCCCGAGGTCCTCGCTGAACCGCGCGTAGAGGCGGAGGGCCTCCGCGCCGGCGGCCTCCCGTCCCTGCTCCTCCTCGAGGAGCCGCATCCGGACGACGGGGGCGAGGGCCCGGACGAGATGGGACTCCGCCGCCTTCAGGTGCTCCTCGAACGTGCTCCGGGCGATCCCCAGGCGGCCGGCGACGTCTGCGGTCGTGACCTTCCTCGGGGCGTCGTAGTAGCCGGCCTCGAGGGCCGCGAGGATCGCCTGGCCCTGCCGCTTCGTGAGGGACGGGAGGAGGAGCCCCGAGGCGAGGAGCTCCCGGTCCACGTCCCGGCCGCGGAGGGGGACCTTGGAGGCCAAGGACGCGTCGGGGAGGATCCCTCCGAGGACGGCGGCGGACGCCTCCTGGAAGAGGAGGAGGCGGACGCGGAGCCGACCCTCCCGCCAGGAGAGGGGCGGCAGGAGGAGGGCGTCCGCGGCCGCGATCCGCTCGAGCACGGAGACCTCCGCGGGGGACGCCTCCGCGACGAGGGTCAGGACGTCCCCCTCCTTCGCCGCGTGACGGGTGGCGTATCGGGCCGCGAGGGCGTCCGCGGCCTTGGCCACGGTCTCGGGGTCGCCCGTGCACCGGAGAAGGAGGAGGTTCCCCATCGGGGTGCCTTCGACGGCCAGACCAGGGTGGGCTTTCGTCAGGTCCGCGAGGAGACCAAGCCCCGGGGCCTCGAGATCGACGCGAAACGCGGTCATCGGTGGGCGGATGGCGTCCCGGGGTGATAGGGGTTCGCCCGGCACGTGTCGGAAGATGCGAACCCCCGGGAGATCGGCGCGGGAGGCCCTGATTTCGCGGGTCGATGGCCGAGGGATAACGATTGGATACGCCGCCCGCGAATGTTCGTGTGTCGGGGTCCCGCGATGAGCCTCCTCCGTCGCAGCCATCGTCCGTCGCAGATGGATCGGACGGGCAGGCGGGGGGGCGTCGCCCTCCTCGCGGACTACATCGTCGACCTGTCCCTGATGACCTTGAAGGACGGGGACGTCACGCAGCTGTTCGAACTGCTGGTCGTGGACCCGCGGTTACGGGACGCCGAGCGGCACGAGCTCACGGAGGCCTTCGTGGCGCTCGGGACGGGACCGTAGGCGGTGCCCCCGCCCGGCGAGCCCGCGCGTTGACGTCAGCCGATCCGACAGGCGCGCGACCTTTCGTCTCTCCGACGGAGACCTGCGCCTTGGTAAGGCGCAGGTCAGGGGTTCAATTCCCCCCTGCGGCTCTACTGTCTAGCTCAGGTCGTTCCGCCACAGCCGAAGCCCCCTTTCTGTAGTAGGGTTAGACAACGAAAACCGCAATCCGGTTGCATCGCGGTTCAAGTGCGGACCGTCGCACAGCCGACCGTCAACCGCGAGATGATCATCGGAACGTCGTACGTCCACCGCCTCGTGGCGGAACGAATCAACGCGGTGCGCAAGGCACGGCCGCGATAGCGGGGACGCGATCTCGGAAGCGGCGGCCTAGTCCTTCTCTTTGAAGCCGTCGAGGACATCGCGGGACGCGAGCTCGCCGACCTCGGACGCCTATCGGCGGAAGTACTCCGCGACGGACACGATCTCGACGAGCTCCTTCGTCTTCCCCTCCCCCTTCTTCATCGTGCGAACGAGGGGGACCTCCAACTTCTCCGCCAACGCCCGAGCGGCCGTGGGATCCTCGCGCGCGAGTCCCTCGACGTATCCCACCAGGTAATCCGTGGAGATCCGCAACGTGTGGGCGATGAGCTTCTCCGAGGCGATCTCCTCGGGCTTGAACCCCT
>MGWD01000042.1:815-3065 GCA_001800825.1 Euryarchaeota archaeon RBG_19FT_COMBO_69_17 | reverse complement strand
GGGCGGGTACGCGTACGTGCCCCCCGCGACGAGGAGGCGGCCGTCCGCGAGCGCCGCCTGGCCCGCGCAGAAAATGTCCCCGTCGAGGCGCTGGGGGATCGCCGAGTGAGCCCTCAAATCAATTATAGGTGATCAGGGTGTTCGGCCCGGGCGGATGAGTTCGTGAGGTCACCCGGTTCACGGGGAAGGTCCTCGGTTGAGGGCATTCCCGAGGGGGGCTAGGATATGGTCGACTACGACACCGCCAACGCTAGGCTGACGTCACTCGCCACCTTCATGGGTGGCTTGTCCTTCATCGGTCTAATCTTGTCCATTAACATCATGACGGGGAAAGAGAGACAGATGACCGCAACTGTGCTCATTGCCGAGTCCGTGAACGTCCTCTTCTTGTTGACCTCGATTGTGCTCTTCCTTACAAGTGCCGTGACCTTGGCCTCGGCCTACTTTGAGTCGGGCGTGGCAAAGGACATCGGCATGCGTCGGGCCCGCCGTATGAATGTTTCCGGAACCTTGCTGACGTTTTGGGCCATCTCGGCCCTCTTGCTCGTCGCCTTCGACTTTACGCCTCAGGCGATTCTCTATGCGATCGCCGCCATCTTCGCCCCGATTGTTTTCGTCGTCGCCAGATGGGTGCAACGGGTTCCGCTCTAGAAGAGCGCCTGAGGTCCGACGATGGACGGAACACAAGGGGCCAGGTGACCGTCGTAAGCCCCCCTTCTGTTCCACTCATCTTCCGTGAATCGCCGTTCCCAGCCTAGGAGGGGGGTTCCAACCCCCTCCACCTTTACCACGCGAGCGTCTTGGACGACTCCTGCCGAATTGTCCCCCATTGAACGGGGCTGGCGCCATCTCAGGACCGTATGCGCGGAGATATCTCGCCCGGCTGTGGGAAACTCCGGCGGTCCAGACTAGAAACCGCCGGATTATCTGTGGTTCCGATGAGAGGGTACGGACCCGGGGGGTGCGCTTGGACAATGTAGGAGCACAATACTTCGAAGAAATCGGAACGTGACACACGTCCCGTTCCGGCTCGCCCCTCCCCCCGAGCCCCGCTGCAATGCAAGCGGCCTTTTTCCACTTCCACTTCTAGTTTAGGGAGGATTTCATCCACGGGTCGTTGACGCTCGGTGTGCCGCTTGGCCTCTGGATCACAAGGCTGGTGAGGGCCATTCGGAAGCACTAAGACGATGGAGCGTGATGGAGGGCAAGAGGTCGCGATGGTGAACAAGAAGCGAGCAGCGAGAAGGAGCGCGGGTGGGAGAGATTCTCCACCTCAGACTAGTCGGACCGCGCAGGAGCTGTCCGAGAGCTACAGCAGGTTCTTCCGAGTCTGGTCCCGCATGAGCCAAGACATGGGGAACCAGGTAAGCCAGAACCTGAAGAAGCAGCAGGCGATGTACGACGACTTCTTCGGGCGATGGAACAAGCTCTCCGCGGAGGTCGGCAGCCGCCTGAGCAGGGAGCGCGAGAATGAAGGCGTGAGGGAGTTCTACCACGTCTGGAAGAACTACGCCAGCAGGATGGGTCCGAGACTGCAGAAGGCCGTGACCGAGGGCCTGCAGGGATACGACACCGTCACTCACAGCCTCGACAAGTACACGCGGAAGATGAAAGAGCGCGCGCAAGGTCTCCTCGCCAAGCCCAAGGAACCGCGCAGCCTCGATGATCTCTACGGCGCCTGGCAGGAGTTCGGGACCTCCGTCAGGAAACAGATACAGGGCGCGATGGGCCAGGGATTGGTGGAGGCTGACGAGTTGACCAGGACATGGCTCGACTTCAGCAGCCGCATGGACAAGCTGGTCTCAGATGTCGGCGCACAGGGCGCGGAGTACGCCGATCTCGCGGAGCTCTGGCAGAAGTTCTCCAAGGAGATCGGGGGCTCTCTGATGTCGGTTGTGAACGGAACGGGCAAGGACATGGACGTTCTCCAGAAGACCTGGAGCGACTACTACTCCAAGGTCGAGAGGGAGATGGTGCAGCTCGCCAGCGACGTCGGTATGAGCTACCAGCAGCTCTACATTCGGTTCTTCGAGCAGCAGAGCGAGGCGTTGAACAGCCTCGGGCAGTGGTGGCAGACCGCGGTCGAAACGACGAGAAAGCAGCTCGGCGACACGGAGCGCAGACCATAGGGCGGGGACGGCCCCGCATCCGTGGTTTCGGATCTCCGAGAGACAGCAGTCCTCCCAGAGACTTGGCAATTTCGGGATGCCGCCGGTCTCCCAAACGAGTCTTTAGTAGGGACGGCGTGCA
>MGWD01000042.1:345-497 GCA_001800825.1 Euryarchaeota archaeon RBG_19FT_COMBO_69_17 | reverse complement strand
GAGGGAGTCCAGAACTGAGCGTGGAAACGGGGGGAGCAGTACGCCTTGTCTGCAAGGCTGAACCGGTTGGCTCCAAGGGCCTTCCCGCGGAAATCGCATTGGGTTGGCTCCGTGGTGGGCGCTGCGGACTTGCCGAGGCGTTCCCGGGTGCC
>MGWD01000042.1:0-135 GCA_001800825.1 Euryarchaeota archaeon RBG_19FT_COMBO_69_17 | reverse complement strand
TAGGTTGAAGTGCGGGTCGTCCATGGAGGCCCGATGAATGGAACTCGTCGGGTGGCTCGAAAGGCGCGACAGGAAAAGGCGCGGTTGAGACGGGAGCGGAAAGCACGGAAGTAGATCGGACAGCGCCCTGAGGCA
>MGWD01000041.1:5258-6934 GCA_001800825.1 Euryarchaeota archaeon RBG_19FT_COMBO_69_17 | reverse complement strand
TTCCGAGGAAGAGGCGCAGCGGATCTTGAAGGCCCTGCGGATTACCCGAGACCAGCTGCCGAAGATCCGGCGGAGCGACCCGGTGATCCAGCTCCTCGAGCGGATCGAGGGCCCGATTGATGAGGGCCGGATCATCCGAGTCACCCGCGTGAGCAGCACCGCGGGCGTGTCCGAAGCGTACCGCCTTGTCATCGGGAGGTAGACCATGCGCGAGCTCATCGACGCGTTCTTTCGCGAGCGATCGATCGTGAACCACCACACCGCCTCGTTCAATGACTTCCTTCCCTCGATTGACAACCCGAACTCGCGGATGCAGCGGATCGTGGACAACCACCGGTCCTCGCCCGAGGACGAACGCCGGGGGATCATCAAGCTCGACGAGGACCGCACGGAAGGCGACATCATCGAGATCCGGATCGGGCGGAAGCGGGACGAGCGCGGGCGGATCGACATCGAGGCGAAGCCGACGATCGCCCTCGGCCTCCCCGTCGTCAAGGAGGCGAACGGCGCCACCCACGCGCTCTCGCCCATGGAAGCCCGCCTCCGGAATCTGAACTACACCGCGCCGATTTACCTCGACTTCACGGTCATCGAGAACGGCATCGAACGGGAGCCGGAGCGCGTCCACATCGGGAACCTCCCGATTATGACGAAGTCGAAGAAGTGCCTTCTGTACAAGGAGAACCTGGAGACGGAGGGCGAGCTCACCCTCGACGAGTATCGCCGGAAGCTCATCGAGAAGGGCGAGGACCCGTGCGACCCGGGCGGGTACTATATCATCGGCGGCACGGAACGCACGCTCATCTCCCTCGAGGACCTCGCGCCGAACCGCGTCCTCGTGGAGTTCAACGAGCGCTACGGGAGGAAGGTCGAGGTCGCGAAGGTCTTCTCCCAGAAGGAGGGGTACCGCGCCCTCACTCTGATGGAGAAGAAGAAGGACGGTCAGCTCATCGTATCCGTGCCGACGGCATCCGGCCAGATCCCGTTGATCATCCTCATGAAGGCACTGGGGATGGAGAAGGACTCCGAGATCCACGACGCGGTCGTGTCCCACCCCGCGATGGCGAACATCGTCTACGCGAACATCGAGGAAGTGAAGAACAAGAAGCTGTACCCGCCGAACGGCATCCTCACGCGGGACGACGCGATCAACTACCTGGAGAAGAAGTTCGCGACGGGCCAGGCGAAGGAGTACCGGACGAAGAAGGTCGAGTCGATCCTCGACCGGTCCCTCCTCCCCCACCTCGGCGACGCCCGTGAAGACCGGATCAAGAAGGCGATCTTCCTCGGCCGCGTCGCGCGCACGGTCCTCGAGCTCTCCCTCGGGAAGCGCCGCGAGGACGACAAGGACCACTACGCGAACAAGCGCCTCAAGCTCGCGGGGGACCTCATGGAGGACCTCTTCCGGGTCGCGTTCGCGAACCTGATCAAGGACCTCAAGTACCAGCTCGAGCGGTCGTACGCTCGGCGGCGCGAACTGAAGATCGCGTCCGCAATCCGGCCGGACCTCCTCACGCAGCGCCTCCTCCACGCCCTGGCGACGGGGAACTGGGTCGGCGGACGGGCGGGCGTCAGCCAGCTTCTCGACCGGACCTCGAACATGTCCACCCTGAGCCACCTGCGACGGGTGACGAGCCCCCTCACGCGGTCCCAGCCGCATTTCGAGGCGCGCGACC
>MGWD01000041.1:5092-5250 GCA_001800825.1 Euryarchaeota archaeon RBG_19FT_COMBO_69_17 | reverse complement strand
ACGCAGTGGGGCCGGCTCTGCCCCAACGAGACGCCGGAAGGCCAGAACTGCGGCCTGGTGAAGAACTGCGCTCTCGTCATCGACGTGTCCGAAGGCTTCCCCGACGACGAGGTGAAGATCCTCCTCGCGGACCTGGGCACGAAGCAGGTGAAAGGTCA
>MGWD01000041.1:3957-5054 GCA_001800825.1 Euryarchaeota archaeon RBG_19FT_COMBO_69_17 | reverse complement strand
TCGTCGGGCTCCACGAGGATCCGCACATGCTCGTCGCCGAGATCCGGGAGCGGCGGCGGAGCGGCCTGCTCAGCCATGAGGTCAACGTCCGGTACGACGAGAACATGGGGGAGATCATCATCAACTGCGACGAGGGCCGCATCCGCAGGCCCCTCCTCGTCGCGAAGGAGGGCCACCTCTCCCTGACGAAGAAGCACCTCGAGGACCTTCGTCTCGGGCGCACCCGCTTCTCCGACCTGATCCGGAACGGCGTTGTCGAGTGGATCGACGCGGAGGAGGAAGAGGACACGTACATCGCGATCTACCCCTACGACGTCCCGAGCCGCTGCAAGGAGTGCAAGCGTCCCCTGAGCCGGAACGACGTGTCGTGGGTGAACATGGGCGCGAAGGAGGACGAGATCGAGCTCGAGTGCCAGGAGTGCCACAAGTCGTTCCGCGTGAAGCCGCATGTCTCGCGGGAGACGACGCATCTCGAGGTCGACCCGATGGTCATCCTCGGCGTCGCCTCGGGCCTCGTCCCGTACCCCGAGCACAACTCGTCCCCTCGCGTCACGATGGGCGCGGGGATGGCGAAACAGTCCCTCGGCCTCGGGGCGAGCAACTACCGCGCCCGCCCGGACACGCGGAGCCATCTCCTCCACTACCCGCAGAAGCCGCTCGTCCAGACGGACTCGATGCCGTATGTGTCGTTCAACGAGAGGCCCGCGGGACAGAACTTCGTCGTCGGCGTGATGTCCTACCATGGCTACAACATGGAGGACGCGATCGTGATGAACAAGGCGTCGATCGAGCGTGGCCTCGGCCGGTCCTCGTTCATGCGGACGTACCGGGCGGAGGAGCGGCGATACCCCGGCGGCCAGGAGGACCACTTCGAGATCCCTTCGCCCGACGTGCGAGGCGCCCGGGCCGACCTGAGCTATGCGAGCCTCACCCCGGACGATGGTCTGATCTCCCCGGAGGTCCTGGTCACGGGGGGTGAGGTGCTGATCGGGAAGACGAGCCCTCCGCGGTTCCTGGAGGAGGAGACGGACTTCCTCACGCCCCAGAAGCGTCGGGAGACGTCGATCACGGTCCGCCACGGCGAGAGCGGATGGGTC
>MGWD01000041.1:3616-3910 GCA_001800825.1 Euryarchaeota archaeon RBG_19FT_COMBO_69_17 | reverse complement strand
GGTCAAGGTCCGGGACCTCCGCGTCCCGGAGCTCGGGGACAAGTTCGCCTCCCGCCACGGGCAGAAGGGCGTAATCGGGCTGATCGCGTCCCAAGAGGACATGCCGTTCACGGGCCAGGGCATCATCCCCGACCTGATCATCAACCCCCACGCGATCCCATCGCGCATGACCGTCGCGCACGTCCTCGAACAGATCGGCGGCAAGGTCGCCTCGTTCGAGGGCCGGGACATCGACGGGACCCCGTTCAGCGGCGAGCGCGAGGAGTCCCTCCGGAAGGCTCTCGAGGAGTCCGG
>MGWD01000041.1:3022-3598 GCA_001800825.1 Euryarchaeota archaeon RBG_19FT_COMBO_69_17 | reverse complement strand
GGAGATCCTGTACGACGGGAAGACGGGGCGGATGATTCCCGCGGAGATCTTCATCGGCGTGATCTACTACCAGAAGCTCCACCACATGGTCTCCGGGAAGCTCCACGTGCGGAGCCGCGGACCCGTGCAGATCCTCACGCGTCAGCCGACGGAGGGGCGCTCCCGCCAGGGCGGCCTCCGGTTCGGTGAGATGGAGCGAGACTGCCTGATCGGCCACGGCGCGGCCATGGTGATCAAGGACCGCCTGCTCGACGAGTCGGACGGGACGATCCAGTACGTCTGCGGGAACCCCGATTGCGGCCACTTCGCGATCAAGGACCGGAAAGGGAACCTTCGCTGCCCTGTGTGCGAGAACACGTCGAAGATCTACCCGGTGCAAACGTCGTACGCGTTCAAGCTCCTCCTTGACGAGCTCCTGTCCCTCGGCGTCGCCATGCGCCTGCAGCTGGAGGACCTCAAATGATGTCGATGCGAGGCGTCACGAAGCGGATCCGCGCGATCAAGTTCGCCCTGCTGAGCCCGGACGAGATGCGGCGGATGTCCGCGACGAAGATCATCACCGCGGACACGTACGAC
>MGWD01000041.1:1813-2974 GCA_001800825.1 Euryarchaeota archaeon RBG_19FT_COMBO_69_17 | reverse complement strand
GTGATCGAGCCGGGGCTCCGCTGCAAGACCTGCGGAGGCAAGGTCGACGATTGCCCCGGCCATTTCGGGCACATCGATCTCGCGATGCCGGTCATCCACGTGGGGTACGTGAAGGAGACGAAGAAGCTCCTCCAGGCGACGTGCCGCCGCTGCGGGCGGCTCCTGCTCACGCGGCAGCAGGCGATGGAGTACATGCAGGAGATGGAGACCGTCGAGGAGCTCGGTGGCGACATCACGGACGTCGGCCTCGTCACGAAGGAGACGGCGAAGGAGGCGACGAAGCGCCAGCGCTGCCCCCACTGCGGCGAGGAACAGGGCAAGGTCACGCTGGACAAACCCACGACGTTCCGCGAGGACGGGCACAAGCTCACCCCAAGGGAAGTGCGCGAGCGGCTCGAGCGGATCCCGAACGACGACCTCAAGGTCCTCGGGATCAACCCCGAGGTCGCGCGACCCGAGTGGATGGTGCTCGCGGTCCTGCTCGTT
Organism: Euryarchaeota archaeon RBG_19FT_COMBO_69_17; assembly: GCA_001800825.1. Taxonomy (GTDB): domain Archaea; phylum Thermoplasmatota; class Thermoplasmata; order RBG-16-68-12; family RBG-16-68-12; genus RBG-16-68-12. The sequence continues at coordinate 2,488 of MGWD01000041.1, read as the reverse complement.
CCACCGGTGACCGTGCGCCCGTCGATCACCCTGGAATCGGGCGACCGATCCGAGGACGACCTCACACACAAGCTCGTCGATGTCCTGAGAATCAACCAGCGCCTCCGGGAGAACCGGGATGCGGGCGCGCCCCAGCTCATCGTCGAGGACCTGTGGGAGCTCCTCCAGTACCACATCACGACGTACTTCGATAACCAGACTTCCGGAATCCCGCCCGCGCGCCATCGCTCCGGACGGCCGCTCAAGACCCTCGTCCAGCGGCTCAAGGGCAAGGAGGGGCGGTTCCGTTCGAACCTTTCCGGGAAGCGCGTGAACTTCAGCGCGCGCACCGTGATCTCGCCAGATCCCGTTCTCTCAATCAACGAGGTCGGCGTGCCCGTGGAGGCCGCCCGCGAGCTCACCGTGCCAGTCCACGTCCAGACGTACAACCTGGAGATCGTGAGGCAGTGGGTGAAGCGCGGGCCGGCCCCATGGGGCTCGCTCGGGGAGTACATGCCCGGCGTGAACTACGTGATTCGGCCGGACGGCCGGCGGATCCGCGTGACGGACAAGAACGCGGAGGTCGTCGCCGAGGCGGTCGAGCTCGGCTACACGGTCGAGCGGCAGCTCGTGGACGGGGACATCGTCCTCTTCAACCGGCAGCCTTCCTTGCACCGGATGTCGATGATGGCCCAC
>MGWD01000041.1:0-1768 GCA_001800825.1 Euryarchaeota archaeon RBG_19FT_COMBO_69_17 | reverse complement strand
GTCTGTCCGCCATACAACGCGGACTTCGACGGGGACGAGATGAACCTGCACGTCCTCCAGAGCGAGGAGGCGCGCGCGGAGGCCCGGGTCCTCATGCGCGTCCAGGAGCACATCCTCTCCCCGAGGTTCGGGGGCCCGGTGATCGGAGGGATCCACGACCACATCACGGGTGCGTTCCTCCTGACTCACAAGGATAGCCGGTTCACTCAAGAGGAGGTCGCGTACATCCTGAGCAAGATCGACGTGAAGGAGCTCCCGCCCCCGGACGTGAAGAAGGGCGGTGAGGAGTTCTGGTCCGGAAAGGCCCTCTTCTCGATGATCCTCCCGAAGGACCTGAACATGACGTTCAAGTCGTCAATCGCGCCCAAAGGGGATATCGGACTGAAGGAACTCCGTGAGGAGGACTCCCTCGTTGTGGTCAAGGACGGGAGAATCGCGGCCGGGACGATCGACGAGAACGCGGTGGGCGCGTTCAAGGGAAAGATCCTCGACAAGGTCGCCCGGGACTACGGGGCGGACGATGCTCGGGAGTTCATCGACAAGGCGACGAAGCTCGCCATCGGCGCGATCATGGTCCGTGGCTTCACGACGGGAATCGACGACGAGGACATCCCCGAGGAGGCGAAGAAGCAGATCGCGGATGTGCTGAAATCCGCGGTCGAGAAGGTCGAGGGGCTCGTCGAGGCGTACAAGCGGGGCGAGCTCGAGCAGATGCCCGGCCGGTCCCTCGAGGAGACCCTCGAGGTCGAGGCGATGAAGGTGCTCGGTCGCGCGCGCGACCAGGCAGGCCAGATCGCAGGGAAGCACCTCGGGATCGAGAACAGCGCGGTGATCATGGCCCGATCCGGAGCGCGTGGCTCCATGCTCAACCTCTCTCAGATGGCTGGATGCATCGGGCAGCAGGCCGTCCGTGGCGAGCGGCTCAGCCGCGGCTATTGGAACCGGACTCTCCCCCACTTCGTGAAGGGGGACCTCGGCGCGGAGGCGAAAGGCTTCGTGAAGTCGTCGTACAAGAGCGGTCTCCACCCGACGGAGTACTTCTTCCATGCGATGGGTGGCCGTGAGGGCCTCGTCGACACCGCGGTCCGAACGTCCCGGTCGGGCTACATGCAGCGTCGGCTGATCAACGCCCTCGAGGACCTCAAGGTGAAGGAGGACGGCACGGTCCGGAACACCGCGAACACGATCATCCAGTTCCGGTTCGGGGAGGACGGCATCGACCCGTCCCGGAGCGTCCAGGGTCACGCGGTCGACATCGATGACATCCTTCAGGAGGTCCTCGGCGAGGAACCCTCGTGGAAGGAGCGTCTCCGCGAGCAGGAAGTGGCCTCGTACGGCCTTACGGAGAAGGACATGTACGTCGAGCTCACGGAGGAGGAGGCCGAGGTCGAGGAGGAGGAGCCTCCCTCGGAGGAGTGACCATGGCGCGCGCGGCGACGATTCAGGGCCTGCGGAACCGCGGTATCTCGAAGAAGACCGCGGAGATCCTCGCGGACGCGGGTTTCACGATCGAGAAGCTCAGTTCCGCAAAGGTCGAGCGGCTCAAGAAGTTCATCCCCGAGAAGGAGGCGGTGAAGGTCCTCAAGAAGCTCGTGGGTCCGGCCCTCGCGGAGCCCGCGAGAAAGGTGCCGAAAGCAAGGCCGAAAGCCGCAGAGAAGCGGCGGAAGTCCGCTGCACGGGAGGAGGAGGCGCCGCCGGAGGTCCCGCTCAAGATCCCAACGAAAGCCCCGTCCCTGAGCCATGGGGAGCAGGAGATCATGGAGGGGCT
>MGWD01000040.1:63844-74105 GCA_001800825.1 Euryarchaeota archaeon RBG_19FT_COMBO_69_17 | reverse complement strand
GTAGGGCCTGGATTCGTGTCTCAGAATCCATCTCCGGGCGACTACTCCCATAGCCCGTACCCGTCGAAGCCTAGGGGGTCTGTAAAGCCCCCTACGAGCTGATAGGCCGCAGACCCATCCTCGGGCGCCGGAGCTTTGAGCCTGGAAGCGTTCCAGCATCCCAGACCTATGGGGCATTATCCTCAGTTTCCCGAGAGTATTCCCCACCCGAGGTCAGATTGTCCGCGTGTTACTGAGCCGTCTGCCGAGGTCTTACACCTCTCGACTCGCATGTCTTAAGCGAACTCCCATAGCGGTGCCCGCCGGCAGGATCAACCGGAGTTGATCGTTGCACAGCGTGTCATCTAAAGGAACTTGGCGAGGTAGCATGTACCTCGCTGGATCGTCGAGCGTCGGGCTTGAGAGGTCACGCGCGCACACGGCGCACGGGGTTCTCAAACCTCCACCGTGTCGGCCGTATCAGAATGAGGCCCGTCACGGATCGGGGCCCTCGCCGAAGGCGGCCTTCACTGGCTCGGTTCAGGTAAGGCTCTTCCGAAGATGGGTCATTGCCTTTTGCCGAGCCTTCCACACCATACAGGACTGTGATATTTGAGGCTTTCGACGTGACCGTGAGGATGCCGCGCGCCCTCCTGATCGCATCGCAGGTCAGCGGGCCAATGCCTCGAGGAGGACGGCGCCCGCCAGGAAGACGTACAGGGCCTCCACGCCAGCGCCGAGGGCGAGGACGAGGACGGACGCCCCGAGGGCGGCGGTCCGGCTCACATTGAGGAGGAACTCGCGGGTCGCCGACACTGCGGGGAGGGAGTCCTCCATGCGGTCCACGAGGACCGTAAAGATAAAAGAGGGCGCGAGGGACGTCGTCATCGAGAGGGCCCCGACGGAAAGGGCGAAGGACCCGAGATCAGGCCGAACGGAGACGAAGGCCGCGGCGCCGAGGGCGGCGGGGACGGACAGGATTGGCCCGAGGAGGAGGAAGGGCCTCCGCGTCCGGATACGGTCCGAGGCCACGCCGAGGACGTACGTCGCCGCGCCCGCGGCGAGGGAGAAGAAGGCGAAGAGCAGGCCCAGCTCGAGGGCCGCCGTCGTGAAGAGGAACGTCGCGAGGGGCGTCGCGGCGAACCACAGGCCATCCACGGCCCCCTGTCCGAGGAACGCGAGGTTCGTCCGGGTCCCGGCGGCGCGGAAGCGCAGGGCGTAGCGGTGGGTCTCGTCCCGCTGGGCGAGGGACCGGACGAGGATGAGGTTCGCCGTCACGACGGACGCCGCCGTGACGAACAGGGCGCGAAACCCGAACGCCTGGGCCAGGAGGCCGCCGAAGGCGGGGGCGGCGACGGACACGATCGTGAACGTCGCCGTGACGCCGGCCATCCGGCCCGCGCGGTTCGCGGCCGTCGTCTCCTGGGCGAGGAGGATGTTCAGGGGGAGCCAGAACGCGGGGATGTAGATCCCGAATCCGGCCCCTGCCGCAACGACGACCGCGAGGGGCGGCAGGAATGCGAAGGAAAGGTGCCCGATAGCCATCGCCCCGAGGCCGACCGTCATGCTCGCCGTCGCCGGAATCGGGCGGCCCCGCCCGTACCCGGCGACGATGACCATTGCGAGGCCGAACGCGACGAGCCACACGAGGACTGCCGTGGAGAAGGGCAGGTCCTGGGGCGGGCTCACGAGGTACACGACCCAGAAGCTCGTGGACATCGTGTTCCCGAGGGACTGGACCGCGACGACGGCGATGAGCTCACGGAAGCCTCGCCGGCGTGCGGGCCGGGCCGCGGAAGGGGACGCCATGCGCGGTCCCGCCCATGGCCCGGGGGGACTTGAGGGTTCGGCCGCGTCTGTCGTTACCGTCCGCAGAAAGCGTTTATACGCGGTCCTCGATGGTCGCGCGCCTGCGGGGATCGCCTAGCCTGGTAGGGCGCTGGATTGCTAATCCAGTGCGCTCTGCGCCCGGGGGTTCAAATCCCCCTCCCCGCGTCGGGGCTGGGCGCGCGGGGGCGGTCGAAGGGGCGGGAGACGAAGACCATGCGCACGGTGGACCGAGGCCGAGTCACGTCGCTCATCGCCCGGGAGGAGAAGACCTTCGAGGAACGCCATCCGAGGTCCCGGGACCTGTTCGAGCGCGGGAGGAAGTCCCTCCTCGCGGGGGTGCCGATGAACTGGATGGTCCGGTGGGCGGGGCCGTACCCGATCTTCGTCACGGAGGGCCGCGGGGCCCGGGTCGCCTGCGTGGACGGCCACCGGTACGTGGACCTGTGCCTCGGGGACACCGGCTCCATGTTCGGGCACTCCCCGCCCGCCGTCGCGAAGGTCCTCGCGCGTCAGGTCCGGCGGGGGATCACGATGATGCTCCCGTCCGAGGACTCCGTGTGGGTGGGGGAGGAGCTCGCGCGTCGCTTCGGCCTGCCGTACTGGCAGATCGCGATGACCGCGACGGACGCGAACCGTTTCGCGGTCAGGCTCGCGCGGGAGGTCACGGGACGGCCGAAGATCCTCGTGTACAACGGTTGTTACCACGGCACCGTGGACGAGACCCTCGTGAGCCTTCGGGACGGCCAGACCACGGCCCGGGACGGCAACATCGGGCCCCCCGTAGACCCCGCCCTGACGACGAAGGCGATCGAGTTCAACGATCTCGACGCGCTCGCGCGGGCCCTGCAAGACCAAGACGTCGCGGCCGTGCTCGCGGAGCCCGCGATGACGAACCGCGGGATCATCCTCCCGGAGCCGGGGTACCACGAGGCCCTCCGCGATCTCACGCGCCGCGCGAAGACCCTCCTAATCCTCGACGAGACCCACACGATCTGCGCGGGGCCCGGCGGGTACACGCGCGCCCACGGCCTGGCCCCGGACCTCCTGACGATCGGGAAACCGATCGGGAGCGGGGTGCCGTGCGCGGCGTACGGGATCTCCCAGGACGTCGCGGACCGGATCCTCGCGAAGGTCAAGGCCGACACGACGGACGAGAGCGGGATCGGCGGGACCCTTTCCGGGAACGCCCTCGCTGTCGCGGCCATGCGGGCGACGTTCGAGCATGTGATCACCCAGGCCGCGTTCGACCGCATGATCCCTCTCGCGGAGCGCTTTGAACGGGGCGTCGCGGAGACGATCCGCGCGTACGACCTCCCGTGGCACGTGGTCCGGCTCGGCACGCGGGTCGAGTATCGGTTCGGCCCGACCCCGCCCCGGGACGGCGGGCAGGCGGAGGCCGCGAAGGACCACGACCTCGACCGGCTCCTCCACCTGTACTGCCTGAACCGCGGAATCCTCCTGACCCCGTTCCACAGCATGGCCCTCGTCGCGCCCTCGGCGACGGGGCGGGACGTGGACCGGCACACCCGGGTCTTCCGGGCGTGCGTTCGAGAACTCGTCGGGCGGCGACGGCGCGGGCCCGCGGAGGCGGGGGTGGGCCCGTGAGGGCGTACGTCCTCGTGAAGGTCGCCACGGGCCAGGAGGCCCGCGTGATGGAGGCCCTCCGAGGGATCACGAGCCTCGAGGAGATCCACTTCCTCTTCGGGGAGTGGGACTACATCCTGAGCCTCGAGGCGACGGACACGCAGACCCTTTCCCGCCTCATCAGCGCCAGGATCCGGAGGGTCCCCGGAGTCGTCCAGACGACGACCCTCCTCGAGGCTCCTGCCTGACCCGAGGCGGGCGGGCCGGGAATCGGGCGTGAGAATGGAAGGGAACGGTTCAAGGCCTCCGCCCCGCATCCGAACGGCCGGCCCATGCCTGCCGACGCGATCAAGGCGAAGATTCTCCTCCTCGGGGACGGTGCCGTCGGGAAGACGTCCCTCATCCGCAGGTTCGTCGTGGACCAGTACTCCGACAACTACATCACGACGATCGGGACGAAGATCTCCAAGAAGGACGTCACCCTGGGCCAGTTCCCCCGGGAGGCCGACATGGTCATGCAGATCTGGGACGTCCTGGGCCAGAAGGGCTACGGCGGCGTCCACGAGACGGCCGTCAAGGGCGCCCAGGGGGTCCTCCTCGTGTACGACGTCACGCGGGAGGACACCCGCCGGTCCATGGAGGAGTACTGGATGCCCATGGTCTGGCGACTCGCGGGGAAGATCCCTGCGGTCCTCGTCGGGAACAAGTCGGACCTCCTCGAAAGCCGCGTCCTCGCCCACGAGTACCTGTACTACCTCTCCCAGAAGTACTCGGCCCCGAGCCTCATGACGAGCGCGAAGACGGGGGACCACGTGGAGGACGCGTTCCGGAACCTCGGGGAGCTCGTCCTCGCGTCGCTGAAGTCCCCCTCCCGACGAATCGCCCTCGTGACTCCGCCCCAGGAGCCCGTGGACCATCTGATCCGGGTCGCGGACAAGCTCATGACGGACTTCTGCTACCAGATGGGAGGCGTGGAGACGGGGATGCCCATCGTGAAGCGGCAGTTCGAGCGGGCGGGCGTAGACGTCCGCGCGCCGACGGAGCAGGCCCTCCGGTCCGCGATCGATCTCCTCGCGGAGGTCGAGCGGGACTTCAAGTCGACCGCGGAGATCGGGGGGAACCGCCAACGGCGGATCGCCTGGCTCGAGGGGACCGACCTCGGCTGAGACCCGTGGTCGTCAGTGGGGGACGTCCTTCTCGCCCGCACGGATCGCGATCGTGAGCCAGTTCTCCCGCGGCGGGAAGGGGCAGACGTAGTCGTCGCTGTACGCGCAGTACGGGTTGTACGCGAGGTTGAAGTCGAGGATGCGGTCTCCGGACGGGCTCTCGTCGATGTCCAGGTACCGGGCCGCGCCGTAGGACTCCTTCCCCGACGTCGCGTCGCGGAACGGGACGAAGAGGGAGGCGTCCTCGTGATGGTGCCCGGGGACCGGCGCGGGCTTGTACGCGTCGAGCCGCTGACGAACCCCGTCGACTTCGAACTCGAAGAAGCCGTATCTCACCATGTTCCGAGGGATGCCCTTCGACGTCGCGAGCACGACCGGCTCCGAGGTCGGGTACCTCTGGAGGCGGGCGCGGAGGCGGAACCTCGGGTCCACGGGGAAGTACGGGAGGCCCTTCAGGGAGGCTCGCCGGTCCTCGGGGATCGGGGATGCGGGCTCGTGGAGGAAGAAGTGGTCCTTCTCCCGGCGGAGGAGCTCGATCGACTTCGCGTAGTCGTCGCGGGCGGGGGCCATCCCTCCGACCACGGCCTCCGAGGGCGATAAACCTGCTGCCGACGGAGGACGGTCAGGCCTTCGGCGGGGACCCGGCCTCGGGTCAAAGGGAGACGAGGTCCTCCTTCGCCCGCTTCAGGGCCTGACGTTCCTGGTCCCCGAGATGGGCCGCGGGGACCTTCGACTCGAACAGCTCGACGATCCTCGAGGCGGCCTCGATCTTCTGGGCCTGGACCGCTCGCTTCACGAGGTCCGCGGCGAACCGGGCCTTGAGCTTCGACAGGCCCGCGTCGTCGGGGGCGAGGGAGAAGAGCTCCTCCACGAGCCGGAGGGACTCGTCGAAGCGGCCCTGCACGACCTGGTGCTCGATCGCCCGCCTGAGCATGGGGAAGCGGTGGGTGAGCCCCGGCTCCACCATGGGACCGCGGAAGGGCGGACCGCCATATCCATCTGCCGGCGTCAGTACGTCGGCATGTCCGGGTCGATGAACTCGGCCCAGGCGTCGATCCCGCCGACGAGGTTCTTCACCTTGCGGAACCCGAGCTCCCGGAGGAAGTTCGTGATCCTCGCGGACCGGATCCCGGACTTGCAGTACACGACGATGTCGTCCGCCGTGCTGAGCTCGTTCACGCGAGCGGCCACCTGGGCCACGGGCATGAGGACCGCGTCCTCGAGCCGCGCGATCTCCCACTCCATGGGCTCTCGGACGTCGAGCAGGACGACGTGCCCGTCGTTCTCGATCGTGTCCTTCAGCGCCTGCACTGTGATCTGGTACTCCTCTGAGACCCGCTCCCCCGGCCCGCGCAGGCCGCAGAACTCCTCGTAGTCGATAAGCTCCTTGACCGTCGGGTTCGGGCCGCAGACCGGGCAGTCAGGGCTCTTCCGGAGCTTGAGCTCGCGGAAGCGCATCCGCATCGCGTCGAAGACGAGGAGCCGGCCCACGAGGACGTCCCCCTTCCCCAGGAGGATCTTGAGGGCCTCGATCGCCTGGACGGAGCCGATGATCCCCGGGAGGACCCCGAGGACCCCGCCCTCCGCGCACGAAGGGACGAGGCCCGGGGGCGGGGGCTCCGCGTACAGGCAGCGGTAGCAGGGGCCCTTGGAGGCCCAGAAGACGCTCGCTTGGCCCTCGAAGCGGAAGATCGACCCGTACACGTTCGGCTTGCCGAGGAGGACGGACGCGTCGTTCACGAGGTACCGGGTCGGGAAGTTGTCCGTCCCGTCGATCACGACGTCGTAGTCCTTCAGGATGTCGAGGGCGTTCTCCGACGTCAGGCGCGTGGCGTACGTCTGCACGTCGAGGTGGGGGTTCAGGCCCTGAAGGCGCTCCTTGAGGACCTCGAGCTTCGGCCGCCCGATGTCCTTCGTCGTGTAGGCGACCTGGCGCTGGAGGTTCGTGAGGTCGATCACGTCGAAGTCGACGATCCCGATCCGGCCCACGCCCGCCGCGGCGAGGTACGTCGTGAGGGGGTTCCCGAGGCCGCCCGCCCCGATGACGAGGGCGGAGGACCGCTTCAGCTTGAGCTGCCCGGCCATCCCGACCTCGGGGAGGATGAGATGCCGGGAGTAGCGCTTGATCTCCTGGGGCGACAGGGCGTCCTTCCGCCTCGCGGCGAGGAGATCCATCGCGCTCAGGGAGCCGCCCGCGATGCTCGGGACGATGGAGATCGTGTCCCCGTCGTGAACGGGGGTCGCCTCCTTCTGGAGGTACCGGATGTCCTCCTCGTTCACGTACACGTTCACGAAGTTACGGAGCTTCCCCTCGTCGTTGTAGAGGTGGCGGCGGAGCTGGTCGAACTCCCGGACGAGGGCGCCCATCGCCGCGCGGACGTCGTCCGCGGAGACCTCCAAGACGTCCTGGTTCCCCGCGTACTGGCGGAGGGGCGTCGGGATGAGGACCTTCACGCGTCCCATGGGATGGTCTCCTACTCCCCTATAATACTTAGGGTTTCCGCCTGCACGGACCGCCTCTCCGAGTCCATGAGCCACGCGCGGAGGTCGTTCGGATTCCGATCGACGATGCTCAGGATCACGTAGGAATAGCCGGGCCACGCCGCGTGGCCGAGGTCGAAGTCCGACGGTCGCGCGGGATGGTCCGGGTGGCTGTGGTAGAAGCCAAGGATCTCCTGGCCCGCGCGCGACGCCTCTCGGTCCGCGGCGAGGAGCTCCCGCGGGTCAATCGCGTACCGCCGCGGGCGGTCCTCAGGGGCCACGTTCGCCGCGCGGCGGGTCGCCCGGACGGCCTTGGGCTCCCCGAGGGTGCCTAGGAGGAAGCCGCAGCACTCCTCGGGGTACGCCTCCCGGGCGTGGTCCTCGATGGACCTCACGTCGGCCACGCGGAGGACGATCGTCAGGGTTCCTCCTCCCAGTACCGCTCCCCGAGGTACTTGTCCCCCGCGTCGGGGAACACGGTCACGATGACGCCATCCCGGATCCGCTCCGCGAGCCTCAGGACGGCGTCGAGGGCGGCCCCGCTCGACGTGCCGACGAGGTAGCCCTCCTCCCGCGCGAGGCGCTTGGAGGCCGCCTGGGCGTCCTCCGTGGCCACGGACATGACCTCCTCCGGGAGGCCGGCGTCCCAGATCGGGGGGACGAGGGACGAGCCCAGGTGCTTGACCCCCTCGATCCCGTGGAACGGGCTGTCGGGCTGGACGGCGACGAGGCGGACGTCCGGTGCGATCTTCCGGAGGAATCGGCCCACGCCCACGAAGGTCCCCGTCGTGCCGAGGCACGCGACGAAGTGGGTGATCCGGCCATGGGTCTGCTCCCAGATCTCGGGGCCTGTGGACTCGACGTGGGCCCGCCAGTTCGCCTCGTTCGCGTACTGGTCGAGGTACCAGTATCTTTCGGGATCCGCGGCGGCCATCTCCCGGGCCTTCCGCTGGGCGCCATCGGTCCCCTCGGCGGCGGGGGTGAAGACGAGGTCCGCACCGTACGCGCGGAGGATCCGCCGGCGCTCCACGCTCAGGTTCGACGGCACGGTGAAGGCCACGCGATACCCCTCCGCGGCGCCGAGCATCGCGAGGGCGATCCCCGTGTTCCCCGAGGTCGCGTCGAGGAGGATCCGGTCCCGCGTGAGGCCGCCCTTCTCCGCGGCGCGGAGCATCCAGAGGGCCGGGCGGTCCTTCACGCTGCCCCCCGGGTTGTCCCACTCCGCCTTCGCGTAGATTTCGACCTCCGGGACGACGCCCGCCGCGATCCGGTCGAGCCGGAGGAGGGGCGTGTGGCCGACGAGGTCCGCGACGCGGGACGCCTTCGCGCTCCGAGGGGGCGCGGGTTCGGGGGACATGGGATCCTCCGGTCCGTCCGCGGGTTCAGGTCCCGCTCCCCGGGGCCTTCCGCCGGAGGGCCTGGCGCAGGACGTCGAGGGCGAGGACCGCGCACTTCTCTCGGACCGCGCTCAGGGGGATCCCGAGCATCGCCTGGACGTCGCGCGGCGACACAACCTCCGCCTCCCCGACGCCCTTCCCGACGATGCGCTCCGCGAGCATGTCCGCGCTCGCGAGGCTGATCGCGCACCCCTGGCCCTCGAACCGGGCCTCCTCGATCCGGCCGGAGCCCTCGACCCGGAGGCGCAGGGTGAGGTCATCTCCGCAGAGCGGGTTCGACTCCCGGGCCTCGTGGGTCGCGCCCTCGAGAGGGCCGCGATGACGGGGCTTCTTGTAGTGCTCGAGGATCTGCTCCTGGTACATCGCGTACGACGCGGCCATCTACGCAAACACCTCGTGGACCTTCCGGAGCCCGGCCACGAGGCGGTCCGTGTCCTCGATGTCGTTGTACACGTAGAAGGAGGCCCGGGCCGTCGCGGGGACGTTCAGGCGCTCCATGAGCGGCTGGGCGCAGTGGTGGCCCGAGCGGATGCAGACCCCCTCGACGTCGAGGATCGACGCGATGTCGTGGGGGTGGGCCGCCTCCATCGTGAAGGAGACGACGCCGCTCCGGGCCTTCGCATCCCGGGGGCCGTACACGCGGACCCCGTCGAGGCCCCCGAGGGCCTCCAGGGCGTAGGCCGTCAGCTCGATCTCGTGCCGCCGGACCGCGTCCATCCCGAGCTTCGCGAGGTAGTCGACGGCGGCCCCGAGGCCGATCGCCCCCGCGATGTTCGGGGTCCCGCCCTCGAAGCGGAAGGGGACGTCCGTCCAAGTCGACGTGCCGAGGTGGACCTCCCGGATCATCTCCCCGCCCCCGAGGAGGGGCTCCGTCTCCGCGAGGACGTCCTCCCGGCCGTACAGGACGCCGATCCCCGTGGGGCCGAGCATCTTGTGGCCGCTGAACGCGAGGTAGTCGCAGCCGAGGGCCTGGACGTCCACGGGCAGGTGGGGGACGCTCTGGGCCGCGTCGACGACGCAGACCGCGCCGACTTCGTGGGCGCGCTTCGCGATCTCCCTCACGTCGTTGATCGTCCCGAGGACGTTCGATGCGTGGGCGACGGTCACGATCTTCGTCCGCTTCGTGAGGAGCTCGTCGTAGGCCTCCATCCGCAGCCGGCCGTCGTCGTCGATGTCGACGTACTTCAGCACGGCGCCCCGGTGCTCCTTCACGAAGTGCCAGGGGACGTGGTTCGAGTGATGCTCGAGGACCGTGCCGACGATCTCGTCCCCCTCCCGGATCCGGCCCTTCACGCCGATCCCGTAGGCCACGAGGTTGATCGCCTCGGTCGTGGACTTCGTGAAGACGATCTCGTTCGGGGACTTCGCTCGCACGAACCCGGCGATCCGCTCCCGCGCGCCCTCGTACTCCCGGGTGGCCTCCTCCCCGAGCTCGTAAATCGCCCGGTGGACGTTCGCGTTGTACCGCCCGTAGAAGTCGGCCTCCGCGTCGATTACCGCGCGGGGCTTCTGGGACGTCGCCGCGCTGTCGAGGTACACGAGCGGCTTGTCGTGGATCGTCCGCTCGAAGATGGGGAAGTCCCTCTTGATCGAGGGCACCTGGAGGGGGAGGTTCGAGGCTCTCGCCATGGATTCACCCGCACGATGCCGGGGGGCCTACTTGAAGGTTCGTGTAACGGGGTGCGCGGCATGGAGGGCGGACGATTCCGGAGGAGATCGGCATGGGATCCTCACTCCGTCGTCGCGGGGGCCTCCCTCCCCGCGAGGGCGGACCGGAGGGTGTGCCACGCGAGGGTCGCGCACTTCACCCGGACGGGGAACTCC
>MGWD01000040.1:36043-63823 GCA_001800825.1 Euryarchaeota archaeon RBG_19FT_COMBO_69_17 | reverse complement strand
GCCCGCGCGTCGTCGCGGGTGACCATCTCGTGGAAGGTCCCGAAGAGGCGCTCCGCCTCCGCGGCCGTGCGGCCCTTGACGACCTCGGACATGAGCGAGGCGCTCGCCTTCGAGATCGCGCAGCCCTGGCCCACGAACGCGATGTCCGCGATCCGCTCCCCGTCCAGCTTGAGGAACACGGTCACCCGGTCCCCGCAGAGGGGGTTGTGGCCCACCGCCGTCCGGTCCGCGTCGGCCATCTCGCGGAAGTTCCGGGGCCGCTTGCTGTGGTCCAGGATGACCTCCTGGTACAGCTCGCGGAGGTCCGCCATCCTCAGGCGGCCTCCGGGAGGATCTCCGCGCTCGGGAGGCGGGAGAGGATGAGCTGGTCGAGCCGGATCCGCATGGAGGCGACCTTGACCTGGTTGATGAGTTCCGAGGCGAACGCGTACGTGAGAAGGGACCTCGCGGCCTCCTCGTCGATCCCCCGGGATCGGAGGTAGAACACAGCGTTCTCGTCGAGCTGCCCGATCGTGGAGCCGTGGTTGCATCTCACGTCGTCCGCGAGGATCTCGAGGCCCGGGGTGCTGTCCACGAAGGCCTCGTTCGAGAGGAGGAGGTTCTTGTTCGTCTGCTTCGAGGAGGTCTTCTGGGCGTCCTGCCTCACGAGGATCTTCCCGTAGAAGATCCCGCGGGAGCGGCCGTCGAGGATCCCCTTGTACAGCTCCCGGCTCGTGCAGTTCGGGGTCGCGTGGTCGATGAACGTGTGGTTGTCCACCTGCTGCTGGCCGCCGAGGGCGTACAGGCCGTTCAGGGTGAGGTCGCCGCCCTCTCCCTGGAAGGTCACCCGGACGTCGTTCCGCGCGAGGTTCCCGCCGAGGGCGATGGACGTCGCAGAGACGAGGCTCCCCCGGTCCTGGTGAACGGCCATGTCCGCGACGTGGAAGCCCGCGTCCGCCTCGCGCTGCATCTTGTAGTGGTCGAGGGACGCACCCGGGCCCACGTGGACCTCCGTGACCGCGTTCGTCAGGTAGGGCCCGCGGTCGAGCCCGACGTAGGACTCGATCAGAGTGGCCTGGCTCGCCTCCTCGAGGAGGATGAGGTTCCGCGGGTGGGCCGCGACGGGCGGGTCCTGGGCCGCCGAGACGAACAGGAGGTGGATCGGCTCCTCCACGACGGCGCCCTTCGGGAGGCGGATGAACGCCCCGTCCTCGAAGAACGCGGTGTTGAGGGCCGTGAAGGGGTTCGCGTCCCACGTCGCGATCGACGCGAGGTGGGGCTCGAGGGACCGCGGCCGGGCCCGCCGGACCTCCCCGAGGCTGCGGACCTGGACCCCGTCGGGGAGCCAGCGGAGGTACGAGAGGCGGGGCGCGAACCGCCCGTTCACGAAGACGAGCTGGCTGCACTTGAGCACGCCGAACGTGAAGCCCTCGATGAGGTCGCCCGCGATCCGTGGGGCGTCCGACCCGGGGTCCACGCGGAACGGGGAGCGAGCGATGGGCCCTACGTCCGTGTGCTTCCAGTCCTCGTGCTTCCGGGTCGGGAAGCCGACCTCCTGGAACCGAAGGATCGCCTTCCTCCGGAGGGACCCGAGCCATTCCGCCTCCCCGCCGTCGATCACTCGTTGGAACGCCTCGAAGGCGGCGACGTGGGGGGCGGTCAGGCTCGCGGTGGCCATGGACCCTCGCCTCACCGCGCGCCCGTCGCGGCGACGGCGGCGGCTTCCTCGAGACCCGCGTACCCTGTTCGCTCGAGCTCCTCCGCGAGCTCCTTCCCGCCGGACTTCACGATCCGGCCGCCCGCGAGGACGTGCACGAAATCGGGCACGATGTACCCGAGGAGCCGGGAGTAGTGGGTTACGACGAGCATCGCGCGCTTGTCGTTGCGCATGGAGTTGACCCCGTGGGCCACAATCCGGAGGGCGTCGATGTCGAGGCCGGAGTCCGTCTCGTCGAGGACGCAGAGGCGGGGCTCGAGGACGGCCATCTGGAAGATCTCGTTCCGCTTCTTCTCCCCGCCGGAGAAGCCCTCGTTGAGGCCGCGCTTCATGAACGTCTCGTCGAGCCCGAGGAGCTTCATCTTCTCGTTCACGACCTGGATGAACTCGATTGCGTCGAGCTCCGGCTCCCCGCGCTGCTTGCGAATCGCGTTGAGGGCCGTCTTGAGGAAGTACGCGTTCCCGACCCCCGGGATCTCGACGGGATACTGGAACGCGAGGAACACCCCGACGCGCGCGCGGTCCTCCGGCTTCAGGGCGAGGAGGTCCTTCCCCTCGTAGGTGACCTTGCCCTTCGTGACGTCGTACCCAGGCCGCCCGGCGAGGGCCTGGGCCAGGGTCGTCTTCCCGGAGCCGTTGGGGCCCATGATCGCATGGACCTCCCCCGCCTTGATCTCGAGGTCGATCCCCTTGAGGATCTCCTTCCCGCCGACGCTGACGTGCAAACCCTTCACGCGGAGCATCGTCTTCCTCCTTCGCAGGACGCTCAGCCCACCGTCCCCTCGAGGTTCAGGCTGACCTGGATGAGCTTCTGGGCCTCCACGGCGAACTCCATCGGGAGGTTCAGGAACACCTTGCGGCAGAAGCCGTTCACGATCATGTTCGTCGCGTCCTCGGGCGTGATGCCACGGGACTGGCAGTAGAACAGCTGGTCGTCCCCGATCTTCGAGGTCGACGCCTCGTGCTCCATCTGGGCCGTGGGCTCCATGACCTGGATGTCGGGGAACGTGTGGGCCCCGCACTTCGAGCCGATGAGGAGGGAGTCGCACTGAGAGTAGTTCCTCGCGCCCGTCGCCCCTTTGTGGATTCGAACCATCCCGCGGTACGTGTTCTGGCCGTGGCCCGCAGAAATCCCCTTCGCGACGATCGTCGAGCGGGTGTTCTTCCCGATATGGAGCATCTTCGTGCCCGTGTCCGCCTGCTGGTAGTTGTTGCACACGGCAACGGAGTAGAACTCTCCCTGGGAGTTGTCCCCTTGGAGGATGCAGCTCGGGTACTTCCAGGTGATCGCGCTCCCCGTCTCGACCTGCGTCCAGGAGAGCTTCGAGTTGACCCCGAGGGCCTTCCCGCGCTTCGTGACGAAGTTGTAGATCCCACCCTTCCCCTCCTTGTCCCCGGGGTACCAGTTCTGGATCGTGCTGTACTTGATCTCCGCGTTGTCGAGGGCGATCAGCTCGACGACGGCGGCGTGGAGCTGGTTCGTGTCGCGGACGGGCGCGGTGCAACCTTCGTTGTAGGATACGGACGCCCCGTCGTCCGCGATGATGAGAGTGCGCTCGAACTGGCCCGTGTCCTGCGCGTTGATCCGGAAGTACGTCGACAGCTCCATGGGGCAGCGCACGCCCTTCGGCACGTACGCGAAGGAGCCGTCGCTGAACACGGCGCTGTTGAGGGTCGCGAAGAAGTTGTCGTTGTACGGCACGACGGTCCCGAGCCACTTCCGGACGAGGTCGGGATGCTCCTGGACCGCCTCGGAGAAGGAGCCGAAGATAATCCCTAGGTCCTTGAGGCGGTCCTTGAACGTCGTCGCGACGGACACGCTGTCGAGGACCGCGTCGACGGCGACCCCCGCGAGGAGCTCCTGCTCCTGGAGCGGGATCCCGAGCTTCTCGTACATCGCGCGGATCTCGGGGTCGACGTCCTCGAGGTTCTTCACGGGCTTCTTCGGCTTCGGGGCCGCGTAGTAGTAGATCGCCTGGTAGTCGATCGGGCCGTATTTCACGTTCGCCCACGTGGGCTCGCGCATCGTGAGCCAGTGGCGGTACGCTCGGAGGCGCCACTCGAGGAGCCACTCGGGCTCCTCCTTCTTCCGGGAGATGAACCGGATGGTGTCCTCGTTGAGACCCTTCGGTGCATACTCCTCCTCGATATCCGTCACGAACCCGTGTCGGTATTCCTGGGCCGTCAGTGCGGCGACTTCTGCCTTCGAGGGCATCGAATCCTCCGAGGAAAACGGACTCCCGACACGGAGACTATAACGCCGTTATATATATGTTTGGCTGTGACTGCGACGTAAGACGAACGTCATAGGTGCCGCGCGCGAACGGGCACGCAACGCTTAAGGCGGAGGGGCGCGTTCGAACGCCCCGGTCGTACCGATGATGGCCCCTCCGGAGACCCCCCTCGTCGTCACCGCGAACGCCGTCCGGCGGATCCGGAACCTCCGCGCGAAGGAGGAACGGCCCGCGGCGAACCTGCGCCTCCGGATCATCGCGGGGGGCTGCAGCGGGATGCAGTACCGAATGGACCTCTCGGAAGCCCCGCGGCCGGCGGACGCCGTCTTCGAGGCGGAGGACGTCAAGGTGTACGTGGATCCGAAGTCCCTCGCGTACCTGAAGGGCTCCACCCTCGAATGGGAGGAGGACCTCCTCGGCGGCCAGTTCAAGATCGTGAACCCGAACGCGAAGACGTCGTGCTCGTGCGGCCTCAGCTTCACGATCTGAGGCAATCGAAGGCCGTGGATTCTCTTGGCCCCATCCCGCCCGTTATAGGTGAACAACAACTCGGAAGGGGCCCGGCCCCGATCCGCACGGCCTCTCCAGGCTCACAGGCCCTGGGCCACGGCCTCGGCGAGGTCCAGGATGCTGATCTGCATGTTCCGCTGCTTTGCGACCCGCTCGAAGTGCATCTCCGCGTGGGGGCACGACGTGACCAGGGTCGCCGCGCCCGTGTCCGCGGCCGCCTGGAGCCTCCGGGAGGCGACCCCCGCGGCCTGCTCCGGGTACACGTCGGGGAAGCCGGCGCCGGCCCCCGAGCAGAGGGCCGCATCTCTCGACGGCAGGATCTCGAGGACCTTGAGGTCCTTCACGAACTTGAGGGCCTGGCGCGGCGGGTCGTAGGCGCCCGCGACGCGGGCCATGTGGCACGCGTCGTGGAACGCGAGCTTCGTCGGAACCGGCTTCGTGAAGGTGAGCCGCTTCTCCCGGACGAGCTTCTCCACGAAGTGGGAGATGTGGTACACGCTGAAGGGCGGGTTCTCGCCCCAGTCCTTGTAGTCCCTCAGGAACGCGCGGTAGCACTCCGCGCACGCGGTCACGAGGGCCTTCGCCCCCGTCTGCGCGACGGCCTGGATGTTGTGGGGCATGAGCGCGTTCTTCACGTAGCCCTCGTACCCCATCCGGGCGAGCGGGGCGCCGCTGCACCACTCCTCGGGACCCAGGATCCGGTAGGGGACCTTCGCCGCGTTGAGGATCTTGACGACGGCCCGGGCGATCTGCTGCTTCTCGTAGGAGGCCGCGCAGCCGACCCAGTAGACGACCTCAGGGGTCTCCGCCTGGACGGCCTCGGGCGGGAGCCAGGCCGCACGCTCCTCCGGCGGCTTCCCGTAGATGTTCCGCGTCTCCCGGACGTTCTCCAGGTACGGCGCGAGGGCGGGGCGGCCCATCCCCGACTCGACCATCCACGCCTTCACGTCGTCCCAGAGGCGGTCGAAGGGGATGTACGCCGGGCAGACCTCCTCACACGCGCCGCACCCCGTGCACTCCCAGGCCGCGCGGGCGAACGCCTCCCCGGGCACGACGTGGCGGCGGAGGAGCCGGTCCAAGGGGCCCCGCAGGTCGTACTGCCGCATCGCGAACACGCGGCCCCGGGGGGACGCGCTCTCCCAGCCCGCCTCCTGGTAGGCCGGGCACACGGGGACGCAGTACCCGCACATCGTACACGCGTACAGGTCCTGTTCGATGGGCGGCATCTTCGCGAGACGGGACATCCCTACACCCACCCGCTCAGGTCCGGAGCTCCGCGATCTCCCGGTCCGCCTCCGCCGCGAGCGCGTCCTCCTCCGCGGCGAGGGCCTCCAGGAGCGCCCGGACGTCGGCCGGAGCCTTCGGCGCGGCCGCGCGGTAGAGGGCCGCGACCTTCCGTGCCGCCGCGGACGCGACCGCCCAGGCCTTCGCGAGGGCGATCTCCTGCTCGAACGCGTACCGGGCGGCCCCGCAGTTCGGGCACTGGTTCGGCATGGAAGCCGCCTCGACCGTGAGCCCGCACACGTAGCAATCGACCTTCGCGACCATCCCGAGCGGGTAGACCCCGGGCCTCGGGGCCGCGTCCCTCACTCCGGGCCCCGCGACGGACTCGAGGCGTTCGAGTTGGGACCGCTTCCGCCGGCCGAGGTCCTCGAACGTGACCTTGACCCGGACGTCCGCGGCGACGACGTTCGCGAGGTCGTAGAACGCAACCCCCTCCGCGGCGGCTCCCAGGGCCGCGCCTAGGGATCCCGCCTCGTCCTTGTGCGCGCTCACGGTACCGGGCCACCTGAGAAGGGTCGGATGGCTGGAGATACGGGAAAGGGATATCAACGTTTCCCACTCGGCCCGACGGAAGGGCCCGCGGCATGGAGGGACGCGAGGGCTCAGATGCCCCAGCCGAACTGCTTCTTCGCCGTCTCGGACATCATCTCGGGGGACCAGGGGGGCTCCCAGACGATGTTCACGTTGGCCTCCTTGATCCCCGGGAGCTGCTCGAGCTTCCGCTTCACGTCATGCTGGATGTACGCGGACGCGGGGCAGCCGGGCGCCGTGAGGGTCATCCGGACCTCGACCTTGCCCGTGCCGTCGCCGATCTCGATGTTGTAGACGAGACCCAGGTCGTAGATGTTGATCGGGATCTCCGGGTCGTAGCACTTCTTGAGCACGGCCACGACCTCGTCGCGTGTCGCCATCTCGGGACCTCCTTGTACCGGGAACGAAGGCCCCGACGGATATTAAGGTTCTCCCTTGCGGCGGGGCTCAAGGGGCCTCCGACCCGCGAAGCCGCCCTCGAGGGGGTGCCAATGGCCGACCCGGGGCTCCCCCCGCTGCCAGCACAGGTAGACGATGTCCCCGTCCCGCTGCGCGTAGAAGTCCACGAGGCCCATGGCCACGTCCTTGACCTCGACCCCGAGCTCCCGGACCGCGGACACCTCCGCGTCGAGCACGGTCCGCGCCCGCCCGAGCTCCGCGGCGAGGGCCGCGTGGCCCGCCTGGTCCTGGGGCGGCGCGCGCGACACGTCCCCGCCCCAGTACGACGCCTCATCCTCGAGGAGGTCCTGGATCTCCCGGACCCGGACGAGGAGGGGGTCCATCCTCCGGAACGAGGCCTCCAGGTGCTGGACCAAGGCGTCCGCCTCCTCAGGCGTGAAGAGCCTCGGGATTACGGGCAGGGTCGTCCCGGCGTCCATGGGCTCCGTCATCACGTCCCCGACCACCTATCGCGGCCGCGGGATATACGCTTTCTCAGCGGATCCCGTGGGCGGCCTTGACCGCGCGGGTCGCGTCGACGAGGACCCGCAACTTCCCCTTCGCCTCGTCGACGGTCCGCGTCTTGAGCCCGCAGTCCGGGTCGATCGTGAGCTTCTGCGGGCCGAACACCTGGAGGGCCCGCTCGATCCGCTCCACGACGACCTCCTTGGGCTCGACGACGTGGCTGTGGACGTCGACGACCCCGAAGGCAATCTCCTTCCTCAGGGGCTCCTGGGCGAACCGCTCGAGGAGGTCGAGCCCCGAGTTCGACATCTCGAGGTCGAGCTGGTCCACGGGGAGGCGGTTCAGGTAGCTGAAGATCTCGTCGTAGTTCCCGTAGCAGGTGTGGAGGATCGTCTTCGCCTTGAGGCCCTTCGTGACGGCGCCGACGGCGCGGACCACGAGGGGCAGCTCGTCCGCGCGGGCGGACAGGGCGGGCTCGTCGACTTGGACGATCGTCGCGCCCGCGGCCTCGAGGTCCCTCGCCTCCTCATGGAGGATCCTCGCGAAGGCCATCGCAGTCTCTTCCCGGGAGCCGTAGTGCTCGTCGAAGGACCAGTCCATCATCGTGTAGGGCCCTGTGATCATCCCCTTCACGGGCTTTTCCGTGAGGCCCTGGGCGAACCGGAACCAGTCCACGCTGATTGGCGCCTTCCGGCGGATCTCCCCCACGACGATGGGCTTCTTGTAGTACCGGTTCCCGTACGAGCGGACGAGCCCGGAGACGGCCATCCCTTCGAGGTTCTCCGCGAAGTACGTCGCCATGTCCCCGCGGTATTGCTCCCCGTCCACGAGGACGTCAATCCCGATCTGCTCCTGGAAGCCGATCCACTCCCGCGTCGCCTTCTCCTCGAGGGTGCGGAGCTCCGCGGGGGCCAGGCCGCCCTTGGCCGCCTTCGAGCGAGCCTTCACGAGATCGTCCGGCTTCGGGAGGGAGCCGACGGACGTCGTCGGGAGGGCGGTCACGGCCCCGCCTCCGCGAGCGTCGCCGCCTTCGCGAGGACGGACAGTTTCTCCCGGGCCTTCGCCCGGGGGAGGAACTCGAGGCCGTTCGACGGGGAGAGATAGGCCGCGTCGAGATCGACGCGGCCTCGCAGCTCCCCCACGCGTGCGGCGAGGGCCGCCGGGTCCTCCGCCTTCGTGTTCCTCGCGTCGACGAGGCCGAGGACGAGGGGTTTCGAGGATCCCCTCCGTTTGATCTGGGCCCACGTCTTCGCCCCCTGGACGAGGTCCAGGCCAAGGACGTCCACGGGGAGCTCCTGGAGCCGACGGTAGATCTTCGCGACGTCCCCGAAGGCGATGAAGAGGCTCAGCTCCGCGGGGCCCTTCGACGCCGCGAGGGGGCCGAGCGTCTCCCGCACGAGGTCGATCTGTTCGGGTCGGCGGGAGAGGATGGGCTCGTCGATCTGGATGTGCCTCGCGCCCGCGGCCTGGAGGGCGGCGACCTCCTGGGCGAGGGCCTTCGCGAGGTCGAAGGCGAGGGGACGTACGCCGCCGTAGTGCTTGTCGAGGGCGAGCTCCGCGAGGGTCACGGGACCCGTGAGGACGCCCTTGACGGGGCGTTTGGACGCTGACTGGGCGGCCCGCCACTCTTCGACCAGGATGGGCGACCGCCAGGACACGGGGCCCACGACGACGGGCTGCCGGTAGTACGTGTTCGTGTCGAAGTACCTCACGAGGCCGTCGATCTCGATCCCACCGAGGCCGCGGGCGAGGTGGCTCTGGCTGTCGGTCCACGTCACCTGGCCGTCCGTGACGAGGTCGATCCCCGCGGACGCCTGCTCCCGGAGGATGTCCCGGACCACGTCCCGTTCGGCGTTGTGGAGCTCCTCCGAGGTGACCTCCCCGAGATCGTGGCGCGCGATCGCGCGCCGGAGTCGCTGTTCCTCGTGGGTGTCCCCGACGCGGGGATAGTTCCCGACGACCGTCGTCCGGACCATGGGCGCACCGCTCTCGGGCTCGAACGAACCCCGGCGAACCGAGAGGCGCGTGGGATAAAAGGGTTGCAGATTCCGTTCGGAATATTCCGCGGACTCCGTCCGTCTACCGCGCCGCGACCTGCTCCTCGAGGAGCTTGACCTCGCCCTGCTTGTTGATGTGGTAGAAGCCGCTGAGGTCCTTGTAGCCAATCTCCTCCATGTAGAGACAGTCCACGGGGCAGACGTCGACGCACTGCTGGCAGCCGATGCACTTCGTGTAGTCGAACTCGGGGATCACGATGGGCTTGCCCTTCCGATCGTTGGGGCCGTCGAGCATGTCGATGCAGCGGGTCGGACATTCCCTTTCGCATTTCCGGCAGCCGATGCAGATGTCCGCCTCGAGGATCGGGTGTTCCCCGATCCGGTTCTCGAGGATGATCTCCTTGTCGGATTGCGCCTCGGGCATCCGGAGCTCCTCCGCCCGATAGTAGAGGTCCTCCCGGGCGTAGTCCGCGAGCTCGAACTCCTGGGAGAAGTTCCACGCGTCCGTGGGGCAGTACTCCATGCAGTTCCCGCAGAAGAGGCAGTGGCCGACGTCCACGGCGGGGCGGCGAATCACCTTCTTCATGTCGTCGAGCATGGCCCGGGATGGGTGGAGCCAGGGGCTCCCCGGGTCGACCTCGTAGAACTCGAAGTAGATGCACTCGTTGGGGCAGACCTTCGCGCAGAGCTCGCAGCCGATGCACTTGAACCAGTCGATGTTGTGCTGCCCGCGGTACGCCTCCGGGAGCTCGACCTTCTGGTACGGGTACAGGTGGGTCACGGGCTTCCGCCCCCCGGGAACGAGCCGGTTCAGGACGGGCATCGTGACGACCGCCTGCTTAAGGGTGATCCATAGGGGTCGCACGACGCCCCCGAGGGTGCGGACCTTGCGGGGGCCGGCGAGGTCAGCTTCGGACCTGGGGGACTTCATACGTGTACTCTCCCTTTCCCATGTTCATGAGCTGCCCCTCCCGGGCGCTCACGAGGCGGCCCTTCTTCGTGCGGACCCAGCCGGATTTCTCCGCCCTGATCTTCGCGCTGAGCTTGAGGAAGCCGTCGATGAGGGCCTCGGGCCGGACGGGGCAGCCGGGGATGAAGATGTCCGTCGGGACGAACGTGTAGGAGCCCTTCACGATGCTGTACGAGTCGTAGTAGGGGCCGCCACAGATCGTGCACTCCCCCATCGCGATGACCCACTTCGGCTCCGCCATCTGCTCGTACAGGCGTCGGACCGCGGGCCGGAGCTTGAGGGAGATGGGGCCATTGAGGAGGAGTACGTCGACCTGACGGGGGCTCGACCGGTAGATGACCCCGAACCGCTCGACGTCGTACCGGGGGTCCGAGGTCGCCGCCATCTCGATCGCGCAGCACATGATCCCGAAGTGGAGGGGCCACGTCGAGTTCCGCTTCGCCCAGTTGAAGAACTCCCCGACGAGGCCGCCTTTCACCTTCTCAAGGATCTTCCCGCCCGGGCCGCGCTTCAGGGGCGCGTCGATGTTCTGCGCGACCCAGCGGACAAACTCCTTCGACTTGAACGTGTAGATGTTCGCCTGCTCCGCGGGCTGGATCATCGCGACCTCACCCCGGCGGCCTTCGCCCGGCGGACGCGGGTCAGACTCACGGACCGGCTCGCCATGTGGATCGTCCCCGCGCTCCCGCGGCGGACGGCCGCGTCGCGCCTGTCGACGGGCTCGAAAGCCGGAATCATTCTTAACCCTTCCCTCGGCGGTCCGCGGAGGCGAGCGAATGGCATATGGCCCAAGGCATCTCCGTCACCCGGCGGCTCGACGTTCCGACGCGGGAGGGGCCCTTAAACATTGGGCGTTGCCCGAAGCCATCGTGGGCGTCT
This sequence comes from Euryarchaeota archaeon RBG_19FT_COMBO_69_17, assembly GCA_001800825.1. GTDB lineage: Archaea > Thermoplasmatota > Thermoplasmata > RBG-16-68-12 > RBG-16-68-12 > RBG-16-68-12. The sequence continues at coordinate 52,819 of MGWD01000040.1, read as the reverse complement.
CCGATCCGCGCTGCGACGACGCCGCGCGAATTTCCGAAGGCCCCCATGTCACCGGGGTCGGGAACAACGTTTATAGTCGCCGCCCGGGTTTCGTAGGTCCTCCGAGGGGAGCGAGCTGCCGATCAACGCGGACCGTGTGCGGCGCCTGATGGACTACGGCCTCACGGAGTATCAGGCGAGGGTCTACCTGACCCTCCTCGACCTGGGAACGGCGACGGCAAGCGAGGTCCCCGCCCTGTCCCGGGTCCCGCGGACGAGGATCTACCAGACGATGCGGCAACTCCACGAGAAGGGGCTCGTCGAGATCCTCCCCGAGTCGCCCCTCCGGTACAAGCCCGTGGCCTTCGCGGCGTTCCTCCGCGCGACGGCGGACGAGCTCCGGGAGCGCGCGGGCCAGGTCGAGTCGAGCCTCGACGCCCTCTCCCGGGAGTTCGCGGTCCTCGGTCGAGTCGCGCCTGAGCGACGGGGGAGCTTCGAGGCGATTCACGGCCGGCGGAACGTCCGGGAGCGGCTCCTCCGGATGTACGAGGGCGCCCAGGAGGAGGTCTTCGGGATCGGGACGACCCGGAGCCCAGGGCGGATTCTGAAGGCCTTCGGCCCCACCCTGACCGCGAAGGCGAAGGCCGGGATCGTCCTGCGGTACGCGTTCCCCTTCGAGGCGGGGAACCGAGAGGACGTGAAGCTCCTCCTCCGCAACGGGGAGGTGCGGCACATCGACTTCGGGATGCCCGTCTACATGCACGTCGTGGACGGCCGGCAGTTCCTCATGAGCCACCCGATCCCCGACGACGACTCCTTCACGAAGGGGGACGACATCTCAATCTGGACGGACGACCCCGCGGTCGCTCGGGCGATGGCGCGCATCGCAGAGCGGATCTGGGAGACGGGGACGCCCCCGCCCCCCGAGCTCGTCGCGGAGGCTCGCGGGGTCCGGAAGGGTTGACCTCAGGCGGGCTCGATCGTGAGCCGCCCGAGGAGCTTTCCGAGGTCCGTCGTCGGCCTGCCGTCGCGTCCGGAGATCGTCTGGAGGGCCGGGGGCCGCTCGAAATAGGTCGGCACGCGCTGCTGGATCCGCTCCTCGAACGTCGGGATGAGCTCGTTCTTGTAGAAGACGCCGATCGGGATCCGGTCGCCCCACTCGAGGGCCTTGTCGAGGGCCTGGGTCGCCTTCTTCTCGATCTCGGACGAGTCGCGCACGACGGGGTCGAACTTCTCCTCCTCGAGCTTGTACACGCGAGGGAGAGGCCGGCCGTCGTTCTCCGCCTTCCGGTCCTCCCCGCCGTACCACTCCTTGGTGTTGATGTCGTTGTACGTCGGGCAGGGCTGGAGGACGTCGAGGAACGCGTATCCGCGGTGGCGGATCCCCTCGACGATGAGGTCCCTGAGATGCTTGACGTCGTACGAGTAGCCGCGGGCCACCCACGTCGCCCCCGCGGCCATCGCGAGCCAGATCGGGTTCACGGCATCGTTGATGTTCGGGTGGGCGAGGGACTTCGTCTGGACGCCCAGCTTGAGGGTTGGCGCGGCCTGCCCCTTCGTGAGCCCGTAGACCCCGTTGTCGAAGATGATGTAGAGCATGTCGAGGTTCCGGCGCCCCGCGTTCACGAAGTGCCCGCCCCCGATCCCGAGGCCGTCCCCGTCCCCGGACACGGCGACGACCTTGAGGTTCGGGTTCGCGAGCTTGATCCCCATCGCGTAGGGGAGGGCGCGCCCGTGGAGAGTGTGGATCCCGTAGGCCCGCAGGTAGTGGATCGTCTTCGCAGAGCAGCCGATCCCCGAGACGACGGCGACCTGGGAGGGGTCCATCCGCATCTCCGCGAGGGCCATCTGGATCGTCCGGAGGATCCCGAAGTCCCCGCAGCCGGGGCACCAGTCCACGTGGACCTCCGTCGCGTACGCCTGGGGTTTCATGACCTGCTCAAGCACCATGGGTCAGCACCGTCCTCGGCTCCGCCTTCCCGCGGAGGATCCTCGTCAGGGCCTCGTCGAGCTCCTGGCTCGAGATGGGGCGGCCGTTGTACTTCACGACACGGTGGGTCACCGCGATCCCCGTCCGCTCCCGGATGAGGCCCGCGAGCTGGGCGCCGAAGTTCATCTCGATGTCCACGATGCGCTTCGCCTTCGCGAGGCGCGCGGTCACGACGTCCACGGGGAACGGGTTGAGGAGCCGGATGTGGAGATACCCGACCCGCTCGCCCTCCGCGGCGAGCCGGTCGAGGGCGTCGAGGATGGCCCCCTTCGTGGAGCCCCAGCTCACGAGGACCGTCTCCGCGTCCTCGGGTCCGATGTACGCGAGCTTCACCTCGTCCGGGATCTCCTTCGCCGCGAGCTCGAGCTTCGCCTCGCGCTTCTCCATCATCAGGTTCCGGAGGGCGGGGTCCTCCGTGATGTGGCCGAGCTCGTCGTGCTCGTCCCCCGTGTTCCAGAAAAGGGTGCCCGGCTGGCCGATGGTGGCCCGCGGGGAGATCGGTCCCTTCGAGAGGTCGAACCGCTTGTACGGCTTCTCCGGGGTGAACGTGGAGCCGTCGTCCGCGAGGACCCCGCGGTCGATCCGGAGGTCCGAGAGATCGGGGACCGGGATCGTCCCGTTGCTGTTCGCGAGGGCCTTGTCCACGATGTGGATCACGGGCATCTGGTAGCGGTCTGCGTAGTTGAAGCACAGGGCCCCGTCCCGGATGCACTCCTCGAAGTCCCCCGAGGCGAGGAGGATCCGCGGGGACTCCCCGTGCCCGGCGTGGAGGGCGAAGCGGAGGTCGCCGGCCTCGTGGCGGGTCGGCATCCCCGTGCTGGGCCCCGCCCGCTGGTAGAGGGTGATGACGACGGGCACCTCGTTGATCGAGGCCCAGCCGATCCCCTCCATCATGAGGGAGAAGCCCGGGCCCGACGTCGCCGTCGCCGCGCGGGTCCCCGTGAGGGCGGCCCCCGAGGCCATCGTGACGGCCGCGATCTCATCCTCCGTCTGGACGACGAGGATGGACCCGTCCCGCTCCTTCGCGAACGCAGCGTCCATCGCCTCCGGCTGGAGGTCGAGGACGGGGTTCGCCTCGAGGTACTCGCTCTCGTCGGAGGCGGGGGTGATCGGGTAGTACGTCTGGAAGCGCATGCCGCCGTACAACTTCCCGAGGGCCGTCGCCTGGCTCCCCGTGAGGATGAGCCGCGGCTCCTTCCGAGGGAGGCGCTCGAGGCGGATCGGGAACTCGGGGACCCGCTCCCGCGCGAGGTCGTAGGCCTTCCGGGCCCCCCACACGTTCATCCGGACGAGCTTCTCCTTCCCGCGGAAGACGCCGGAGATCGCCTTCTCGACGAAGGCGAAGTCGTATTGGAGGAGGCCGAAGGACGCGCCGACGGCGAGCATGTTCACGACGCGGCTGATCTTGCTCAGGGCGTCGATCTTGAACTCTGCCGCGATGTCCTCGAGGAGGTCCTTGAAGGGGATGGGGACGAGGAGGATCCCGCGCTTCTCCGCGGCCGCGAGGACATCCCCCAGGGTCTCCCCGAGCCCCAGGGCCGCGAGCTGAGCCCGGATCTCCGCGGCGTTCCGGCGGGAGATCGTGTCGACGTCCGAGACCTTCGTGCCCGCGAGGGCCGGGTCGCAGATGACCGCGCCGCCGTCGACGACCTCCGTCGTATGGCGGAAGACGGTCTCCGCGTCGAACGTCGTGAGGAGCTCCACGTCGTCGATGTGGGAGCGAACGATTCCCCGGGAGGCTCGAAGGCTGAAGTACGAGTGCCGGCCCATGATGTTCGAGTAGTACTCGCGCTTTCCGAAGACGTTGAGCCCGCCGTGGGCGCACGCGCGCGTGAACGCGTTCGCGGAGGAGTCGACCCCGCTCCCCTGGGGTCCGCCGATCATCCAGGAGAGTTCGTTGACCTTGGGAGGGAGACGCGCCATCCGATCACGCCGTACGGGGACACATATCGTCGTCCGACATGGAGCTTTGCCCTTCCCTCCGGTCATCGCGTGACGCCGGATGTGACCGCGACCGCTGAGGGCCGAGGGCCGCCGAGGACGCGGGGGATCGACGTGAGAGACCGCTCCTGCCGGATGATGACACGAGACCCTTCCCCGATATGAATCCTTCTGTCCTATGCGCACGACAAGGGACGTTTCCCCGGGAACGGCTCACCGGGCGGGGCCTGACGGGGACGGCAGTTTCGGCGCGCGACCTCGTGGCATGACGAGCTGTTCCACGTACCCTTCCATGAACTGGAAGCGGTTCCGGAGGGTCACCTCGCTCACGCCGGCGACCTTCGCGATCGCCTTCTGGGGCCGCCGCTCACCGTGTGCGAGGGACGCGAGGTAGATCGCCGCGGCCGCGGTCCCGATCGGGGAGAGGGACATCGAGGTGTCCATCTTCTCGAGCTCCTTGAGGATCTTGAGGGCCTCCGCCTGGACCGCGTTGGAGAGGCCGAGCTTGGAGCAGAAGCGGCTCACATAGTCCGCGGGACGGGAGGGCGGGACGCGGAGGGTGAGGCTCCGCAGGAGGGCCCCGTAGGCCTTCCCGATGACCTTCTTCCGGATCCCCGTGACCTGCTGGAGCTCGTCGAGGGTCCGCGGAACCTCGTTGATCCGGCACGCCGCGTACACGGCCGCGGCGACGACGCCCTCGATGGACCGCCCGCGGACGAGGCCCTTCTCGAGGGCCTTCTTGCAGATGAAACCGGCCTCCTCCTTCACGGGCTTCGGGAGGCCCATGTGGGCGGCGACCCGCTCGAGGGAGCGGATCGTCTCCGGGAGGCTCCGCTCCCCGGGCCTCGAGTGGCCCGAGTGGTGCTGGAGCTTGCGCATCCGGTAGAACTTCTCCCGCTCTTTGAGAGGGATCGTGTTGCCCCGGGCGTCCTTCGTCGAGAGAGGGATGACGGTCGTGAGGCTCGAGGCCCCTGCGACGATGCTCCGAGGCGCCCCCGTCCGGGAGAGCCGCTGGTTCTCCTCCGCGGAGTACGCGGCCCATTCGGGGCCCTCGTCGATTGCGCTCTCGCTCACGACGAGCCCGCAGGCGTCGCACACGAGCTCGCCTCGCGCGTAGTCCCGCACGAGGTGCTCGCTCCCGCACTCCGGGCAGGAACGCTCTTCGTCGATGATCGTCTCCGCGTGGGTGCCGCTGGGCATGCGGACGCTCCTGGTAGGGTCCCCGCCGACCCTTGGGTCCACAGAATATAACGCCTTTATATTATACCTTGTCACCCTCGCCAGTGACACCCACCCCGAAAGAAAGGGAGGGGACCGGCTGTCCCTTTTCGGAGGATACGAAACCGGCCGGGGACCTTCACGCGACGGCGAGGCGCTTCGCCCAGAGCTCTTGCCCTTCCCTGAAGATGTCCCTCCCGCGGGCGTCGTTCGCGACGATCGCGGGAAAGTCCTCGACCTGGAACTCCCACAGGGCCTCCGTCCCGAGCTCCGGGTACGCGACGACCTTCGCGCTCCGGATCTGCTGGGCGAGGGTCGCGCCGAGGCCCCCGATCGCGATCAGGTATGCGGCCCGGTGCTTCACGAGGGCGTCGATCACCGGCTGCCCGCGGTTCCCCTTCCCGACCGTCGCGCGGACCCCGTACTCGTACATCCGGGGCGCGTACGGGTCCATCCGGAGGGACGTCGTCGGACCCGCGGAGCCGATCGGCTTCCCAGGCGGCGCGGGCGTCGGTCCGACGTAGAAGATCACGTGCCCGCGGAGGTCCACGGGGAGGGGCTTCTTCTGGTCGAGGAGGTCCACCATCTTCTTGTGGGCCGCGTCCCGAGCCCCGTACATCGGGCCCGAGAGGCTTACGCGGTCCCCGACCTCGAGCTCGACGACCTCGGACTCGGAGAGCGGCGGCCGCAGCCGGACGGCGTTCGTCACAGGACCGCCTCCTTGTGCCGGTGGGCGTGGCAGTCGATGTTCACCGCGACGGGGAGGGCCCCGATGTGGCACGGCTTCGCCTCGATATGGAGGGCGAGCGCCGTCGTCCGGCCGCCGAGCCCCTGGGGCCCGACGCCGAGACGGTTCACGGCCTGGAGCCAGGCGCGCTCGAGGTCCGCGTAGTAGGGGTCCGGGTGGGGCTGGCCCAGCGGGCGGTAGAGGGCTTTCTTCGCGAGGAGGGTGACCTCCTCGAAGTTCCCGCCCACGCCGACCCCGAGGACAAGCGGCGGGCACGCGTTCGGGCCCGCGGCCTGGACCGTTTCCAGGAGGAACTTCTTCACGCCTTCGACCCCCGCCGAGGGGCTCATAATCTTCGTCTTCGACATGTTCTCCGCGCCCGTCCCCTTCGCGCCGACCCGGATCGTCACGCGGTCCCCGGGGACGAGGTCCACGTGGACCATCGCGGGGGTGTTGTCCCCCGTGTTCCCGCGGCGCAGGGGGTCCTTCACGAGGGACGCCCGGAGGAGGGCCCCCTTCCAGGCCTGCCTCACGCCCTCGTGGACGGCGTCCACGAGACCGAGGCGGTCGAAGCGGACCTCCTCGCCGATCTCGAGGAACACGATCGCGATCCCCGTGTCCTGGCACATGGGGAGCCGCTCCCGCTCCGCGAGCTCGACGTTCTCGACGAGCATGGAGAGGATCTCCCGGCCCATGGGAGAAGGCTCCTCGTCCCGGGCCTTCTCGTACGCCCGCTTGAGCTCGGGGTTCACGACGACGCAGGCTGCCGTGTAGAGGTCCCGGACCGTGTCTCGGACCTGGTCCACGGAGACGGTGCGCAACGCTTCCACCTCGGCCCCCCTCAGGCCCCCGTGGATTTCTACCCTCCCGCCGTGGAGTACATATTCCACCGGTACGGGAAGGTTAATAGGAACCCGCCCTTCTCACGCGGCCGGGCGAGCGGCGATGCCAGAGCACCGTGTGGAGAAGGACTTCCTCGGCGAGCTGAAGGTTCCCAAGGACGCGTACTGGGGCGTGCAGACCCAGAGGGCCATCGAGAACTTCCCGATCAGCGGGATCCACTTCGGGCGGCGGTTCATCTACGCCCTCGGGCTCATCAAGAAGGCGTCCGCGGAGACGAACATGGAACTCGGCCTCCTGGACTCGAAGCTCGGGAAGGCGATCGTGAAGGCCGCAGAAGAGGTCATGGAAGGGAAGCTCGACGCCCAGTTCCCCCTCGACGTGTTCCAGACGGGATCCGGCACGTCCTCGAACATGAACGCGAACGAGGTCCTCGCGAACCGGGCGAACGAGATCCTCGGGGTGAAGCTCGGGGAGAAGGGGCTCGTCCACCCGAACGACCACGCGAACATGGGCCAGTCCTCCAACGACGTCATCCCGACGGCGATCCACGTCGCCGCGCTCCTCGCGATCGACCAGGACCTCCTCCCCGCCCTGCGCGAGCTCGAGGACAGCCTCGCGAAGAAGGCGAAGGAGTTCGACCCCATCGTGAAGGCCGCCCGGACGCACCTCATGGACGCGACGCCGATCCGCCTGGGCCAGGAATTCTCCGGCTACGTGTCCCAGATCGACCACGGGATCCGGCGGGTGACCGCGGCCCGGTCGTCCCTCGGGGAGATCGCGATCGGCGGGACCGCAGTCGGAACGGGGATCAACGCGCACCCGGACTTCCCGGGGAAGGTCGTCCAGAAGGTCGGGGCCGCGACGGGGACCCAGTTCCGGGTCGCGGAGAACCACTTCGAGGCCCAGGCGGCCCAAGACGCGGTCGTCGAGGCGAGCGGCGCCGTCCGGACGGTCGCCGTGTCGATGATGAAGATCGCGAACGACCTGCGCTGGCTCGCGTCGGGGCCCCACACGGGCCTCCGGGAGATCAACCTCCCCGCGGTCCAGCCCGGGTCGTCAATCATGCCCGGTAAGGTGAACCCCGTGATCCCGGAGGCGACGATGCAGGTCGCCGCGACGGTCATCGGGAACGACATGGCCATCGTCGTCGGGAACAGCCACTCGAACCTCGACTTGTGCACGATGATGCCCATGATGTCCCACAGGCTCCAGGAGAGCATCGAGCTCCTCGCGAACGTCGCGCGGGTCCTCGCCCACAAGTGCATCGACGGGATCACCGCGAACGTCGAGGTGATGACGAAGTACGCGGAGTCGAGCCCCGCGATCGCGACGAAGCTGAACACGCTCCTCGGCTACGAGAAGGCCGCGGAGATCGCGAAGGAGGCCGGCCAGACGGGCAAGACGGTCAAGCAGATCGTGATCGAGAAGGGGATCCTCTCGCCGGAGGAGGCGGAGCGGGTCCTCGACCCGAAGCACCTCACGGAGCCGAGCAAGGACCTCCTCGGGAGCGGGGGCGGCTAGGCCGCGGACCCGTGACGAAAGAGCATCCTCACCCGCCCGTCAGGCGCGCCGTGTCGATCTGCGCCTTCTGGAGCCGTCCTGAGTAGTCCACGTAGACCGTTTTCCAGTGTGTGAACTCCTCGAGGGCCGTCGTCCCGGCCTCTCGGGTGTCCGTCGGCCCCGTCTCCTTCGTGCCGCCGAAGGGGAGGTGGACCTCCGCGCCGATCGTCGGCGCGTTCACGTACGTGATGCCGGCCTCGAGGTCCTGCATGGCCCGGAAGGCCCACCGCAGGTCGTTCGTGTAGATCGACGAGCTCAACCCATACCGGACTGAGTTCGCGATCGCCACCGCGTCGTCGTAGTCCTTGGCCCGCAGGACGCTCAGGACGGGACCGAAAATCTCCTCCTGGGCGAGCCGGGAGGTCCGGCCCACCGCGAAGACGGTAGGGGCCAGGAAGAACCCCCGGTCGTACGGCCCGCCCCGGAGCTTCGTCCCGCCCGCGAGGAGCTTGCTCCCCTCCTTCCGGCCGAGGTCGACGTACTCGAGGACCTTCCGCTCCTGCTCCGGGGAGGCCACAGGGCCCATGTCGACGGCCGCGTCAAGGGGGTCGCCGACCTTCAGCTTCGCGACCCGGTCGACGAGCTCGTCGACGACCTGATCGTAGATACGCCGGTGGACGATGAGCCGGGACGTCGCCGTGCACCGCTGGCCCGCGGTGCCGAAGGCCCCGAACAGGACCCCGTCCATCAAGAGGCCGAGGTCCGCGTCGTCCATCGCGAGGATCGCGTTCTTCCCACCGAGCTCAAGCCCGACCTTGATCATCTTCCTCGCGGCGCTCTCGTACACGCGGCGGCCCGTCTCGACCCCGCCCGTGAAAGAGACCGCCCGGATGTCCGGGTGGGCCACGAGGCCGTCCCCCACGACGGGCCCGGCTCCCGTGACGAGGTTCACGACGCCCGGCGGGAAGCCCGCCTCGTCGAGGACCTCGACGAACCGCGCCGCGCAGAGGGGCGTGAGGGACGAGGGCTTGAGGACGATCGGGCAGCCCGCAATCAGGGCCGCGCCGCTCTTCCATCCGGGAATCGCCATGGGGAAGTTCCACGGCGTGATGAGGCCGACCGGGCCCACGGGGAGGCGGACGGTCAGGCACATCTTGTTCGGGAGCTCCGACGGGACCGTCGCCCCGAACATCCTCCGCCCCTCGCCGGCCGCGTACTCGAGGAAGTCGATGACCTCCTGGACGTCCCCGCGGCCCTCTGCGAGGATCTTCCCCATCTCCCCCGTCACGGTCCGCGCGAGGTCCTCCTTCTTGCTCCGGAAGATCCGCGCGGCCTCGAGGAGGAGCTCGCCGCGTCGCGGGGCGGGGGTCTTCCGCCACCCCTCGAACGCGTCCTTCGCGGCCTTCACGGCCGCGTGGAGCTCCTCCTTGGTCGCGAGGGGGAACGTGCCGAGGACCTCCCCCGTCGCGGGGTTCCGGGTCTCGAGGCGCTTCCCCTTCGACCTCCGCCACCCGCCTCCGACGAAGATCCCGTAGTCCTGGACCATGGAATGACCCGGCGGCCCATCGCGCGCCGGGGCTTTCATCTTGTCGCGCGACGGCCTCGGGCCGGGGCGTCGCGCCGCACGATTGTCCGGGCCGCGCGGAGGAGGTCGTCCGCGACGACGTCCGGACCCAGGGCGGCGGCCTCCTTCCGGAACCGGGCCCGCCAAGGCCGGGGCCCGACCCACGCGGTTCGGCATCCGAACGCGCGGCCCGTCTCCAGGTCGAGGACCTTGTCCCCGACCATCCAGGACCGCCGAGGATCGACCCCGAGGTCCCGCGCGGCGGCGAGGAGCATCCCTGGGCGGGGTTTCCGGCAGGCGCAGTCGCTGAAGACGTGGTGCGGGCAGTAGTAGATCTCGTCGAGCCCCACACCGGCGCCTCGAAGGCCCGCAAGCATCCGCTCGTGAATCCGGCGGAGCTGCCGCTCGGGGACGAGCTTCCATCCCGTGGGGTCCTGGTTCGTCACGACGACGAGCCTCCATCCCGCGTCCTGGAGGAGCCGCATCCCCTCACGGGCCCCGGGGAGGAACTCGAAGTGGTCCGGCGTGCGGACGTAGCCCGGCCGGCCGCGGTTGATGACCCCGTCCCGATCGAGGAAGATGGTCGGTCGGACGACGGGCCTCCGCGGGGACGCGAGGCCGTGGCGGCGCACGCGGAGGGCACGACGGGCCTCCGGGGACTGCAAGAAGAAGTCGATGAGCCCCCACTTCGCGAACGGGTTCCGCGTCAGGGTGAGGGCCTTGTCGACGGTGAACCAACCGACCTCCTCGATCTCGTCGGGCTTGAGGTGGAAGGACTCCGACCGCACGCGGCCGCGGTACACGAAGCCGAGGGTGTACGACGGCTTCCCGGGGAACCCGGAGACGTACGTGCTCAGGAGGCCGTCGAGGACGACGTCCGCGCCGATCTCCTCCTCCGCCTCCCGCTCGACGCCCGCCTCGGGTCCCTCCCCGTAGTCCATGAAGCCGCCCGGGAGGTTCCAGTGGCCCTTCGAGAACCCGCGGACGGCCTTGACCATGAGCACCCGCGGCCCCTTCGAGAGGACGACCTCGGAGACACACCGGATCAGGGTCGTGTAAATCGCCCGCTTCACGAGGCCGTCCACGTCGTCCCGGTCGAAGATCGCATCCCGCCCGAGCCACTCGTCGGGGTGGCGCTCGAGGACGGGCTTCCTGCGGTGGACGACGTCCCCCTCGAACGCAATCGTCCCCTGGGGGACCGTGCGGAACGGGAGGCGCTCCCCCTTCCGCGGGAAGCGGAGCCGGCCGGCGTCCTCGACGAGGAACACCTGCCCGTCCGTCTCGATGAACAGGTGCTCCCGCCGCGGGGCGTGGGCCATCGGGCCCAGCGATGCCCGAGAGGACTATTAACCCTCGTGGGGATCGCGAGCCGGGAACGGTGCGTCAGTCCCGGATCTTCATCGCGACGGACACCCCGTCCCGGAGGGGAAGGATGACGGCGACCATCCGCGGGTCCTTCGCGAGCCGCTCGTTGTACTCCCGAATTGCGCGCGTCTCCGCGGACCGCCCCTTGCGCGCGACGTCGCCGCCCCAGAGGACGTTGTCCGTCACGAGGAGGCCACCCACGCGGAGCCTTCGGACGCAGGGCTCGAGGACCGCCGGGTATCCGGCCTTGTCGATGTCGTTGAACACGAGATCGAAGGGGCCTTCGAGGTCCTCGAGGACCTCCTCCGCCATCCCGACGAGGATGCGCGCCCTTGAGGCGACGCCCGTCTTCCCGAAATTGGTCTGCGCGATCTTCGCCGTGTCCGGGTCGCCCTCGACGGTCACGAGCTCGCCGTCCTCCGAGAGGGCCCTCGCGAGCCAGGTGCCCGAGTAGCCGATCGCGGTCCCGAGCTCGAGGATCCGCCGCGCGCCGACGGCGAGGGCGAGGACATGGAGGAGGCTCCCTTCCGCAGGCCCGACGATGGGCCATCCCTCCGAGGTCCCTTGACGCTCGACCTCGCGCAGGGCCGCGTCCCCGCGGTCCGCGAGGCGCTCGATGTACGCTTCCACGTCCGGCGCGACGATCCCCTTCATCGTCTCACGGCGGTCCTGAGGTCCCCGGGACACAAGAACCTTTGGCGCGGCCCGTACTTGACAAACGATTAAGTGCGCGGACGCGGCATGGGGAGGACGGGATGGGTCATGTGCAAGCTGACGAAGACGGGTAGTCCCGTCCTCTCGTGGGTCCTCGAGGTCGAGTACGTGAACGAGGTCGTGACCCGGGGGACGGCCCTCCCGCCGAACCTCCAGGTGCCGGTCCCGCCCGCGTCGCGTCACTCGTCCAGGGGCGCCTGAGGCGGCGGCCTCACGACGCCGTCGAGCTCGTCCGCGCGGGTCTCCCACGAGGACGCCCGCTCGCTCAGGAGGCGGGAATGCTCCTCGAGCCGCTTCGCCTTGAGGAGGGCCTTCGCCGCCCTGTGACGCAGCTTCGCCGCCTTCGCCCGGTCTCGGAGCTCGTGTTCGGGGGAGCGGGACGGTCGTTCGGGAGGCGGCGGAGGGGGCTCGGATTCCATTGAGGCCCGGAACGGGCTTCCCGCGGATAAGGGTTCTCTCACGGATCGGTCGGGCTACGTCTGCAAGAACAGCGGTCGTCCCGTGACATCGGGGAACGGCTCCGCGCACCGCGGGCACATACGCGCATTCCAGGCCGATCGGGCGCCGCAGCGGGGGCACTCCTTCGGCGGATGGGTCTCGTTGAACGCAAGGGCGCCCGAGTATCCTGCGATCGTCGATGAGATCCAGACGTAGAAGCCCACGGGGATGCCGAGGAAGAACGCGAGCGCCGCGACGGGCCCGAGGGCCTGGGCCGCCCAGGGCACGAAGACGAACTCGAAAGGGGGAGGCCCGGGGGAGGAGGCGAGGCCGCCGATGAGCAGGAGGTAGAGCGGGGCGAACCCGACGGGGAAGCTCACGAGGCAGAGGACGACCGTCGCGAGGAGGCCGACGAGGCCGCGCCTCCAACGCCCCGCATAAATCTCCCCGAGCCCCGGGACGAGGAACGAGAGACTCGCCGCGAACCACGGCCCCTTGGGCGCGAGAGGTTTCCGATACACGGTCGGGCCCGGGAACAGTCGGCCGACGCTCTTCGTGACGACGGCCATCCCGGTGTCCGGCCGCTCGTCGCCCTCCATCAAGCTTGGCATGGGCGGGCGCCTACAAGAATCTGGCGTCCCCGCACAAGAGGAAAATACCCCCATCGCGTTGGCGACGGCGCGTGAAGGTCTACCTCGAGGCGTACGGCTGCACCCAGAACTATGGGGAGGCCCGTCTCATGCAGGAGGTCCTCGCGGCTCGCGGCCACGCCCTGACGTCGTCCGAGGAGGACGCGGACGCCCACGTCCTCGTCACGTGCACGGTCGTTGAGGCGACGGAGCGAAGGATGGCCCGCCGGATGACGGCCCTCCAGGCTTTCGGGAAGCCTCTCGTCGTCGCGGGCTGCATGGCGGCGGCCCAGAGGGACCGCGTCCGCGCCCTCGTCCCGCGGGCGATGCTCCTCCCGCCGCGACGATGGCCCGAGATCGTGGAGCTCCTCCAGGGCGGCACCGCGTGCGGGGACCGCGCGGCGGACCTCGAGGCCCAGGGGCTCGGATGGCACGACGCGATCGTGCCCGTCGCGCAGGGATGCGCGGGTCGTTGCACGTACTGCATCACCCGCGTGGCCCGCGGGCGGGTGTCGTCATACCCCGTCGAGTCCCTCGTTGCCCAAGTCCGTCGTCGCGTCGAGCACGGGGCCCGCGAGATCAAACTCACGGGGCAGGACACGGCCGCGTACGGGATCGACACGGGCACGGACCTCGCGGGCCTCCTCCGTGCCATCGACGGGATCCCGGGGGACTTCCGGGTCCGGGTCGGGATGATGGATCCCCTCACCGTCCTCCCCATCCTCGACGCGCTCGTCGACGCGTACGCTTCCCGGAAGATCTTCACGTTCCTCCATCTGCCCGCCCAGAGCGGTTCCGACGAAATCCTCACGGCGATGCGGCGCGAGTACTCCGTGGCGGAGTTCGGGACGATCGTCGCGAAGTTCCGGTCCGTGTTCCCCGACCTAACCCTCTCGACGGACGTCATCGTGGGGTTCCCCGGGGAGACGGAGGCACAATTCGACGAGACGATGGACCTCGTCCGCCGGACGAAACCGGACATCGTGAACGTGACCCGCTTCTCACCCCGCGCGGGGACGCCGGCCGCGTCCCTCCCGGATCCGGTCGTCGGCTGGCGCGTGAAGGAGCGCTCCCGCCGGCTCACCCGCCTTCGGTTCGCGATCGGACGGGAACGGAACGAGGCGTGGGTCGGCCGGGAGGTCGAGGCCCTCGTCTCGGAGCCGGGGAAGAGTGGGACCCTCCTCGCGCGGACGCCGGAGTACCGCCAAGTCGTCCTCCGCGAACCCGCGCCCCTCGGGGCGTTCGTCGACGTCGAGATCGAGGGCGCGACGTCCGTCCACCTCCTGGGCCGCCTGACGGCGCAGCCGCTCGTGCTCACCGCGTGACGGCGATGGGGAATGGGCTTTATACGGCTCCGGGAATCCGTGGCCCAGCCCCGTGGTGTAGCGGTCAAGCATTCGGGTCTTTGGAACCCGCGACGGCAGTTCGAATCTGCCCGGGGCTATGCCATGCGCTGCCGCGCGACCCTGACCCTCCGCTTCCGGACCGCCCGGGAGGCCGACGCGATCGCCTCGTCCGTTCGGCCGGACGACGACGGCTACGTCCGGACGCGCCGAAACGGCTCGACAATCACGGCGACGGCCGCCGCGGACGGCCCCCTGAGCCTCCTCCACACCCTCGACGACTACCTCGCCTGCGTCAGCGTGGCGGAGCGGACGTCGGAGGCGGTACGCCCTCCCGCACGCGGGCGGCGACCCCGCGCCTGAAGGCGAGCATCTCCCTCCGGTTCATCGCGGCCTGGGCGACCGCACAAACCTCGTCCGAGGGGTCCACGACGATCGCCTCGTCCCCGGGGCGGATCCCCGGGTCCGCGTCCCGCACGAACTTCGCCATGACGTTCTTCCCCTCGCGGTGGAACGGGACCGCGTCGGGATCGACGACGATCCGGAGCCGTGGGGCGGGGAAGGTCGCCCGGAGCCGGCGCGCGCCCGCGGCCTTGAGGGTGAAGTAGCCGTCCTCCGCGCGGAGGGACAGGACGTGCTCCCCGTCCACGACGACGTTGCGGACCTTCCCCGTGTTCTTCGACACGACGAGCCGAACGTCCCCCGCGAGCAGGGCGTCCGCGGCCCCGCGGCCGAACTGGAGGTCCGCCGTCGCCCGGACGCGGAGGGCGTTCCAGTCGACCGCCCGCGGATCCGGGGCCCTTCGGGCGAGCTCCTCGAGGGACCCGGGACCCTCCCAGAGGAGACCGAACGGGTATCCCGCGCCCGCGGCCCACTCCCGGAAGAAGACCTCCGCCGCCTCGAGGGCCTCGAGGTCCGCGCGCTCGGGGATGAGGGACTGGGAGAGGGGCCACACGTGGTCCAGCTCCAGGGGGACCGGTCCCCAGAGGGACTTGACAACGACGTGGACGTCCGCGACCCGAAGGGCCCGCTCGACAATCGCAGCGCGCCGGTCCGAGTAGGGGCGGTCCCCTTCGGGGAGGACGAGGAGTCCCTTCGCGGGCGGGGGCGAGTGGCGCTCGAGGAGCCGCCTCCGGTACCGCGCGAGGATCGGCCGATGGGCCGTCTCCGGGCCTACGTACTCGAGGGCGCCGCGCCTCGAGAGGGGCTCCGCCTCCTCGAGGACGTCCGTGTGCCGCCGGAGCTCCCGGAGGGCGTCAAGGAGGGCGGGATGGGCGCGGGCCCTCCGCTCGACGAGCTCCCAGAGCTCCCCGGCGGCGATCGCCCGCCGGACCTCCCCGATCGCGGCGAAGCACACGCGGAGGTTGTGCTCCGCGAGGAGCCTCTCGTCCCGCGCGACCCCCTCGATCCCGTGGGACGCGCACGCGGGGCAGGCGCACCCCGCGTCGACGAGGTCCGCCGCCCGGCGGGTCCCGTCGGGGAACATCATCCGCCCGTCCCGGGCGTACTTCGCGTACGACGCGGAGTCGAAGAGGTCGCACCCGAGGAGGGCCGCGAGGGGGAACACGATGGGGTGGCCCGCGCCGAACAGGTGGACGGGCTTCGAGGGATCGAGCCCACGCTTCGAGGCGAGGATGACCCGCGCGAGGTCCGCGAAGCGGTACGACTCAAGGAGGGGCACGACCCCGCCGATCGCCGCGATGGCGATCCCGAGGGACGAGACTTCCCGGGCGCACCGCTCCCGGAGGTCCTCGTGGAGGCCCCCCTGGACGGCCCCGACGAGGGCGAGGTCCCCCTTGATCCGATCCGCCTCTGCGGCGCGGCGGACCGTCTCCTCGACGTCCGCGAGGGCGCGCGCGTGGTCGTGCTCGGGCTCCGAGAAGGGGTCGAGCATCGTCCCGAGGTCCGAGCCGATCGCCCGCTGGAACTCGATGACCTCTGCGTTCGTCACCCGGACGTCCCCGTAGACGTGGGACTGGAAGGCGCCGGAGTCCGTCATCACGGCCCCCGGGAAGTCGAGGAACGTCCGGACCCCCTCGTGAAGGACCTTCTCCCGCAACTCTCCCTGGCCGAGGATGTACGCGTTCGTGATGAGGATCTCCGCGCGGAACCGCTCCGCGAGCTCCCGCGGCGGGATGATGGGCCGGTTCGGGTTCACGACGGGGAGGAGCGCGGGCGTCCGGACGCGTCCGTGCCGAGTCTCCAGCACACCGATGCGGGCGAGGCCGTCCCGCTCCCGGACCTCGAACACGCGCGGCGATGGGACCCCTCGGGATAAGGGTTTTGCGCGACGATCCGCGGGAGTCCCCGCAAGGGCTATCTCCCGCGGACCGCTCCCGCCCTCCATGCTGCGCGAGACGTTCCTCCACATCCCCGGCGTGGGCGAGAGGACGGAGGCGCGGCTCTGGCGCACAGGGGTGCGCTCGTGGCAGGACGTCCGCCGCCGCGGCCTCCCGGACGACCTGCCACGTCGACTCGCGGAGACCGTGGGGCGGGAGGTCGAGCGGTCCGAGGCGGCCCTCCAT
>MGWD01000040.1:20611-36025 GCA_001800825.1 Euryarchaeota archaeon RBG_19FT_COMBO_69_17 | reverse complement strand
TTTGCGGCGAACCTGCCCCCGCGGGAGCACTGGCGCGCCCTCCCAGAGTTCGGGGATCGGATCGCCTACCTGGACATCGAGACGACGGGGCTCTCCGCGGGCCGGGACGCTGTGACCGTCGTCGGCCTGTACGACGGCCGCCGGACGATGTCCTTCGTCCGGGGCGCGAACCTCGAGGAGCTGCCCGAGGCCCTCGACGGCGCGAAGCTCCTCGTGACGTTCAACGGGGCGCGGTTCGACGTACCCTTCCTTCGGGCCGCGTTCCCGCGGATGCGGCTTGACCAGATCCACGTGGACCTCCTCTATCCCCTGCGTCGCCTCGGGTTCCAGGGCGGCCTCAAGAGGATCGAGCGCCGGGTCGGCCTCCCGAGGTCCGAGGCCACCCAAGGCCTCGGCGGATTCGACGCGGTCCGCCTCTGGCGTGCGTACGAGCGCGGGGACGGATCCGCCCTCGACCTCCTCCTCGAGTACAACCTGGAGGACGTCGTGAACCTGGAGCCGCTCGCGGGGATTGCCTACGCGGGGCTCCGAGCCCTCCGGTTCGGGGAGAGCTTCGTGACCGCGGACCGCCTTGAGGGCCTCACGGGCCCGCGGTAGGGGACGCGGGGAAGCGGCCCTCATTCCTCTCCATCTTCCGGAGGACCGCGTCGGAGACGTCCGCCTCGAGGGCATTCGCGAGGTGGAGGGCGTAGATCACGACGTCCGCGAGCTCCTCCGCGATCCGCTCCCGATCCTCCGGGGACAGGGAGGCGGGCTCGGGCGGAGGGCGCCAGAGGAAGAGCTCGAGGAGCTCCGAAGCCTCGATGCTGAGGGCGAGGGCGAGGTCCTTCAGGTTGTGGTATTGGTCCCAGCCCCGGGCATCGACGAACGCCTGGATGCGCTGCCGGAGGTCCGCGAGGGTCACGCGCGCGTCCGCCATGGGCGGCCATCGCGCGGCGTGCTAAGAAAGATTGCGGCTCACGCGCGACGTTCCGAAAGGTTGAGGACCTGTTCCGAGGCGAGGGGTTCGGAGGACGGCCCGTCCATGAGGACCTGAGCGCGAAGGCGGCCCTCCTCGAGGGCGATCCGCACGGACTTGAGGCGGGAACGGAACAGCTGGAGACCCTTCCCGTTCCGGGAGGGGAGCTCCCTCTCGCAGTACACGAGGCCCATCTGCTCGAGCTGCCGGATCCGCCGGTAGCAGGCGGCGATGGGGATGCGGAAGCGCTGGCTCAGCTCAAGGGCCGAGACGGCCCGGTCGAAGGTCCCGAGGAGGATCCTCGCGGAGTACTCGTCCATCACGGTCTGGCTCACGTGCAGGGCTTCCATGTCGCTTCACTCCCCGTCGAGAGAGAGGATCCGGTCCACGAGCCCCGTGACCTCGTCCGCCTCGAAAGGCTTCTGAAGGTACCCGATCCCCCCGCGGCGGACGACCTCGACCTCCGTGAACCCGTTCCCGAAGGCCGTCATGAGGATGGCCCGCAGGTCCGGGCGCCGTTGGCGCGCAGACCGAATGAGCTCGAGCCCGTTGGGCCCGGGCATCCGGAGGTCCGTGAGCAGGAGGTCCACGTCCCCCGAGGCGATCACCGTGAGCGCATCGTTCGTGTTTGAGGCCGTCACGACGTCGTATCCGGCGGAGGCGAGGAGCTCAGAGAGGTTCTCCCGCATCCCGCGGTCGTCGTCGACCACGAGGACTCGAGGCCTGACTCCCGGGGTCTTTGCGGCCGTCATCCGCTCTCTCGAGAACCCATCCGTGGAAGCCCATTTATAGGGTGTGGTAGAGAGCCGTTGACAGGCGAGGCCGAGGGGGTGGGACTCAGGGGGGCGCGAGGAGGACCGCGGGCCGCCGCCGTTCGTCCCGGAGGGCCCTCACGACCCGCCACGCCCGGCGGCCGTCCTCGGTGAGGACGTAGGCCCCGCCGCTCCCCTTCGTGAGGAGCCGGTCCGCCTGGAGCTTCTGGAGATGGAACGACAGCTTGGAGGACGAGTCGACGAAGTTCTGCCTGAGGATCGCGGAGTACGCGGACGGGCCTGACGCGAAGACGTACGAGACGATGGCCCTCCGGGTGGGGTTCGCGAGGGACTCGAGCATCCCCTGGAGGCCTTCGTCGACGGAGAGGCCCGCGGGGCCCGCATCCGGGGCGAGGGACGCCTCCCGAGGGCCGAGGACGAGGGTCCCCTCGCGGGCCTCGCACCGCTGCGCGATCTGGCGGATCCAGGAGCGGACGTCGTCCGGGCCGTGGAGGGTCTCGAGGGGGGTGAGGCCCGCGGCGAAGACGACGGGGTTCGCGACCCCGGCCAGGTGGGCCTCCACGGCCGCGTTGATCTGGTAGAGTTGGTTCGGGGCGAACGTGTCGGGGGGACGAGGGTCCTCATCGAGGCGGAGCACTCGACCCGCACCCTTGGGCGGGGCGGCCCCCGGCCCCACGAAGGCGAGGAGGGCCTTCCGGCGCGCGGCGTCCTCGAGGACGCCCTTCACGGCCTCAGGAGCGGCCGCAGGCGCGAGGAGCTCCCACGCCCTCCGCTCTTCGGAGAGGGCCCGGAGGGACCTCTGGATCGCCTCGATCTCGGGCGGCTTCTCGATGAAGTCGACGGCCCCGGCCTTCATCGCTTCCACGGCCGTGTCGATCGTCCCCTGGCCCGTGATCATGATGACCGCAGTCCGGGGGGAGACGACGGCGGCCCGCCGGAGGACATCGAGGCCCGTCGAGCGGGGCATCACGAGGTCGAGGAGGGCCGCGTCGTAGGCCTGGGTCTCGATCCGCTGGATCGCCTCGCGGCCGTCCGCCGCCGTGTCGACCTCATGGCCGTCCTCCCGGAGGAGCTCGGAGAGCTCGGAGCGGATCGTTGGATCGTCATCGGCGACGAGGATCTTCATGCGCCTCCCTCCACGGCAGGAGGACCGTCACCTTCGTCCCCTTCCCAACCTCCGACTCGACTTCAATCTTTCCCCCGTGGGCCGCGACGATCGCCTGGCTGAGGGACAGGCCCAGGCCGGTCCCCTCCCCCAGCTTCTTCGTCGTGAAGAAGGGCTCGAACAGGCGGGCCCGGACCTCGGGGGTCATGCCCGACCCCGTGTCCTCGATCGAGACCGCCACCGTCTCCCCCCGGTCGCTCACGCGGACCCGAACGGACCCGCGCTCTGTGGCGTCGAGGGCGTTCTTGAGGAGGTTCACGAAGACCTCCTGGATCTGGAGGGGGTCGGCTCGGACGAGGACAGACCCGGGGGAGGGCTCGAGGTCCACGACGACGCCCGGCTTGTGGTACGGCACGACCTGCTCCATCGTAGCCTCGAGGACCTCCTGGAGGTCCGTCTCCACGGCGTTCACGTCCCGGCGGGTCGTGAACTTGAGGAGGTCGGAGATGATCGCGGCCGCCTGGCGCCGCTGGACGTTCAGCTTCTCGAGCTTCGCCTGGACCTCGGGGTCGTCGACCCGGCGGGAGATCCCCGCGGCCAGGAGGGAGATGTTCGTGAGGGGCGTGTTGATCTCGTGGGCGACTTAGGCCGCGAGCTGGCCGATCGACGCGAGGCGCTCGCTCTGGAGGAGCCGTCTCTGCATCTCCCGCTCCTCCGTGACGTCCCGGACGACCTGCTCGAGGTACGTCTCCGCGGCCGCCTGGCGGATGACCCGGGACCGCACCTCGACGATCCGGGGCCCGCTCTCGGGCGTGAGGATCGCCGTCTCGAACGGCTCCTGGAACGGCGTCCCCGCGAGGAGCGCCTTGAGATACTCCCGCGCCCGCGGCAACTCGTCGGGCGGGAAGAACTCGCCGAGGTTGTGGCCCACGAGGTCCGTGCGCGCCCGCCGGGCGAGAGCCTCCCCGGCCGGGTTCACATCGAGGATCTTGCCCTTCGTGTCGATGAGGACGATCGCCTCTGCGGCCGCCTCGAAGAGGGCGCGGAACTTACGCTCCGACCGCTCGAGCTCAAATCGGGTCCGGAGGCGTTCCGTCACGTCCGTGACGAATCCCTCGAGGGCTTCGACGGAGCCGTCGGGCCGGGCGATCCCGCGGCCCTGCTCCCAGACCCATTTCTCCCCCCCGGCGGCCGTTCGGATCCGGTACTGAAGCTGGTATGGCTTGCGCTCACGGAGGGCGGCCTGGACCTCGTCCCACACGCGATCCCGGTCCTCAGGGTGGATCACGTCGGCAAAGGCGACGCGGCGGTTGCGGATGAGGTCCGACGGTGGGTAACCCGTTAGAGCGAGGGCGCCCTCGCTCACGAACTCCATCGTCCAGGGCCGCTCCTTGAGGCACCGGTAGGCCATCCCGGGCAGGTTGCTCATCAGGGTCACGAGGGTCCGACGGCTCTCGTCGAGGGCGCGCTCCGCACGCCGGCGCTCCGTGATGTCCGTCGCGAGGACGAGCTCCGCGCTCCGGCCCCCGAAGACGATCGAATGGGAGGTGATCTGCACATCGATGATGGACCCGTCCTTCCTCCGGTGCCGCCACTCCCCCGCGTGGTCCAGGCCGTCCCGGGGGTGCGCCAGGTTTTCCAGGAGCCGCGGGACGTCCTCCGCGGGCCGGATGTCCTTGATCGTCATCGCGAGGAAGTCCTCGCGGCTGTACCCGTAGTGCTCGATCGCGGCCGCGTTCACAGCGAGGAACCGAAGGGTCTCCAGGTCGAATACCCACATAGGCTGGGGGTTCCGTTCGAACAAGAGCCGGTACCGTTCCTCGGAGTCCCGGACCGTCGCCTCCGCCCGCTCCCGCTCGATCGCGGCCGCGAGGGTCCCCGCGGCGGCTCGGATGGCCTCCCGCTCCGGGGGCGACCAATCCCGTTCCTCCCCGTAGAAGTCGAACCCGATCTGCCCCCACCATTGGTTCCCCACGAGGATGGGGACGGCCGTGACGGTCCGGAGGTCGACGGACTGGAAGAACGCCCGTTCCTCGGACGGGAAGTCCTTCAGGTGGCCGTGGACGATTTCGCCTCGGCTGAGGATGTCGGCCCAGCGGGAGAAACCGCCGTCCAGGTAGAGCAGGCTCCCCTCGCCCGCCGTGTCGATGGGGGAGTCCACCTCCCGTGGGGACCACCGGAACCGCTGGACCGTGAAAAGCCGACCCTCGGCGTCCCGGCGGCTCTCGAACAGGCGGACGGCGTCCGCGCCTGTGGCCTCGCCGAGCCGCCGAAGGACCTCCCCGACGGTCGACCCCCAGTCCGGGCTCCGGAGGAAGCGGTCCGCGGCGAAGCCAACGGCCGCCAAGGTCGCGTCCCGGCGGCGCAGGGCCTCCTGGGTCCTCGCGGCCTCCGTGACGTCGGAGAGGGAGCCGAGCATCCGGCTCCCGCGGCCGTCCTCGCCCCGGAGGATGAACCCGCGGTCGTGGATGAAGGCATACGTGCCGTCCTTGCGGAGCATCCGATACTCCGCGGTCCACGCGTCCGGCCCCTCGTGCACGCACTTCCAGAGCCTGCCGAGGACCCGCTCCTGGTCGCCGGGGTGGATGAGGGAGTCCCACCAGGCGCCCGTGGGCGGGGACTCGTCCGCGGAGTAGCCGAGGATCTCGTAGATCGCGTCGGACCAGATGAGGGTGTCCGTCTCCAAGTCCCAGTCCCAGATCGCGTCCTTCGTGGCCTGGGCGAGGAGCCGGTACCGCTCCTCGCTCTCATGGACCGCGCGCTCCACCTCCATCCGGGCCGTGATGTCCCGCGCGATCCCTTCAATCGCGACGACGCGGCCCGCCTCGTCCCGGATCGCGACGTTCCGTTGCTCCGTCCAAAGGACCGAGCCGTCCCTCCGAATCCAACGGAGGGTGACCGGCTCGCCGCTCGGAGGGCCGGCGACCATCGCCTGCTCGAGGATCGGGCGGTCGTCCGGGTGGACGATCTTGAAGCCGAGCTGGGGGTCCGCGTAATGCTCCTCGGGCGTGTACCCGGTCATCCGCGTCGCGACAGGGCTCACGTACTCGAACCCGCGAGGCTCCGTGACCCGAAACCGGTAGATGAGGTCCTGCGCGTTCTCCGTGAGGCGCCGGAACCGCGCCTCGCTCTCCCGGAGAGACTGCTCCGCGAGGCGCCGCTGGACCGCCATGGCGACTTGGGATGAGACGAACGAGAGGATGTCCCGCTCCCGCGGCCCGTACCGGACCCCGGGTTCGTACGTCTGGATCGCGAGCACGCCGATCGGCCGCTCGCCCGCGACGAGGGGGACCCCAATCCAGTCCAGGGAGTCGGGGCCCACGAGGTCGATCTCCCCCTGTTCGTGAAGGGCCTGGAAGGTCTCGGGGGAGGCGAGGATGGTCCTGCCCGACCGCAGGACGTACTCCGTCAGGCCGCGCCCGAGGGGCTGGCGCCCGGGCGGCGGCTCCTTCTGGTCCACGAAGTAGGGGAAATCGAGGGTCTCCGTGATCGGGTCGTGGAGCGCGATGTAGAAGTTCTTCGCGGGCATGAGCTCCGCGACGATCTCGTGGATGGACCGGTACAGGGCGCGGAGGTCCTTCGCGGCCGTCGCCGCCTCCGAGATCCGGTAGATCGCGCGCTCGACCCGCTCCGCCCGCTGCCGCTCCGTGATGTCGCGGAACGTCCAGAGGCGTCCGATGAGGGCGCCGTCAGGGTTCCGGACTGGGGACGTGATCCGGTGGTAGACCCGTCGCTCGGGCCGGGTGATCTCGAGGATCCCCTCAGAGGTCGCCTCCGGGTCCGCGCGGTACGTCTCGACGGCGTCGAGGGCCGCTTGGGGATCGGCGGCCCGGGCCGCGAGGCCCCGGAAAAGGTCCTCCGCGGTCCGGTCGACCATCGAGCCCGGGTCCAGGCCGAACAGCTCGAGGGCGCGGGCGTTCCACTGGACGACCCGGAGGTCGCGGTCCGCGAGGAGGATCCCCTCGTTCGTCGCCTCGTGGATCGCCCGAAGCCAGCTGTAGAGGCTCTTGAGCTCGTTCTCCGCGCGCTTGCGGTCCGTGATGTCCTTCGCGAGGACCTCGATCCCGACGACCTCGCCCGCCTTCCGGACGAGGTGCGGGGTGACGTGGATGTAGATGACCTGGCTGTCCCTCCGTGTGAGGGAGAACTCCTGGGGGCTCGCGGGTCCCCCCGAGATGGAGTCGACGAGCCGCCGGGCGGGCGCCGGGTCCGTCAGGGGGGTGAGGAGGTCGAACAGGTTCAGCCGGAGGAGCTCCTCCCGGGAGAAGCCCGTCGCCACCGCCATCGCCTCGTTCGCGGCGACGAAGGCCCCGGTCGGGTCGATCACGAAGATCGGTTCCCGGGACGACTCGACGAACTCCCGGAACCGCGTCTGGGCCTCGCCGAGGGCCTTCTGTTGCTGGGCGAGCCGCGTCCGGTCCCGGGCCTTCGCGATCTGCTGCTCGACCTCGACGGGGAGGAGCTCGTGGTACCGCGCCGTCTTCACGAGGTGGCCCGAGGCCCCCGAGCCCATCGCGCGGACCGCGATCTCCTCGGACCCCTCGGGTACGACGAAGACGACGGGGACGTCGGACCGCACCTGGACGAGGGACCGGAGGACCTCGAGGCCCGAGGCGTCCCGCAGCTTGGAGGACAGGACGACGGCCTGGAACGGATGGCGCTGGAGGAGCCGGAGAGCCTCCGCGCCCGTGTCCGCGACGGACACCCGGAAGCCGCGGCGGCCGAGGGCGGCCACGCTGAGGACCTGGTGCTCCTCGTTCCCCTCGACCACGAGGATCGTCGCGGGCTCCGGGGCGCGAGGCTCTGCCGTGGGCACGGGGGCGGTCTGGACCATGGGCGTGGGTGGGAGAGGCGCGTCCGCGGGAGGCCTCTCGGGAAGGGAGCGTTCCATGGGGCAGGGGGGTATAAAGGCATTGTGCGAAGGTTCCCAGGTCCGGTACTGATTTCGCGCCGCCCACACCTGGAGCTCAGCCCGTGCCCGAGACGGCCTTCGTGACCTCGAAGCCGCCGTCCTCCCACGAGAGGACATAGTACCCGGTCTCGTGGCGCGTGGACCGCATCTTCACGATCCGCAGGCGGCGCTGGATGTAGAGGTCCGCGGTCGGGTGCATCCCGACGTGCACGATCCCGTCCGCGAGGTACGCCTCGTCGGGAGGCTGGGCGGACGGTCCCAGGTCGAGGGGCCGCTCGGAGATGAGGATCGTGAGGGGGCCGAGGTCCCGGAGCCACTCGAACAGGAAGTACAGGTCCGAGCGCCGGTCCTGCATCTTCGCCATCGTCTCGAGGACGTCGAGGGAGTCGACGACGAGGACGGAGATCGGGTCCGCCTTCATCACGTTGTTGCAGTACATCTTGAAGAGCTCGAGCCAGGTCCCGCGGCCTTGGAGGAACGTGAGGTTCTTCCGAATGTTCCCCATGTCGAGGAGGGTCAAGCCGGCGAGGGCCTTCTCGTCCGCCATCCCCAGGGCGGCCATGTGCTCGAGGAGGAGGTCCTTCCCCTGCTCGAGGGTGAAGTACGCGCCCTTGCGGCCCTCCTTGAGGGCGTTCTGGTACAGGATCGAGAACGCGAGGGAGGACTTCATCGTCCCGGGCGCGCCGGACAGGAGGACGACGAACCCCTCCGGGATGCCGCCCTGAAGGGCCTCGTCGAGGCCGGGGATGTGGGTCTTGATCCGGTTCCGCTCCATGGGGTGGGCTCCGGCCTGGGAAGGGGCGACCCGCGCTAAGGAGTTTCGCGTGCCGCGCGCGGACCGCGCAACGTTCAAATAGAGTCGGGAGGCTGGCCGACCGGTGCTCGACGCGGTCCTGGCGACCCTGCAGGTCGTCGCGGCGCTCCTCCTCATCTTCCTCCTCCCCGGGTACGTCCTCGTGAACGCCCTGTACCCGAGGAAAGGGGAGCTGGACCGGGAGTACGACGGGCTCTACCGAGTCACACTCGGGATCGTCCTCTCCATCGCGGTCACGGTCCTCTGGTCCTTCCTCCTGAACTCCCTCGGCGTGGACCCGGGCACGGGGCTCGGGCAGGTGCGGGACGTGAACATCGCGGCGGGGCTCCTCGGCCTCACGGCCGCGTTCTTCGTCGCCGGCTGGTGGCGCGGCGCGTACCCGTGGATGGTCCGTCTCCATCCCTCGCTCGCGCGGACGCCCGCCCCGGGCCCCGCCGACCTCCTCGCGGAGGAGCGGCTGGACCACAAGGTCCGCCTGAGGCTCCAGGACCTCGCCGTGCGACGGGAGCGCCTTCGGCGGGCGATCGCGGACTCGGAACGGAGGATGCGGCTCCAGTCCGCGGAGGCCCGATCCCACTACGAGGAGAAGCGGGACGCGGCCCGCCGGGACCTCGAGGGGGTCGAGGCGGAACTCCGGAAGCTCGAGGAGGAGAGGGCCGCGGAGCTGTATTGAATGGACCACAAGCTCGTCGTCGCCGTGCGCGCGGACCTCGACCTCTCGCGCGGGAAACTCGCGGTCCAGGTCGCCCACGCGAGCGTGATGGCCGCCCTCGACGCGAAGGCGCGCCACCGTCGCTGGTTCGCCGCGTGGTACGCGGAGGGGCAGAAGAAGGTCGTCGTGCGCGCCTCCGGGATCCCGGAGCTCCACGGCCTCCGAGCGAGGGCGAGGGCCCTCGGCCTGCCGACGGCCCTGGTGGAGGACGCGGGCCTGACGGAGCTCCCGCCGGGCACCGTCACGTGCCTCGCCGTCGGCCCGGGGCCCAACGAGCTCGTGGACCAGGTCACGGGCTCCCTCAAACTCGTCTGAGGGGCCATGAAGCCGAAGTCCCGCGTCCTCGGGATCGACGATGGGCCCTTCCGGTTCGGGGACGCGGAGGTGCCCGTCGTCGGGGTCGTCGTCCAGGCGCCGTCGTACATCGACGGGGTCCTCCAGACGCGAGCGCAGGTCGACGGCCGGGACGCCACGGAGCGGATCGGCGGGATGATCCGGAGGTCCCGGTACCGGGAGGGCCTCGCGATGGTCCTCGTCGACGGGAGCGCCGTGGGCGGGTTCAACGTGATTGACGTGGACCGGCTCCACGGGGACGCGGGCGTGCCCGTCGCCACGGTCACCCGGCACAAGCCCGACTTCTTTGCGATGGAGCGGGCCCTCCGGAGGAAGTTCGAGGACTGGGAGGACCGCTGGGAGATCCTCCGGCGCCATCCCCTCGAGGAGGTCCCCACGAGGCATCGGCCCGTGTACGTGACCCAGGTCGGCGCGACTCTCGCGGAGGTTCGGGAGGCCCTCGCCCTCACGACGGTTCGCGGGGCCCTGCCCGAGCCCCTGCGGATCCCCCACCTCGTCGCCGCGAGCCTCGTCCGCGGGGAGAGCCGCGGCAGGGCGTGAGCCCCGGGGTCAGGCGACCGAATATCGCAGGAGGGCCGCGAGGCCCCCGAGGGCCTCGAGCTTCTTCCCCGCCTCGTGGTGGCGGCTCACGAGGACGACGTCCCCCCGGGCCGCCTCCGCACGCCGCATGAGGTCCTCGACGGCGGGGTCCCGCACGACGGCATCGCTCACGAGGAGGGTTTCCGCCGCGCCCGCGTCGACGGCCTCGCCGACCTGGGCGGGTCCGTAGGCGACGGGGGCGTTCGTCGCGATCCCCTCGAGCACCCGCTCGACGAGGCGCGTCTCCTGGGCCACCCGGCTCTCCTCGAACACCTTGGAGCCGATCCCCGCCTTGAGGGCCTCGTAGATCCCCCGCATCCCCGCATACGAGGTCCCGTGGGTATGGACCCGCCCGACGAGGGACGGCGCCTTCTCCCCGAGGTACTCTCGGAAGGCGTCCCGGGTGAAGCCGGGGCCCAGGACGACGAGGGCCTCCCCGAGCTCGGAAGTCTGGAGGGCCCGGAGGACGTCCTCGAAGAACGTCGGGCGTGTGTCGCCCGAGGGGAACATCTTCCCGTGGCCCGGGGCCCGGATCGTCGCGAGTTCCCGCACCCCGTACTGCCGGAGTTGGGCGAGGAGGGCCTCCTCGTCGTCGATCGCAAGGAGGGACACGAGGGGTTTCTGGGCGGCCGCGACCGCGTCGTCGAGCCTCCGGAGCTCGTGGGGCTTCCACGCCTTGATCAGGGTGAGGATGTCGTCGACCCCGAGGAGGAGGGTGTGATGCTGTCCGAGGTCCTGCGGGCCCTCGACGATGACCCCGCTCAACCGGAGGCGGTCCGAGAACGCCTGGAACTCCGCCTTCTCCACGCGGACCGTCAGGGTCACGCGTACCTTCTCCATTCGCTCGGGGCGGATCTTGTCCGCCTTCGCCTCCTCCCGACGGTACGTGCTCGCGCGCACGAGGTCCCCGGGCTGCGCGAGGTTGTAGAGGTGCCAGAGGTCGTCGGGGTTCTCGATGCGGACCTTGAACTCGCCCGCCTTCAGGTCGCGGTGGAGGACCCGCATGGGCGGCCGGCCATGACGCGGGAGCGTATTTCTCCCTATCGTCCGGCGAGAAGGGGGAAGGCGGGCAGGCAACCCTGTGCGGGTAATCCTGGCGCCCGCGGCTTCCGGATTCCGATTTCGGAGCAGGACGACGAGCGTCTGCGTGGGAAAGCCGGCTTACGGCTACCCGCCTTCGCGGAATCGAGGGTCCGGCCCTCGCTTAAAGGATTCGTATTGTGTATCACGGCTGGTTCTCACGCCTCTACGCGCGGATCACGCCGTACCCGATGAGGCGCCACTTCCCGCCGATCCGCCGAGAGACGGCGACGCGCTGCCCGGGCTCCGCGACGACGGGGATCTTCAGGACCAGGTCCGCGAGCTCCTCCCGCGCGGAGCTCACGACGCCGACCGTCGTCGCCGTGCCGACGGAGATCATGAGCGGCTCCGACGTCTTGATCCCCTCGACCTTGAGGTCCTCCGCGGTCCCCACGACCCGCTCGAGGAGGTGGACCTCCACGGTCATCTTCTGGAGGATCTCGGGGAGGCTGCCCGGTGGCCCGACGACGCGCCCGACGAGGCTGTCGGACTTCGTGAGGACGGGGTCGAGGTGGGTCCCGATCGCGATGAGCCCGCCCGCGCGGACCTCCTTCCGGGGCGCGCCGCCCGAGTGGAGGGAGCGGACCGTCGTCGTGATATCCCGCCACTCCGTCTTGTTCCCGATCGTCACCTGACGGCCCGGGGAGATCTCGATCTCGTCCCCGACCCGGAGGCGGCCCCGGACGAGGCTCCCTCCGAGGACCCCGCCTGTGAGCTTGTCGGGCGCCTGGCCCGGCTGGTTCACGTCGAAGGACCGGGCGACGTACATCTTCGCGGATTTCGAGTCGTCGTGGGGCCGCGTGGGGATCGTCGTCTCGATGAGCATGAGGAGGGCGTCCAAGTTCACGTCGTGATGGGCCGACACGGGGACGATCGGCGCGCCCTCCGCCACGGTCCCCTTCACGAAGGCCTCGATCTCCCGGTAGTTCTCCCCGGCCTGCTTCGCGTCCACGATGTCGATCTTGTTCTGGACGACGACGATCTTGTCGACCCCGATGATCCCGAGGGCCATGAGGTGCTCCTTCGTCTGGGGTTGGGGACACTTCTCGTTCGCGGCGATGACGAGGAGGGCGCCGTCCATGATCGCGGCCCCGCTGAGCATCGTCGCCATGAGGGTCTCGTGGCCCGGAGAGTCTACGAAGGAGACGATCCGCTGGAGATCCCCCCTCGAGCCGCACGCCTTGCACACCTCGGACGTCGAGTAGCTCTGGGGCTCCTCGCACTTCGGGCAGCGGTAGATCGCCATGTCCGCGTACCCGAGGCGGATCGAGATGCCCCGCTTGATCTCCTCCGAGTGGCGGTCCGTCCGCTCCCCCGTGAGGCGCTCCGTGAGGGTGCTCTTCCCATGGTCGACGTGGCCCACGACCCCGATGTTCACGATCGGCTGGTCGGGGACCTTCATCGCGCCTGCTCCTTCCAGGCGTCCTCGATGGACTTGGGACCCCGCTGGACGATCTTCATGTTGAGCTGGAGGATGTCCGGGGACACCGTGTTCCCGCGGACCGTCTTCTTCTTCCGCATCCCCGGCCGGACGGGGTGGAAGCCGACCCCGCCGCTCAGGAGGAGCCGCTTGCGTCGGGGTCCCGGCAGGTCGTGCCGCATAGGGAATCCGTCCTTGTCGCTCCCGCCCGTGATCTGGAGCTTGTAGCCCGGCAGCCCGACGAAGAGGCCGTCGACCTCCTCCCCGACCTTCTTGCCCACCAGGGCGTTCGCATAGTGGCCCGCGATCTCGCGCTTGTGCGTCCGTCCGGACTTCGGGTCTGCGATGACGGCCTTGAATTCTGCCATGGGCTCGCCTGCGAAGTACGGCGTCCATGCGGGTCTTCGATAAAAGGGTTTTGGGGCGCAGAGCTTCGGATCTCGGGAGGATGTCGGGGGCTCCCGGCGTCGCCCTCACGCGACGGTCTGGAACAGCCCGAGGACCTGGCCGCACTCCCGGTACGCGTCCACCACCTCGCGTCCCTCCGGGGGCGAGAGGTCCCCGATCTCCGCGAGGGCCGTCGTCATCTGGATCAGCCGGTACACGGCATCGTCCGTGCCGAAGTCGTCGTCCATCGCCTTTCGGAACGCGTCGCGGGTGCGCGCGACGAGGGCGTCCACCTTCCCGCCCGTCCCCCGCCCGTCCGCGGTCCGGGCCCGCCCGATCTGGGCGAGCATCGCGTCGTACTCCTCCTGGGTCCGGCGAAAGCACTCCCGGTCGTACTCGACGTCCTCCCGGTAGTGGGACTTGAGGAGGCACAGGCGCACGACCTCGCCCGGATAGTCCCGGAGGACCTCCCGGATCGTCACGAAGTTCCCGAGGCTCTTCGACATCTTCTCCCGCTCGATCGTGACGAACCCGTTGTGCATCCAGACGCGGGCCCATTCCCCGCCCCACGCGCCTTCCGCGATCATCGCCTCGCTCTCGTGATGGGGGAACTTGAGGTCCGTCCCGCCCCCGTGGATGTCGAGGGGCACCCCGAGGTACTTCGCGGCCATCGCGTTGCACTCCACGTGCCAGCCCGGGCGGCCGTCGCCCCACGGGCTCGGCCACGAAGGTTCGCCTTCCTTGGACCGCTTCCAGAGGGCGAAGTCGAGGGGGTCCTCCCTCGTGCTCCCGGGAGGGAGCGGGTCCACGACGATGTCCTCGACCCGTTGGTGGCTCAGGATCCCGAAGGCGTGCTCCGCCCGCTTCGTCCGGAAGTAGACCTCCCCGCCGACGGAGTACGCGTACCCACGGTCCACGAGCCTCCCGACGAGGGCGATGATGTCCCCGATGTGCTCCGTGACCTTCGGCGTCCGGTCCGGCGGGAGGACGTTGAGGGCGCGCATGTCCTCGAGGAACGCGTCGATGAAGAACTGGGCGTACTCGAGGGGCGGCTTGCCGACCTCGGAGGCGCGGCGGATGATGACCTCCTCGATGTCCGTGAAGTTCTGGACGTACGTGACCTGATGGCCGAGGGAGACCAGGTACCGGCGGACCGTGTCGAAGGCGACGTACGACCGGGCGTGGCCGAGGTGGCTGTAGTCATACGTCGTCGGGCCGCAGACGTACATCCGCACGGAGCCGTCCGGCCGCGGGGCGAAGGGTTCCTTCTTCCGGGTGCGGGTGCTGTAGATGCGAAGGGCCATGGTCCGCGGAGGTGCGCCACAGGGGCCGCGCTATTAAGGCCTTGGCCCGCACAAGAAGGGCCTCGCCCCACGACGACGGCGGGAGGACCCGGGGCGCCTCCGAGGGTCCGGGCGAAATCTATATCCCGGACGGGGCTGTGAGGTGGCCCTGCGGGCCGATAGATCAGCGGAAGATCGCCGCCTTCGCAAGGCGGAAGCCGTGGGTTCAAATCCCACTCGGTCCACTTCCTCACGCGACGCGGGTGCCGCACCGCCCGCAGAAGGCGTCCTCCAGGTCGAGGGCGGACCCGCACGTCGGACACGCGTATTCGATTCGCAGGCCGCATCTCCCACAGAACCGGTCCCCTGGTCGCAGGGGCGTGGCGCACGACGGGCAGGCCTCCAATCCGTCCGGGGCGGGTTTCGACGCGCACTCCGAACAGATGATCACGGAGGTCCCGTGTCGCCGGACGGGCTTCCAGGCCGCCGTGCGCCGACCGCAGTCCGCGCACGTCCGCTCGCGGGAGGGGCCGGCTTCGACGACCTGGACCTCGGGCCGCGGGGGTTCCGGCGGGCCTTCCAGGGGACGCTCGTCGGGACGGGCCACGCCGGCCGGAGGGCTCACGACCGCGAAAAACCTTCGGTCGACGACGCTATCGCTCGATGACGACGTTCTTCACGCGAGGAGCGCTCCCGGGGGAGTCCTCCTCAAGGTAGGTCAGGTAGCCCGCTCCGACATTGAAGTGGATCACGGTCACCTTCCGGTCGAGATCCACCATCGCCTTGCCGGACTTCCGCTTCATGACACGCCTCAGGAAGGAGAGGTGCGCCGGGAATGGCTTAAAGCGTGTCGCTCAAAATTCACTATCGATAAGCGTAATGTTTTCCGCGGGGCCCGGCCGTCTCCCGAGGTCCCGCGGACGCCCGTCGAACCGGGTGGGTAGGATATGGGCGAACTTCGGGCATAGATACTAATAGCGACGCGGGGCAAATAGCCAATGGGAACCCGGAGGAGAGATGATCAATCTCGACAAGCT
>MGWD01000040.1:0-20597 GCA_001800825.1 Euryarchaeota archaeon RBG_19FT_COMBO_69_17 | reverse complement strand
CGCTGGCCTCGGAGAAGGCCCAGAGGGTCCTGAACTACTTCGGATTCCGCACCGTGATCATCGACAACGCGATCCATCCCGAGGACCGGAAGCTCTTCTACGAGCTCCAGGACGCGGGGCTCCTCCGTAGCTCCTGGGAGACGGTCCTCCTCCTGAACGGCCGCAACTGGCGGATCTTCTACTGGGAGCTCCACGAGACCGACGTGGACCGGGTCTTCCAGGAGACGGAAGGCGGCGCGGAGCCCTTGTACAAGGCCCTCCCGAACGAGGCGTGGACCCACCCGGGAGCCTCCGCCTGATCAGTCGGGCTTGGGCCAGGCCTTCGCGCCGACGAGGGGGACGAAGGCGCACGGGGTCCCCTCCCGCACCTCGAGGGTCCCGTCGGGACGGCGACGGGCGACGAGGAGGATCTGTTCATGGAGTCGTGGACCCACGGGCGCGACGATCCGTCCCGCGGGCGCGAGCTGCGCCGCCCAGGGTTCCGGGATCCGGGGGGCGCCCGCGGTCGCCAGGATGATGTCGTACGGGGCCCGGCTCGGATGGCCGAGGCTCCCGTCCCCGACGACGACCTCGACGGCCTCGAACCCCGCCTGCGCGAGGTTCTGCCGGGCCCTCGCGGCCAGGTCGGGGATCCTCTCGATCGTGACGACATTCGCGGGGCCCGCGAGGCACGAGAGGAGCGCGGCATGGTAGCCGGACCCCGAGCCCACCTCGAGGACCCGCTCTCCGGACCGGACCGTGGCCTCCTCGAGCATGATTGCGATCATGGACGGCGCGGAGATCGTCTGGCCCCACCCGATCGGGAGAGGGACGTCCACGTACGCGTCCCGGCGCGATGGCTCGGGCACGAAGAGTTCCCGCGGGACACGGAGGAAGGCCTCCCGGACGCGCGGGTCCTGGACGTACCGCGACCCGACGAGGTCCTCGACAAGCCGGGAGCGGGCGGCCGCGGCGGCGGGCGATGACATGCGTCCCCAGAACCGGACGCGCGCCGATAAAGGGTTCGGGGCTCACGCGGGGACGAGGAGGACGAGGAGGGCCGTCGAGAGGACGAGGGTGACGACGGTCACGGGGAGACCTGCGCGGACGAAGTCCCGCATGGAGACCTCGACGCCCTCCTTCGAGGCCGCCTGGACGACGATCACGTTCGCGGCGGCCCCCAGGATCGTCGCGTTCCCCGCGAGGGTCGAGCTCGAGGCGAGGGCGAACCAGAGCAGACGGGAGCCGCCGGTCCCCTCGACGACCTCGGACAGGAGGAGGACGGCGGGGACGTTGCTGATCGCGCTCGAGAGGAGGGCGGAGAGGCCCGTGAGCCACGGGAGGCCCCCCGCGCCGCGAAACAGGGATGTGAAGCCGTCCTGGATCGCCGCGGAGAGTCCGGAGGCGCGCACCCCGCCGAGGACGATGAAGAGGCCCGTGAAGAACAGGATGATCCCCCAGTCGACCTTCGCGATGAGGGCCCGCGGAGTCGTCGGGGCTGCAAGGGGCAGGAAGAACAGGACGACAGCGCCCCCCGCGAGGGCGATGAACGGCAGGGACGCGGGGCGGGAGAGGAAGAACGCGGCGACGGTCGCGAGGACGACCCCGAGGGTCAGGGCGAGGCCCCGGCGGTGGAGGCGGACCGCGGGTGGGTCCCGCTGCGCAGGGAGGGGGGCCGCGAGTTCCTTTCGGAACGCCCGGCGGACGACGAGGATCGAGACGACGAGGCAGGCGGCCATCACGGGGGCCATGACGAGGGCGAAGTCGAGGAAGGGGATCCCCGATCGAATCGCGATGTACGCGTTCTGGGGGTTCCCGACCTCCGTGGCCAGGCTCCCGACGTTCACGGCGATCGCGAGGGCGACGAGGTGGGGCACGGGGTTCACCCGCAGGGCCCGCGCGCTCCGCACGACGACCGGGGTGACGAGGAGGGCGATCGTGTCGTTCAGGACAAGGGCCGAAAGGACCGCCGTGACGACCATGAGGCCCGCGAGGAGGCTGGCCTGGTCCCGCGAGCGGAGGGCCACGCGGGCCGCGACGAGGTCGAAGAAGCCGCACACTTCGAGGCCCGAGACGAGGATCATCATCCCGATGAGGAGCAGGAGGACGTCCACGTTGATCGCGGCGAGGGCCTCCGCCGGACCGACGATCCCGAGGAGGAGCATGAGGGCCGCGCCCAGCATCGCGGTCGCAGGCCGCTCGAGGGGGAAGCGGGCGACCTGACGCAGGGAGATGAGGACGTACGTCAGGACGAACACACCCGCCGCCGCGGCGAGCACGACGTCCGATGCCACGGCGCGCGGATGCGCGAGACGTCGAAAGTCTTTGCGCGACCGATAGAGTTCGAGCCCTTTCCCATTACCCTTAAATACCCCCACTCAATTCGCCGCGCTACTCCGGCCTCCGCCGAGTGTGCGGGGACCGGTGAATGGACGAGGCCTCTGAGAGGAGAGATTCGGGATGTACCCGCGTGGTCATCGTGGATTCGGGGCACTCCTCATGCTGGTCCTGCTCCTCGTGAGCGGGCTGGCCGTGCTCCCGTGGAACGCATCGGCGCAAGGGAACCAGATTGTCGGGCTCGTCTATCAGTGCGGCAGCCCGGCCACCTTCATCGGCGGCGCCACGGTGACCCTGACGGACGCGAACGGGATCCTCGCCCCGCAGACCGTGACGACGGGCGGCGACGGGACGTTCACGTTCAGCACGCCGACCCTCAAGCCGGGGTACTACAGCCTCGCCGTATCGAAGGACGGCTACTTCGGGAACGGCACGACGTCCCCCCTTCGCTTCGATGACACGACGACGGAGTCCCGGGACTTCTGCCTCGTGCCCACGCCCACCGCGGACAAGACGGTCGACCTGCTCGTCGTGAGCGCGACGTCCGTCGCACGGACGGAGCGGATCACGTTCTCCCGGACTCAGGTCAGCGGAGAGAACGTCGCGGCGACGTGGGTGCCGAGCCAGCAGACCCTCCGGGTCTCCCGCCCGCCGATGTCGAGCGCGGGGATCGTGATCCAGTTTCAGAACGCGACCGCAAGCTTCTTCCTGAACAACGGGACGGATTACCAAGTCACGTACACGTCCGGGTACGCCTCCGGGACGATCAAGATCCTGAACGCTGTGGTCAAGAGCAACCTGAACAACACGGCGAACCAGGAGTCGATCCTCGTCACGTACTCCTCGTGGACGCCCTCCGCGCGACTCACGTACTACCCGGTGAGGACGGGGTCGTTCGTCGCGGAGCGGAACGGGGTCGCCTGGCCGACCACGGGGAACTGGGCCCTCGATGAGGACACGGGCGTCGTGACCCTCCAGGCGACGAACTTCACGGAGGGCTGGGACATCCTCACCGTGGATTACGAGAGCGTCACGGCCGTGTCGGGCGCGGCGGTGTCCGTGCACAACGCGAGCGCGGACGAGGTCGTCCGGTCCGCGACGACCGGCTCGTCGGGCGTCGCGAGCGTCTCCCTGTGGGCCGGCACGTTCGAGCTCCGGATCAGCGCGACGGGCTATGCGCCCTACGTGGACGGAGCCTTCGCGGTCAGCGCGTCCGGGCGGGTCCGAATCTCCCTCCAGGACGGGGTCGTGCTCACGGGCCACGCGCGGGACTCCCAGGGACGGTTCATTACGGAGGGCCTGACGGGCACCTTGTACAACACGAACCCGTCCGTCTCCGAGGGGGCGAAGATCGTCCGGGCCTCCGTCACGGGGAGCCTGTACCGGTTCAACGCGCCCGCGGGCGACTACCTCATGGTCATCGACGCGGACGGCTACAAGGCGAACGCCACGCCGGTCACCCTGTCGAGCGGATCGGTGCTCCAAGGATCCACCCTCGCGTTGTCGGACCCCGAGGAGTACCGGACGGAGGTCGTCTACGGGCGCTCCGACTGGGGCAACCTGACGATCTACCGGAACCTCACCCTCAACGCGGACAGCACCCTGCCGGGGCTCAGCCCCGCGGGCTTACGCGCCCTGCGGCTCCAGGTCGACTACACCCTGGGGAACGGCGACGCGACGATCGATGCCGGGGAGGCGACGGACTTCGACGCCTGGCTCGAGGCCAACGGCCCCCTGTACGTCACGACGGACGGGTTCCTCACGACGAACTCGAAGTCGTACCGGTCCGCGGTCTCGTACGCGGTGAGCGTCCAGGGCCTCCTCGGAACGGGCCCGAAGGTCTGGATCAACACGACGACCACGTACGCCCTCCGGACCGCCCCGCCCTACGTGCCCTACGGCGCGGTGAAGTACTTCGTGAACGTCACGATGCGGCCCGACTCCAACGAGACGGTCTACCAGGACTACGTGTACGTCGTGGACCTTCCGCGGAAGTACGAGCTCGTGACGACGACGATCCTCAACGGCCCCGTGGATCAGGACGGCTACACCCGCGTGACCCTGGATCCTGGGGAGCGCGTCGGGGATGCCCAGGTCCGCGGGACGGTCGAGCTCTCGGAGAACGGCACGGCCCGCGCGAAGGTCACCGGCCCTTCGGACAAGTTCCACGTCGTGAACGCGTCCTACCAAGGCTACCGCGCGTACGTCGCGAACAACACGAACCTCACGTTCAGCGCGGAGGACAGCACGGACCCCGTCGGGGACATCCGGAACGCGAACTTCACGTGGAAGTTCGCGGCGAACACGACGGAGGCGGGCCTCCCCGAGAACATCGGCCACGGGATCACGTCGTACCACACGTACGACGCGCCCGGGGAGTACGTTGTGAACCTCACCGTCCGCGAGGCGGGCGGGAACCTCACGTACCGGAACATCACGGCCTGGGTGGACGACCAGCTGCCCGTCGCGCGGATCAAGACGAACCGGACGGGGGCGGGCGCCATCGCGAACACGACCCTCCTGAAGGTGAACGAGGACGTCCTCGTGCGCTTCGACGGAGGCCTTTCGACGGACCAGGCGTATGTCGGGACGCCATCCGGGTCCAAGGCGGGCGTGATCCCGGAGGGCAGCGGGTACTCGTGGGACTTCGACGGGGACCGAATCACGGACGCGACGACGCGGATCGTGAACTGGAGCTTCTCGAAGCCGGGGACCTTCAAGGTGAACCTCACCGTGACGGACGGCGTAGGATGGAAGTCGGTGAACGCCACGCTGAACGTCCAGGTCAACGACACGACGGCGCCGACCCCCGTGATCGAGATCCGGGACCCGAGCCAGGAGTGGGCCCTCGCGGGCACCCTCACGGAGACCCGGGAGTACAGCTTCAACGGGAGCCGGACGACGGACAACTACGACAAGCTCGCGGACCTGAACTTCACATGGACCGTGCCGGGGCCCGTGTCGGGCCGGACCGGGAGGAACCACACCTTGTACGGTGTGAACATCAGCTTCACCTGGACGGAGTTCAACACGAGCTACAAGGTCGTCCTGAAGGTCACGGACAAGGGCTTCGGCTCCAACAAGCCGAACTCCGCGAACGTGACCCGGGACGTCACGGTCCAGGTGGACGCTCCCATGAGGCCGGACCTCCGGGTGGACGTGGGCACGATGAGCGTGAGCCCGTCCGAGGTCGAGGAGGGCCAGCGGGTCTCGGTCAAGGTCAACGTGACGAACAAGCCGGGCCGCGGGACCGCGTCGAACGTGAGCGCGAGGCTCACCGCGACGAGCGCGGGCTCGACGGTCACGTTGTCCGAGGACCCCATCTGGTACAACAAGGACGGGAGCGAGCGGACGAACGGGACGATCGCCGCGGGGGAGACGGTCACCCTCGTGTTCGACGTGGCCCTCACGGGGACGGGGAACAAGACCCTGACCGTGACCGTATCCGACTCCCGGGAGCCGTGGACCCAGCAGGGAGGCGAGAACCGGGGGGTCCGCCAGGTCTTCGTGCGCCAGGCCGCGTGGGTGAACTACGCAGTCGGAGCGGCGATCGTGGGGGTCATCGGGCTCGCGATCTTCGGGATGTGGGTCCGCCGGAGGATCCGCGCGGGCGAGTGGAAGCCCCGATTCCGCCGGGAGAAGGGCGAGGGCGAGGCGAAGCCGAAGAAGGAAGTCAGGGAAGAGAAGAAGCGCCTCTAGGCCCTCCTCTTCCCCTTTTACATTTCCCGCGGGGCCTTGAGCCCGAGGCATCCAAGGGCGTTCCGGAAGACGATCCGGGCGGCGTCGACGAGGGCGAGCCGCGCGGCCCGGACGTCGGCCGCGGACGAGAGGACGGGACAGTCCCGGTAGAACTCGTTGAACACGGAGGCGAAGTCCGCCGCGAACGCGGCGACCTGATGCACGCGGCGCCCGTCCGCGGCGTCCCGGACCGAGGACGGGAACTTCGCGATCCACCGGAGGAGCCTCCGCTCGCCCGGATGGACGAGGAGGCGAGGGTCCCCGGGGCCCGCGGGACCTCCCGCCTTGTCGAGGATTCCGCACGCGCGGGCATGGGCGTACTGGAGGAATGGCGCGGAGCTTCCTTCGAAGTTGAGGGCCTCCTCCCACCTGAACAGGATCCGCTTCTCCGCCTGGACCCTCGCGATGTTGTACCGGACTGCGCCCACCCCGACGAACTCCGCGATCTCCCGCTTCCGCGCTTCGGGGAGGTCCTCCCGCCGCTTGGAGACCTCCGCGTACGCCCGGTCGACGGCCTCGTCGAGGAGGTCGTCGAGGTACACGACGAGGCCCTTCCTCGTGGACAGGCGACCCTCCGGCAGGCCCACGAAGGCGTAGAAGAGGGTCTCCGGGGCCCAGTCAATCCCGAGGAGCCGGAACGCGGCCTTGAGCCGCTGGAACGTGAGCTTCTGGTCCTCCCCGAGGACGTTGATCGCGACGTCGCATCGTTCCATCTTGTCGAGGTGGTACGCGATGTCCCTAGTCGTGTAGAGAGACGTCCCATGGCGGGTCACGAAGAAGTACTTCGCCGCGTCCCCTTCGAGGCCGTGAGCGCTCAGGTCGAGGTAGCGCGCACCGTCCTCCTCGCGGCCCCGCGGCGTGAGGCGCTCGATGACGTTCTGGACCCGTCCATCGAGGATGAGGTCGCTCTCCCAGAAGAAGGAGTCGTAGGACACGTCGATGCGGGCGAGGCTCTCGAGGATCCCGCGGAGGACCCGCTCGGAGACTTGGCGGACCTCGCGGGCGAGGGCGGCGTCCCCGCGCTCGAACCGCTGGATGAGCTCCATGACCTCCGCGTTGAGCTCGGGCCGCTCCTCGAGGAGCGCGGCAGCCTTTTGGTAGTACTTCACGAGGCGGTAGTCGTCCTTCTTTCGGTCCGGGGGTCCCACGTCCTCAGGGGACAGGTTTTTCGTCGCCCAGTACTGGAGGACCATCTGCTTCCCGACGTCGTTCACGAGGTACTCCCGCGTGACCCGGCACCCCGCGAGGCGGAGGATCCTCGCAAGGGAGTCCCCGTAGATCGGGTTCCGCGCGCGGCCGACGTGGATCGGCCCCGTCGGGTTGATGCTCGTGTGCTCAAGGAGGACCCGTTCGGGACGCTCGGGCGATACCCCGTAGGACTCCCCCATCGCCCGCACGGAGGCGAGGACGAGCGCCGCGAAGGCCCCGGGGTCCTCTCGGAAGTTCACGTAGGGACCCTCAGCGACGAGGGCCGAGAAAGGGGCCGGGGCGGGCCGGCCCGCGATGTCCGCGGCGATCTCGTTCGGCGCCCTCCGGAGCGCCTTCGCGAGCGGGAAGGCGGGGAACGCGAATAGGCCCTTGGATTCGGGCGCCTCGGAGACCGGCACGGCGGCGTCCGCGGCCCCGAGGTCCGCGAGGATCGTGTCCCGGACCGCCTCCGCGGCCTGCCGCAGGGAGTCCCATGGATCGTGGACCCCGGCGGGCGGAGGCGTCATCACTCCACCCGGTACCGGAGGATCGCGGCGATCCCGCCGAAGGCCTTCAGGAGGAGCGTGCCCTCTTCCGATTCCCGGGAGATGAGCTCCACGCGGGATCCTTTCTGCTCCGCGGCCGTCGTGAGCTCCTCGACGATGTCCGTCTTCTCGAGGACGGTCAGGGGGCCGCCGTCCGTCGGGCAGACCCCGAGATCCCCCTCGTCGACGATCGTCTTCTCCCCCTCCCAGTCCCCGTTCGTGCAGCGG
This sequence comes from Euryarchaeota archaeon RBG_19FT_COMBO_69_17, assembly GCA_001800825.1. Classification (GTDB taxonomy): domain Archaea; phylum Thermoplasmatota; class Thermoplasmata; order RBG-16-68-12; family RBG-16-68-12; genus RBG-16-68-12. The sequence goes on along the minus strand of MGWD01000040.1, from coordinate 12,582 downwards.
ACCCTGAGGCGCGTCTTCCGCAGGCCCTCCGAGACGAGGAGGACCTCCACGGCGCCGACCTCGAGGGACCGGCGAACTTGGGCCTCCCCGTACGCGGCGAGCCCGCCCGACTCCTTCCGGATCTCGTCCATGAGGCGCTGGACCTGGGTCTTCTCCCGCATGAGGTCGAGGTCCGAGAGGAGGTCCCTCGCCTTCTCGACGAGCTCCCGGAGCCCGTACTCGTCCGTGTACCCCGTGTCGAGGAACGTCGGCAGGATCTTCTTCTGCAGCTCGTGGTGGAGGTAGTCCTGGTTCACGAAGTACTCCTTCGTGTAGCCGGGTCCGCCGACGAGGATCCCGCGGATCTCGGGGCGGGACTGAAACGCCTCCGTCATCAGGTCGCCGACTTTCTTGTACCACTCGTGGGCCGCGATCTCGATGAGCCTCTCGAACCGCCTCGCGCTCTGCCCGCCCATCCGGTGCTTCGACGGCACGAGGGACTGGAGGTTCTTGATGACCTCGATCCGCTTCCCGCGGAGGAGCCCGAGGGTCGCCTCGGACCGGTCGATCACGAGCAGGCCGTAGATGTCCTTCTCCTTCATCATGTCGTGGAGGGGCTCCGTGTAGAACTTGGAGTCGCAGCGGTACAGGAACGAGCCCACGGGCTCCGGCGGCTCGAGGACGAACGCCACCATCTCCGTCTGGTCCGCCCCGATCTGCTTGTGGCCCGTGAACACGACGAGGCCGTTCTCGGGCGGCTGCCGGTACGTCTTGAGGCGCTGGAGGCTCGACTCGATCGCCTGCTGGACGTGCTTCCGAGTGCTTGCGCTCTTGATGTTCGACGACTGCGAGTACTCGTTCCGCAGGTAGTTCGTGACGTCGGAAATCTGACGGTGCGGAGGCACGTAGACGGACACGAGTTCCGTCCCGCGTCCCGAGGCCTTCTCGATTTCCTCCAGAGCACGGCGGAACTTGTACCGATCCATGCTCGAGAGATCGCCCATTCTTGCGACCACACAGTTTTTATCGTTCATTACCTTTTGCGTCCCGCCCGGAGAATGCATGGAGAAAGTCGTGGTCTCGCTCGGAGGTTCCGTGCTCGTCCCGGGAGACGACGACGCGCGGTACCTCGCGGAGCTCGCGGCCCTGTTGCGCGACACCTCCCGCCACGTGCGGCTGTTCATCGTCACGGGAGGAGGCCGCACGGCCCGGTACTACATCGAGACGGGGCGCGCCCTCGGGATCCCCGAGAGGACCCTCGACGAGTTCGGGATCGCCGCGACCCGACTCAACGCGCGGCTCCTCGCTGCGTCCCTCCGCGGCGCCGCGAACCGGGAGCCCGCGACGACGTACGCGGAGGCCGCGATGCTCGGCCGCCGACGCCGGATCGTGATCATGGGGGGCACGCGGCCCGGACACACGACGGACCGGGTCAGCGCGTCCCTCGCACGGCACGTGAAGGCGGCCCGGATCGTCAACGCGACCTCCGTGGACGGGGTGTACACCGCAGACCCGAAGAAGGAGTCTCGGGCCCGGCTCCTGCCCCGCGTCTCCTTCGAGGAACTCGTCCGTCTCTCCGGCGAACGCCACGCGGCCGCGGGCCCGAACGTCGTCTTCGACCCCGTGGCGGCCCGCGTGCTCGCCCGGGACCGAATCCCCCTCGCGGTGGTCCAGGGGCGAGACCTCGACGCCCTCCGGTCCGCGATCCTCGGGGAGCCGTTCCACGGGACCCGGGTCGGAGACTAGGGGGCCCGTCGTGCGCGAGAGGGACCTCTACGCAGGCCTCGCGGGCGGGACTCTCGCCATCGCCGTCGGCTCCGCGGGGCTCGCGGGGACCGGCGCAGTCCTCGGGGACCTCCTCGCCACGGCGGCTGCCGCCATGTGCGCGGCCCTCTTGGCGATCCCCGGGCTCCTGTTCCTCCGACGGGTCCGCCAGATCCAGGCGCGGGAGGCCGCCCTGGCCTACGTGGGGGGCGTCGGAGTGCGACGCGGCGTCCTCCGTCCCGCGGAGCTCGCGGAGGAGTTCGACATCTCCTCGCAGGACGCCGCGAAGATCCTGCGGAAGGCCGTGCTCGAGGGATACGCGGATGGAGACCTCGACGACCGAGGGACGTTCATCGCTGGGATGGCACCGCGGTGCCCGTCCTGCGGAACCCGGGTGTCGCGGGAGATGCGCGGCGCATGCCCCGCGTGCGGCGCGCGGACGGGAGGTTGAGGCGGCATGGCCTTCCGAGCCTTCATCGCGGTGGACCTCCCGGCGAACGCGACCCTGGAGACCGTTGCCCGCGAGCTGCGGACCTCGGGAGCCGCCCTCAAGCTCGCGGACGTCCGAGGCCTCCACCTCACGCTGAAGTTCCTCGGCGACACGGACGAGGGGCGGGTCCCCGAAGTCATGGCGGTCCTTCGGCAGGCGACCGCGGGGCTCGCCCCGTTCCGGATCCGCCTCCGTGGGATGGGCGCCTTCCCGGGCGTGACCCGCATGAACGTCGTGTGGGTCGGCGTCCGAGACGCGGAGCCGCTCGCGCGGGTCGCGGGGATCCTGGACGAGGGCCTCGAGGCCCTCGGCTTCCCGCGGGAAGGGAGGCCGTGGAGCCCCCACGCGACCCTCGCGCGGGTCAAGGGGGGACGGAACCTCGACCGTGTGCGGCAGATCCTCCAGGCCCACGGAGACGACGACTTCGGAGACTTGGACGTCTCCCGAATCGTCCTCAAGCGCAGCGTCCTGGGGCCGTCGGGGGCGGAGTATTCCGACGTGGGCGCGGTCGATCTCGTCGGTCCCTAGGGTCTCAGGCGCGCTTCTCCGCGAAGGCCCGGAGCCGGTCCCACTCGATCGTGTGCTTGAGCCGGTACTTCTGGAGGACCCGGCTCACCTGCTCCGTGACCCGGGCGACCTCGACGGTCTTCCCGCGCCCGTAGATGTAGAACTCGATCTCCTCGGACAGGGGGAACACCATGCGCATCGCGCTCTCCCGGTTGTACCCCTCGGGCTTGCGGTTCTTCCGGAGGTCCCGCAGGTTCTCCTCGACGAGGACCTCGACGGCCTCTGGGTCCTCGGGGACCTGCTGACCCTCCTCAAGGAACTTGAGGAGCATGGGCCGGAACGCGGGGACGAGGTTCTTCCATCGGACCCGCTTGTCGAACTTGATGTGGCCGCTCCGCGCGCGCATGGTCCGGCGGTTCCCATCGGGCACGTCGTATTTAACGGTGCGCCGGGCACGGTCTCCCGATGGAGACGGGGCGCGTCATCCTTAAGTGGGGGCACCCGATGGCGCGGGCGCATGCGGACCGCCCTGACGATCGCGGGGAGCGACAGCGGCGGGGGCGCGGGGATCCAGGCGGACCTGAAGTCGTTCGCAGCCGTGGGGGTCCACGGGACGTCCGTGATCACGTGCGTGACGGCCCAAAACACGCGGTCCGTCGCCTCCATCTTCCCCCTCCCGCCCGGCGAGATCCGGGCGCAGGTCCGGGCCGTCCTCGACGACTTCGACGTCCGCGCCGTGAAGACGGGGATGCTGTACTCCGCGGAGATCGTCGGGGCCGTCGCGGAGGAGCTCCGGGGGACCCGGGCGCCCCTCGTCGTGGACCCCGTGATGGTCGCGACGGTCGGCGCTTCCCTCGAACGGGACGATTTCCGGGACGCCCTCGTCGAGCGGCTCCTGCCGTTGGCGACCCTGGTGACTCCGAACCGGCACGAGGCGCACCGGCTCTCCGGCCTCGAGATCCTGGGCGTGGAAGACGCGGAGGCGGCCGCGCGGGCCATCCGCGGCCTCGGACCGCGGGCGGTCCTCGTCAAAGGCGGCCATGTGGCCGGACGCCTCGTCGACGTCTTCTTCGACGGTCGCCGGACGTTGCGGCTCGGGGGGTTCCGCCATGACAAGGAACTCCACGGGGCGGGTTGCACCCTCGCGGCGTCCATCGCCGCATACCTCGCACGCGGCCAGGGACTTCGCGAGGCCGTCAGGTCCGCGCGGGCCCGCGTCGCGGTCGGGTTCCTCGAGTCCTACCGGGCGGGCAAGGGAGTCGGGATCATCCAGTCCGCGGCGGTCCCCGATCGGTTCGCCGTATGGGAAGCGCTCGCCGCGGCCGTGGGCCGCGTCCGCGGGACGATCCCGCGCGCGGCGGCTCCCGCAGGAGGCATCGAGATGGGGTTCGCCGTCGCGGGCGCACTTCGCGAGGCGCACGTGTGCTCCGTCCGCCTCCGCCCGGGGCCGCAAGGTCGATGGACGCCCGCGGAGGGTCCGGGCTTCGGGGCTCGCACGCGCGTCGCGCGCGCGATCCTTGTCGGGATGACGTTTCATCCAGGACTTCGCTCGGCCATAAGCTTAAAATACAGTCAGAAAACTGCCCACCGGATACGGGCCTCGCGCTTCGTCGTCGCGGCCCTGAGCGGCCGGAAGGCGGGGGTCACGATGCGCGCAGGTCCGACGGATGCGGAGGCAGGGATCATCCCCCAAGGGCTCACGGAGGGCGGCGAGCGAGGCCGGGACCCGCGGCTGTGGGTCCTCGGGGACGACCCGCTCGACGCCCTTCGCCGCGCGCGTCGCACGATCCGGGAGGTCGCCCGGTGAGGATCGCCCTGTTCACGGACACGTACCTCCCCACGATCGACGGGGTCGTGACGTCGATCCTGACGACCCGCCGGCAGCTCGAAGCGGACGGCCACGAGGTCGTCGTCTTCGCGCCGGACGACCCGGGCCGGCGGATGCCGTCGGACCCGAGGACGATCCCCCTCCGCGCCCGGGCGTTCCGGAGCTATCCCGGGTACCGCCTCGCGATGTTCCCCGGGCACGAGGTCGACCTCGTGAAGGATCTCGACATCGACGTGATCCATAGCCACGGCGTGGGGTTCGTCGGCGTCAAGGGACTCTGGTCCGCCTGGCAGGCCCGGATCCCCATCGTCCAGACGTTCCACACGATGATCCAGGACACGCTCCCCTTCTACTCCCCGTTCGGCCTTAACCTCCACCTCCTCGAGCGCGGCCTGCGACTCTACCTGAGGATCTTCCTGAGGAAGTGCCAGGGCGTCGTCGTCCCGAGCCGGGCCGTCCTCGACGAGATCCTCGCCCTGTCCCCCGAGGCGTCCATCGCGGACGTCATCCCGACGGGGGTCGACCCCGTGCGCTTCCACCCCGCCCTCTCGGGCCACGAGGTCCGGAACCGCTGGGGCCTCAACGGGAACGACGTCATCCTGCACGTGGGCCGGGTCGCGCCGGAGAAGAACCTCCAGACCCTCATCCACGCCTTCCCGCGGATCCAGGCGCGGAACCCCGACGCGAAGCTCCTCATCGTCGGCTCGGGGCCGTACCTCGAGAAGTATTACGACGTCGTGAGGCACCTCGGGCTCTCGGGGGACGTCATCTTCACGGGCTTCGTCCCCGACGAGGACCTCCCGAAGTACTACGCCGCGGCCGACGTCTTCGCAATCGCATCGAGGTTCGAGACCCAGGGGCTCGTCGTGCTCGAGGCCCTCGCGTCCGGGACGCCTGTCGCGGGGGCGAACTACCGGGCGATCCCCGAGTTCGTGCGGGAGGGCGTGAACGGCGCCCTCTTCGACCCTCAGGACCCTGCGGCGTGCGCGGGGGCCATCCAGCGGTGCCTCGACGAGCGGGATGCGATGCGGGAGGCCGCGCGGGCGAGCGTGATCCCGTACTCCGTGGACCGCTGCACGCGCCGCCTCGAGGGCGTGTACGAGCGCCTCCTGACCGCGTGAGGCCACTAGGCATTAATAGCCGCGGACGGTTCGACGCGGCGTGATCGGCATCCTGGGCGGCGGCCTCTCCGGCCTCGTCCTGGCCTCCCGGCTCCGGGACGCGGAGGTCCTCGAGGCGGCGGACCGCCCCGGAGGGCTGTGCCGGAGCCTCACGTTCGACGGGTTCACGTTCGACCCCCATGGGTCCCACATCCTCTTCTCCCGGGACCCGAGGGCGATGGCGTTCTACGAGGGGCTCCTCGGGGAGAACGTCTGCCGGAGGCAGCGGAACACGAAGGTGTTCTACAAGGGCCGGTACGTGAAGTACCCGTTCGAGAACGGACTGTCGGAGCTCCCCGTCGAGGACAACCTCCGCTGCACCCTCGGCTACATCCAAGCGTACCTCGCCCGCCAGACGGGGACCGCGCCGCGCCCGACGAACTTCCGGGAGTGGCTGTACTACCGGTTCGGGGCGGGGATCACGGAGTGCTACCTGCTGCCCTACAACGAGAAGATCTGGAAGACCCCCGCGGGGGAGATGGGCACGGAGTGGGTCGAGGGCCGCGTGCCGGATCCGCCCCTCGAGGACATCGTGAAGTCGAGCATCGGAATCCCCACGGAGGGGTACACCCACCAGCTCCACTTCCTGTACCCGCGGGAGGGCGGGGTGGAGGCCCTCGTCCGTGGACTCCTGCCCCGCGTGGCACGGGTGCGGACCTCCTTCCGGGTGCGGTCCGTCGCGCGTCGAGGGGGCGTGTGGACCGTCTCCGACGGGACCGAGGAACGGGAGTACGACGGGCTCGTCTCCACGATCCCGATCCCGGAGCTCGCCCGCGCTCTCGTGGACGCCCCCAAGGACGTCCGGGCGGCGGCGGAGGCGCTCCAGCACCGGTCCCTCGTGACGGTCATGCTCGGCCTCACGCGTCCGCGGCTCAACGAGTTCAGCTGGGTCTACTTCCCGACGCCCGAGGATGGCTGGTTCAACCGGATCTCGTTCCCGAGCAACTACAGCGACCGCGTGGCCCCGGAAGGGACCAGCTCCGCCCTCGCGGAGATCACGTGCGACAGGGACGATCGGATCTGGGCCTCCCGGGACGAGGACCTCGTGGAGCACGTCGTCGAGCGTGCAGACCACCTGGGCGTCTTCCGGCGGGAGGACGTCGTCGCGGCGAGGGTCGCACGGACCCCCTATGCCTACGTCGTGTTCGACCGGGACCACCGGGAGAACCTGGACCGCGTCCGCGCCCACGCGGACGCGGAGGGGATCCGGCTCCTCGGGCGCTTCGGCCAGTTCGACTACATCAACACGGACCAGTGCATCCTCCGGGGCCTGGCCCTCGCTGCGGAGATGGAAGGCTCGCGATGAGGATCTCCGTCGTCGTCCCGACGTTCCACGAGGAGGCCGGGATCGAGGCGTTCCTCCGGCAGTTCGAGGGGCAGACCCTGCCGAGGCCGGAGTTCGAGATCATCGTCGTGGACGGCGGCAGCGAGGACCGCACGCGGGAGATCGCCTCGGGCCGCGCGGACCGCGTGATCGTCCAGACGAGCCGCGGGATCGGGGGCGCCCGGAACGACGGCGTGGCCCTCGCCCGCGGAGGGATCATCGCGACGACGGACGCAGACTGCCGCGTGCCGGACGACTGGCTCGAGCGGATCGCCTCCCACTTCAACGACCCGACCGTCGTCGCGGTCTGCGGCCCCGACGGCCCCCTCGAGCGATCCTGGAAGGCCCGGGCCATCTTCCTCTTCGTCCGGTCGGTCATCCGCCTCGCGGCCCACGTCGGGGTGTACGGGACGGGCGGGACGAACTCCGCCTTCCGGAGGGACGCGTTCCTCGCCGTGGGCGGGTACCGGTCCCTGCCCCACTCCGACGACATCGACCTCGGGGTCCGGATCCGGGCCCGGGGGAGGATCGTCTATGACCCCCGCCTCTACGTCCGCCTGTCCGTCCGTCGTCTCGAGAGGCAGGGGTACATGCGGACCCTCCTCCTCTGGCTCCGAGGGGACCTCAAGGTCCTCGCGGGGAGGCCCCTCGAGGACGCGGAGTACGCGCGGCAGAAGTACTAGTCGGGTCCACGCGGCGCCAGGCCGTGCCGGCGGCGGTACACGAGGGACGCGACGGCGGAGGCCGCGACGAGCGCGAGGACGAGTCCGACCGTGACCCACCGGGCCGTGCCCGGATCGTACGCGAGCCCGATCCCCGCGACGAGGAAGAGGAGGAGGGAGTACTTCGCCGCGGCCCCGAGGACGACGAACGCGATGGACTTGCGGTAGTCCCACCGGCAGGCGGCGATGAAGGCCCCGACGAAGGGGACGATGGGGGCGAGCCGGTTCAGGAGGATGATCCGTTCGTCCCGGAGGACGAGGAACCCGACGTACCGGTTCATGAGGCGCTCGATGACCTTCGGCATGTGGCCGCGGCCGATGATCGCCCGTTGGACGAAGAGGTAGAGGCCCGTGTTCCCGACGGCCTCTCCGGCGACGGCGAGCCCTACGAGGAGGGCGCCCCAGGCCCACGGGCTCATCGGGGGGTCCGGGACGGAGTACGCGACGACGAACGCGAGCTCCGGGAGGGCGGGGATGACCATCGCGTCGATGACGAAGACGAGGAAGAGGGCGACGAGGATGCCCGCCGGACCGAGGAATTCGAGGAGGCCGCGGAGGAAGTCGTCCACCGCGGCCATCCGGAGGCCTCACAGGCGAGTGATGCTCGTCAGGGTGACGACGAAGATGAGGGTCCGCCCGACGACCTGGCGGTTGAAGTTCTGCGTCCACGTCCCGTCGAGGGAGTCGACCGCGGAGACGTAGAAGTCCGCGCCGTCCTCCTTGCCGCCCACGAGGTCGACGTGGCCCGGCTCGAGGAGGTGCCGAACGACGATGGCCCCCTCGCCCCCGTCCGCCGCGTCGTCGATGCTCAGGACGATCGCGTCCCAGCCGCCGTACGGGCGGATCCGGGACCCGACCTCGGGGCTGTTCGTCACCGTGGCGACGGCGTCCGCGACCGTGACGATCGCGGGCCACCCCCAGATGGGGTCCGTGACCTCCGCGCCGGACGTCGGTTCGCCGGAGTACCTCGCGGCGAACTCCGTGAGGTTCATCGTGATCCGGACGGGGACCGTCTCCACGAGCAGCCGGGCCCCGAGCTTCGACGGGTCGGCGGACCCGTAGCCGTCCGCCGAGGGCACGCGGATCGTCTTCGTCTCGTCCTCCCGCATCCCGATCACGCCCCGGTCGAAGCCGGGGATCATCGTGCCGTCCCCGATCTTGAAGGTCAGCCCTTCCCAGCGGGCGCGCCAGGAGAAGGAGAACGCCTTCGCGTAGGACGCGTTGTCCCGAGCCACGGTGAGGGAGCTCGTGTCGAACACCGCCCCCGTGTCCTCGAACGTCCCCACGTACTGGGCGAGGACCGTGTCCCCGGGGAGGGCCACGAGGGCGGCCTCGGGCCGCACGGGAACGACGTAGGCGTAGTACACGCCGAGGAGGATACCGATCGCGACGAGGAGGACGATGAACGAGGCGAGGTTGCCGATGGCCTCCTCATCCCGCCGGGGGCGGATGGCCATGGTGATCCCCGGCTAACCTCGTGCCCGCAATAAAGGTTATGGTCCGTGATCCGGAGGGAGGACCGCCAGGCCCGCGGATCCGTCCGCGATCACGGCCCGTACGTGATCACAATCTGCTGCTGGTCCGCGAGGACGAGGCTCCCGTACAGGCCGTTCGGGGACCCGTTCACGGTCATCGTGACCCGGTTCGTCCCGTCCTCCGTGTGGGAGAGGACCTGGCTCGGGGAGAAGGGCTGGCCCCAGACCAGGAAGAAGTCTCCGAGGGTGAAGGACCGGCGGACGGGCGCCTCGACATGGACCTCGACGAAGTGGGTCGTCGGGTCGTGTCCGTCGTGGGTGTGGACGGGGTTCGTGCACGACGAGGTGATCCCGATCCCGCCCGGGATCGGATAGGGGCTCCCTTCGATGTCGATCCGGAGGAAGGGGTGGATATGGTAGGCGGGGGGGTCGCTCGGGATGCACGACCGCACGGAGAAGGTCGCCCAGGGGTCGAGGAGGGGCGCGACGGCGTACGCGCCGGCCGCGATGAGGAGGACTGCAGCGATGGTGGCCACATGCCACCGCCTCACGCGGAACCCCTCGCCGGGCCTCGCGGCGGGGCGGTATCGCTCGTCCGTCCGGAGTCTCTCCTTGAGCGAGGGCGTGTCCGCGTGCCGCGGATGCGTGTCGTCGAGATGGCGGAGGAGGTTCTCCGCCTTCACGGGGACGTCGCAGATCGGACAGCGGTTCGGTCGTGCCACAGGCCCTGCCCACCGAGACGGAATGGATGGAGGGCGTCCGTATTAAGGATTCCCGAAATCGACCCGTCCGAAATCACGCGTACATCGCGCCGGAAGCCTCGTGGCGTTGGAGGTTCTCCCCGAATACCTTGTCGACGGCCTTTTCGAAGTCGGCCATGAAGACCGTGTCCCGGTCCTCCCGGATCGCGAACATCCCCGCCTCCGTGCACATCGCCTTGATGTCCGCCCCCGTGGCCCCCTCGCATCGCTGGGCAAGGACCTCGTAGTCGACGTCCTTCGCGGCGCTCATCCTGCGCGTGTGGATGCGGAAGATCGCGAGGCGGGACTCGTAACTCGGGATGGGGATCTCGATGATCCGGTCGAAGCGGCCCGGGCGGAGGAGGGCGTCGTCGAGGATGTCCGGACGGTTCGTCGCCCCGATGATCTTCACGTCCCCGAGGGGGTTGAACCCGTCGAGCTCCGCGAGGAGCTGCATGAGGGTCCGCTGGACCTCCCGGTCGCCCGACGTCGCGACCTCGAGGCGCTTCGCCCCGACGGAGTCGAGCTCGTCGATGAACACGATGGACGGCGACTTCTCCCGTGCGAGCTGGAACAGCTCCCGGACGAGGCGCGCGCCTTCGCCGATGTACTTCTGGACGAGCTCGGACCCGACGAACCGGATGAAGGAGGCCTTCGTCCGGTGCGCGACGGCCTTCGCGAGGAGGGTCTTGCCCGTGCCCGGCGGACCCACGAGGAGGACGCCCTTGGGCGGCTCGATCCCGACCTTCCGGTACAGCTCGGGTTTCAGGAGGGGGTCCTCGACGGCCTCCCGGACCTCGAGGAGCTGGGCCTCGAGCCCGCCGATGTCCTCGTACGTGACGTCGGGCTTCTCGATGATCTCCGCGCCCGTGACGATGGGGTCGAGGGACGGCGGGAGGACGCCCATCACGGCGAGGGTCTGCTTGTTGAGGGCCACTCGCGCGCCGACGAGGAGGTTCTCCTTCGCGATGTAGTCCGCCGCGTTCACGATGAAGTCGGGGCCCGTGGACGACTTGACGACGACCCGCCCGTCCGCGAGGACGTCCCGGATGTTCCCGATGATGAGGGGCGGGCTCTTCAGGCGGTCGAGCTCCTGCTTCAGGCGCCGGATCTCCTTCTGGAGCCTCTGGAGCTCCGTCTCGACGTAGCGCTTCTCGCTCTCGACCCGCCGCGCGGCCTCGAGGAGCTTGTCGTTCCGCTCTTCGAGGGAGGCGATGCGGCCCGAGAGTTTCTCGGAGAACTCACGTATCTGATCCTCGTCCATAGAATCAACGTGGCGCTGGCGGTCTGGCGAAGCCTATATAGCCGGGTCGGTTTACTTAATCCTTGCGGGCTTGATGGTTTGATCTGCGAATTGTGCGGAGCCGAGGTGCCCCGGACGCGGAACGTCGCAATCGAGAGTACGGTCCTGGCCGTCTGCGCGAGCTGCGCGAAGTTCGGGGACGAGGTCATGACCCCCGTCGTCCGACGCACCTCCATGCCCCCCGTCATCGAGCAGCGGCTCGAGGCGCGACGGCGGCGTCAGACACCGCGGGATGTGTACGCGCAGGGCGGGGAGGAGGAGCTCGCGGAGGACTTCCCCACGAGGATACGACGCGCGCGCGAGGCCCGCGGGTGGAAGCAGGCGGACCTCGGGGCGAAGATCAACGAGAAGGTGAGCGTGATCGCGAAGCTCGAGTCGGGGACGATCACGCCCGGGGACGCCCTCGTGCGGAAGATCGAGCGGGAGCTGGGGATCAAGCTCAAGGAACGCGTGGAGCCCATCGCGACGAAGAAGCAGTCCGTGGGGACGGCCCTCACCCTCGGGGATCTCATCAAGATGCGGGAAGGTCACGGCTGATCACGGGATCCCGAGGCGCGCCTTCACGCGGCCGAGGAAAGGCGCCACGTCGACGCCTGCCTTGCGCGCGGCGAGGAGGGCCGCGACCTCGAGCTCGATGTCCATCCTCTCCTGGATTCCGTTGATGCCGGCGACGACGGTCCTCCGGTCCGCTTTCGTCGCGGCGACGATCGCGTCGACGAGCCCGCGGAAAACGTCATGCTGGGCCTCCGTCGGGACCTGGAGGATCTCGGGTCCCGGGGTGAAGGTCCGCGGGACGTCCACGGAGGCCACGTCGAACGTGGGCCGGATGGATCCGTCTCGTGATTCGAGGAGCTTCGCCTCGAGGGCGATCTGGAGGAGCCGCTGGGCTTCCCGGGGCGGGAACCACCGCAGGTCCATGGAGGCGGACAGGACGAACTCCTTCTCGTCGAGCTCCTCCCGTCCCTTTCGGCGGAACAGGAGGGCGATCGCACGGCGGAGGTCGTCCATCGGGGCACCAGAGAAGCGGGCGCGCGAAGGGGCCTTCCCTAAATAAAGGGTATGACGGGGGCGGCCGACCAGGGGCGAATGTTTATCATAAGGGCCGTTCATAGGCATCCTGCTCCAGCGTAAGGTCGCGCGGATCCGTGATGCGCGATGCAAGCCTGGAGGGGATGCCGTATGGGTCCCTCCTCGAGTGCCCCGCGTTCGGGGCGTCCCGTGACAGGGGGACAACGCGGCGTCCAACAATCCCTCGGCAAGGGTCAGGGCGCCGAGTGAGCAGCGCTTGGC
>MGWD01000039.1:3144-7003 GCA_001800825.1 Euryarchaeota archaeon RBG_19FT_COMBO_69_17 | reverse complement strand
CGTCCGAACTTCGGGTTCGCGGCTGCGAGGACCGCGCATCGGGCTTGGAGCACGGCGGTGATTCCCGCCTTCGCCACGCTGACCCGTTGCTGCTCCATGGCCTCGTGGATCGCGGACCGGTCCTGCGGGTTCATCTTCTCTAACTCATCAATGCAGTTGTGAACAACGGCTCCACCGGCGAGGAAGTTCTCGCCATCCGGTATCCGGAGATCGTACACGTAGCCATCGAACTCCTCCACTCGAACCTCCTGGATCCGATCAAGGGCATAGTCGCTTCCCGCAAGGGCGGCGAGCCATTCGTGCGCCCTCGCGTCAATTCCCAGGGTCAGGGCCTTGACCATGCGCGCAAGGGGTTCCTTGTAGGGCACACGGCGTCGCAGTCGTATCTCGTAGAAGGTGCTCCAGAGCCCCTTTGGGAGCAGGTTCGTGGCGCGAATCGACAGCGACTGCAGTAGTTGGGCCACCGGTTCTGCGGGAGCTCGGAGGTGTCGGCCGTGCACGCCCTGTCTAGGTTCGGGAAGGTCCTTCCACTTGACTGAGTAGGGCTGGATCACGTCAAGAAGGCGATCAACATCAGGACGGGATGTGACCTGGACCGTGAAGGCCCCCTTCCCCACGCGCAGCCGAGCGAAGATGTCGAACCTCCGAAGGGCCAGGACGAAACGCTCGGTGCGCTTCCGATCCGACGACAGACGGAACTCGATGTCTGTGTTCTGACGGGACCGACCCCCCCTCGACGAGGTCCGGACGGAGATGCAACCGTCCGAGTCCATGGCTCCCGCGATGTATCCCCGGAGGGCCTCGTCATCAAGCCGAAGGAGGTTCGCAAAGCCATCGGCGGCAATCCACTCCTTCAAGAACGCCATCAGGTTCGATCCGCGATGCATGTGATACCCACGGCTCTGGGCGACACGCCCACGGATGCGACTCCGTGGGACTCTCTCGTGCATGCCCCACGGTCGGTTCGTGACCGCCTTCGTCGGCCTGAGAACCTGCTGGATTTGGCGAAGATTGCGCGCGGATTGGGATATGCTAACCGAGTGGCGCCTAGGGTCGACGCGCACACTTCCGTCGCCTTGGATGAATCCCAGCACGTAGGCAAGTTCTGGCGTGATCTGCGCTGCTTTCAGGCACTCCGTCGCTTTCGACCGGCCGAACCCGAGGGTCTTGTTCCCCCACCGGCCGAACAGACCGGTATCCCCAAGGATCCCTCTAAGCTGGAAGACCTGTAGGACCCCCCGCCCCGTGAGGGCATCCTCGCGGAGGCCGTACTTCCTCGTTGCCTTCGATGTGGAGCCGTGAAGGCGGATGAGTTCCTCGCGGAGTTCCGCTTTCTCGGAGGCCGTGAGTCCCACAATCCAGTTGTCGGGCACGATGTCGAGAAGGCACACTGGATCGCCCTTGGAAGGCAGACGCTGCGCGGTCACGAGCCTGCCTCCGGGCCGGAGGTCCTCAAGCCGTCGCCAGCGAAGCGTGTCTCCGTCGAGAACGACGTGATCCGGGGTGACAGCGAGCGTCAGCCCGGAATCCAAAGTCACCCGCACAATCGGCCCACGGTATGCTCGCCGAGACACGAGGGAAGTCCGTGCGCGTTTCGCCGTGAGGCGATTGAGATCGAACCCCACGACGGAATGGTTGACGCGGGAAATCTCGACCGGCTCCCCGCCGGCAAGAGCGAACTCGGCGGATTCGGTGCGGAAGAGATCGGCCACAGGCATCGGGGCGCCATCGACGAGGACCTCCGTGGATGGGTGCAAACACGCGAGCCCCTTGTCGGCGAGGACGAGGGCGCCCGCCTCGAGGGTCCACCGCCCTTCCCCGAACTCATCGCGAACCGCCGCGGCCGTGAGCCCGGCTGCCGAGGCGGCCTTGCCCGTGGCATAGATTCCGCGAGGTGAGAGACGGCTCATGTAGGAGAGCAGTTCGCTCTTCCCGGTGCCGGGGTCACCGACCAGTAACAGGTGGATGTCACCCCGGATGCGTCGTCCGTCCGGCATCAGCTTCGGCACACCGCCGAACAGCTGGAGCGCCAACGCCTCCTTCTCCGTGGTGAGTCCGTACAACGAGGGCGCGATGCTCGCGATGATGTTCTGGAAGATGTCCGGGTCCGCCGCCTCCGCCTCGATCAGCCTGACGTCCTCCTCCGTGACCTCGATCTCCTCGAACTCCCGCTGCTCGAACTCCAGGGAGTTCGTGTCGAGGAAGATGTCGAACAGGGTCGACTTCTGGCCCGGCTTGCCTCTCTGGCTGCTCCGCAGGATCCCGTTGAGGATGACGCGCATCCCCGGCGTGATCTGGCCTGTGAGGTCGTCCTCCATGAAGCCGCTCAGGCGCTGGGGCTCCTCCCCACCCCGGAGGCCCTCGGGCGCCTCCTGGATCTCGATCTTCTGGGTGTCCAGGTACCGGGACGCCTCCCCGAGGAGCTTGAACTTCGTCGCGCTCGCGCTCCGCTTGCAGCCGCCCTGGTCCTCGTAGCACTCGAGGGGCTCGCGGAACGCCTGGCCTTCCTGGGGCTCCTTGATCACGGTGCCGCACCGGAGGCACTGGAACGTCGCGTCGACGACCATCGGGCGGACCTCCGTGGCCTTCCGGACGAGGCCCTCCACCGCGATGAAGCGGCCGAGGTGCTTCGCGCGGAGGTCCCGGATCTGCACGCGGGAGTCCCGCGGGAGGCCCGTGACCCGGAGGTGGACCTCGACGGCCTCCTCCGTGGGCGGGACGATCCGGCGGACCGCCTCCTCGCCCGCCGCGAGGACGTTCAGGGGCGCACGGAGGAGGTGGATGGACATGTCCGTGTCGAAGCGGTTCAGGTCCTCGAACCGGACCTTGAGGGAGCGCTCCTCCGGGTACCGGTCCGCGAGGGAGATGATCGCGGACTCCAGGCCGATCTCCCCGAAGAACTCCTCCCACCGGGCGATCAGCTCCTCGAGTGAGTACTCCGCGAGCGTGTGAATCCTCCCCTTGTCCCTCCCAGGGGTCGTCGCCCCGGGGAGAGGCGGCTCGTCAGTGATCATTCGCTATTTATCGACCCCCGGCACGATTTCGACTGGAACGACGATTCCCCCCATTCTATGGAGGGGAATGGCCCGTGAAGCCGCTTCCGCTGGAACCCCGCCGGTCATCCGCACGAGGAGTACCCGCAGGACCAACATTCCACACACCCGTTCCGATGCGCGAGCCGCTCCCCGCACTCCGGACAACGTGGGCGCGCCTTCGGGGCAAAGGAATTCACCGGGGCGGTCAAGGGCGGGGCGTCGATCATCTGCTTCTCCAAGCATTGCCACATTCAAATACCTCCGAGCCGGAGGGATGACCGAAACTACCGTTGTCCACGGAGTCGGACGCTGAAACTACCCGGACCCAGTTCGGACCCAGTTGCTTGGCGAGGAATCAAGATGCGCCGATGGTGAGTCTGGTGTCACGCTCTGGACGTATGCGGGTCCTACTGCGGTGGTCTCAGGGTTCCGGGGCCTAATTGGTCTTTGACCTTCCTGAGCTGATCGAGGGTTTGGGGGTCAATCGTTCTCGTCAGGTCGATGGAATTGAGGCATACTGGGCATTGGAACGGGTCGAAGAATCCCCCATAGTAATTGTAGTTCGAGTGGCATCTCTGACACGATACCGGAATCGGTCCCGTGAGCACTGCGGCGATTCCAGCGGCCGTTGCGGCAACGAACCCGAGCACGAGCAGGGAAGCAAAGACCTCGGGCATGAAGAGTGCTAGCCAGAACCATCCCTCGTCGCTTTTCTCTTTAGGTTGTTGTTTCCCGCGACTAGCTAGCTCATCCTGAAGCACCTTTGCGACACGTTGAACCTGGAGAACGTCAGGGACCTTCGCCGGGTCGAAGAGCATGCAATC
>MGWD01000039.1:212-3136 GCA_001800825.1 Euryarchaeota archaeon RBG_19FT_COMBO_69_17 | reverse complement strand
ACGGAATTGGGAAAGTAATCGGCGAGCCGCGCCGTTCGAAAACCAGAAGTCGTTTGCTCATCGCGGCGGCAAGGCCGACTTCGAAGATGATCCAGCTCTTCGTGTAGTCTGTGGAAATCGCATTGTCCGTCTTGAAGAGCATTACAAAATCGGCGAGTGAGACCTCCTTGCGTATCCGTTCCCACTCTTGCCCCCCCTCCGGTTTTTCGGCGACATACTCCATGGCCACTGCCTCGGCTCCGATGTTGGACAGCGCGATGCTAATATTGGAGGTCAGCTCGGCATCTCTTTTGCTGTGGGAGATGAACACTCGTGACACGAAGTGCCAAAGCACGGCTCGTAGGATTAATCTTCACCACGGAATTAGCTTGATTCAGGCTCCGGACAGGCGGAGGACTTCCGGGCGTTCTTTAGTCAAACCGACAGCCGCCCTCTGGCGTCACGTTTATTACGTCCGTCCCGCCATCCACCCGCCGCGGGATGGGATGAGCAGCGCCGCGATCGACGAGATCGTCCTCCAGAACTCCCAGGTCAACCTGAGGCTGAACGAGATCCAGCTCCTCCTTTCGGAGAAGCGCACCTCGCTCTCCGCGCTCCAGGCCGGGATCGCGCTTCTCGCCCTCCCGCTGAGCGTCGTGAGCTTCCTCGTCGCGACCTCGAGTCTGTACGTAATCCTGGAGGTCCTGTGGCTCCTCGCGCCCCTCCTCGCGCTGTGCATCGTCCTCGTCGGCCTCGGGAGCTACCTCGTCGTACGCGCGATCGTGCGGATCCGGGGGTTCGACCGGAAGATCCGATCGATTGAGGACGCGGACACGGTCGTGCGGGAGCTGATCGAGGTCGACTGATCACACGGTCCACAGGTGGACCGCGATCGTGACGGGGAGCCCGGCCGTCGTCTCGTACGTCCAACCGGCCGTGTACCGGTCCGGCGGGGGGCCCGCGCCCGTGCCAATCCACAGGTCCGCCGGCCCGCCGTCCCCCTCGAAGTCGACCTGGACGCCGACGGAGAAGGGCGGCCGGACGAGGCCCGCCGCGATCGCGCCGATCGCCGCGTTCGTCCCCGCGAAGTTCGCCTCCGGGAGGCCCGCGGTCCGGAGGTCCGCCTCGTCCAGGAGGAACCGCTCCACGGTGACCCAACCCCCGAGGTCGACCCGGGCGCCCGTGCGGTTCAGGTACCCCGCGTCCCCCAGGGTCGTGCGCATCAGGGCCACGCGCACGTCCTCCGCGTACTCGAGGGCCCGCTCCCGCGAGAGGGCCTCCGACCGGGAGGACGCGAGGGACGCGTAGCTGAGGACCGCGGCGGACGCCACGATCGCGACGGTCAGGAAGAGGAACGCGTCGAAGAGGGCGGACTGGCCCGCGCGGTCCATCCGCTCACCTCCCGAGGGTCACGGTGACCCGCGACGCCCGCACGTCGACGTCGCTGTGCCACACGGAGGCCGCGGTCGCAGCCACGGCGCGCTCCGGCCCCACGGAGGCCGTCTCGACAACGAACGTCCGCGGGTCCGTCCCGCTCCGCTCCGAGAGGACGAGCTGGACCGCGTGCGGCGTGCCCGCGAGACTCGCCAGGCCCGCCTCGTCGAGGCCCGCGACGGCGGTCAGGTCAAGGAGGCGGTCCTCCCCGCCGTGGAGGAGGGCCGGGTCCGTGAGGAGGACCCGCAGGACGCGGGAGGCCTCCTGGAGCAAGGCGTCGCGGTCGCGGGCCTCCCGGTACGCGACGAAGGCCGCCGCGAAGCTCGCGAGCAGGGTCGCCATCCCGATCACGACGACGACCAGGACGTGGACGTCCTCGAAGAAGCCGCCTACGGCACGCTCCCCCCACACGGCCCAGGGATGGGCCGGGCGGGATGTAAAGGCATCGGGCGGGCGCGCCGCCGGGGCCCGTCGCCCGGGGGCGATGCGGCCCGCCGAGATCGTGGCATAACATGTTCGCCACCCCCCGAACGGGAGCGTCTCGCGCGCGGGTTTCGGCGGCCCTCAGCAAGTTATTTATCGCCTTCCCGCCGATGCCCCGCCCGTGGGGGGAGCGCGGCAGTGTTCTCGCAGGCAGAGGTGCAACCGTCCAAGGGCCGCCTGATCGTCGACTGCAAGGAGGCGCCGGAGACCTCCGCGGACCTCCGCGACCCTGCATGCCTCGCGGCCGTCCTGCGGCACCTGGAGCGGGAGTTCGGGATCGAGGCCGTCGTGCTGAGCCACTACGTGGAGAAGCAGTACGGCCCCCGGGCGATGGAGGCCCTGCGGAAGCTCCTCGCGCTCGCCCGCCTCATGGGCCAGATGGCCTCCCGCGAGCCATCGCCGAACTTCCCCGGGACGCCGAGGAAGCAGGTCGCGGCGAAGTGCGCGGCGTGCGTGTTCAACCCGCACGCGCTGTTCGGGCGCCTGCGCGAGAAGGTCCTGGGGGACTTCGCCGCCTTCCACGCGGAGTTCCTGACGTCCGCCGAGGCCCTGCGCCGGTACCGGGACGCGGGGTGCACGGCCTGCACGGCCGCCACCGCGAACGACCTGATCTACCTGTTCCGCGAGGCCGTCAACTTTGGGGAGGCCTCGATTGAGGCCGCGCCCCCGCCTCCGGAGGTCGCGCCGTGACCGCGGTCCGCTCGGACGCGGCGGAGGTCCCGGGGTCGCCCGCCACGGACGTGGACGGGATCGCGTCCCTGACCGACCTCCTGTCCTTCCTCCGGCAGTACGACATCGAACGCGTCGCCGCCGCCCTCGCGGGCGTGTTCGAGGGCGACGTCGAGACCCGCCCCACGTTCTCCTCCTCGTGGGTCGCGCCCCTCCCGCCGCCGGACGCGGTCCTCCTCCAGACGTACCGCGTGGCGGACTCCGAGGTCCGGCTGTATGACCTCCCCGAGCGGGCGGAGTCCCTGTACTTCGTCGTGCCCTCCGAGTACGTCCTGCCGATTCACCACCTGAAGCTGATC
>MGWD01000039.1:0-189 GCA_001800825.1 Euryarchaeota archaeon RBG_19FT_COMBO_69_17 | reverse complement strand
GCGGCTCCCGCCGCGGTCCCTGGACCTCCGCCGGCCCGCGGAGATTCGCGCGTACGTCGCGCAGGTCGGCGAGCGCCTCCTGTACCGGATCGCGCAGGAGCGCGGCCTGCGGGTCGGGAAGGGCCGGGCGGAGGAGGTCGCGACGTGCCGGCGCCTCGCGGAGGTGCTCGCGAAGTACACCGCGGGCCT
>MGWD01000038.1:4708-5017 GCA_001800825.1 Euryarchaeota archaeon RBG_19FT_COMBO_69_17 | reverse complement strand
CTACGCGGACTCCACGTACGCGTACCAGGGCGCGCGCCTCGAAGGGAAGCTGACGGACCCGATTGCGTTCCTCCGCCGGATCGGCGAGCCCTGGGTCCTCAAGCCGGACCTCACGATCCTCATCCGCGTCCCCGCGGAGGTCGGCATGAAGCGGCTCGAGGGCCGCGCGCGGCGCATCCGGTTCGAGGACGCCGGTTTCCTGCGGAAGGTCGCCGCGAACTACGACACCCTCGCGAAGGACAAAGGGTTCACCGTCCTCGACGGGGGGAATCCGCTCGAGGTCGTCGTCGACGAGGCGGTCCGGGCGAT
>MGWD01000038.1:4334-4666 GCA_001800825.1 Euryarchaeota archaeon RBG_19FT_COMBO_69_17 | reverse complement strand
TCCGTCTCCAGGGGGATCTGGGACAGGAAGGCGCGGGCGAAGACGAGTGCCGACGCCCGATTGCCGCGCTCGAGCGCGAGGAGGAACGCTTTCCCGAATACGATGTGGAGGGTGCGGGACCCCTTGCGTTCGGCCATGGGCACCCATCGATGGCTGCGGCCGCACTTGAACGCGACCGTCAAAAAAATCAGAGGCGATTCTCAGTTCCTCGAACGTCGCGATTCCGCCGCCTGACAACCTTTTTATGTCGGCCCCCGTTTATCGCGGCGTCGCATGGGATGCACGGATGTCCTCGGTCGCCCACCCCAGATCCTCCGCTAGTCACGCGGAGG
>MGWD01000038.1:1898-4131 GCA_001800825.1 Euryarchaeota archaeon RBG_19FT_COMBO_69_17 | reverse complement strand
GGTGGCTGCCCAGGTCTCCGTGATCGGGTACCGGGACGACCGCGGGCTCCTCCTCGTTCCGCGCACCCCGTTCCGCGCCGGGGAGCCCGTGTACCGCGCCCAGGCCGCGACGATCAAGGAGGTCCTCGGCCTCAAGGAGGACAAGCGCCACGGCGCGTACATCGGCCTCCTCGCCGGTCACGACGTCCCGGTGTACCTCGACATCAATACGATGGTCCAGAAGCACGTCTCGATCCTCGCGAAGACGGGCGGCGGCAAGTCGTACATGGCGGGGGACCTGATCGAGGAGTTCATGAAGCACCATGTGACCACGGTGATCCTCGACCCGCACGGGGAGTACGCCTCCCTGACGGAGAAGGGGAAGCACGCGGCCGGCGCGGAGCGCTTCCGTGTGGAACCGAGGAGCTACTCGGAGCTCATCCAGGTCTTCTCCCCGGACACGAAGGTGAACTCCAGCGCGCGACCGCTGAAATTCACCCTGAGCAACCTCGACGCGCGGGACATCCTCTCCCTGACGGGGAGCGCGAAGGTCCGCGCGCACCTCACCGCCCTCCGGAAGGCGCTCGATCTGCTCCGCCAGGCGACGAAGGACTACACGATCCGCGACGTCATCCGCGTCCTCGAGCGGGAGGAGGATCCACAGAACGCGAGCCTGATCGACGAGCTCGAGTACCTGAGCGAGGTCGAGATCTTCGCGAAGGAAGGCACGCGGATCGACGAGCTCGTCGTGAAGGGGAAGACGACGATCATCAACCTCAAAGGCGTGCCGCCGGACATCCAGGAGCTCGTGGTGAACCGTCTTGCGACCGCGATATTCGAGCTCCGGAAGGTCGGGCGGATCCCGCCCCTCATGGTCGTCGTCGAGGAGGCCCACAACTTCTGCCCCCAGGTCGGCCAAGTCGCCTCCTCGAAGGTCTTTCGCACCTTGGCGTCCGAGGGCCGGAAGTTCGGCCTCGGGCTCGTGATCATCACGCAGCGCGCGGCGAAGGTCGACAAGAACGTGCTGAGTCAGTGCAACACGCAGGTGATCCTCAAGGTCACGAACCCGAACGACCTCAAGGCGATCATCGCGAGCGTCGAGGGCCTCACGACCGCGATGGCGGACGAGATTCAGAGGCTCCCCATCGGCGTCGCGATCTGCACGGGCGGAGGGCTCCAGATGCCGATCATCGTCGAGGTCCGGCCGCGGGAGACGAAGCACGGCGGGGAGAGCGTCAAGGTCATCGAGGACTGAGACGCCATCCGACTAACGATTCCGAAAGGGTCTTGGTCCTTCGGTTCGATTGGTGGCCGTGGCCCGCCTACCCGTCGTCGTGTTCGTGTCTACGGAGACGGCGTTGGCCCTTTCCCTCCCCCTCGCCTTCGTCCTCGCGTTCCCGAGCTGCGCTCCCGCGAGCCTGAGCTGCCTCGTCGATGGGCGGTGCCTCCAGCTCTGTGCCGACGCGTGGAGCCAGTTCCCCGCGATCCTCGGGGTCGGTGCGGTTCTCGGCCTGGTCCCCGCGACCCTCGGCTACGCGGCGACGAGGGCGCACCTCCGCCGGCGTCCGGGGTCGGAGACGGAGACGCCCTCGGACGCGGTCCTCCATTCCGCCTTGTTCGCGCTCGTCGGCAGCGTCATGCTCATCGCCGCCTTCGCTTTCATGGGAGCCCGCATGACCACGGTCCTTTGCGGCCTTTCCGTCGCCATCTCGCAGGTCGTGATCGCGACATCCCTCGGCCTGCGGTGGGCGCGGACGTCGCGGAATCCACGTTCGGCGTAGGCTCCGCGGGCGAGGCAAACCGTTTTGTCCGGCGGACGGAATCCCCGCGCGTGGACCTTGCGGCCCTCGTGGAGAAGGACATCGCCCTCACGGAACGCGCCCTCGAAGCGCTCGCGGTCGCCCCGCCGAAGCCGTCGCACCTCCGCAAGATCGCGGAGGACTTCCTTTCCATGGCCAGGGCGTACGCCGAGGATGCGAAGCACTTCCGCGACGCGGGCGAGCTCGAGAAGGCCCTCGCGAACATCAACTACGCCCACGGCTGGCTCGATGCGGGGGCCCGGATCGGGCTGTTCGAGGTCGGAGGCGACGGCGACCTCTTCACCCTGAGCGAGTAGTCAGAGGACCCGCGCCCCGACGTTGTCGATCTCGCACCGGAGGATCGTTCCGAACTTCCGGTATAGGGTCCCGAGCTGGCCGAGGTTGCCCGCGGCGACGATCGCGTTGCCGAGCATCGCCATCGTCGCCCTCCCGAA
>MGWD01000038.1:1376-1871 GCA_001800825.1 Euryarchaeota archaeon RBG_19FT_COMBO_69_17 | reverse complement strand
TCTTGTCCGCGAGGCCCGCCTGCTCCGCGAAGCGGACCCCGAGGTCGAAGAGGCGGTCGAACCGCGGGTCCCGCGCGAACTCCTGGATGCAGGCGGTCCCCGAGCGATTGATCGCGGAGACCTTCGCCGGATCGCGGATCACGGACCGCGTGGGGACCTCGGGCCCGAGGACCGCGAGGAGCAGCTCCCGCTCGACCTCGAACTTCCGGACGTCGCAGTACCCGGGAGCCCCGGGCTCGAGGCGGAGGTCCATGCCGCCCATCGACGCGGGCACGACGTCGCCCAGGCCCGTCGCGCACTCGACCTCTGCCACGTGGGCCGCCGCGACGAGCTCCTCCCGCGGAGACCCAAGGCCGAGGGCATCGTCGAGCGCGAGCGTCGTGCTTAGCGCGGCCGCCGCGCTCACCCCGAACCCCTGGGACACGGGGAGCGTCGTCTCGGACAGGATCTTCACCTCGTACGTCCCCCCGGGGAGGACCTTCCGGGCCGCGCGGT
>MGWD01000038.1:0-1364 GCA_001800825.1 Euryarchaeota archaeon RBG_19FT_COMBO_69_17 | reverse complement strand
CCTTCGCAGGCCTCCCGTTCACGAAGATCTCGAGGGACGGGCGCGTCGCCTCCCGGACCCGGACGACCGTCGTCACGCCCAGGCTCAGGCTCAGACCGGCGCCTCGCGAGCCTTTCCGACGTGGGTCGGCGTGCTCGCAGACCTCGAAGAACGCGGTCACGTGCCCAGGGCAGAACGCTTCACCCTGGGACACCATGCAGGACCGCGCTCCACACCCGCTCCGCGACGAGCTCCTTCCGGCCCTCGAAGGACTTCGAGCGGCCCTTGCGGTCGAACACGGTCACGGCGGTCGTCCCGGTCCTGACCTTCGACATGTCGTTCGCGACGACGAAGTCGAGGGACGCTTCCTTGAGGAGGCGGATCGCCCTCCGCCGGAGCTCCTGCGCCGTCACGCCGTGCTCCGCCTTGAACCCCACGAGGGGGCCCTTCGTGACCTTCCGGAGGAGTGGAAGGATCTTCTCCGTGGGTGCGAGCCTGAGGTCGAGCGTCCCCTCGCGACTCGGAATCTTCCCCTTCTTCTTCTTCGGTGCGAAGTCCGCGATTGCGGCGGGGACGACGCAGACGTCGGCAGAGCCGCGCGCCGCCATCTTCGCGAGGTCCGCGGTCGTCTCGAACGTCGTCGTCGAGAGCCAGGGGGGCACCGCCGCCTCGTGCCGTCCGATCCAGAGTTCGACATCGCCCCCGAGTTCGTACGCCGCCCGAGCGAGTTCGATCCCTGTGCCGCCCGTCGAGCGGTTCGTGACGACGCGGATGTCGTCGATGGGCTCGACGGTGGCCCCCGCAATCACAAGGACCCTCTTTCCCTCCAGGTCTCGCGGCCCGAGGCGACGGATCACCCGGGCGACGATCGCGTCGACGTCCGCCATCTTCGCCTTGTCCTCCTCCCTCCTCGGCTCGATGAACTCCACGCCGAGGTCCCGGAGCCGTCGGATGTTCGCTTGGACGAGCGGGTTCTCCATCATCGTCTCGTGGGCTGCAGGCGCGAGGAGCACCGGGATCCCGGAGCCCAGCGCGTTCACCGCGTACGTCGTCACTGTCGTGTCGTCGATCCCGTTCGCGATCTTCCCGATCGTGTTCGACGTGCACGGGGCGACGAGGAGGATGTCCGCCTCGCCGTCCTTGCCGCACATGCGGAGGTAGGTCATCGAGCCGTCGAGCTCCGTGACGACGTCGTGCCCGGTCGCGAACCGAAGGGCGTTTGGATGGACGATGGCCACGGCCGACCTCGAGAGGACC
Organism: Euryarchaeota archaeon RBG_19FT_COMBO_69_17; assembly: GCA_001800825.1. Classification (GTDB taxonomy): domain Archaea; phylum Thermoplasmatota; class Thermoplasmata; order RBG-16-68-12; family RBG-16-68-12; genus RBG-16-68-12. The sequence goes on along the minus strand of MGWD01000038.1, from coordinate 128 downwards.
GCATGGACGTCGGCCCCGTGGCGGATGAGCTCGTGCGCGAGCTTCACGGTCTCGACCGCAGCGATGCTCCCCGTGATGCCGAGGACGACCGTCTTCCCGTCGAGCTTGTGGCTCTTTGCCGCGCGGAG
>MGWD01000037.1:81133-83503 GCA_001800825.1 Euryarchaeota archaeon RBG_19FT_COMBO_69_17 | reverse complement strand
TCCTCGCGAGCCCACGACGCGCCTCGCGCCTTGCGGCGTTGCGCGCATGTCGCTTTCGCTTCGGCTTCCCGCGTAGAGCGGTTAACCTCGCCGTGGATCAGAACTCCCTGGCCCGTTATTCACAACGGATAACACGACACCGCTCCATCCTTTCGGACTTCGTCGCTTTCGCGCCGTGTATGTCTGTAACTGTCTGGTTTCAGGCTCTTTTTACCTCCCGTCAAGGGCACTTTTCAGCTTTCACTCACGCTACTAGTGCGCTATCGGTCTCGGGTTGTGTTTAGAGTTGGATGTCTATGCCACCCACCTTCGCGCGCGATATCCAACGCACGCTACTCTGGATCCCCCGAATCACCTTCCCCGCTTGCCTCTACGGGGCTGTCACCCTCTCTAGCCTCGGCATTCCACCGGAGTTCGAGTTGATGGGGTAAGGTGTACCGGGGTCCGAACACCACACGGCCGCCGCGTTTCCGCGGAGGCTTCGGTTTGCTCTGTACCCTCTTCGATCGCCTTTACTGAGGGCATCCCAATTGGTTTCTTTTCCTCCCCGTACTAGGATGCTTCAATCCCGGGGGTTTCCGTTCCTCACGGAACGACCTTGCGGTCAGGAGGTCCCATTCGGAGATCGTCGGATCACAGGTTCCTTGCGCCTACCCGACGCATATCGCAGCTTGGCACGTCCTTCCTCGGCACCCGAGCCGAGCCATTCCCCAGACAGTGAACTAGCCACGGACCTGTCGGCTTAGCACACGTCCAGATTGCATATGATCGGCATCAGTGGCGCGCGGTTCGTGCGGAGCCTGACGCTCCTCCCGCGGCCTCAACCCTTCCCCCGTGAACGTCCCGCGCGCGTCCGGGGTGCACATCGCGCTTCCGACGGCGAAAACGGGATGCCAATGTTGCAGAGCCCAATGCCCTCGGAGGCCCTGATGTCTATGCGATGGAGCTATTTAATCCTTGTCGCCCGGCCGTCACGCGTGTCGCCGGGTTCCTCCCACCGCGGGCCGCCGACGCGGGCCCCTGACGATCACGCGGGAGCGCCTGGCATCGGCACGATCCTCGCCTTCCCGCGGTCGACGAGGATCTGGGCGATCGTCTTCGGGAGCGTGACGACGTCCTCCTTCTTCAGCTGGTACGTCGTGTCGATCCCCGCGAAGGGCGGGAGGTCCTCGAGGACGTGGACGATGAGATGGTCCTTGAGGCTCGGGGCAGCGGGGACCTGCTTCGTGTCCTCGCTCCGGACGACCTTCGGGGCCTCCGCGGCCGTCGTCCACGCCGGCTTCGCCTGCGCGGGCGTCTCCGCGGCTCCAGGCTCGGACCCGAAGGGTGAGCCGCCGAAGGCCGCCTCCCGTGAGGCCCGAAGGAGGGAGACCATGGAGTCGAACAGGGCCCGCTCCTGCCGCGTGAGGTTCGGGAGCTCCGCCTCCGCGCCGCTCGCCCGGGCCGACGCGAGGAGGGCGAGCTTCCGCTCCCGGTACGTGAAGATCTGGTCCCGCTTCTTCCGGGCCTTCCTCAGTTCGTCCTGGAGGAGGATCGCCTTCGGGGAGTTCGGGTTCGCCTGGGCCTCCCGGTTCGCGCCCTCCTCGAGGCGCTTGAGGTACACGGCGAGCTTGTCGTAGAAGTCCGCCTCGAGGGGCGTGAGGGTCTTCTTCCCCGTCTCCTCCCGGTAGAGCTTCGTGACCCTCTCGAAGGTGACCTCGTCCTCCCCAGGCACGTCGAGCGTATCCCGCCCACGATATATGATGCCGTCGGCGGGCCTCCTCGATGGGCGGTGCGGGACGCAACCCTTATCGAGGAGGCGCCCCTTCGTCGGCGGCCATGGCCGCCGTCGCCGTCCGCGCGTCCGGGGACGCGGTCCTCGTCGACGTCGTCGTGAACCCGGGCGCGGAGACCACGGAGGTCCGCGGCGTCGACCCATGGCGGAAGGCCGTCCGCGTGGCCGTCGCGGCCCGCCCTCGCGGCGGGGAAGCGAACGCGGAGCTCCTTCGTTTCCTCGCGGGACTCCTCCACGTCCCGATGTCGTCCGTACGACTCGTGTCCGGTCCCGCGTCCCGACGCAAGACGGTCGCGATCGTCGGCGCGTCCCGGGACGCGGTCGCCCGCGCCCTCGGCGCGGAGGCGGGATGATGGACTACCAGGCCCTCCACGACGACCTCGCGCGGGTCCTCGAGGACCTCATCGAGAAGAACCATACGGTCCCCGTCCTCGTCGAGGGGGAGCGGGACGTCAGGGCGCTCCGGGCGCTCGGCGTCTCGGGGGACCTCCGGGTCGTGAACCGCGGGACGACCCTCTTCGCGGTCTGCGAGGAGGTCGCCCGGGAGCACGGGGACGCGATCATCCTGACGGACTGGGACGTCCGCGGCGGGCGGC
>MGWD01000037.1:71814-81100 GCA_001800825.1 Euryarchaeota archaeon RBG_19FT_COMBO_69_17 | reverse complement strand
CGATGATCTCCGGGCCCGCTTGACGCGGCTGTGCCGGAAGGAGATCACGGCCGTCGAGGAGCTGCGGAGCTTCGTCGAGCGGGTCTCGGAGCTGGCCGCCACGGGGACGTCCGGGAAGCCCTCGAAGCGGTGGTACGGCGAGCGCGTCCGACGATAGCCGGCCCGGCCCTCGAAGACGTTATCCGTCTTGAGAACAGACGGCAAAGAATCTTTAAATAGGGCCGTCTCCACTCTCCAACCGGGATAACGGCCGAACCGTGGCATCACATCCCACTCATCCGAATCCTCCTTTCACGCTCCCCGGGTTCGGGGGCATGAACACCGCCCTTCGGGGCCGAGACGCATCCGGATAGCGGGACGCGGACCGCGGCGCCGCCGTCTCCCGAAAGGCGTGACACCAATGAACATCGATCCGAGTACAACGAAGTACCTGATCCAAGCCCGCCTCGAGGCGGAAGGAATCGTGGAGAAGCCCGACGTCGTGGGGGCCGTGTTCGGCCAGACGGAGGGGTTGCTGGGCGAGGAACTCGACCTGCGGGACCTGCAGAAGAGCGGCCGGATCGGCCGCATCGAGGTCGACGCGGTGTCCAAGAAGGGCCGGACGGAGGGCACGATCCTCATCCCGTCGTCCTTGGACCAGGTCGAGACGTCGATCCTCGCGGCAGCCCTGGAGACGATCGACCGGGTCGGGCCGTGCAAGGCCGCGATCAAGGTCGACAAGGTCGAGGACGTCCGGGTGACGAAGCGGAACAAGATCATCGAGCGCGCGCGGGAGCTCCTGTCCCGGATGGTCGAGGACTCGAAGACGTCGGGCACGGACCTCCTCGACGAGGTCAAGCGGTCCGTCCAGGTGTCCGAGATCGGGTCCTTCGGACCCGAGCGCCTGCCCGCGGGCCCGAACATCGCGGACAGCGACGCGATCATCGTCGTCGAGGGACGCCAGGACGTCTTGAACCTCCTGCGGAGCGGGATCAAGAACGCGATCGCGGTCGAGGGGACGAGCGTGCCCAAGACGATCCAGGAGATGTCCAAGGAGAAGGCCGTCACCGCGTTCGTCGACGGGGACCGCGGCGGGGACCTCATCCTCCGCGAGCTCCTCCAGGTCGGCGAGGTCGACTTCATCGCCCGCGCTCCGCGGGGGAAGGAGGTCGAGGAGATGACCCAGAAGCAGATCATGAAGGCCCTGCGGAACAAGATCCCCGCGGACCAGTACGTCGAGATGTACGGCCTCTCGGGCCAGGTCTACAAGCCGGAGGACGACCGGCCGGCGCCCGCGGAGCGCGAGCCCCTCCCCGCGCCGCCCCGCCAGGCCCCGCCCCCGCCCCGGCCCGAGCCGAGGTACGCGGAGCCCCGGGAGGCGCCGCCCCCGCCCGCCCTGACCCCGACGACGAAGACCCTGTCCCCGAAGGTGGAGAAGTACCGCGAGATGCTCGTCCAGATCAGCGGCCGCGGGACCGCGCGGCTCCTCGACGACGGGGACACCGTCTCCGCGGAGGTCCCCGTGCGGGAGCTCGTCGAGACGCTCAAGACGAAGAAGGAGACCCGCGCGGTCGTCTTCGACGGGATCATCACCCAGAGGATCCTCGACATCGCGGCGGAGATGAACATGCACTCCGTCGTGGGGACGAAGATGGGCACGATCACGAAGCAGCCCGCGGGGATCGAGGTCTGGACCCGGAGCGACTTCGGCCCGTGAGAGGGTGGCCCCAATCGCGAGGTCGAAACGCCTGGTCACGGACGAGGCCTTCAGCATTGATGCAATCGAGACGACGGAGGATATCCTGATCCCCGACGACCCGCTCAAGCGGGTCATCGGCCAGGACGAGGCCGTCGGGCTTGCGCGGATCGCCGCGGACCAGCGGAGGCACTTCCTCCTCGTCGGGCCGCCGGGCACGGGCAAGTCGATGATCGCCCAGGCCCTGTCCCTCCACCTGCCGAACGTCGAGGAGGAGATCCGCGTCGTCCACAACCCGGAGAATCCGGAGCGGCCCCTCGTCGAGGTCAAGCAGCGGGGCGAGGTCGAGCGGGAGCAGAGCCGCCTCGCGGGGGCGGAGGGAGACCTCCTCGACCCCAAGGAGGCCCCGATCAACGTCGCGGAGCGCCTCGGGTACAAGTGCGTCCACTGCGGGACGTACAGCTCGCCGAACGACCGGATGTGCCCGAAGTGCGGCCGTCCCAAGGCCGTGGCCCAATCGGGAGGAGGGAACCCCTTCGGGGACCTCCTCGGCGGGATTTTCGAGATCTCGATCGCCCAGATGGGCGGGCGGGACCGCGTGACGACGACCCGCCAGCAGTTCGGGAAGGAGGAGGTCGTCGTGTACGAGCGGGCGGGGGACATGATCCGCGTCCTCGACCAGAAGGCCCTCGAGAAGCGCCGGGAGGTCGAGAAGGAGCGTCCCCGTAAGGTCCTCGTGCCCATCGCCCGACGTCCCTTCGTCCTCGCCACGGGGGCGAGCGAGACGGAGCTCCTCGGGGACGTCCGCCATGATCCGTACGGCGGCCATCCGCAGCTCGGCACGCAGCCCTACGACCGCGTGGTCCCGGGCGCGATCCACGAGGCCCATCAGGGCGTCCTCTTCATCGACGAGCTGCCCCTGCTCGGGCACCTCCAGCGGTTCATCCTCACCGCGATGCAGGAGAAGCGTTTCCCCATCTCGGGCCGGAACCCTCAGAGCGCCGGGGCCAGCGTCAAGGTCGAGAGTGTGCCGTGCGACTTCATCTTTGTCGGGGCGTGCAACATCCAGGACCTGCCCCACATCCTATCGCCGCTGCGGTCGCGGATCGCGGGCGGGGGGTACGAGGTCCTCGTCGAGACGGCAATGGAAGACAGCGAGGCGAACCGCGCGAAGATGGCCCAGTTCGTCGCCCAGGAGATTGCCGTCGACAAGCGCATCCCGCCGGCGACGCAGGAGGCCGTAATGGCCGTCATCGCCGAGGCCCGGCGCCGGGCGAAGGACCTCGACAAGAAGGAGAAGGCCCTGAGCCTTCGCCTCCGGGAGCTCGGCGGGCTCATCCGGTCCGCGGGGGACATCGCCGTGACGGACAAGTCGAAGCTCATCGAGGCGTCCCACGTGCGGCGGGCGATCAAGGTCGCCCGGACGATCGAGGAGCAGATCAAGGAGCGATACGGGTCGTACCAGGCCGGAGTGGGCACGGACATCTCCGCAGCCCAGAAGGAGACGTCCCCGTACCACTATTGGAACGTCCACGATTCCGACGACGTGCAAGGATACCAGTGAGAGGCCCTCACCAGCTCCTCGCCATTCTGTACCCGTCCTCGCCGTCCGTGTAGAAGTGCGGGAGCGTCCCCACGATCTCGAAGCCGAACCTTCGATAGAATCGAATCGCGTCGAGGTTCGAGATGCGGACCTCGAGCTCGATCCGCCGGAGGCCGCGCACCTCGCAGTTCGCTAGGAACGCGTTCATGAGCGTGGCGCCGATCCCGCGGCCCCGGAGGCCCGTGGACACCGCGAGCATGAGGATCCTCGCCTGCCCGTCGTTCGGGATCACGGCCGCGAGGAACCCGACGGGGTTGCCGTCCAGATCGGCGACGAGGAAGCCGTCCCGCCACCAGCGGTGGATGTCGAAGTAGATCGAGCTCGGGTAGTTCTCCCGCAGGGCTTCCCGGACGATGGACGTGACGGCGGGGAGGTCGTTAGGGAGGAAGGGCCGGATGAGCACGCGGCCCGGACGAAGGGACTGCCCCTCTTGAAGGTGACGACGGCGGCAGACTCATGTGGCACCGGACGCTTCCGCCCGCGTGCGCGTCGTCGTCGAGCTCTCCGGGGAACACCCGACCCTGCCGCGGGCGGAGGTCCTCGCCGCATTCGAGGCCGAGGGCGTGATCGTCCGCGAGCTCGCCGTCGGGTCGAGCGTCCTCCGGGCGGACGCCTCCGGGCCTGTCCCGCGGTCCCTCGCTCGTCTCGGGCTCGCCCACGTCGTCTGCGAGGAGCTCGTCCGCGGGTCCTTCGAGGACGTCCGCGCGTGGGCCCGGGACCAGGATCTTGCGGGCCGGCGGTTCCGCGTCCGGGCCCGAGGCATCGGGATCGACCTGGATATCCGCGGGGTCGAAGGGGCCCTCGGTTCGGACCTCGGCCGGACGGGGACCGTCGACCTCGCCCACCCGCAGGTCGATCTCCGACTCCTCGCCGCAGACGAGTTCGTCCTCGGGCGGGTCTTCCACCGGGTCGAGCGCTCGGCCCTCGAGAAGCGCAAGGTCGCTCGCAGGCCCTTCTCGCGTCCCATCTCCCTCCATCCGAAGCTCGCCAGGGCCCTCGTGAACCTCTCCCGCGTGCCGACAGCCGGGGTTCTCCTGGACCCGTTCTGCGGGACGGGCGGGATCCTCCTCGAGGCATCGCGGATTGGACTCCGGTCCGTCGGCGCCGATGCCGCGGCGTCCATGGTCCGGGGGGCGAGGGCGTCCCTTCGCTCCCTCGACGAGCAGGCGGACCTCGTCCTGGCCGATGCGGGCCGCGGGCCGTGGCGGCCCGGACGGGTCGTGGGGATCGCGACGGATCCGCCCTACGGCCGGGCGGCGACGCCCCGCCGGGAGCCGAGGGAGGACCTCTACGACCGGGCGTTCGGCGCCCTGGCGGAGGTCCTCCCGCGGGGTGGCCATCTGGCCGTCGGCCTTCCCTCGGAGGACGCCGTGGAGATCGTGGGACGGCACCTGGAGCTCCTGGAGCGGCATGCCCTCCGGGTCCACAAGTCGCTCACCCGGATCTTCTGCGCGTTCAGACGAGGGTGAGGACGACCTCGAGGGTGTCCCGGCGGCCCGCGGCAACGAGGTCCGCGTACACGAAGAACGTCACCTGGGGCGGCTTGGGCACCAGGACGGGCGGCGCGGCCACACGGAGGCGGGCGAAGGCCCGCTCCGTGGCGTTCAGGTCGAACGTCACGTTGTCGGCTTGCACGGGGATCGTGCGGGTCGCGTTCCCCGACCGGATCTCGAGGTCGAGGATCTCGAGGGTCCACCCGAACCCGTCGAGGTTCCTCGGGTCGATCCGGAGGAGGACCCTCTCCCGGATCCCGCCCGTGTTGTTCACGACGAACGCGAGGGTCACGGACCCGCCCACGGTGATGTTCTCCCCGAGGAGGGTGATCGCCCGGCCGGTCGGGTCCTCGAACGCGACCCCGGGCTGGGCCTGGACGAAGACGAAGGGCTGCGGGATGAACGTGAGGAGGAGGACCGCGACGGCGGCCGCCCCGACGAGCTTCCGCCCGACGTCGAGCTTCGTCACGTCGTTGAGGGGCGGCGGGTGCCGGATCCCGAGCATGAGGATGAGCATCCCGAAGATGAACCACCCGACGTACATCGTGCCCATCGCGAAGAGGGCGAGGACCGCGGCCCAGGAGAGGTAGTGCTGCCGGTTCCCCAGGAGGGCCCGGGCCACGTGCCCGCCGTCGAGCTGCCCGGCCGGGAGGAGGTTGATCGCCGTGACGAAGAGCCCGACCCAGCCCGCGAAGGCCATCGGGTGCATCGCGTACGTCTCAGGGAGCGGGAAGAAGAGGGAGAGGAACGCGAAGAAGACGGAGGGCTGGATGAGCTCGTAGGATCCCGTCGGGTCCGTCGGGACGACGGGCGAGGACGCGGACAGGCCGAGGCCCACGAGGGTCACAGGGATCGCGATCGCGAAGCCGATGAGCGGGCCCGACACCCCGATGTCGAGGAGCGCTCGGCGGCTCGGGATCGGGTCGCGCATGGAGATGAAGGCCCCGAACGTCCCGAGGGGCGGGATCGACGGGAGGAAGAACGGCAGGGACGCGTGGACCTTGTATCGCTTCGCCACGAGGTAGTGGCCCATCTCGTGGGCCCCGAGGATCGTGAGGAGGGGGATGCTGAAGAACACGGCGCCCCAGCCGATCGATTCGGGCGAGAGCCACGGGGTGCCGGCGTACCCGGCCCAGTTGTACGCGCCGCCGAAGAAGACGGTCGTCAAGACCGTCACGACGAGGAGGGCCGCGTTGACCTCCCGCCGCGCGAAACGCGGTGTGGGGCGGCGCTGGACGTGGACGAGGGTCTCGCCTTTCTCCTGGGTGACCGTCGGGATGTAGTTCCGCGGGACGAGCTCCTGCCTCAGGCCGTCGAAGGCGGCGTCGAGGTCTCCGGGGCCGATCGTGACCTGGAACGTGATCGCCATGGGCGTCACGACGACACCGTGCACGGGGAAGAAGCGGGCCACGGCCCCCTTGATCGACTCGACCTCGGCGTCCGCGGCGCTCACGTCGCGAGCCATCGCTCGCTCGTATTAAAAGATGCGCGGGGCTCAGAGGGCCGCGGGGCCCAGCAGCAGGAGGACGAGGGCCGTGGCGAGGCCCGCGGCCGCGAACCGGAAGGCCGTGAAGAAGAACCGCTCCCGGACGAGGCTCCCCAGGTAGGCGCCGATGGCGAAGAGGAGGCCCAGGGTGACGACGATCGCGGCGAGGGTCGCCGTCCGGATGTCGAGGAACAGGAACGGCACGAGGGGCAGGAGGGCCGCGATGAGCGGCGCGATGCCGTGGACGGTCGCGCTCAGGATTGCGGCGAAGCGGAACGCGTCTTTGTGTTCCTCGCTCATCTTCGAGAGCATCGCCCGCTCGAGGGTCCACTGGTCGAGCTTCTTCTCGATCCGCTCCGCCTCGTACGCGCCGACCGCGCTGCTCACGGAAAGGCCGATCGCCGCGCTCACGGACGTGAGGAGGAGGATGCCCCGGTGGTCCTCCGTCGCCCCCGCGACCGTCGCGCCGACGATCACCCCCAGGATCGTCAGGGCGCCGTCGAACGCGCCGATGACGAAGTACCGGCGGATGATCGGGCCGACGTTCGTGATGTCGCGGTAGTCCCGGATCCGACGGCGCCACGCATGGAGGTCCATGCTACCCGCCCGCGCCCCGGAGCTTGGCCTCGACGTCGGCCCGGACGCGGCCGAGGGCCGCCTCGAGGTCGAGGTCCTCCGGGCCCGACCCCTGCGCGAGGTCGGGGCGGCCCCCGCCGCGGACCCCCAGCTCCCCGAGGGACGCGACGAGGACGTCCTTCGCGTCGACCTGCACCGCGGAGCCGTGCGACACGACGAAGGTCGAGGCCGTCTCGGACCGAGCCGCGAGGACGACCATCGCGGCGGGGTCCGCGCACAGGTCCTTCGACAGCGCCATGAGGTCCTTCATCTCCCCGTCGATTCGGTGCACGACGACCTTCGCGCCGCCGACGACGGGAGCCTGCTCGAGGAGTCGCCCGGCGAGGCTGCCGGCCGCCGCCGCGAGGACCCGGTCGAGTTCCTTCCGCTGCTCCCGCCACTCGGAAACGATCCGCTCGGCCGCGGAGCCGGCCTGGGCGACGGTCACCCCGAGGGCCTGCGCCACGTGCCGCAGCTGGCGGTCCTGCTCCCGGATCGCATGGAAGGCGGCCGTCCCGGCGGCGTACTCCAGCCGGACGACCCCGTCCTGGATGCGGGTGGACCGAAGGATCTTGATGAGGCCGACCTCGCTCGTCCGCGCGACGTGGGTCCCGCCGCACGCTTCGACGTCCCACGATCGGATCTCCACGACGCGGACCTCCCCCCCGGGGACGGACCCTCCCTGGTAGAGGCGGAATCCGAACTTCCGCTCCGCGACGTCCCGGGGCATGGGCTTCGCGCGGACCGTCTTCCCCACGAGGACCGTTTCGTTCGCGAGGGCTTCGATTCTCGCGAGCTCCTCGTCCGTGAGGGCGTCGTAGTGGGTGATGTCGAGCCTCGCACCCTCCTGGGACTTGTGGGCCCCCGTCTGCCAGACGTGGTTCCCGAGGACCTTCCGGGAGGCGCCAAGGACGATGTGGGTCGCGGTGTGGTGGGCCATGAGGGCCCTCCGGCGGGCGTCGTCGATCTCGCAGGCGACCCGTTTCCCGACGAGTCGGGACGCGTCGCCCTTGACCCGATGGAGGACCGTCGAGCCGGCCTTCTGGACGTCGACGACCTCGAGGCCGCCGATCGTCCCGCGGTCGGCCTCCTGGCCGCCGCCCTCCGGGTAGAAGTACGTCTGGTCGAGGACGACCGCCCCCCCGGAGAAGGCGAGGACCTTCGCGCGGAACCTCCGTTTCCGGCGGTCCTCGTACACGCGGAGGCGCGTCGCGGGGAGCCCCTCGGGCGCCGCGGGCGCATGGGCCGGGCCCTCCGCGGGCCGCTCATGGCGCGCCGCGACGCGGGCGTAGAAGTCGTCGGGAACGTCGACGGGCAGGCTCGTGAAGTCACGGACCACGTCGGGGTTCAGGCCATGGCTGTCATACAGCTGGAGGAGGGTCTCCGTGTCGAACGTGCGGCCTTCCGCCTTCAGGCCCTGCTCGATCCGGCCGACGATCGAGCGGCCCTTCTCGAGCGTGTCGCGGTACCGATCCTCCTCGACCTTGAGGAGCTTCAGGATGTCCCCCTTGTTCAGGAAGAACTCGGGGTAGTCGTCGCGGGCCTGGTCGCACAGGAAACTGACCGTGTCCGCGAGGGTGTACGCGATGTTGAGGTCCTTGAGGGCCCGGAGGCCGCGGCGGACGAGGAGCCGCGCGAAGTACCCCTCGCGGCTGTTCGACGGCACGACGCCGTCCCCTAGGACGAACATGAGGGCGCGGGCGTGGTCGCAGATCGTGTACAGAGCCTCGCGGGGCGCGAGGGCCTCCAGGAGCTCCTCGACGGGGATCCCGAGCCGCTCCGCCGTCTTCCGGCGGATCTCCCGTATGTCCGCGAGGCTCTCGACCTTCGTCATCCCCGCGACCTTCGCGTACTCCGTGAGAAGCCGCTCGTCGACGCGCTTCGCGCCCGTCGCCCGCTTGAGGTACGCGAGGGCGTCCCCGAAGACGGCCTCGTACGCGGACGTCGTGCCCTGGGAGAGCCACGTGAGCCTCTCGAGGCCATACCCCGTGTCGACGACCTGGGTGTCCATGGGGACCCGCCCGCCGTCCACCTCCCGGTACTGCATGAAGACGAGGGTCGCCGCCTCGGCCCCGCCGAACGTGACCTCGAAGCACGGCCCACTGTTCCCCCCGCCCTGCCACCATGACTCCTTGTACCGGGGGAGGGCGGGGTCCACCCCGAGCCGTTCGACAAGGAAACGCTGGCACAGCTCCGTCGTGCGGTCCTTGAAGTAGATGGGCTTGCCGGGGAAGTTGAACGCATGGTGGGCCATCATCTCGAACATCGTGAAGTGCTGGCCCGTCTTCCCGACGTTGTCGATGTCGTTGAACCGCACGCAGGGCTGGGAGATCGCGAGGGGGTTCGCGGGCGGACTCGCGGCCCCGCTGATGACCCACGGCTGGAACGGGTACACGCTCGCCTGGGTGAAGAAC
>MGWD01000037.1:69683-71795 GCA_001800825.1 Euryarchaeota archaeon RBG_19FT_COMBO_69_17 | reverse complement strand
CGACGATCGGGTAGCGCTTCACCCTCGTGTGGTCGTTCGCCTCGAGGAACGACAGGAAGTCCTCCCGCATCGCGCGGTACGGGAGCTTCTTCTTGAACGGCGGGGCCCCGATGAAGTCGTACTCCTGGCACGGGGTCTCGCCGCACGTCATGTGGACGCCGAGGGACCAGAAGGCCTCCCCGCACTTCGTACAGGTCTGGCGGGCGAAGCCCTGCTGCCGGAAGATCTCGACCTCGTAGTCCGACTCGGGCATGGACGTCAGCGAAAGGGGTCTCGGCCTTAAAGGTTCTCGGGGGCGCGGACCGTTTCCGCGGAGGGCACGGCGGACGACAGCTGCGCGTGGACCATGCGGTTCGCGATCTCAAGGAAGCGCTCCTCGGATCCCGGTGGAATCGTCGCCCCCGCCGCGGCGTGATGGCCGCCCCCCTGCCCGCCGACCGCCTTCGACGCGGCCTGCATGATCGCCGCGAGGTCGAGCCCCTTCGCGACGAGGTCCCGCGTCGTCCGCGCGCTCACCTTGATCCCGTCCTCCGCGTTCGCAAAGGCGAAGATGGGCAGGTCCGTCGTCGCGCCGGTCTGGTGGAGGGCCAGGGAGGCCGCGACGCCGACCACGGTGTCGCGGATCTTGTCCCCCGTATGGAAGTACTGGATCGCGTCGAGCTGGCGGATCCCCGCCTCCGCGATCGCGTCCAGGGAGTCCACGAGGTACTCCCGATGGCCCCGGAGGAGCTTCAGGGCCTTCGCGAGGTACTCCTCGCGGTCCCCGCGGCACACGCGGTAGGCGACGTCGGCCTCGTCGTACCGGCCGCACGCGTTGATTAGGGTGCTGAACTCCTTCGCGTCGCGGGTCGGGCTCCCGACGGGCTCCTTCACGAGGGTGTAGACCTCGCCGACGAGCCGCTCGACCTCCCGCGCCCCGCAGCCGCGCTCGAGCATGTGGGCGACGAGGGCGGAGACGACCCGCCCCTTCTCCCCGCGGTCGAGGTCCGACCACGAGCGCCAGGTCTCCTCGACCTTGAGGTCGATTCCGAGTTCGAGGAGGAACGCGATGCACGCCTCCTCGTTCCCGCTCAGGCGGGGGATCCACGGGTCGCTCGCGTACTGGAGCAGCTTGTGGACGGGCCGGGGCTCGCGGCCGAACAGGCGGATGTCCGTCGTCGCCTCGAGCACGCCCGCGTCGATCCCGTCTCGGAGGATCGTCCGGTTGTACCCCGCGAGCCGCCGGAACTCCTGGTCCTGGACGTCCCCGACGGCCCCGACGACCGCGATCGCGGCGAGGTCGCGGTTCCCAGGGTCGAGGGCCTTCGCGACTGCGTACGCGCAGCCCGCGCCGGAGGCGACGTCGGAGCCCTCCCCCTCGAGGTGGGGGTTCAGCATGAGGACGCGGTCCATCGACTCCGCGAGCCGGAGGAGGTCCCCGCGAAGGGCCTTCGGGATCTCCCGCTCCGTGGGCACGTGGTGGTCCGTGATGACCGCGTCGAGGCCGTGGAACGCGTGGAGCATCCCGGCCCCGAGGTCGACGAACCAGGCGAGGGGCGGCCCCTGCCTCTTGATGTCGAGGAGGGCCGCCTCGTCGAGCTTCTTGACGAAGGCGACCTCGTGCCCGATCCCCGCCCGCGCAAGGCTCTCGGAGGCGATGGCCCCGCCCGAGATCCCGTCCGCGTCGATGTGGGTGACGATCTTCACGAAGGACGTGGCGCGCAGCCGGTCCGCGATCTCCTGGGCGACCGCCTCCATCGAGGGCGATGGAGGACCCGCGGGGCCATTAACCTTTGCCGGGGCCATTCGGACGCGCGGGTCGCGGTGCGAGAATCCGTCTCGCCGGATGTTATCGTTATTCAACGATACCAACGGGGAGCCGAGGGCGCGGAGGTCCGAACCTCTTTACGTCCCGCGTCCATCGTCCCCCGTGGCCCCGGTCACCGCGACGGCCCTCCTCGTCCGCGCGGGGCGCGTCCTCCTCGGGAGGCGCACCTCCACGCTTCGATTCGCAGGGATGTGGGACGCCTTCGGGGGCCATCTGGAGCCCGGGGAGACCGCGGAGGACGCGCTCCGACGGGAGCTCTCCGAGGAGCTCGGGGTCGAGGTGACCGGCGCACGATCCCTCGGGGA
>MGWD01000037.1:48863-69660 GCA_001800825.1 Euryarchaeota archaeon RBG_19FT_COMBO_69_17 | reverse complement strand
CCGAGGAGACGTTCCACCACCACCTGTTCCTCGTCACGGGTTGGCAGGGCGAGCCGAGGATCGCGAACGAGGAACATTCCGAGATCCGCTGGTTCCGGCCGTCCGAGGTCGACGGCCTCGACCTCATGCCGCGCCTCAAGGCGGCGATCCGCGAGGAGCTCGCGGGGAACCCTTAAGCCGCGCGGGCGCCTGGGAGGACCCGGTGGCCGCAATGGACGACGCCGCGCTCCGGCGGATCCTCGAGGAGGCGAAGACGATCGCCGTCGTCGGGTGCTCGAAGGACCCCGCGAAGGACGCCCACCGGATCCCGAAGTACCTCCAGATCCAAGGGTACCGAATCATCCCCGTGAACCCCACGGCGGACGAGATCCTCGGGGAAAAGGCGTACCCGTCCCTCGAGGCCGTGCCCGCCCCCTACGACGTCGTCGACATCTTCCGCCCCTCGTCCGACGTCCCGCCGATCGTGGACCAGGCGATCCCGGGCCCCGCGTCGACGATCTGGATGCAGCTCGGGATCCGCCACCCGGAGGCGGCCGCGAAGGCGGAGGCCGCGGGGAAGCGGGTCGTCCAGAACCGCTGCATGATGCGGGAGCACGCGCGGCTCTTCGGGAAGGAACTCCTCGAGTGAACGCCGTGCGCGGGCCCGAGCGTCAGTGGAGGACGACGGACTTCACGCCGTCGACCTGCTTGATCCGCGGGAGGAGCCGCTCGGGGACGGGTGCCTCCGTGACGATGAACCCGTGGGGGTCGTCGACGACCTCGGGGTCGTCCATGATCACCTGCCGGACGGAGATCCCCGCCTCCGCGATGATCGCCGCGACGGCCGCGAGGATCCCCGGCTTCGATGCGTTCGTCGGCACGATCTCGATCGCCCCCCATTCCATGAGCGGGGCGACGTCCCGGAGGTTGCACGTGGGCCGCAGGCGGTCGAAGAACGCGTGGAGCTCGGGACTCTTCTCGATCGTCCGGACCGTTGCCGTGACCACGCGCCGGTCCACGCCCGCGGCCCGGGCCATCGCCGTGTCGGAGATCCGGATCTCCCCCGCGTACACGCGGCCCTCGTGGACCCGCAGGCCCGTGGTGACCATGAGCTGGGCGACCTTCTCCTGCGCGGGGAACCCCTTGAAGGCGGACTTGAAGCGAGCCCACATGGCGGGACGGATGAACGAATCCGAACGCTGAGGATTAATCCTTTCGTCGTGCGACGTACACTCATGGGCATCAACGAACAGAATCGTTATATAGCGTCCAGAGAATCTCTCTCGAACCCAGGGTCGATTTCATGCAGGGACTCCAGGCAGGACGAGGCGACGACGACGCGGTCAAGGTCACGCTCACCGTGGACGACATCCCGAAGGCGTGGTACAGCATCCTCCCCCACCTCCCGTCCCCGCTCCCGCCGCCCCTCCATCCGGGGACGAGGGAGCCTCTCGGCCCCGAGGCCTTCGCGCCCCTCTTCTGCAAGGAGATCGTCCGGCAGGAGTTCACGACGAACTCCGAGGAGCCGATCCCCGAGGACCTCCGGGATGCCTACTCACGGCTCGGCCGCCCGACCCCGATGTACCGCGCAAAGCGGCTCGAGGCGTACCTGAAGACCCCCGCGAAGATCTACTACAAGCGCGAGGACCTGAGCCCTGTCGGGTCGCACAAGCCGAACACGGCCGTCGCCCAGGCGTACTACTCGAAGAAGGAGGGCGTGGAGGCCCTCACGACGGAGACGGGGGCCGGACAATGGGGTTCCGCCGTCGCGCTTGCGTCGAGCATGTTCGACCTCCGCGCGAAGGTGTTCATGGTCCGCGTGTCGTACGACCAGAAGCCGTACCGGAAGTTCGTCATGCGCATGTACGGCGCGGAGGTGTACCCGAGCCCGAGCGACCAGACGAACTACGGCCGCACGCTCCTGAAGAACGACGGGGACAACCCCGGGTCCCTCGGGATCGCGATCTCCGAGGCGATCGAGGCTGCCGTCACCTCCACGAACACGAAGTACTCGATCGGGAGCGTCGCGAACCATGTCCTCCTGCACCAGAGCGTGATCGGCCTCGAGGTGATCAAGCAGTTCGAGCACCTCGACGTTGTGCCTGACGTGATGATCGGGTCCGTCGGCGGAGGCTCGAACTTCGCCGGCTTCGCGTACCCGATGATCGGCCAGCGGCTCAAGGGGAAGGTGGACACGCGCTTCGTCGCCGTCGAGCCGACCGCGGTCCCCTCGATGACGAAGGGCAAGTATGAGTACGACTTCGGCGACACGGCGGAGATGACGCCCCTCTTCAAGATGCACACCCTCGGCCACGCCTTCGTGCCGCCGCGGATCCACGCAGGCGGGCTGCGGTACCACGGGATGGCCCCGAGCCTGAGCGTCCTCCTCGACCACGGGATCGTCGAGCCCCGGGCCGTCGAGCAGGTGAGCACGTTCCAGGCGGGGGAGATCTTCGCGAAGACGGAAGGCCTGATCGCCGCGCCAGAGACGTGCCACGCGATCCGCGGGGCGATCGACCTCGCTCTCGAGGCGAAGCGGACGGGGGAGGAGAGGGTCATCGCGTTCAACTACAGTGGCCACGGCCTCCTCGACCTCGGCGGGTACGAGCAGTACCTCTCGGGGAGCCTGAGGGACAACGGGAACGCGTAAGAGGGGCCGGCTCGGATCGGCCCGTCGTGGACATCGAGTCCCTCGGTGCGGGAGGGGGGAGCCCGGCCCGCGGGCGAGTAACGGTACGCTACGTGCATGGGAGAGCCTCACCTCCTTGGCCCGGCCGTCCCGGGGCCGTGGACGGCCTCGGGCTGCTCGTCCTCGTCCTCGCGATGGTCCTCCTCGGCCTCGCCGCAGGGCTCGTGACGGGCCTGTCCCCCGGGCTCCACGTGAACAACGTCGCGGCCCTCGTCGTCTCGACCCAGGCCGCCTGGTCCCTCGTCCTCGCGTCCCTCCCCGTGTCGCCCGACGCGGACGCGGTCCCCCTCCTGCTGGCCGTGTTCATCGTCTCCACGGGCGCGAGCCATGCCGTCTTCGACTTCGTGCCTTCCGTTTTCTTCGGCGCGCCCTCGGAGGAGACGGCCCTCGGGGTCCTCCCGGGCCACCGGATGCTCCTCCGCGGAGAAGGGGCCCAGGCCGTCGCCCTCGCCGCCCGCGGCGCCCTCTTGGGGTCCCTAGGGTCCCTCGTCCTCCTCGTGCCCCTCCGGCTGGCCCTCGCGGACCCCGTCGGCCTGTTCGACGCGTTCCGCCCGTGGGCCCCCGCGTTCCTCGTCGCCCTTCTGGCCCTCCTCCTCGCGTCGGAGGCCCACGGTCGGGGACGGATGCGGAGGGTCCTCCTGGCTGCGTGGGTGCAGGCGCTCGCGGGCGCCCTCGGGGTCGCGGCCCTCCGCGGCCCGTCGGGCCTCCCGGCCGACGGGGCCCTGTTCCCGCTCTTCGCGGGCCTCTTCGGACTCCCGGGCCTGATCCGGTCCGCCCGGGATCCGCCCTCCGAGGTGCCGCCCCAGCGGGAGGGTCCCGTCCGGGTCGCGCGGCCCGGATCCACGGTCGTCCGCGGCGTCCTCGCGGGGGCCGCCGTCTCCTGGCTCCCGGGCCTCAGCGGGGGCGCCGCGGCGGCCCTCGCCTCCCTGACCTCGAGGAGGACCTCGGACCCGAGGCCCTTCATGCTCCTCCTCGGCGCCACGTCGTCGTCCACGGCGATCCTCAGCGTCGGGGTGCTCTTCATGATCGGGCGCGCTCGAAGCGGGGTCGCCGCGGGGGTCGCGAGCCTCTTCGGGGACATCGGACGATGGCCCCTGTCCGCGGGCATCCCGGGGCCCGTCCTCGTCCTCTCCGCCGCCGCGGTCCTCTCCTCGGCCTTGGCGGCGCCCCTCGCCTCGTGGGTCGCGCGGAGGATCGCCCGTGGGTGGTCCCAGGCCGATCCCCGGCGCGCCGCCCGCGTTGTCCTGGCGGCCCTCGTCCTCCTCCTCGCCCTCCTTGCGGGACCGGCGGGGCTCGCCCTCGCGGGGGCCGCGGCCCTCGTGGGATCGGTCCCTCCCGCGGCCGGCGTCAAGCGGGTCCACCTCATGGCGTCCCTCCTCGTCCCCGTCCTCCTCACGTACATCGGCTGATCCCCCGGAAATGCTCAAGTCCTCCGGGGCCCATGGGATGGGGACCATGGAAGCGGTCGTGAAGAAGGCGGCCGGGAAGGACCCGCGCGTCCTCGAGAAGCTCGCGTACGTCGTCTCGAGCGGGCAGCGAGAGAAGGTCCTCGCTGCGGTGATCCCGGGCCCGAAGACCCCCGCCCAGGTCGCGGAGCACACGGGCCTGCGGCTGCCCCACGTGAGCCGGACCCTCGCCCAGCTCCAGGAGGCGGGCCTCGTGACGGCCATCGGCCCGGGGAAGCGAGGCGGTCTCGTCGTCCCGTGGGTCCTGGGCAACGGGGTCTTCGAGGCCCTTGTGAGCTCGCGGGGGGACCGGCTCGTCGTGCCCCTCGCCCGAGGGAGCCACTTCCGGAACTACCACCACTGGATCCAGGCGAACCACGGGAAGGCGGCGGCGGACGAGGTCCTCGCGGAGATGGGAATCGACGCCTCCAGGATCGACGTGGACGGCTGGTACCCCCTGCGGATCGCGATGGATCTCCTCGAGATCATCGAGCGTCGGTTCGGGGACGGGTCGTACGAGACGATCCGGAGGATGCTCCGCGAGGAGGCCCTGAACTTCTCCTCCGTGAAGCGTCTTGCAGCTCGACTCCTGCCGTTCCCCTTCAATCTCGAGTTGTCCCCCAACGCCTACGCCCGCGAGTTCAACCATGGACGGCTCGAGGTCGAGGTCGACGGCCGCCGGGCGCTCATGCGCTTCTACGATTGGATGAGCAGCCCGGCTCGTTGCAAGGCGTGGCAAGGGACCGTGGAAGGCAGCTTGGCCTCCATCGGCGTGTCCGTGACCGTCACGAAGGTCGCCTGCCGCCTGAAGGGCAGCGCATACTGCGGGTACGCCATCACCTGGTAGGCGTCGGGGGAGGGAGGTCACGGACGGAAAGGTAACTTTCTGGTAACTTGGGCTTATCTTCCGCCCCGCACTACCATCGGACGCAGGAATCCCGGGGGACCAGTTCCCGTTTTGGAGGGGTGCCTGCCATCCCGCTCGGGCGTGCGCCTGAGGCGTTCGGGCGGGCGGCTTTCTCGCGTCTCACTCGACGTCGTTCTCCCGCGTGCCGTACGGGGTCGAGTACTTGTGGGTCTCGCGGATCCGCTCGACCCCGCCGATCTCTTTGATGTACCCCGCGACGGCGGGCGGGACGAGGGCCTCCCAGCCCTTCCCCTTGAGGATCCGCTCGCGGACCTCCGTGCCCGAGAGCCGCGCCCGGTCCACGAGGGGCGGGCTCAGGACCTTGAGGCCGTGCTCCCGGAACAGCCGCACGACGAGGTCCGAATTCGTGACGACGACGTCGAAGTGGGGCACGAGGGACCGGATGTGGCTCACCCAGACGCTGTGGACGTGGGTGTCGGGAATCGGGACGATGTGGTAGTCGTGGATCCCCTCGTCGTCGAGGGCGCGCTTGATCATCTCGTACCGCTCCCCCGCCGTGAAGGGGTTCTCCCCCGTATGGCTGTACTGGGCGGATCCGATCCCGAGGATGATCTCGTCGTTCGTCTCGAGGATCTCCTTGACCCGCGCGAGGTGCCCGTTGTGGAAGGGTTGGAACCTCCCGATGAAGAGGGCCCGGGAGCCCGTCACTCGTCCTCCTCCATGAAGTGGTCGATGTACTCGCACTCGAGGGTCAGGAACTTACGGCAGTGCTCGCACCGGCCGTTGTCCTCCGCGGGCTCGAGGCCTCCGTTGAACTCGTAGCAGGGCATCGGCTCCGAGAACTCGAAGAACTCGGCGTCGGGTTCCATCGAGCGCCCCCTCGGGTCAGTGGGGCACCGCGGACCCGGGCTTCTCGGGGGTGACCTTCGGCACGAGGGCCGCGAGCTTCGAGATGAGCCCCGACTTCTTCGGGCCCACGAGGGCGAGGTCGAGGACCTCGCTCAGCGTATCGACCGGGACGATCTCGATCTTCCCCTGGTACTTGTCCTCGAGGAGGACGTCCCGGAGGTTCGCGCGCGGGATGATGACCTTCTTGAGGCCGAGCTCCGCGGCCGCCTCGATCTTCGCCGTCACGCCGCCGACGGGCAGGACCTGCCCGCGGACGCTCAGGCTCCCCGTCATCGCGACGGCCTGGTCCACGGGGACCTCCTCGAGGGCGCTGATGACGGCCGTGGCCACGGAGATCGACGCGGAGTCGCCCTCCGTGCCCTCCCTCGAGCCGACGAACTGGACGTGGATGTCGTGGTTCGAGACGTCCTCCCCCGTGTACTTCTTGATCAGGGCCGCGACGTTCTCCACAGCCTCCTTCGCGATGTCCCCGAGGCGGCCTGTCGCGATGATCCGCCCGCCCTGCTTCGTTTGCGCGGGCGTCACTTCCGCGGCGATGGGCAGCACGATCCCGGACATCTCCGCAAGGGAGCTGTCCCCGAGGAGGACCGCGAGGCCGTTGACCATGCCGACGACGCTCCCCTCCGTGATGAACGTCTGGTACTCCTTCCCCCGCTCGATCATCCGATCCGCGACCTGCTGCTCGAGGGACCGCGCGATCCGCTTCGCGCCGATCACGTGCTTCGCGAGGACGAGGGGCGCGCCCTCCTCCTGGGCGACGTCCCCCGCGACCCGGATGAGCCCGCCGAGCTCCCGCAGGCGCAGGGTCAGCTGTCCCCGGCGTCCCGCGCGCCGCTGGGCCTCCCTCAGGATCTCGAGGACCGCACTCCGGTCGAAGTGCGGGATCTTCTTGTCCTTCGAGACCTCTTGGGCCACGAAGCGCACGAGCTTCATCCGGTTGTCTTCCGTGTCGAACATCGTGCTCTTCATGTAGATCTCGTAGCCGTACCCGCGAATCCTCGAGCGCAGGGCGGGGTGCATCCCCTGGATCGCGTCGAGGTTCCCCGCGGCGACGAGGATGAAGTCGCACGGGACCGCCTCCGTCTTGACCATGGCCCCGCTCGACCGCTCGCTCTGCCCGACGATGGAGAACTTCTTCTCCTGCATCGCGGTGAGGAGGGACTGCTGGCTCTCCATCCGGAGGACGTTGATCTCGTCGATGAACAGGACGCCTCTATGGGCTTTGTGGATCGCGCCCGGTTCCACGCGCTCATGGGCCGGCGTCTCGAGGCCCCCGCTCTGGAAGGGGTCGTGCTTGACGTCCCCGAGGAGGGCGCCCGCGTGGCTCCCCGTCGCGTCGATGAAGGGCGGCATCTCGTCCGTCGTGTGCCCGACGAGGAGCTTCGGGACCATCAGGTTCTCCTGCCGATGCCCCGTGTACCGCGTCGCGATGTAGATGATCGCGGCGACGAGGATACCGAACAGGATGACCGTGGCGTTGAAGGGCGGCTGGGTGGGGTCGCCCTGCCAGTTGTACGACATGATCACGGAGAGCCCGATGATGAAGAAGATGATCGTCATCATCATGGAGGCCTTCTGCTCCCGGCGCTGCATGGCCTCCGCCTTCTGCGCGTTGACGATCTCCCGGCCCTTCGTGGCCGGCACGACCCGGATCTTCGGCTCGTTCGGGTCCTCCGGGTTGTGGTAGACGACGATGTCCTGGAGCTCGTCCCGCGGGAGAAGCTCCGTCATGGACCGGGCGAGCATGCTCTTGCCCGTGCCCGGATCGCCGATCAGCATCACGTGTCGCTTCTGCTCCGCGGCCTTCCGGATGACCTCGACGGCATGCTCCTGGCCGATGACCTGGTCCACGAGCCGCTCGGGGATCTTGACCTCCGCCGTGCTGCGGAACTCGAGCTTCTCGATCCACTCATCGACCGGAGGTAATGAACCTGGATCCCGGGGGGAGTCCGCCATGTCCCTTCCATTCCCACACTAGGCGCTGGCGGCGTTCGAATAGACGGCGGTGCTACTTAAGTACTTTGACCCTAGGTTCGAACAAAGACTCGACACGATGCCCTTCGCGCCCGGCTCACGCGACGCGCGCGGCGATCGTCTTCGCGAGGTTCGCGAAGCCCGCCTCGACGTTCTGGCCTGTCTTCGCGGACGTCAGCAGGTAGGGCGCCCCGTGGGCCTTCGCCATCGCGGCGACGTCCTGCTCCGTCATCGCCATCTGGTCCTTCAGGTCGGCCTTGTTCGCGAGGATCTCGACGGGGATGTTCCCCGTGACCTTCACGACGGCGGCGATCCAGTCGTGGAGCTCCGTGAGGGTCTCTTTCCGCGTGACGTCGAGGACCGCGAGGACGCCCTGCGCCCCGTGGAAGTAGGCCTCCTTGAGCAGCTCGCGGAAGCCCTTCTCCCCCATGATGTCCCAGATCGTCATGTCCACGTCGAGGCCGCCCTGGTCCCCGTCCACGAGGAGCTCCTTCTTGGACACCTTCGCGCCGAGGGTCGAGATGTACCGGTCGTCGAACTGGTCGTGGACGAAGCGGCGGATCAGGCACGTCTTGCCCACGGCCCCTTCGCCGACGAGGCAGATCTTGACCTTCATCCTCTGGCGTTCCATCGTTCACCTCAGCGCGGCCTGCAGCGACGCACGAGCCTCACATTATAAAGGAATTGCCCCGCCGTTATCTCATGGGATAACACGGGGTCCTGCATGGGCGGTTTCTCCCGTCGTCGGCCCGGGTCCGAGGGGTCACGATTCCGCGCGTCCCGCGACCCGCTCCGCGAGGGCGCGGAACGCCTCGTTGACCCCGCGGCCCGACTTCGCGGACGTCGGGTATTGGGCCGCCCCGTGGATCGAGCCCATCCGAGCGAGCTCCTCCTCTGAGACGACGGCCCGCTCCGTGAGGTCGGACTTGTTCCCGAGGAACACGATGGGCACTTCCCCGATCTGCTTCCGGACCATCGTGACCCAGTTGTTGAGGTCGTAGAACGTCTCCTTCCGGGTCACGTCGCACACGGCGATGACGCCCTGGGCGCCCTCGAAGTACGCGTCCCGGAGGAGGGAGCGGAAGCCCTTCTCCCCCATGATGTCCCAGACCATGAGGTCGAGGGTCGCGGGGGACCCCTTCCAGATGACATCGACCGTCTTCTTCGTGACCTTCGTCCCGACCGTCGCGATGTACCGGTCGTCGAAGTTATCCGTCACGAAGCGCTTGATGAGGGACGTCTTCCCGACCGCGACGTCGCCCACAAGGCAGACCTTCGCCTTCACGTGCCTGAGGGGGGACGACGCCGGGGACTGCATCATCGCAGCCGCACACCTTCCTCTCTTAAAATAGAATGCCGATGCGAGTATCGTCCCTGATAATTCTCACTCGTCCGGGGCGGGCTTCCTCGCGAAGCGGTCCTTCGCGATCCGCTCCCCGAGGGACTGGAACGCGAGCTCCACGTTGATCCCCGTCTTCGCGGAGGTGAAGCGGAACGAGCTGTCGTACGCGCGGGCGGCCTGGACGAGCTCCGCCTCCCCGAGCTGGGCCTGGTCGTTGAGATCGACCTTGTTCGCGAGGAACTCGATCGGGATGCGGCCCGTGACGCTGTACACGCCCTCGATCCAGTCGTCGAGGTCCTCCAGGGTGCGCTTCCGGGTCAGGTCGCAGACGGCCAGGATGCCCTTCGCGCCGTAGAAGTAGGCCTCCTTGAGCAACTCCCGGAAGCCCTTCTGGCCCATGATGTCCCAGATCGTCATGTCGATCTTGAGCTCCCCCGAGCCATCGGGGGACGCGGCAGTGATCTCCTTCTTGGAGACCTTCGTCCCGAGGGTCTGGATGTACTTGTCGTCGAAGTCGTCGAGCACGAAGCGGCGGATGAGGCTCGTCTTCCCGACGGCCGCCTCCCCGACGAGGCAGACCTTCATCTTCATCCGCTTGACGTCCATGGCCTACCCGCCCAGTACGGCGAATACCCGGCGCAGCCGTCATAAACGTTGTGGAAGTGTTATCACGCCCGATACTCCCAGAGGCGCGCGGCCTCCCGGGAACGGCGGGTCATCCGTACCGCGCGCGGAAGCGGGACGCGGATCGCGACCGGGGATTCCACAACGACACAGGCCCGTCCGCCTTCCCCGTCCGAGGTCGCGCGATGTGCGAGGAATACGACGAGGAAACGACGCGGCCTTCCTCCGCGCGCTCGAGGCCTCGCGCCGCCTCGTGGTCCTCGACGCGGAGCCGGGTCGCCTCCCGTCGGCCCCCGTCGAGACGGAGAGAGCGCGTCGGCCGGGGCCCTCGCGCGGTGATCCCGCGCGGACAACCTCGCGACGCGGAGAGCTCTCAGACGGCAGGGGCAGGGACCGAGGGGCGCGCCTCCGAGACCCGTCCCTCCAAAACGTTATATAGACCCCTCCCATAGGGACGACCCGTCGCGCCGACCAGACGCCCCCGGGCAATCCCTCCGAGGAACCCGGTAATGCGGCCCTGACCCTTCTGGGCGCGCAGGCAGCGTCACGGTCGCGCGTCGAGCCCACGCCCCTTCGCGATCGCGGAGAGGCGGCCCTCCCGAGGAGGAGCGGCGATGCCGAAAGAGCACCGACCCCGCCATGGTTCCATGGGCTTCTCGCCCCGGAAGCGCAGCGACAGCCCCATCCCGCACTTCACGAGCTGGCCCGACGTCGACGGCGCGCCCAAGGTCCAGGGGTTCGCGGGGTACAAGGCCGGGATGACCCACGCGGTCATCGTCGACTACCGGCCGACGTCCACGACGTCGGGGCAGGAGGTCCACGTCCCCGTGACCGTCGTCGAGGTCCCCCCGATGAAGGTCGGCGGGATCCGCTTCTACCGGCGGACCCACGACGGCCTGAAGTCCGTCGCGGAGGTCTGGGCCCCGAAGCCGGACAAGGAGCTCCGCCGGGTCTTCCCGATCTCCAAAGCCTACGACCCCGAGGAGGCCTGGAAGAAGGTCGACGGCCAGGTCGACGACGTCCGCCTGATCACGTACACGCAACCGGCCCTCGTGACGGGCGTCCCGAAGACGAAGCCCGAGCTCATGGAGAACCGCGTGGGCGGCGGCACGGTCGAGGAGCGGATCGCGTACGCGAAGAACCTGCTCGGCAAGGAGGTCCCCGTGACGGAGTTCTGCCGGGAGGGCTCCATGATCGACGTCGCCGCGATCACGAAGGGGAAGGGGTGGCAGGGGCACCACACCCGGTGGGGCGTCCGCCTCCTGAGCCACAAGAACTCGAAGCACCGGCGGAACATCGGGACCCTCGGGAACTTCAACCCCGGGTACGTCCGGCCCACGGTGCCCCAGGGCGGCCAGTTCGGGTACCACCAGAGGACGGAGTACAACAAGCGCGTCCTCAAGATCGGGGAAAAGGGGGACGAGATCACCCCGAACGGCGGCTTCCTCCACTACGGGCTCGTGAGGAACCCGTACATCCTGCTCCACGGCTCGATCCCCGGGCCCACGAAGCGTCTCATCCGTCTCCGGGACGCGGCCCGCGGCGGCTACGTGAAGCTGGACAAGTCGCCCGAGATCACGTACGTATCACGGGAATCGAAGCAGGGGGCCTGAAGGGATGGCGGAGCCCGAGGAGCGGACGGACGCCGCGGGGACGGCGGCGGAGACGGGCGCGGAGGAACCGAAGGCGAAGCGGTCGCGGCGCGGGAAGCCCGCGAAGGCGCCCAAGGCGGCGAAGGCCGCTCAGCCCAAGGAGGCCCGCGAGGCCGCCGCCCTGAAGCCCGGCCACGTCCACGTGTACTCCCTTGACGGGAAGGCGGTCAAGACGGTCGAGCTCCCCTCCGTGTTCCGGGCGGACATCCGGCTCGACGTGATCCGGCGCGCGGTGACCGCGTTCCAGGCGAACCGCCGGCAGGCATACGGCCCCACGCCCGGCGCGGGTCTCCGGCATTCCGTCCGCTGGGCGGGGAAAGGCCAGGGCGTGTCGCGAGTCCCGCGCATCCGCGGGACGATGACGGGCGCCCAGGCGCCCGGGACCGTCGGCGGACGACGGGCCCACCCGCCGCGCCCCGACGCGGTCTGGGCCAAGAAGGTCAACGACAAGGAGCGGCACCTCGCGAGGAACGCGGCCCTGGCCGCCCTCAAGGAGTCCGCCCTCGTCGTGAGCCGCGGGCATCGCTTCGAATCGACCCTGAGCCTCCCCGTCGTCGTCGAGGACGCGATCGAGTCGCTCGAGGCGAAGGAGGGCGTGACCCGGAAGGGGGTGTCGGTCCTGAGGCACCTGGGCCTCTACGACGACGTCGACCGGGTGAAGGACGGGCGACACATCCGCGCGGGGCGCGGGAAGATGCGCGGCCGCCGGTACCGTCAGCCGAGGGGCATCCTCCTCGTCGTGAAGGAGCCGTCGAAGGTCCGGCGGTCCTTCGCGAACCTCCCCGGCGTCGAGGTCGTCGCCCCGGCGTCCCTCAACGCGGAGCTCCTCGCCCCCGGCGGCGACCCCGGCCGGCTCGCCGTGTTCAGCGAGGGGGCCCTCGAGGCCCTCCGGAGTTGGTAGCCATGAAGCCCCACGAGATCCTCCTGCATCCCTATGTCACGGAGAAGAGCCTCAACATGCTCCAGGGCACCCCGGCCCAGGACCTGAAGGACGGGAACCGCCTCGAGTTCCTCGTCCGACGGGAAGCCACGAAGGACTCGATCAAGGCGGCGTTCGAGGAGCTCTTCCAGGTCAAGGTCGAGAAGGTCAACACGTACGTCCGGAAGGACGGGAAGCACGCGATCATCAAGCTCCGGCCCGGGTTCTCCGCGGAGGAGATCGGGATGCGGATCGGGGTGTTCTGATGGGGAAGAACCTCCCGGCCCAGCGGCGCGGCCGCGGGACCTCCCCGACGTACCGGTCCCCGAGCCATCGCCACTACGGCCCCGTGATCCACCCGCGACTCCAGGGCACGGGGACCGTCACGGACATCTTCCAGGCCCCGGGCCACACGGCGCCTCTCGCCCGCGTGCGCTACGGAACCCAGGAGGTCCTCATGATCGCTTGCGACGGCCTCCAGGTCGGGCAGGCCGTGTCCGTCGGCCAGCCGAACGTGGACCGCGGGAACACCCTCCCGCTCAGGGAGGTCCCCGAAGGCACCCTCGTGTACAACCTCGAGGCGATGCCCGGGGACGGCGGGCGGTTCGTCCGCGCGGCGGGGACGACGGCCGTCGTCGTGAGCCGCGGGGAGCGGATCGTCGTCCAGCTCCCGTCCGGCCGGTTCCGATCGTTCCATCCCTCGTGCCGCGCGACGATCGGCGCGATCGCGGGGGCCGGCCGCGGGGAGAAGCCCTTCACGAAGGCGGGTAAGAAGCACCACTCGTTCCGGTCCTTCAGCAAGCCGGCGTTCAACGTGCGCGGGGTCGCGAAGAACGCCGTCGACCATCCCCATGGCGGAGGCGCGCACCAACACGTGGGCCGCCCCTCGACCGTCGGTTATGACGCCCCCCCCGGGCGGAAGGTCGGCCGATTGTCCCCGCAACCTAAGCGGATCCGCGAGAAGCGACGGAGGTAGACGCACATGGTGAAGAGGATGGGTGGGCTGGCGAAGGCGGCGCGGCGGAAGCTCCGGAAGCGCGCGGGCGTCGTCGAGACGCGCCGGAAGAAGGAGTTCACGTACCGCGGGTACACCCTCGAGGAGATGAAGGCGATGACCCTCGAGGAGATCATCGAGCTCCTGCCCGCTCGGTCGCGGCGGTCGTTCATCCGCGGCCTCGACGACGAACGCCTCACGTTCGTCGAGAAGCTCCGCGCGAACGGGACCGAGGACGCCGTCCGAACCCACTGCCGGGACGTGCCCATCCTGCCCGACTTCATCGGGAAGAAGGTCGCTGTCCACAACGGTAAGGAGTACGTGAGCGTCGACATCAAGCCCGAGATGATCGGGCACTACCTGGGCGAGTTCGCGATGACCCGGAAGACGGTCTCCCACAGCGGACCCGGCGTCGGGGCGACGCGCTCGTCCAAGTTCATGCCGCTCAAGTAGGTGTCCCGATGGCGAAGCTCGGCTACACGGTGGACTTCAAGCTCGAGACGATGGCCCGCGCCTACGGCCGCGAGCTGCCCATCGCCTGGAAGAAGAGCGTGGAGCTCGCGTCCGCGATCCGCGGGAAGACGGTCGAGAAGGCGCGGACGTACCTCGAGGGCGTGGTCGCCCTGAAGGAGGCCGTGCCGTTCCGGCGGTACAAGCGCTGGGTCGCCCACAAGGCGGGCCACGGCCCCGCCCGGTACCCCGTGAAGGCCGCGCGGGAGTTCCTCCGCGTCCTCGAGAACGCCGTCGCGAATGCGGAGTTCACGGGGAAGGACGACCCCGACGCGATGGTCGTGCGGGTCGTGAACGCGCACAAAGGCTCCATCACGAAAGGCTTCCGCCCCCGGGCCTACGGCCGGAGCTCCCCGTGGAACCAGGACACCGTGAACCTGGAGGTCGTGCTCGAGGAGGTGAGCTGAGTGCGCGAGACGAAGGTCGAGCGGAAGGACCGGCGGATCATCCAGGAGAACGTGCGGCGCGTCCTCCTCAAGGAATACCTCATGCGGGAGACGAAGCGGGCGGGCTTCGGGGGCCTCGACATCCAGCGCACGCCCATGGGCACCCGGGTCACCCTCCTCGCGGAGCGCCCGGGCCTCGTGATCGGCCGGAAAGGCGGCGCGATCAAGAGCCTCACGGAGGCCGTGGACCGGAACTTCAAGTTCGACAACCCCCAGATCGAGGTCCAGGAGGTCCAGCAGCCTGCCCTCAACGCGCAGATCATGGCGGAGAAGCTCGCGAACGCCCTCGAGCGGGGCTGGCACTTCCGCCGTGCCGGCCACTCAACGGTCCGCCGGATCATGGAGAGCGGCGCGAAGGGGTGCCTCGTCGTGATCGCGGGCAAGCTGACGGGCCAGAGGCACCGCCGGGAGAAGTTCAAGGCGGGCCACATCAAGTACTGCGGGGAGCCGCGGAACCTCTGGATGGACCTCGGGTTCGCGATCGCGAAGCTCAAGCCCGGGGTCATCGGCGTCACGGTCGAGATCATGGACCCGAAGGCGAAGCTCCCGGACGACATCGAGATCCGCCCGGCCTCGGAGGTCCCCGTGGCTCCGGAGGTCCCGCCGCCCGCCGAGGAACCCGTCGAGGAGGCCCCCGCAACGGCCCCCGCGGCGCCGGAACCCGACGCGGAGGCCCCGACCGAGGACGAGCCTGCGGACGAGGCGCTCCCCCCCGAGGCGAAGGCCCCCGGGAAGAAGGAGAAGAAGCTCCCCGTGAAGGCGTCCAAGGTCGCGGAGAAGCGGATCAAGAAGGTCCTCAAGGAGGTCAAGGAGCTCGACGTGGAGGTCGGCCTGGACCTCGAGAAGGAGGGGAAGGCGTAGATGGCCCTTCTCCGGACGAAGGAGATCCGGGCCATGGAGCCCGACGCCCGGGAGAAGAAGCTCCTCGAGCTCCGGGAGGAACTCATGCACGAGCGCGGGGTCGCCGCGATGGGCGGGGCGCCCCCGAGCCCGGGGAAGATCCGTGCGATCCGGAAGAACATCGCGCGCATCCTGACGATCATCGGCGAGGAGAGACGACTGGGGACGAGAGGTGAGACCAAGGTGGAAGGGTCGAAGGAGGAGACGAGCTGATGGCGGGCATCTGCACCGTCTGCGGCCTCCCCGAGGAGCTCTGCATGTGCGAGGAGCTCGCGAAGGAGCAGCAGAAGATCCGGGTGTACAACGACACGCGCCGGTACGGGAAGACGGTCACGATCGTCGACGGGCTCGACGGGAGCGACATCGACATCGACGAGCTGGCGCGGATGCTGAAGAACCGGTGCGCCGCGGGCGGGACCGCGAAGGAGGGCCGGATCGAGCTCCAAGGGGAGCACAAGCGGAAGGTCCAGGCCGTCCTCGCGGGCATGGGCTACACGGTCCAGGTGCAGTGAGGTGAACCTGCGGAAGCATGAGCTGATCGGGCGCTGGGTCCGGGTCGTCCGCGCGACGGACCCCGGGATCCAGGGCCTCGAGGGTCGCGTCGTGGACGAGACCCGGAACATGCTCATCGTGGAGGCGGGAGGGAATCCCAAGATGATCCCCAAGGAAGGCAGCCGTTTCCGATTCGACGTCCAAGGCGGGACCGAGGTGGAGGGCGACGAGATCCGCTACCGCCCCGAGGACCGCATCAAGAAGGCACGGTGACCAGGATGGCGAAGGCAGCGACGAAGAAGGCGGACCGACCCGCGGCGCGGGACATCGGAATCGACGTCCCCATGCCTGAGCGGACGTGCACGGACGGCCACTGCCCGTTCCACGGGAAGCTCCCCGTCCACGGCCAGACCCTCGAGGGGGTCGTCGTCTCGACGAAGATGCAACGGACCGTCGTCGTGGAGCGGGAGTACCTCCGGTACCTCCAGAAGTTCGAGCGGTTCGAGAAGCGTACGCGGCGGATGAACGTCCACGCGCCGCCATGCCTCGGGCTCCAGGTCGGCCACCGCGTCACCCTCATGGAATGCCGGCCCCTGAGCAAGACGGTCGCCTACGTCGCGATCCATAACCGGGGGGCGGTCTCCTGAAGGGCCTCCCGGGACGCCAGACCCGCGGGCTCCAGAAGGGCTCCCGCCTCGAGTGCATCGACAACACGGGGGCGAAGATCGTCGAGGTCGTCGAGGTGCCGAAGTACCATGGCGTCCGCCACCGCCGCTCCTCCGCGGGGATCGCGGACTACCTCGTGGTGACGGTGAAGAAGGGGACCCCGGAGACGAGGAAGCAGCTCATGAACGCGGTCATCGTGCGCCAGCGCCGCCCGTTCCGGCGGCCCGAGGGCATGATGGTCCAGTTTGAGGACAACGCATGCGTGATCGTGACCCCGGAAGGGGAGGCGAAGGGCTCCGACATCAAGGGGCCCGTCGCCCGGGAGGCCGCGGAGCGGTGGCCGAGGATCGCCGCCAACGCGAGCATGATCGTGTGAGGTGCCGAGGATGACGAGCGGGAAAGCCAGGACCCAGAGGCGGCGGGCGGCGGAGGCTCCCCTCCATCGCAAGCGGGCGGCCGCGGCGGCCCACCTCGACCCCAAGCTCCTCGAGAAGTCGAAAGTCCGCCTCCCGAGGGCCCTTCCCATCCGGAAGGGGGACACCGTGCGGATCATGCGCGGGAACTTCCGGGGCAAGGAGGGGTCCGTCGTGAGCGTCGACGCGGTCGACGGGACCGTCGTGATCGAGGGGATCACGATCGAGAAGACGGACGAGAAGAAGGTCGCGCGGCCCGTCCACGCCTCGAACCTCATGATCGTGAAGATGGACGACACGGACCCGTGGCGACGCAGGAAGTTCCAGGAGTGAGGACGCGTGAAGAAGCACCTGAAGCGGCTGCCGGCCCCGAGGAGCTGGACGATCGCCCGGAAGACGCAGTTCTGGACCACGAAGCCGTCGCCCGGCCCCCATCCCATCGAGGCGAGCGTGCCCCTCGGCCTCATCCTCCGGGACATGCTCCGGGTGTGCGACACGGCCCGGGAGGCCCGCCGCATCCTGAACGGCCGGAAGGTCCACGTGGACGGCCGGGCCGTCACGGACCCCAAGTTCCCCGTCGGGCTCATGGACGTCCTGAGCTTCCAGGAGACGAAGGCTCACTACCGGATGCTCGTGAACACACGGGGCCGGATGGCCCTCGTCCCGATCGAGGACGGGGAGGCGACGTGGAAGCTGTGCCGGATCGAGGACAAGACGACGGTGCGGGGCGGGAAGGCCCAGCTCAACCTCCACGACGGGCGGAACCTGCTCCTCCCGAAGGATTCGTACAAGACGGGGACGACCCTCAAGGTCCAGCTCCCCGCCCAGAAGGTCCTCGGCCACTACGAGCTCGGGCCGGGGGTCGCCGCCCTCATCACGGGCGGGAAGCACGTGGGGGAGGTCGCCCACGTCCTCGAGGTCTTCCGCACGCGGAACCCGAGGGCGAACACGGTCACGTTCAAGGAGGGCTTCTCGACGGACATCGACAAGGTGTTCGTCGTCGGGAAGGAGGCCCCTGAGGTGCGCACGCCGGAGGTCTCGGCGCTGTAGGTGGGACCATGACGGACATGCGCGCGATCCGGATCGAGAAGGTCGTCGTCAACATCGGCGTCGGCGAGTCGGGCGAGAAGCTGATGAAGGCCCAGAAGGTCCTCGACCTCGTGACCCGCCGGAAGTCCGTCCAGACCCTGAGCCACCGCGCGGTCCGGGACTGGGGCGTGCGGAAGAACATGCCCATCGGGGCCCGCGTGACCCTCCGGGGCGACGAGGCGGAAGCCTTCCTCAAGCGGGCCCTCGCGATCCGGGACCGGCGCCTGCCCGCGTACTCCTTCGACCCGCGCGGGAACTTCTCCTTCGGGGTGCCGGACTACACGGACTTCGAGGGGATGAAGTACGACCCGGAGATCGGCGTGTTCGGGATGGACGTGTCCGTGAGCCTCTCGCGGCCGGGCTGGCGGGTCGCCCGCCGGGCCGTGAAGCCGCGGCCCATCGCCGCCCACCACCGGATCCGCCGGGAGGACGGCATCTCGTTCGTCAAGGATCGCTTCGGCGTCGAGGTGGTCGAGTGAAGCGGACGAGGGACTTCGGTCGGAAGGTGGGCTGCCTGCGGTGCGGTCGGAAGCGCGGGATCGTCCGGCGCTACGGCCTCCACCTCTGCCGCCAGTGCTTCCGCGAGATCGCCTACCAGCTCGGATTCCGGAAGTACTCCTGAGGTGACCTCATGCTCCAGGACCCTCTCAACGACGCGATGGCGACGATCCGGAACGCGGAGACCGCGGGGAAGCGGGAGTGCGTCCTCCGGCCCGCGTCGAAGCTCATCGGGCGCGTGCTCAAGGTCATGCAGGAGGCGGACTACGTCACCGCCTTCGAGTTCATCGAGGACGGCCGCGGCGGGATGTACCGGGTGACCCTCAAGGGGAACATCAACAGCTGCGGCGTGATCAAGCCCCGGTTCGCCGTGCGGCGCCAGGACCTCGAGAAGTACGAGGCGCGGTACCTCCCGGCCCAGGACTTCGGGGTCCTCATCCTCACGACGACGGAGGGCGTCATCTCGCAACTCCGGGCCAAGGAGATGGGCGTGGGCGGCAAGCTCCTCGCCTTCGTGTACTGAGGGGATGACATGCCCGTCGCAGGAATCTTGGACGAGCGGGTGCGGATCCCCGAGGGCGTGCAGGTGCGCCTCGAGGGCGACGATGTCGTCGTCGCGGGGAAGGGGCACACGCTCCGGCGGAAGCTCGGCCACCCGCGGGTCCGCATCGCGGTCCAGGGAGGCGAAGTCTCCGTGACGTCGGAGTACCCGACGAAGCGGGAGAAGGCCCTCGTGGGCACGTACGCGGCCCACGTCCGGAACCTCATCCTCGGGGTCACGCAAGGCTTCGAGTACGAGATGAAGGTCGTCTACAGCCACTTCCCCGTGAAGGTCGGCGTGAAGGGGGCCGAGGTCATCATCGAGAATTTCCTCGGGGAGAAGCACCCGCGCCGCGCGCGGATCCTCGGGGACACGAAGGTCGAGGTGAGCGGGGACCAGGTCCTCCTCCGCGGGCCCGACATCGAGGCCGTGTCCCAGACGGCCGCGAACATCGAGCAGGCCACGCGGATCCGCGGGTTCGACCAGCGGGTGTTCCAGGACGGGATCTACATCACGAAGAAGGCCGGGGAGGCCTGAACATGCCGGAGGATGAGAAGCCCGCGGTGAGGCCCGTCAAGAGGGCGAAGAAGGTCGTCGAGGATGTCGCGCCGGCCGCGGAGCCGGCGAAGCTCCCGACGCCTCACGAGGTCCGGGAGGCCCGGAAGGCCCAGCTCGTGGAGTGGTCCATGGCCCTCGGCCTCGAGTCGGAGGGCAAGGTCGACGAGCTCCGCGCGCGGCTCCTCGAGCGGATCGAGGAGGCGGCGGAGACGAAGGAGGAGAAGGAGGCGCCCGCCGAGGAGCCCGTCGAGAGGGTCGAGGAGGCCCCCGCGAAGCCCAAGCGGGCGAAGAAGGCGGAGAAGCCCGCGGAGAAGGCGAAGGAGGCGAAGGGGAAGGAGGAGGCCGAGCCGGCCCACGAGGCGCGGCAGAAGCCGATCCTCGACCCGCGGACGCGGATCCTCCTGAGGCTCCGCGCGGAGACGTCCGCCCGACGCCCGCCGTTCCGCCGCCAGGAGTGGTTCCGTTACAAGAAGTTCGGGGACGAGTGGAGGAAGCCCCAGGGCGGACAGTCCAAGCTCCGTCGCCACTTCGGGTACCGGTGGAACCTCCCCTCCGCGGGGTACCGGGGTCCCAGGGAGGTCCGCGGGCTCCACCCGAGCGGGTTCCAGGAGGTCCTCGTCCACAGCCCCCGCCAGCTCGAGGGGATCGACCCCGCGAAGCAGGCCGTCCGGATCGCGGGCGGCGTCGGCACGCGGAAACGCGAGTTGATCGAGAAGGCGTGTGAGGAGCGGAAGATCCGCGTCCTCAATCGGATGGTGACGGAATGAGGTTCGTCCACCAGCGGCGGCTCGCGGCTTCCGTCCTGGGGTGCGGCCTGAATCGCATCCGGATCACGACGGACCCCGCGGAGCAGGAGAACATCCTCGACGCGATCACCCGGGAGCAGATCCGCGGGCTCGTCGCCCGGAACGTGATCACCCTCCGCCCCGTCCGGGGCGTGTCCCGGGGCCGCGCGCGGGCGCGCGCGGCCCAGCGGAGGAAGGGCCGGCGCCGCGGTCAGGGCACGAGGAAGGGGGGGACGAACGCCCGCACTCCGAGGAAGGAGCGCTGGATCCGGTCCATCCGGTCCCTCCGGGCGCACCTCCGCGAGCTGAAGGCCCAGGGCCGGATCGACGTGCCCACGTACCGTCGTTACTACCTGCAGGCGAAGGGCGGGATGTTCAAGTCGCGGGCCCACCTGGACCAGCAGCTCAAGGCCGCCGGGCTCCTCCAGGAGGCGAAGGCTTGAAGGCCCAGGGACCCCACTATCGCGTCGGCTTCCGCCGGCGGCGGGAGGGCCGGACGGACTA
>MGWD01000037.1:35031-48855 GCA_001800825.1 Euryarchaeota archaeon RBG_19FT_COMBO_69_17 | reverse complement strand
TCCTGCGGGGCGGGAAGCCGCGGGCCGTCGTCCGGAAAACCCTCAACCAGGTCATCGTCCAGATTGTCGAGATGGACCCCGCGGGGGACCGGATCCTGGCCACGGCCACCTCCCGGGAGCTCGTCAAGCAGGGTTGGGCCGCGGGCACGGGGAACGTCCCGGCGGCGTACCTGACGGGGTTCCTCGCCGGACGTCGGGCGGCCGCGAAGGGCGTCTCCGAGGCGATCCTCGACATCGGCCTCCACAAGCCTACGAAGGGCGGCCGCGTGTTCGCGGCCCTCAAAGGCCTCCTCGACGCGGGCCTCGCCGTGCCCCACAGCCCCGAGGTCCTCCCCTCGAAGGAGCGGCTCCGCGGGGAGCACATCGGCGAGGCGGTTCCCAAGTCCTTCGATGACGTGAAGGCGAAGCTGGAGGTGCTCTGATGCGACGGCGGCCGCGGGGCGCGGGGAGCGGCGGGCGCGGGGGGCGAGGGGAGCGGGCCCAGCGCGACCTGAGCGAGTGGAACCCGAAGACGAAGCTGGGCCGGATGGTCCTCAAGGGGGAGCTCTCGACGATGGGAGAGGCCCTCCGGACGGGCCTGCCCGTGCGGGAGCCCGAGATCGTGGACATCCTCCTCCCGGAGACGGAGGACGAGGTCCTCGACGTGAACATGGTCCAGCGGATGACGGACTCCGGCCGGCGAGTCAACTTCGTGATCACCTGCGTCGTCGGGAACAAGGACGGGTTCGTCGGCCTGGGCCGGGCCCGGGGCCGGGAGGTCGGGCCCTCCATCCGGCGGGCGATCGACAACGCGAAGCTGAACATGATCGAAGTCAAGCGGGGCTGCGGCTCCTGGGAGTGCGGCTGCTACCGCTCCCATTCCCTCCCGTTCAAGGTGCGCGGGGACAGCGGCTCCGTCGAGGTCACCCTCAAGCCGGCGCCCCAGGGGGTCGGGCTCGCCGTGGGGGACATCGCGAAGAGCGTCCTGCGGCTCGCGGGGATCACGGACGCGTGGGGCTTCACGAAGGGCCATACGAAGACGACGGTCAATTACGCGGTCGCGACGTTCGAGGCCCTCCGGGCGTCCGCGCGGATCAAGGTGCGCGAGGAGCAGGCGGAGCGGCTGAAGATCAAGGCGGGCGCGGAGCAGGTGTACGTCCGGAAGAAAGCGGAGGCCGCGGCCGTCGCGGGATCCGGCGAGGTCGAGCTCCCCGAGGAGGTCGAGGTCGAGGGCGAGCGCCTCACGGAGGGGCCCGCGGAGACGCCCGTCGCCGACGAGGAGGCGAAGGAGACATGACGTACGCCGTCGTGCGGATCCGCGGGAAGACGGACCTCTCGGACCCGGTCGCAGACACCCTGACGATGCTCCACCTGACCCGCCAGAACCACTGCGTCCTCGTCAAGGAGGACGCCACGGCGAAGGGCATGCTCAAGCTCGTGAAGGACCACATCACGTGGGGCGAGGTCGCCCCCGAGGTCCTCGCGAAGCTCCTCCTGCGTCGCGGACGCTCCGTCGGGGACCGCCCCATCGACGACGCCTACGTGAAGGACCACAGCCCGTTCAAGTCGATCTGGGATCTCAGCCAAGCGATCGCGAAGGGGGACGCGACCCTCCGGGATGTCGACGGCCTGCGGCCCGTCCTGAGGCTCCACCCGCCCGTCAAGGGCTTCCGGGCGATCAAGCGAGGCTATAACGACGGCGGGGACCTCGGATACCGGGGGACCGAGATCAACGAGCTCCTCCAGCGCATGCTCTTCGAGGAGGCGTCGGGCCATGGTCAGTAGGACGCGCAAGCTCCGCGGGAGTCGGACCCACGGCCGTGGGAAGAAGAAGGGCCGCGGGGCGGGCGGCCGCGGCGGGACGGGGAACGCGGGGCTCCACAAGCACAAGTTCAAGTGGATGATCAAGTACGCCCCTGACCACTTCGGGCGGCACGGGTTCGTGCGGCACGCGCAGACGCGGGAGACGAAGACGATGAACATCGAGGAGCTCGTCGCTCGACTCCCCGCCCTCGAGGGCCAGGGCCACGCGAAGCGGGCGGGCGGAACGGTCCAGGTGGACCTCACCGCGGCCGGGGTGGACAAGCTTCTTGGCCGGGGCCGCCTTCCCGTCGCCCTGGAGATCACGGTGGCGGAGGCGTCCGAGTCGGCCGTGGCGAAGGTGGCCGAGGCCGGCGGGAAGGTCGTGCTCCCCGCGAGTGCCGAGGACTGAGCGATGCCCCTCGAGGAGAAGAAGAAGAGCCGGCTGTACGCCCTCAAACCCCTCACGGACCGCCTCCCCGCGGTCTCGAGGCCCGAGGGCCACGTCCAGTTCCGGACGAAGATGTTCTGGGTCCTCCTGATCCTCGTCCTCTACTTCGCCCTCACGAACGTCTTCATCTACGGGCTCGACAAGGGCAGTGTGATCGACTTCTTCTCGAGCCTCCGGGCGATCCTCGCGGGGGCCCAGGGCTCCCTCATGCATCTCGGGATCGGGCCCATCGTCACGGGCTCGATCATCATGCAGCTCTTCGCGGGCGCCAAGATCATCAACCTCAACCTGCGGGACGACGAGGACAAGTCCGTCTACCAGGGGACCCAGAAGCTCCTCGTGATCATCATGATCTTCGTCGAGGCGGTCCCCCAGGTCTTCGGGTTCCTCACCCCGTCCTCGGGGTTCGTCACGGGCCTCGATGGGACCCAGCTGTTCGGGCTCATCCCCGCGGGGAACGGGGACCTCCTCGCCCGCACCCTGATCGTCGTGCAGCTGTTCGCGGGATCCTACCTCGTGTTCCTCATGGACGAGGTCGTCTCGAAGTGGGGGATCGGGTCCGGGATCTCCCTGTTCATCGCGGCCGGGGTGGCCCAGCAGATCTTCACGGGGACGTTCAACTGGGAGCCCGCGCAGGCCGGCTCTTCGGTCCCCGCGGGCGCGGTCCCAAAGACGATCTACTACATCCAGAACCTCCCCGCGGGCTCCATGGCCCAGGGGGGCCTCGAGCAGATCATGTTCCAGCAGCCGAACCCCCTCATCGCCCTCATCGGGACGATCGGGATCTTCCTCATCGTCTCGTACACGGAGTCCACGCGGATCGAGCTGCCCCTCGCCCATGGGGCCGCCCGAGGCGCCCGCGGGCGCTACCCGATCCGCCTCATGTACGCGTCGAACATCCCCGTCATCCTCGTCGCCGCGGTCCTCGCGAACGTGAGCATGTTCTCCCTCCTGTTCTGGCAGCACCCGGAATGGCCCCTGATCGGACAACAGACGTGGATCGGCGCATACCCTGCGGCGAACGACCCGCGGGTGATCTCGGGCCAGATCCAACGGACGACGCCGATCGACGGGATCGCGTACTACTTCTCGAACGTGAACGGGGTCGGGGACTGGCTCCTCCCCCTGTTCAATCCCGCGCAATACGGGGTGTACCTCCGCGGCCAGGAATACTGGCAGGTCCTCCTCCACCTCATCATCTTCCTCGCCGTGATGATCGGGGGGTCCATCGTCTTCGCGAAGTTCTGGATCATGACGACGAACATGGGCCCCGAGGACGTCGCGCGTCAGATCGAGTCGAGCGGGATGCAGATCCCCGGGTTCCGGCGGGACCCGCGGATCCTGCGCCGGGTGCTCGAGCGGTACATCCCCGTGGTCACGGTGATCTCCGGGGCCTTCGTGGGCGCCCTCGCAGCGGGCGCCGATCTCATCGGGACCGTCGGGAACGCCTCCGGCACGGGCGTCCTCCTAGCCGTAGGCATCATGATCCAGCTCTACGAGGCGATCGGGCGGGAGCAGATGATGGAGATGCACCCGCTCCTCCGGGACTGGTTCGGCGGCCGGTAGGCCGCGGCGTACGCCGGCGCGTCACTTCGACGGCGTCCGGAGGCTGAGCTGCTCCGCCTCGCTGTCGTACCGGACGAGTTCAACGTAGCGGCCCCAGTACACGAGGGCGTTGAAGAACGCCTCGCTGTGGTGGCTCCCGACGGCCCCGGCGAGCGCGCCGATCACGTCCCGCTTCCCGAGGGGCCGGCCCGCGGACCGGACGAGGGTCGTGACGTGCCGGAACACGGGCATGTTTTCGAGGATGTCCCGGAAGATCGCCTTGCGCTCCTTCACGTTCGCCCGGAGGACCTTCCGGCTCAGGTCGTTGATCGACAGGTCCCCGTCGACGACCCGGAGGAGTCCGAGGAACTCCGCGGCGTCCACGATGGGCCCGAGGCGGTCGAGCTCCATCTCGACCTCCTGGGAGATCGTCGCGACGTCCGCCTGGCCGCCGACCTCGTCGATCGCCTCCACGAGGCCCACGATCTGGCTCAGGGAGACCTTCGCGATGGCCGCCATGCCCGGTGGCGCCCTCGGGGGCGCCTCCGCCTCACTGCCCGACAAACGCCTCGCCGACCCATCGCCCTTCGCCGTATTAGACACTTCGGACCCTCCGTCACACGATGAGGGAGTACAGCTCGTCGACCCAGCCGTAGAACTCCGGCTCCTTCCGGTTCCTCGGCCGCGGGAGGTCGATCCTCCGCTCCGCGAGGATCCGCCCGGGGCGGTCCGAGAGGACGATCACGCGGTCCGCGAGGTACACGGCCTCCTCGATGTTGTGGGTGACCATGAGGACGGCCCGCGGGGGGTGCTCGGGGTCCGACCAGAGCTGGAGGATCTCGTCCCGGAGGCTCTGGGCCGTGAGGCCATCGAGCGCGTAGAAGGGCTCGTCCATGCACAGGAGGAGGGGCTCCATCGCGAGGGCCCGGGCGATCCCGACCCGTTGCTTCATCCCGCCGCTCAGCTCCCGCGGGTACGCGTTCTCGAACCCCGTCAGGCCCACCTCCTCGATAGACCGCCTCGCACGCTCCCGCCGCTCCCCGGGCGGTCTCCCGCGGGCCTCGAGGCCCAGCTCCACGTTCTGCTCGACGGTGAGCCAGGGGAACAGGGCGAAGCTCTGGAAGACCATCGCGACCTGGGGGTTGTCGGCGCGGATGGGCTGGCCCTCGAAACGGACCGTGCCCGCCGTGGGCGGCTCCAGGCCCACGATGATCCGGAGGAGGGTCGATTTCCCGCAACCCGAGGATCCGACGACGCAGACGAAGTCCCGGTCCCGGACCGCGAAGTCAATCCCGTCGAGGACCTTGAACTCCTTCGCCCCGTCGACGTAGGACTTCGAGATCCCGCGGACCTCGAGGAGCGGGGGCGCGTCCGTCATTGGACCTCCATCCGGTACAGGGTGGCGACCCGGCGGTAGAGGGGGCGCCAGACGAGCTTGTTCAGGGACAGGACGACCGCGATCATCGCGAGGACGGAGAGGAGGACCATCTCGGGGTCCGGGGGCGTCGCGAAGGTGGCCCGGGCGAGGATCGCCCCGAGGCCGTCCGCGTCGTAGACGACGCCGCCGTAGGGGACGTATTCCGAAACGATCGTCGCGTTCCAGCCCGCCCCCCACGCCGTGATGCTCCCCGTGACGAGGGAGGGGGCGAGGGCGGGGAGGAGCACGCGCCGCCAGTACGTCCTCCCGCGGAGGCCGAAGGCGCGGGCGGCCTCCTCCAGGTCCCCGGGGATCGTCCGGACACCCGCGATGAGGTTGAACAGGAGGTACCACTGCATCGCGAACAGGCCGATGAGGAGGGCCGCGAGGTCCTCGACGAGCCCCGCGAAGGAGGCGACGGCGATCGAGAAGGCGAGGATCGCGGGGAGGAGGGCCGTCGCGGGGAGGGAGGCGAAGACCTCGAGGAC
Source organism: Euryarchaeota archaeon RBG_19FT_COMBO_69_17 (assembly GCA_001800825.1). Classification (GTDB taxonomy): domain Archaea; phylum Thermoplasmatota; class Thermoplasmata; order RBG-16-68-12; family RBG-16-68-12; genus RBG-16-68-12. The sequence goes on along the minus strand of MGWD01000037.1, from coordinate 43,175 downwards.
GGGCGTCATCACACGGGCGGCCCTGGCGTCCCGGCCGATCCAGGCGGCCATGGGGACCGTCCACGCGAGGGCGACGACGTAGGCCAGGGAGAGGCGGCCGAAGGAGACGAGGACGGCCCCGGGGATCCTCGACGCGTCCGCGGGGAGCCCCCGGGCGACGAGCCCCGCGATCCCCGCGAGGCCCGCGACGACGACGATCCCGACGATCGCGAGGAACATGATCATGTCGGCCCGCCGGACCGTGCGCACGACGGCGGGGTGGCCGACGTACCCGCGCTCGAGACGGAGGGAGGCCCGCTCCCAGGCCTGGGCGAGGGGCCGCAGGCGCCCGATTGCGTTCGCGCGGATCCCGGGGAACCGCGGGAGCCACCGGAACCGCTCGTAGGGGCCCGGGACCCGCAGGGCCTCCCGGCTCGTGCTCTCGATCCGGAACCGCTCGGACCACAGGGAGAGGGGGCGCCAGGCGAGGGCGTCGAGGGCGAGGACGACGGCCGCGAGGGCCCCGAGACCGAGGGCGATGGCCCCCATGTCCGCGGCGATCCCGGCCTCCGCGATGAACGCCCCGAGGCCCGGCCGCGTGTGCGTCTCGCCGAAAGCCGTGAAGACCTCGCTCGCGACGAGGAAGTACCAGCCGTTGGACCAGGAGAGCATGGAGTTGTACACGAGCTTGGGGATCATGGACGGGAACAGGAGACGGCGGAACCGGAGCCATCCCGTGAGGCCGAGGCTTTGCCCCGCGACCTCGAGGTCGCGGGGGATCGTGATGACGGACTCGTACACCCCGTAGGCCATGTTCCAGGCCATGCTCGTGAAGATGAGGAAGACGACCGCGATCTCGAGCCCGGCCGGATGGCCGTGGAACGTCGCGACGAAGAACAGGAGGGCCGCGGGGAAGAAGCCGAAGATGGGGACGCTCTGAAGGACGTCGAGGAACGGGAGGAGGACGGTCGCCGCGCGGCGGTTCGTCGCCGCCGTGAGGCCGAAGACGATCGCGAAGGTGAGGGACAGGACGTACGCCGCGACCATCCGGGTGACCGAGGCGAGGGCGAGGCCGGGGAGCGTCGCGGCGGCCGCCGCCTGGGCAGGGAACGCGAGGACGGCCGCGACGGCCAGGAGGATCGCGGCGAGGGCGATCCGGCGCCGCCCCGGATGGGGCTCAGACGCCCGCGAGGAGGCGCACGAGGATCGCCTTCTGGGCGTGGAGGCGGTTCTCCGCCTGGTCGAACACGACGGATTGGGGCCCGTCGATGACCTCGTCCGTGATTTCGAGCCCGCGGTGGGCGGGTAGGCAGTGCAGGACGACGGCGTCGTCCTTCGCGGCGCGGACGAGCTTCTCATTGACCTGGTACGGGAGGAATACCTTCTCGCGCTCCTCCTTCTCCTTTTCCATGCCCATGGAGACCCAGACGTCCGTGTACACGACGTCCGCGCCCTTCACCGCGGCGAAGGGGTCGTGGACGATCCGCAGCTCGGCCCCCGACGTCTTCGCGATCCGCCGCGCGGAGGCGAGGAGGTGCCCGTCCGGCTCGTAGCCCTTCGGCACCCCCGCGGCCATGTTCATCCCCGCGATCGCGCACCCGAGGAAGAGGGAGTTGCACACGTTGTTCCCGTCCCCCACGTACGCGAGGGTGAGGCCCTTGACGGCCTTCTTGCGCTCGAGGACCGTGAACAGGTCCGTGACGATCTGGCAGGGGTGCTCCTTGTCGTCGAGCCCGTTGATCACGGGGACCGTCGCGTGCCTCGCGAGCTCCCGCATGTTCTCGTTCTTGAACGCCCGGTACATGATCCCGTCCACGTAGCGGCTGAGGACCCGCGCGGTGTCCGCGATCGTCTCTCCCCGTCCGATCTGGAGGTCGTTCGGGCTCAGGAAGAGGGCGTGCCCGCCGAGCTGGGTCATCCCGACCTCGAAGGACACCCGGGTGCGCGTGGAGGCCTTCTCGAAGACCATCGCGAGGCTCTTCCCACGCAAGGGCTCGTACGGCTCCCCCGCCTTCGTCCGGTTCTTGATGCTCGCCGCGAGCTCGAGGATCCCGACGAGGTCCGACTCGAGGTCGAGCATGGAGAGGAGGTCCCGCTTCGCGGCCATGCGGCGACCATCCCTCGCGGCCTACTAAACGTTTCCGGGCCCACCCCGCGGCGGGCTCCGGAAGGGCTCCTCGCGGGCGCTCCGTGGGGCACCCAAGCCGTCAAATACGGTAGGCCGGATGGACGCGGCGATGGACGCGCCGAAGATGACGGCCGCGGATCGGGAGCGCCTGACGCGGGAGAGGGTCGCGGCGAGACGCCGGCGTAGCGGACGCCTCGGCGGGATCGGCGTGGCCTTGCTGTTCCTCGGCGGCGTGGGGACGATCCTCGCGCCCGAGTACGTCGTCGGGCTGATCGTCGTCATGTCCGTTGGGATCGTCCTCGTGGTCGCCGCGTTCCTCCTGGTCCGGGATGGCGTCGCGGGCTTGCGCGACCTGACGGCGAAGTAACCAAAACGCTATATGCTCCTCCCAGCATGCGACGGCCCGCGGCCGGGATGGGCTAGCCTGGTTCATGCTAGGGGACTGTGGATCCCTTGACGCGAGTTCAAATCTCGCTCCCGGCCCTCCCCGGGCCGCCGGGCGGCGCGCGCGGCGGTCCTCTCCCGCGGGCGATCCGGCCCGCCACGTTTTAATAGCCGCACCCGGATGGGACGGGCGGTGCGCAGGGGCGATGAGAAAGCCCGCGCGCCGCGCGACACCCCCGCGGAGGGGGCTGCGATGATCAAGCAGGCGGAGGACGACTACCGGCCCGTGGAGCTCGAGAAGCAGGTCCAGGCGTTCTGGGCCCGCGCGAAGGTCTACCCGAAGGTCGTCGCGGCCCGGTCCAAGGGCCAGGACTTCTACTTCGTCGACGGCCCGCCCTACACGACGGGCGCGATCCACCTCGGACAGGTCCTCAACAAGACGATCAAGGACACGGTCGTGCGATGGCTCCGGATGCGGGGGCACCACGTCCGGGACCAACCGGGGTACGACATGCACGGGCTCCCCATCGAGGTCCAGGTCGAGAAGACCCTGGGGATCACGAACAAGAAGGAGATCGAGGACTTCGGGATCGAGAAGTTCGTCACGACGTGCCGGGACTTCTCCCTCGACCTCCTGCGGAAGATGAACGTCCAGTTCCAGGAGCTCGGGGTGTGGCTCGACTGGGATCGTCCCTACATGACGATCCGGAACGAGTACATCGAGGCGGCCTGGTGGACCCTCAAGCGGGCCCACGAGCGCGGCCTCCTGTACGAGGCCCTCCGGTCCCTCCAGTGGTGCAGCCGCTGCGAGACGGCCCTCGCGGATGCGGAGGTCGAGTACTCCGACGAGACGGACCCGTCCATCTACGTGACGTTCCCCGTGAAGGGCCGTCCCGACGAGTCCCTCCTCATCTGGACGACGACCCCGTGGACCCTCCCCGCGAACCTCGCGATCGCGGCCCATCCCGCGTTCACGTACGCGAAGGTGCGGGTCGTCCGCGGGAAGCGGACGGAGCACGTGTGGGTCCTCGACTCCGCCGTCCCCACGGTCCTGGCCCTCGCAGGGGTCTCGTCCTTCGAGGTCGTCGAGCGCAAGGCGGGGAAGGACCTCGTCGGCCTGGAGTACCTGCATCCCCTCGCGGGGAAGGTCCCCTTCCAGGCGACCGTCTCGGGGGAGTGGGCCCACAGGGTCATCCCCTCCGACCTCGTGGAGTCGGACTACACGGGGCTCGTCCACACGGCCCCGGGCCACGGGCCCGAGGACTTCGACCTCGGGAAGGCCCACGGCCTCCCCGCGTTCTCTCCCGTGGACGACCGGGGGCGCTTCACCCCGGAGGCGGGCGAATACGCGTCGAAGCACGTGCGGGAGGCGAACTTCCTCATCATCGACGACCTCAAGGCGGCCCACGCCCTCTTCGCGGAGGACGACATCACCCACTCCTACGGCCACTGCTGGCGCTGCAAGACCCCCGTCCTCTACCGGGCCACGGTCCAGTGGTTCCTCAAGGTGACGGACGTCAAGGGGAAGATGCTCGAGGAGATCCGCCGGGTGCGCTGGTACCCGGATTGGGCGGGGGCCGCCCGCCAGGGGGACTGGACATCGAACCTCCGGGACTGGTGCCTCTCGAGGCAGCGGTACTGGGGCATCCCCCTCCCGTTCTGGCGCTGCTCGGCGTGCTCCGCGTTCCGCGTCGTCGGCTCCGCGGCGGACCTCCGCCGGGGGAAGGGCTACGCGGACGGGATGGACCTCCACCGGCCGTGGATTGACGACGTCCGCCTGACGTGCGAGGCGTGCGGCGGGGAGATGGCCCGCGTGAAGGACGTCCTCGACGTCTGGTTCGACAGCGGGGTCGCGAGCTGGGCGAGCCTCGGCTTCCCCGCGCGGGAGGAGGAGCACAAGCGCTGGTGGCCCGTAGACTGGATCGTCGAGGGTCCCGACCAGACGCGCGGCTGGTTCAACTCCCAGCTCGCGGCGGGGGTCGTCGCGTTCGACCGCGCGCCCTACGACGCGGTCATGATGCACGGTTGGGTCAACGGCCCCGACGGGCGGCAGATGCACAAGTCCCTCGGGAACTTCATCGAGCCCTCCGCCGTGATCACGAAGTTCGGCGTGGACCCGCTCCGCTTCTACGTCCTCGCGGTCAACGCCCCGTGGGAGGACATCACGTTCCAGGAGGAGGGCGTGCGCACGGCCCAGCGGACCCTCAACATCCTGTGGAACGTCCTCCGGTTCGCGACGACGTACATGGTCCTGGACCGCTTCGACCCCGCGCGGCACACCGTGGAGGCCGCGAAGGCCTACCTCCGCCCCGAGGACGCGTGGCTCCTCTCACGGCTCGAGGCCCTCAAGGAGGCCGTCGACCGGGAGATGACGTCCTTCAGCCTCCACCGTGCGTACCGGGCCGTCGAGACGTTCATCCTCGACGACCTGTCCCGGTGGTACGTCAAGCTCGTCCGGGAGCGGACCTGGCTCGACGCGGAGGACCGGACGAAGACGGCCGCGTACGCGGTCCTCCACGAGGCCCTCCTCACGACGGCGAAAATCCTCGCCCCGGCCGTCCCCCACCTCGCGGAGGCGATCTACCAGCGGCTCGACGGACGCCTCCTGTCCGTCCACATGCTCGACTGGCCCGCGCCGATGGCGGGCCGGCGGAACCTGGAGCTCGAGGCCTCCATGGCGATCGTCCAGGAGCTCGTTGAGGCCGTCGCGAAGGAGCGGCAGCGGAGCGGCCGAAAGCTCCGGTGGCCCGTCCGGCTCATCGCGGTCACGGGCCCGACGGACGGGGCGCGGAAGGCCCTCGCGGGCCTCCGGGAGGTGTTCCTGGACCAGGCGAACGGGAAGGACCTCGCGGTCCTCAAGGCGGGGGAGGAGTTCCCCGGGATGACCGTCGTCCTGAAGCCGGATCCATCCGCGATCGGGAAGGCGTACAAGGCCTTGTGGCCGAAGATCGCGAAGGTCCTCGAGTCCCGCCCCGCGGACGAGGTGCGGAAGGCCCTCGAGAAGGGGGACTACAAGGTCGGCGTCGAGGGGCAGGTCGTCACGATCGACGGCACGATGATCTCCTTCGCGAAGAAGATGCCCGACGACGTGGCCGTCGTGTCGACGCCGCACGGCGAGCTCACGATCGACATGCGAGTGACCCCCGAGATCCAGGCCGAGGGGTACGCCCGGGAGATCGTCCGCCGTGTCCAGCAGATGCGGAAGGAGATCAAGCTCGACGTGGACGACTTCATCGCGACGGTCGTGAAGGCGGGGCGGGACCTCGCCGCCGCCGTCGCGGCCCAGAAGGACCTCATCGCCCGGGAGACGCGGTCCCGGACCCTGTCCCTCTCCGAGCGTTCCGTGGAGTCGGAGTACGTCGTCGAGTGGAACGACGTGGACGGGCAGAGCGTGACGATCGGGATCACGCCCCTCCACGCGAGCGAGGCCCTCCGGGAGTTCACCCGGATGCCCGGGATCACGCCGGCGAAGGCGTTCGCCCTGTTCGACGCGGGCTACAAGAGCCTCGCGGCCCTCCGTACGGCGACGAAGCAGGAGATCGCGGGGATCGAGGGGCTCGAGCCCGCGGACGTGGACCGGATCCTCGAGGCCCTCGCGCGGCCCGACGAGGTGTCGGCGGCGTGCGAGGCCTGCGACGCCCCTCTGCCGAAGGGCGCCCTCCGCTGCGCGCGGTGCCACGAGCCCGTGGGCTCGTCGGGAGGCCCGTGCCCGAGGTGCGGCTCCGCGGTGCCGCCCGGGGCGGCCGCGTGCGGGGTCTGCGGCCTCGCGATGGCCCCGGAGGCCGCGGCGCCCCCCGGGCCTGGACGCGTGCCGTGCGTCTCCTGCCGGGAGCCGATCCCCGCGGACGCGGACCGATGCCCCGCGTGCGGCGCCTCCCAGGAGGTGGGGGCCGCCCCCGCGACGGTGGACCCTGCGAAGGCCGCCGCAGGCCCCCTCCAGCCCTCCTCCACGTATCTCGTCCGGGAGACCCAGCCCGGGGAATCGTACCGCCTCTTCCTGGCCGCGATCGCGACCGGCAGGAAGGGCCTGTGCGTGACCCGCGTGTACCCCCAGAAGATCCGGGAGCGGTACGGGATCGCGGACCTGCCCGTGCTCTGGCTCAGCAATGTCGGGAAGGAGGACGCCGTGCGGCCCAAGGACCTCGAGAAGCTGTCCCTCGCCGTCGAACAGTTCCTGAGCCGGGAGAAGGGGGTCGTCCTCCTCGACGGGATCGAGTACCTCATCACGAACAACAACTTCATCACGGTCCTGAGGCTCGTCCAGTCGATCCGGGACCAGGTCGCGATCCACAACGCGATCTTCCTGTTCTCCGTGAACCCGTTGACCCTCGACACCCACCAACTCACCCTGCTCGAGCGGGAGGTCGATGCCGTGATCGACGCTAGCGCGCCATCGGCCCCTGCAGGGTCTGGATCGCCGGGCTGAAGTCCGCGTTCCGCAGGATGTCCGTCATCGAGGCGAGGCCGATGTGGATCGTCGCGTCCCCCGCGAGGAACCCGCGCTCCTCGTAGTACTTCCCGAAGAGGGAGCGGAGGGAGGAGAAGTGCTCGTAGCTCTTGACCGCGGCGAACAGGACGGACTCCATGTTGCAGGACGCGTAGAAGAAGGACGGCGTGACCTTGAGGGTCTTCTCGATTGCGTCCGCGCGGGCCTTCAGGGTCGCCGGCGGGGTGAACCGCGCGAACGTGGACACGAAGAGCTCGAAGCCGAGGGCCCGGACGTTCGGGAGCCGGACCGTCCGGAGGAGGCCGTCCGCCTCGAACGTCCGGCGCATCTTGGAGACGGCCTGGCGGGACGCCTTGATCTTGCCCGCGACGGCCTTGTCGCTGAGCTCGGGGAACCGGACGAGGCCCCGGAGGACGTCCGTCTCCTTCCGGGAGAGCTCGATATCCCCGACCTCGCCCGGGTGGAGGGCGACGGGGGGCTTCTCCTCGATCCCGAACGCGAGGGCGAGGGCGTGGCTGTAGTCGAAGAAGTTCCCGAGGACCGTGAGTCCGACGGGGAAGACGATCGTCGAGAGGAGCCCCGTGTCGGAGAGCCCGGCCCGGTGCATCGCGGTCCGGAGCTCCTCGAGGTCCCTCCTTGACGTCGTGTAGTCGGGGGCCATCCCGAGGAACGTGAAGTGGTCGGGGGACATCGCGACGTGGAAGATCGTCGGGAAGCGGCCTTCGAGGATCTCCCGCATCCGCGCGCTCGCGTGGGGGTTGGCCGTCTGCGCGAGCCGCCCGTGTCCCGCGAGGAGGATCTCCCAGCCCAGGCGATGCATCATCGGGATCCGGCGGGTGACGAAGTAGTCGGACGCCCCGAGCCGCCTCCGGATCGCGGTGACCGTGGAGACCTTGATTCGGAGGGCCTCAGAGAGCTCCCGATCGTTCCTCGTGGGATGGTGGACGAGGCCGTACAGGACCTTCCGTTCGTTGTCCGTGAGGCTCCGTTTCGCCACCGAGCGCAGGAGCGGCGAAATCGTAGTTTAACCTTTCCGCAACTATTGTCCGTGTAAGGCCGAGGTCATGACGTCCCGGAGCCGGGGGACCGTGTCAAATCCGTCGATTTCGGATGACCTAATCCATCGATGGGTGACGTTTTCCCAATCTAGCTGCAAGCGGCGGCTCGGGACGTCGAAGAGGAACGGATGGACGACGTACGCCGTCG
>MGWD01000037.1:32239-35019 GCA_001800825.1 Euryarchaeota archaeon RBG_19FT_COMBO_69_17 | reverse complement strand
GGCCCGCGGCCCGGAAACGGGTGTCGCGGATCCCCGTCTCCTCCCGGACCTCCTGGACCGCACGGTCCCGCGGGTCCTCGTCCCTCTCGAGGTATCCGGAGACGGCGGACCACCGCCCCGGAAAGCTCCCCACGCGGTCGCCCCTCTGGACGAGGAGCAGGCGCCCGCGGTTCCGGAGGAACACGCTGACGACGGGGACGGCACGGACGTCGGGGAGGTCGATCGCCCCCGCGTCCGCGTCGACGATCGCCCGGTCCCCCGGGAGGAATCCTCGCACGTCGACCCCGTCGACCATGGGGACGCCCGCGAGGATCGCCCCCACCGCGACGATCCCCTCCGCGCGTTCGTTGACGAGGGCCGCAGGGCCCACACCCCGCTTCGCGAGGCCGTACACGACGTAGGACCCGACCGTGCTCCCCTTCCCGTGCGGGAACGCGAACACGCGGCCCGCGATGCGCTCCCCCCGGCAACCCGACGCCTCGTCGAGGACCTCCCCCGTCGCGGGGTCCGCCCCGCCGACGAAGGAGAAGGGCGAGGGGCTCACGAGTGCAGGGCCCTCCGCACGGCCCGGAGCGATCCGCCTCGCGGGGAGCCTCATGCGTACCGCTCCAGGATCACACGGATGTCGTCCAGGATGACCTTCTGCCGGCAGAGGCTCGGGAGGTAGTACGCCCCCTTGCCCGAGGGCGTCGCGACGGTCGTGAAGCGGTGCTCGAGGAGGGTGACCTCGAGGCACGTGTCCGCGAGGACCCTCCCGCCGGCCCGCTCGACCGCCGCGACCGCGTCGGGGTTCGCTTCCCGGACCGCGCGGCTCGTGAAGACCCACACGGGGATGCGGGGATGGGCGCGGTCGAGGAGGCCCGCGATGGCCCTCAGCTCGTCCGAGGAGAGCTGGGGAGACCCGAGGGCGATGAGGTCCGCGTCCTGGCCATCCGTGTACTCCTTGCGGGTCGCCTCCAGGTCGTCCGCCGTCACGCGGACGGTCGGGAGCCGCTTCGTCCTTGCGCGTCGCCACTCCGGCGTCACGCCCTCAAGGTGGAACATCCCGCAGCTCCCTGCGGAGGCAAGGGCCGCGCCGAACCACTTGAGGTCCGCCTCCGAGGCACGGAACCCGCGGACGTACGGGAGGCCGTCCCCCGCCCGCTCTCCGAGGAAGAGGCCGAGCAGGTCGAACCCGATCCCGGAGGGGTCCGCGTCGACGTCGACGAGGATCGTCGGCTGCCGCCCCTCGTCCCGGTGCAGGCCGAAGTCCGGGGTCGCGCCGACGATCGCGGCCGCGAGGGCGGAAGGGCCTCCCTCCCGGTTCGTCCGGGCGCCGAGGACCGAGTTCGCGAAGCACGTCGCGTTGGACTCCGCCCAGGCCACGTGCTCGCCGAGGCCGGGCCGGACCCCCTGCTCGTACGGCGTGCAGGAGAAGATCGTCCTCGTTCCCATGGCCTCGTACGCGCGAGCGATCCGCGCCTGCTTCTCCGCGAAGGCCTCCGGGATCCCGAGCTCCCGCCACTGGGCTAGGTCCGTCCCCAGAGGGTTCACGGTCGTCGGGACGGCCACCCGCGTGCCTGCCGCGAAGTCCTCGATGAACTCGAGCCCCGCGTCCCCGATGAGCTTGTACGACGCCCCGGAGACGTGGGCCGAGGTGATCGGGACGAGGGATTCCGCCCCGCCGATCTCCCCGAGGGCGAGGAGGATCTCCATGGCCTTCCGCTGGGCGGGCGTCCCCTCCTCGAGGAGGCGCCCCTGGTCTTTGGTGAGATTCATTCACTCGCCCCCCGCGAGGAGCGCCGCGGCGACCCGCCGGAAGGCCTCGGGCTTCGCGGGGTGGGCGGCCAGCCTCACGCGGACGTCGATCGCGTCCGTCTCCCGGACGAGGACGAGCCGGCCCAGGTACGCCTCCTGTTTGTCGAACCTCATATGGAGGACGCCCTCATCGTCGAGCCGGGAGCCGCCGTCGGCCCCGAGGGCCTCGAGGATCCCCGAGGCCCTCCATGCCTCCCAGGTCTGCCGGATAGGCGCCGACGCGTCCACGCGGCGGACGATCCGGACGATCGGGTTGCCCATGTGGCCCTCGAGCGCCTCTCGCCGGTCCTCCCCCGCCGGGAGCGCGGCCCCGAGGGCTGCCCGGACGCGGTCCTCGTCCTCCGTCGCATGGGCATGGACGCGGGCCTCGATCCAGAGGATCGGTAGGCTAGCCATCGAGATGCTCCAGGACGTCGCGCACGGCCCGCCGGAGCTCCGGGAGGGTACCCTCGTTGACGAGGAGGACTTCCGCGGTCGCGATCGTGTCCCCGAGCCCCCATCCAAGCTCCCGCTCGTCCCGGGCTACGAAGGCCTCTCGGGACGCCGTCGTGTCGGACCGGTCCCTCCGGACCACGCGCCCGAACCTCGTGCCAGGGGACGCGTGGACGGCGAGGACGACGAGCCGTTCCCCGAACGCACGGCGGTACACGTCGAGCTCCGCGCGCCCGCGAAGTCCGTCGATGAGGACGCGCCCACCCGGGACCCGCGGCAGGGTCCGCTCCGCCCAGATCCCGAAGCCGTGCTCCACCCGCTCCTGGTGGGCCATCCCGCCGATCGCATGGTCCGTCGACGCGAGGCCGAGCGCGCGGGCCTCGTCCCGGACGACATCCCCCATCCGGACGATGGAGAAGCCCAGTCGGCGGGCGACCTTCACGATTTCCTCTTTCCCCGCGGCAGGCATCCCCGTGACGCACACGACGATTTTCGGGGACGTCCGCGCGGGCCGCGGACGTGGACGGATTCGTCGGCGGGCGACCATGGCT
>MGWD01000037.1:13391-32131 GCA_001800825.1 Euryarchaeota archaeon RBG_19FT_COMBO_69_17 | reverse complement strand
AACGTATCGAATCGGGCGTCCTTTTCCTCAGGAAAAGTAGATATACCTACGTCCCGTAGGTCGCCCCGGGAGGACGTTCTATGCCTCTCGATCTCGACCTCAGCCGACTCCGCTTCGGGACGGAACTGCTCAAGCGCGGCTTCGCGAAGATGCAGAAGGGCGGCGTGATCATGGACGTCACGAACGCGGAGCAGGCGGCCATCGCGGAGGAGGCCGGGGCCGTCGCCGTCATGGCCCTCGAGCGCGTGCCGGCGGATATCCGGGCCGCGGGGGGCGTCGCGCGGATGGCGGACCCGACGAAGATCCAGGAGATCATGGATGCCGTCACGATTCCCGTGATGGCGAAGTGCCGGATCGGGCACGATGCGGAGGCGAAGGCCCTCGAGTCCCTCGGCGTGGACATGATTGACGAGTCCGAGGTCCTCACGCCAGCGGACCCGTTCTTCCACGTGAACAAGCGGGCATTCAGTGTGCCTTTCGTGTGCGGTTGCCGGAACCTCGGGGAGGCCGTCCGGCGGGTGTGGGAGGGGGCCGCGATGATCCGCACGAAGGGCGAGGCGGGGACGGGGGACATCATCGAGGCCGTCCGGCACGTCCGGCAGGTGAACCACGCGATCGCGGAGCTCAAGGCGTACGACAACGACCGCCTGTACGGCGTCGCGACGAAGTACGCGGAGAACTTCACGGTCCTCCTCAAGGAGATCCGTGCCTCCATGGGCATCGAACCGGCCGTCTCCGAGGCCGACGTGATCTTCGCGGGCGCGACCCTCGACGACATCTCGGAGGGCCTGTTCCAGATCCTCACGGAGGTCAAGAAGATCCAGCGCCTCCCCGTCGTGAACTTCGCGGCGGGCGGGGTCGCGACCCCCGCGGACGCGGCCCTCATGATGCTCATGGGCTGCGACGGGGTCTTCGTGGGCTCAGGGATCTTCAAGTCGGAAAACCCCGAGACGCGGGGCCGGGCCGTCGTCGACGCGGTCGCCCATTTCGACGACCCGAGCGTCGTCGCGGAGGTCTCTAAGGGCCTCGGCCTCCCGATGAAAGGCATCGACGCGAAGGCCCTGCCTATCGAGGCGCGCCTCCAGGAGCGCGGCTGGTGAGGCGCTCGAGGACCCGATCCAAAGCCTCGTTGAGCCCATCCCCTCGAACCGCCGAGATTCGCGGGTGCCCGGAGGCCGGGCCGTCGAGGTCCGCCTTGTTCTCGACGACGACGAAGGCCACGTCCCGGAAGACGTCCTGCACGGAGGCGAGGAGCCGCGTCTGTTCGTCGATGGTGTAGCCGCACGTCTCCGAGGGATCGAGGAGGAACAGGACGACGTCCGCGAGGTGGGCCAAGGCCGCGATGGCCTGCCTCTCGATCCGGTTCCGCTTCTCCATGGGCCGGTCGAGGAGCCCCGGCGTGTCGATGATCTGATAGCGCCGCCCGTCCCGCTCGAAGTGCCCGAGGCTCACGCCCTTCGTGGTGAACGGATACTCGGCCACGCGAGGGCGCCCCGTCGAAACGGCCCGCACGAACGCGCTCTTCCCCACGTTCGGGTAGCCCGCCACGACGATCGTCGGCACGTTCGGGTCGATGTTCGGCAGGCGTCGGAGGGCCTTCCGCGCTTCGACGAGGCCGTCGAGGTCCCCGGACACCTGGTCCACGAGGGACGCGAGCCGGCCGAACGCCGCCTTGCGGAGGGTGAGGAGCTCCCCGAGTTCGGACCGTCCGATCTTCCGCACGGCCTCCCGGGTCACGGCCTCGGCCCGGTCCGCGGCCCAGTCCACGGCCCCGAGGTGCTTCTTGAGCCGCCCGCGGTCCACGAGGACGTCGATGAGCTCCGCGTAGAAGGGCGGCAGCCGGTCGAGGCTCGGGAACCCCTTCACGTACGACCGAAGGGTCGACCCGATCGTCTGCCCCGCGATCTGGACCTTCGCCACGGCGAGGTTCCGGGATCGGGTCGCGCGGTCCTTCCCCTTCGCGGTCGTCGCCTTGCCTGCCCGGCCGAAGGCTTTGTCGAGGAGCTCGTCCGCACGGAGGACCGTCGGCAGCTCAAACACGGCGTCGCGAAGGGCGGCCGGCGGATAAGGCTGCCGCTACAGGCCGAACAGGTTCACCCCGACGAGGAAGATGATCACGAGGACGGCCACGCGGTTGAGGGCGGCGAGGAAGTTCGCGGCGAGGTACATCCTCTGGTCGAGGGCCTTCCCCTCCTCGTTGAACAGGGAGTACAGGTACAGGGGGATCGTGTCCGTCATCAGGGGGATGGAGAGGAGGATGTACAGCCCCAGGTTCCCCGTCCTCGCGACGAACTTCTCCGCCTTCTCCACGAACCACTTCGCGAAGCGCCACCGCTCGGACCAGCGGCGGATCGACCCTTCGACGTTGACCCCGAGGAGGAAGATGAGCCACGCGCCGATCGTCTTGCCGGCCGCGAGGGCGAGGGTGATCCCGATGAGGTAGCCGTACCGGCGGTCGAGGAGGGGCGCGAGGAGGGCCGCCTCGATGGGGATCGGCAGGACGATGGCCACGGCGATCGCGTAGACGAACGTGAGGGAGATGTACGCGAGGGGGTTGTTGTACGTGTCCTCGAGGAACCTCCCGAGGGCGTCGAGGGGGCTCGCCAAACGGGTCCCCCCTCCATTCCGAGGGTCCTATAAAAGAGGCCTCGGTCCCGTTGTCTCACGAGGAAACGGGATGGAGTTCCCCGTCCGGGGTGAGGAGGACCACGCGGCTGTCCTCCCGCTCCGCGGCGACGGCGTAGCCCAGGCGGTCCGCGAGGGCCCGGGCGAACGTCCGGATGGACGCGTGGGACGGCATGTTCTCCTCCCGCAGGCGCAGGCGGCTCTCCCCGACGAAGGAGTAACCCTTGCACTCGATGGACATCGGCTTCGCGACCCGGTCGAGGGCCGCGTACTCGTCCTCCCAGCCGAGGTTCCAGCCCTCGACGAGGGTGTGCCGGATCACCGTGCGCGTCGGGATCTCGGGGAGGAGGGCGAGGGTCTCGAGGAGCTTCGCCCACTCGTGGTCCGACTTCGGGGCCATGAGCCTCCGGTAGACGTCCTCGTTCGGAGCCGCGACGGTCACGTAGAGCTGGGTCGGGAGGCGGCCTTCCTCCCGCATCCGCCGCAGGACGGCGGGCGTCGTGCCGTTCGTGACGAGGAACGTGGACATCCCGCGCCGCTTGAAGTCGTCGATCATCTCCCCAAGGCGGCGGTACAACGTGGGCTCCCCCGTGAGGCTGATCGCCACGTTCGTCGGATGCCAGGCCTCCAGGAAACGCTCCCGCGTCACGCCGGGATGGCCCTTGTACCCGCTGAGGAGGGCGCGCTGGGCCTCGAGGCTCCCGTCGACGATGGACGAGGGGTCGTCCGCCTCGAGGAGGCCGTCGGATCCCCATTCCTGGGTGCGCCAGCAGAACATGCATCCGAGGTTGCACGCGTCGACCGTCGGCGTCATCTGCAGGCAGCGGTGGCTCTCGATTCCGTAGAACGTCTGCTTGTAGCAGCCGACGCCCTTCGAGAGGCTCGCCTTCGTCCAGTGGCACAGCTTGACCCCGCTGTGCTCCCCGACGATTCGGTAGCCCTGGCGCTCGAGGACCTCCTTCCGCTCGGGGTCCATCGGGCCCTGGTACGGGTGGCGTGGATAAAGGGTTTTCGTGCGTTTCGGACGACCGAAATCCGCGGCCCGGGACCGTCCGATGCGGGTCCTGCCTGGCTCAAGGGCTCGCGCGCCGGAGGCCGAGGAGGTCGAGCTCCCCCTTCCGGAACTCTCGCGGGTGGAAGACCTCGTCCTTCACGCGCACGGCCGTGAGCTCCCGCACACCGGGCGGGAAGGCGAGATCGTGGATCTTGTATCGGACGCCGTCGCGGGTGAAGGGTTGGGCGATGTTCGTGGAGATGACCGCGTTTACCCACGGACGCTCCAGCTCGGGGATGCCCCGGAAGACCCACCAGAGATCGAAGTGCGCGAGGCCGAGGAAGGCCTCGAGCGGGATCGCCAGGGCCGACCTCAGGTCCGCGCCATCGGGTTCGATCGGGGCGGCGAGGACGGTCGGTCCTCGTCCGAGGATGTCGACGATTGCGAAGGGCACGCGCCACTCGCCGTCGACGAACGGGAAGACGTACTTCGTGACGACCTCGCCGTCCACGAGCCGCAGTCGCCGCCCCACGAGACCCCGCTGCGTGATCGGAACATCATGCGCCTGGATCGTCGCCCTCGTCGAACTCCTGGAGGCCCTCCCCGAGGGCCTCCCGGGATCCGAAGCCGGGGACCTTCGCGGCGCTCTCGAGGAGGTGCTTGACCGCGTGGCTGTCCTCCTTCTCGTCGAGGAGGTACGCGGCCTCCTTCTCGTCGAGCCCCAGGACGGCGGTGAGATGCACGCGGAACTCCGCGTCCGCCGCGCAGAGGGCCCGGAGGTCCGGGAGGACGTCGTTCCGGACGAGGGCCGCGGACGTGTGGAGGTGCCGCCCGAGCTTCTGGGCGAGGGAGTTCCTCGCGGTCCGCCGGCCGCGGGAGCGGGACATGAGCATGAGGTACATCGGGAACTGGAGTTGGCCCCCCGCCGCTCGGCCCTTCCGCGCCGTCGCGACGCCCGCGGACAAGAGGTCGTACGCGTAGCCCCACATTCCGTAGTCCTGGCGGCGGGCCCGCCGGCCGAGGAAGATATCCGCGCGGGCGAGCCGGTCGTACCCGCGGGCGAGGTCGTCGAGGGACCGGTACTCGAAGGGGAGGTTGTGGTCGACCCAGAGGGCGAGGGTCTCCGGGTCCTCGTCGAGGGCGCGGACAGCGTCCCGGGACCGCCTCGCGTCCCCGGAGCGGAAGATCTCCCCGAGGGCCGCGAAGATCGTCGACTCCCGGTCCCGGAAGCCGAGGGCCGACGTCGCCTCGCTGCGGAGCTCCGTCGTCCCGACGGCAAGGGCCTGGAGGTCCGTGAGGGCGGACCGCATGTCCCCGAGGGACCGGTCCGCGATGAACTCGAGGACGTCCTCAGAGACGTCGACCCCTTCCTTGGCGGCGACGTCCTTGAGTATCTTTTTCATGGCGGCCGCGTGAACAGGTTGGAATTTGATGGTCTTGCATAGCCGCTTGATCGCGGACGATCGGCTCGTGAGGCCGTACAGGTCGTTCACGATCAGGATGACGGGCTGCCGGGTCTCCCGGATCATCTGGACGATCGCCGCAATCCCGCCCTGGTCCTCCCGTCCGAAGACGTTGTCCGCCTCGTCGAGGACGATGAGCTTCCGCCCGCCCTCCCCTGTGCGGAGGAACTCCCCCGTCGAGGAGAACGTCTCGAGGACCGCCCCGCGGGCCGCCGTGCGCCTGATCGCCTCCGCGTTCCGCTGGTCCGAGGCGTTCATCTCGATCACGGTCCAGCCCATCTCCCGCCCGAGGGCGAGGGCCGCGCTCGTCTTCCCGATCCCCGGTTCCCCTTGGAGGATCACGGCCCTCCGGTCAGGGATGCCACGGGTCCAGGCCTGGGCCCATCGCCGGAGCTCGGAGACGGCCGTCGGGTTGCCGAGGACCTCTTCAAGGCTCTGGGGGCGATACTTCTCCGTCCAGTGGGTCATCCGCCCTCGCGGTACGGCGAGGCGGGGTCATAACCCTTCCAGTGGGGCGCCGAAACGTGGTCTCAAGGTCTTACGTGCGGAAAATATAGCTGTACGCGAACCTACGTGCTAAGTCAACGTGATAGCTATACTGACGTTCCTATGCCTATTTGTGTGCACTGCGTTCCGTGCTCTCGTACAGGTCGCAGAGCTCGTCGAGGAACTCGTCGTACGTCTGGCGGAACTTCAGGCGGTAGAGGCGGTCGCGCACGGGCTTCGTGATCTGGATCGTCGTGAGGTCCTTGTCAGGGTTTGACACGGCGGTCCGCCCGAAACCATAGTTCCCATAGGACCAATAAAACTATGTGTTGTCAAACCGAGTCCCTCCTCGGGGGCCATACACATACGGACTACCGAACCGCAATGGGAAAGGGGCCCTGAGTGGGCCTCCGACCCCCGGATTCGTGGCCCACTTTCCACCGTCCGGGACCGTCCCTCCATGGGGGTGGGCGTTTTCCCCAGGAGAGCACAGGGGAGAGGGGCGTCCGATCCGCAGGGAGGCCGTCGCGTCCGCCTCGCGCGATCCGAGATGTTATAGTTGTTTAACTATAGCAACGACCGCGAGGCCGCAAGGTTCGGATGGGCTTCGTTCTGCGGCGCCGGGACGAGCTCGCCCGCGCGGTCAGTTGTAATCTTCGAGGCGGAGCTGGGGCGCCTCGTCGCGCTTCTGGTCCGGCCTGCGGATCCGCCGCTGCATCTCGTTCTGCACGCGGTTGAACGTGTCGATCTCGATGAGGGGCTCGTGCCGACCCTTCTTCACGCCCCCGTTCGTCCGGCTGAGGCCGCAGTACACGGGGTTCGAGAGGATGTTCGCGATCGTCTGGCTCGCCCACGCCCGGCCCGTCTTCGTCCGGAGGCCGTCCCGGTTCAGCTCCTGGCAGATCTTCGCGATCCCCTTCCCCTCGAGGTACCTGCGGAAGATGAGCGTCACCACGCGGGCCTCCTCCTGGCGCACCTGGAGCGCCCCCTCGACGTAGTCGTACCCGTAGGGGCTCGCGTACGCGAGGAAGGAGTTCACCTTGCGCGCGGCTCCGCTGAGGGCCTCCGCGCTCGCCTGCCCGCGGACCCGGCGCATGACCTCCCGCTCGTTGAGGCCCCGCTCCGCGCATAGCTTGCGCATGGCCTCCTCCTCCGTCGGCGCCTCGTAGTGCTGGAGCAGCTCGCGGGTGGACCCGAAGCGCATGAAGACCTCCCAGAACAGGAGCCCGTCGGAGGGGGCCCCGTCCGCGCAGGCCTTGCATAGGAGGACCTTCTGCCGGCGCACGGTCGGGTCGCCGCGGGGGTCCGCCTCGACCTCCCGCTGGACGAGGTTCTTCGTCCCCCAGCAGCGCTGGCAGCGGCCCTCCATCCCTCACGCCTCCAGGGCGAGGGGTCCCTCCCTCGCGACATCCGGGAGAGCCCTCGACCGGAGGAGCTCCTGGACCTGGTTGAAGGCGTCGACGGCGACGAGGGCCTCGTGGTCCCCCTTCCGCAGGAGGCCGTCCCACCGGAGGAAGCCCGCGTACACGGGGTTGTGGAGGATCCGGTACACCTTGACCGCGGTCCAGCGGGTCTTGCGTTTCGTCAGGACGCGGTCCCGATCGTTCAGCACGGATGCGATCTTCTCGAGGGTCTTCCCCTGGAGGGCGAGGTCGAAGATCCTCCGCACGACGGACGCCTCCGCGGGCTCGATGAACAGCTGCCCCGACGCGATCCGATACCCGAGGGGCGGCTGGAAGCCGAGGATCCCAGGGCCGTGCTTCGCCTTTTGGGCCATCCCCATGTACACGCGCTCCCCGATCTGCTCGGACTCGAGCTGTGCGATCCGCTGGATGATGTCCATCACGAAACGGCCCATCGCGGTGGACGTGTCGAGGGACTCTGTCGCGGAGGCGAAGTCCTTCCCCCAGGAGCGGAGATTGTCCATCATCTCCATGAAGTTCCGCGAGTTCCGGTGGATCCGGTCCATCTTGATCACGAGGATCGTGTCCCATCGGTCCCGCTCCTCCATAATCCGCTGGTACGCGGGCCTCCGCGTGTCGCGCCCGGAGTAGCCGTCGTCCACGTACGTGGCGACGATCTCCCAGTCCCGGGCCGTGCAGTAGGCCTCCAGGCGCTCCCGTTGGGCGCCGAGAGAGAATCCCTCTTTGGCTTGGTCCTCGGTCGATACCCTAGTGTAAATCGCGACCCGGACCATGGGCACCCATCCCACGGCGCGAATGCTGGTCTCAGTAAAAAAGACTAACGGTACGCTGACGTCGACCGTCCGTCGCGTCGGACGAGGAGGATGGCGACCCTCGTCGTGCGGCCCTTATATTTATCTAAACGGATGAATTATTATCGGACACCGGCCGGGCGTCCAGCCGACGGATCGAGGCCATCCGTGTCACGAAATGGCACGGAAGGAGGGGGTCCGCGATTCTCTCGAATTTCGTTGGTGAAATCGATAACACACAATTTATTATAGCTATGACCGTATCACTGCGGATTGGAATATATCCATGGGCTTGAATATTACTTGTCCATCTTGCCCCGCAGGTCCGCGAGGACCTCCGCAGCGCGGTCCATCCGGACCTTCCGTTCCCGGACGAGGACCTCCGCGACCCGGTCGATCTCGTCGCCGACGGCCCCCGCCGTCGCGGCGATGTTCCGCGCGTGGAGGGACATGTGGCCCCGCTGGATGCCCTCCGTTGCGAGGGCCCTCAGGGCCGCGAAGTTCTGGGCCAGGCCGACGGACGCGATGATCTCGGCGAGCTCCGATGCCGTCTTCACGCCGAGGAGCTTCACGTTCGCCTTGGCGGTCGGGTGGACCGCTGTGGCGCCACCGACGAGCCCGACGGGCATGGGGAGCTCGATCGTCCCGACGAGGTTCCCCTCCCGGTCCTTCTCGTACGTCGTGAGGGAGCGGTAGCCGCCGGACTTCCACGCGGCGTACGCGTGGGCCCCCGCCTCCACGGCCCGCCAGTCGTTCCCCGTCGCGACGACGACCGCGTCGATCCCGTTCATGATGCCCTTGTTGTGGGTCGCGCAGCGGAACGGGTCCGCGTCCGCGAAGGCGAAGGCCTCGAGGATGCCCTCGACGACCTCCTCCCCGGACAGCTCGTCCGTCTTGATCGCCTCCTTGTCGAATACGGCGCGGGCGCGCGCGAGGCGCCGCACGGCGAGGTTCGAGATGATCCGGAGGTACACCCGGCCCCCCGTCCAGGCCTCGAGCCTCGGGGCGATCGCCTCGGCCATCGTGTTGATGGCGTTGGCCCCCATTGCGTCCCGACAGTCCACGAGGAGGTGGGTCACGACCATGGGCCCTCGGGCCGTCTCGACGACCCGAACCTCGACGTCCTTCGCGCCCCCGCCGTACTTCACGAGGACGGGATCCTTCTCGTTCGCGGAGGCGAGGATCTCGTCCCGGTGGGCGAGGATCGTCAGGCGGGCCCCATGGGGGTCGGGAACCCCGACGAGCTGGATCTGGCCGATCATCACGGGGCCCGACGTCGACGCGGCGAAGCCGCCCCGCTTGCGGGCCATCCGAGCGGCGTTGGACGCCGCCGCGACGACGGACGGCTCCTCGATGGCCATGGGCACGAGGACGTCCCGCCCGTTGACCCGGAAGTTCATGGCGACCCCGAGGGGGAGGGGATGCACCCCGACGACGTTCTCGATCATCCGGTTGACCTGGTCGAAGGCCAGGGCGCCCGTGTTCCCGATCGTCGCGAGCTCGGCGTCGCTCAGCCCCCCGAACTCGCGGAGGACCTGCCACCGCTCCTGGGCGCCCTTCCGGTAGAACCCGGAGATCTCGGACGACGTCATCCGCGCACCGCGGGCGGGAGAAGGCTCCCCCGCCATAAAGCCATCGCGGGCTCACACCTTGGAGCCGCAGGAGGCGCAGAACCCGGCCCCGGGCGAGAGGGGCGCGCCGCAATTCCGGCACGTCGTCGCCGCGGCGGTCGGCGGCGGGGCGGCGGGCGGCGGCGCCTGGGGCGGGTACCCGGGCGGCGGGTAGCCGGGCGGGGCGTAGCCGCCGTAGCCGGGATAGCCGGGCGGCATCCCGACGGGCCGGTCCGACCGGACGATCAGGTAGACGATCAGGCCGATCAGGCCGAAGAAGAGGACGATGATGAGCCAGAGCGCGCCGCTCATCCCGCGGCTGTTCGCGTCCCGATACACCCACACGGCGATGAGGATCCCGATGACGAACCATCCAACGAGCACGGCGCAGATGGCTCCTCCCCACAGCACCTCGAACTGGAACGGCACGCTCGAGAGATCCACAAGGACCATTCGACGACCTCCGCGCGGAATCTCCGGGTGGCTATTTAAAACGTCCCCGGGACCTTCCATCGGAAGGGGAGGTTGTGGTCGAGGCCTCTTCGAAGGCAAGGTATAATACGCTGTCATATATTGTCCCGGGGAGGTTCGACTATGGAGGAGCAAGCTGCTCCTTCGGGGGAGGCGCCGAAGCCCGCCCCGAAGGGCAAGGGGTTGTGGATCGGCATCGCGGTCGTCGTCGTGGTCGTCGTGGTCCTTCTGGCCCTCGTGCTCGGCGGGTTCTTCAATCCACCGCCCGGGCCGACGGAAGATGAGATCCTCAAAATTGGGACGGCCTTGCCGCTCACGGGCGGCCTCTCCGCGTACGGCCCCGGCATGGAACGGGCCGCGCGCCTCGCCGTGGAGGAGATCAACGCGAACGGCGGGGTGCTGGGTCGCCCCGTGGACCTCTACACTGCGGACGACCGCACGGACGCGGCGGCGGGCCGGGACGCGGCCACGGCCTTGATCCAGACGAACCACGTCGACGCGATCGTCGGCGCCGCGGGCTCCGGGATTTCCTCGGCGATCCTCCAGGTCGCGAAGGCGAACCAGGTCGTCCAGGTGTCGCCCGCATCCACGTCGCCGATCTTCTCGAACCACTCCTTCGACGAGGGCTGGTTCTTCCGGACCGCGCCGTCTGACGCGCTCCAGGGCGTCGTCGCGGCCCACTATGCGTTCGACAACCGGACCTTCACGACGATGGCCGTCATCGGGATCAACAACCCGTACGGGACGGGCCTCGCGAACGTGTTCGCTTCGACCTTCGAGACCCTCGGCGGGACGGTCACCCTCGTGAAGATCGTGAACGAGGCCCAGACGAGCTACACGGCCGCGCTCACGGACATCTGGGACGGCCCCGAGGCCGCCCCGGAGGCCGTGTACTTCGTCGCGTACCCCGACACGGGCGTCCAGCTCATGTCGGACTGGTGGGCGGGCCGCGCGGGCTGGCCCACGGAGTGGATGTTCTCGGAGGGCCTCCAGGCGCAGAGCTATGTCGACAGCCTCGTGAGTCGCGGGCTCGACGTGAGCCCGTTCGAGGGAAGCGCGCCCGTGTCTCCCGGAGGCGCCCAGTTCACCTCCTTCGCGACCCGCTACCGCGCGGAATACAGCAACGAGGACCCCGTCCTGTTCGCGAGCAACACGTACGATGCGGTCTACATGGTCGCCCTCGCAGCGCAGAAGGCGGGGACCGCGAGCGGCCCTGCGATCAAGGCGGAGATGCTCAACATCTCCCGGTCCCCGGGGACCCAGGTGAACCCCGGACCGACGGGATGGGCCGCGATCGTCGCGGGCGGTGCCGCGGAGGTCGACTACGAAGGCGCATCAGGCTCCCTGAACTGGGACGAGTTCGGAGACCCCACGAGCGCGTACGAGATCTGGGGGATGAACGCGACGAATCGGATCGTCCGGGTCGCGTTCTTCTCGGAAGCCCAGGTCGTGGCGTGGACGACGGCGTTTGCCGCCCTCGCCCTTCCGTCCGGGGCCCAGGAGACCTTCCTGACGACCTTGGCCGCGCTCACCCGAGGGAACTGACGTCACCCACCGAGGTAGAGGCGCCCGATCTCCGGATTCCGGAGCAGCGCCTCTCCTCGGTCTTCAAATTTGTTGCGCCCCGTGTCGAGGATGTAGCCTCGGTCCGCGAGGGCGAGGATCCGCCGCGCCCTCTGCTCGACGACGATCAAGCTCGTCCCCTGGTCCCGGATCTCCGTGATCTTCTCGAAGACGGCATCGACGAGCTTCGGCGCGAGCCCCGCGGACGGCTCGTCGATGAGGAGGACCCGGGGGCCCAGGACGAGGCTCTTCGCGAGGGCGACCATCTGCTGCTGTCCTCCGCTCAGGTCGCCCACGCGGGCGCGGACCCGGGAGGCGAGGTCCGGGAAGACGCCCAGGACCTCCTGGATCCGCCGGTCGATCTCCTTCCGGGCGGGGTTCCTCAGGATCCGGAGGATCCGCCCGGCGAGGTCGAGCCCGTCCGGGGCGTCGCGGGTCAGGGGATAGCCCGCCATTTCGAGGTTCTCCCGGACCGTGAGGGACGGGAACACGTTCCCGACCTGGGGGACGTACCCGATCCCCTGGGCGACGAGTTCCTCGGGCGCGAGGCCCGTGATCTCCTGCCCCCGGAGCCAGACGCGGCCCCGGGTGGGCCGGAGGAGGCCGAAGATCGTCTTGATCAGGGTGCTCTTCCCGGCCCCGTTCGGCCCCAGGATCGCGACGATCTCCCCTTCGTCCAGGCGGACGGAGACCCCGTGGAGGATCTCCATCCCGCCGTAGCCGGAGGCGATGTCCGCGGTCTCGAGGATCGCCAGACGGGTCAGCCCCCGAGGTAGGAGTCGAGGACGACGGGGTTCGTGCGGACTTCCAGGGGGAGGCCTTCCGCGATCTTGCGCCCCTCGTGCATGACGATGATCCGGTCGCAGCGGGACATCACGACCTCCATGTCGTGCTCGATGAGGAAGAACGTGTGGCCCTCCCGCCGCAGCCGGTCGATGATCTCCATGAGCCGGCCCGCGAGGACGGGGTTCACGCCCGCCATGGGCTCGTCGAGGAGGATGAGGACGGGGTCCGCCATGAGGGCCCGCGCGAGCTCGAGGAGCTTCTTCTGCCCTCCCGAGAGGCTCCCTGCGGGCGCCTCCGCGAGCTCGGCGAGGCCGACGAGGCCGAGGGTCCGGCGGGCCTTCTCTTCGAGGAAGGCCTCGTGCCGCATCGCGGCCCGCGGGCCCAGGAGGAGGGAGACGAGGCCCTCCCCCGGGTGCCCCCGCGCGGCGAGGATCGCGTTGTCGAGGACGGGGAGGTTCCGGAACTCCCGCGGGACCTGCCACGTCTTCATCAGGCCCGCCGCGACGACGAGGTGGGGCGGGAGGCCGTCGATCCGGCGGCCCCCGAGCCAGATCTCCCCCTCGTCGGGTGCGTAGAGCCCCGCGACGATGTTGAAGAGGGTGCTCTTCCCGGCCCCGTTCGGGCCGATGAGGCCCGTGATCGTGCCCGCGTGGACCTCGAGGCTGCAGGCGTCCACGGCGCGGATCCCGCCGAAGGCCTTGCTGAGGCCCCGGACCCGGAGGAGGGGGCCCTCCGTCATCCCGCCTGCCTCCGGCGGACCGTGAGGGGCCTCTCCGGGATGACGCCTTGGGGTCTCCTCAGGACGAGGAGGATGAGGATGACCCCAACGGCCATGAGGCGGATGTACGCGAGGCGCTCGATGATCCACACGGGGAGGCGGACGAAGAGGAGGGAGCCGAAGAGCGCGATCTCGATCGCCAGGATGAGGCCGGAGACCCCCAGGAACAGGACGGGCCGATCCCGCAGTCGGGGCCAGGCGAGGAACACGAGGAGGATCCCCGTCTCCACGAGGGCCACGGCGGCCATGAGGGCGACCTCGTTCACCCGGATCGTGCCCGTGGCGCCTGCGAGGAGCTGGACCCGCACGGCGATCCACTCGAACGAGTAGAACACAAAGGCCCCGAGGATCGCGCCCCGGTGGTTCCCGCTTCCCCCGAGGACGAGCATGGCCCACACGGTGAACGTCGTGAGGGGCCGGAACGAGGTCACGGGTTCGACGAACGCGAAGAAGACCGTGAATAGGGACCCCGCGACGCCCATGATCGCGCACCCGATGACGAACGACTGGAGCTTGTGCTTGAACGTGTCCTTCCCCAGGAGCTCCGCGGCGTCCTCGTCCTCCCGGATCGCCTTGAGGACTCGGGACCAGGGGGTGCGGCCCAGGGCCTCGAGCCCGACGACGGTGAAGCCGAGGAGGAGCAGGGCCACGAGCGCGATGAGGACTTCGACCTGGCCCGTCGTGAGCCCCATGCCGGCAAAGAGCCGCGGGATCCCGTAGATCCCGTACGTCCCGCCCGTCCGCGGCTCGTCGTTCGTCAAGTAGGTCCGGATCGCCTCCCCAAGGCCCAGGGTCGCGATCGCGAGGTAGTCCGCGCGGAGGCGGAGGGTGGGGATCGCGATGAGCAACCCGACGACGCCCGAGACGACCGCGGCCGCGATCACGGCCACGTAGAACGGCTGGGAAAAGCCCCCGAGGTGGCCCGGGTACACCCCGGGGATCGGCTCCTCCGGGGCCGTCACGAGGATCGCCGTCGTGTAGGCGCCCAGGGCGAAGAACGCGGCGATCCCGGCGTTGAACAGGCCCGTGTGGCCCCACTGGAGGTTCAGGGCGATCGAGAGGAGCGCGAAGATGGAGGCCATCGCGACGAACGCGGCGAGCTCGATCACGTAGCCCGGGACGACCTCAGTCGCCATGGGCTTCCTCCCCCGTCCGTCGACCGAGCAGCGGCCCGACGCGGGACCGGATCCATCGGATCGCCCCCGTACCCCCCGCCTGGCGCCTGCCCCCGAGGATCCCCTCGGGGCGGACGAGGAGGACGACGACCATGATGAGGAACGCGACGACGCGGTCGTACGCGGTCCCGTGGACGAGCCCGGCGTTCGCCTCGAGCCAGCTCAGGAAGGGAACGGACATCTCCGTCGCGAGGCCGATCACGAGCCCGCCGAACATCGCGCCGTACGGGGAGCCGATCCCTCCGAGGACGACGGCCGCAAACACGAGGAGGAGGAGGTCGAAGCCCATCGTCGGGCGGATGTCGCGGGCGAGCCCGATGAGGATCCCGCCCACCGCGGCGAGGGCCGCGGTGAGGACCCAGGTCCACAGGATCACGCGCCTCGCCCGGATGCCCGTCGACCGCGCGAGGTCCATGTTGTCCGCCGTCGCGCGCATCGCCTTCCCGAGGAACGTCCGCGTGAGGAGGAGATGGACGGACACGACCAACGCGAGCCCGAGGGAGATCGTCAGGATCCCCTTGACGGGGTTGATCGGCAGCCCGCCCGGGAGGATGATGTCCGACTGGACGGGGATCCGGTACACCTGGATCTCCGTGCCCCAAACGGCCGCGATGAGGTTCTGGAGGACGAGGGAGAGCCCGATCGACGCGACGAGGGAGGGGACGGGCCCCCGCGTCCCGAGGCGGGAGAAGATCGCCAGCTCCAGGAGGACGCCCACGGGGGCCAGGGCGAGGGCCGCGAGGACGAACGCCCACGCGAGGTCCATCCGAAGCTGGACGTTCACGGCGAGGGCGATGTAGGCCCCGAGGCTCATGAGCTCCCCGTGGGCGAAGTTCGCGAACTTGCGGATGCCGTAGAGGAGGGAGAGGCCGATCGCGCCGGGGATCACGACGCTCGCGGTCACGGCGCCCGTGAGGGCGTACCTCAGGGAGGCTGGACCGAACGCGATCGCGGAGGCCGCGATCACGGCCGCGAGGATCAGGAGAGGGATCGCGAGGTCGCGGATCCGCCGGAGGAGGGCCCCTGATGACTGGGACGGAGGGCCGTCCGACGCCTTCCGTCCCCGGCCCCCGATCCTCATCTTCCATGGGAAGGGGAGGTCGAGTAATAACGCTTTGCGGATGCCCGCTCCAGGCGACCGAAAAGGCCTTCCGACGGGAGGGCCGTCGCGTCGCCGTGGACGACGGATACCTCGTGCTGATGGACGCCCGCGGCCGCCGGCACTGGGTCCCCCCCGCGGACGGCGTCGTCCGCGTGGACGGCCTCGGGGCCGTGGACGCCACCCGGATCCGGGCGAGCGTGGGCCGCCGGATCGAGATCGGGGGACGTCCCTTCCTCGTCCTCCGCCCGTCCCTGGAGGACGCCCTCGGATCCCTCGAGCGGGAGGCCCAGACGATCGGCGCGAAGGACATCGGCGCGCTCCTCCTGCGGATCGGGGCAGGTCCGGGCGCGCGGGTCCTGGAGGCGGGCACGGGGTCTGGGTCCCTCACGATGGCCCTCGCCCATGCCGTGGGTCCTGCGGGCGCCCTCGTCTCGTGCGACCTCCGACGGGAGGCCATCGACGTCGCGCGGAGGAACGTCGAACGGGCCGGGCTCGCGGGCCGCGTGGACTTCCGCGTCGCGGACGTCCGGAAGGGAGTCCCGGATCGCGACCTCGACGCCATCGTCCTGGACATCCCGGACCCCTGGGCCGCGGTCCCCGCGGCCTGGGACGCCCTGCGGCCCTGCGGCCACCTCGCGACGTTCAGCCCGAACATGGAGCAGGTCAAGGAGACCGCGAAGGCCCTCCGCGCGAAGCCCTTCGTCGGCGTGCGTACGATCGAGGTCATCGAGCGGGAGATGGAGGTCCGGGACGTCGGGGTGAGGCCCTCCCACGCGGCCCTCGGCCACACGGGCTACCTGACGTTCGCCCGGAAGGTCCTCGACACGTTCTAATAGCGCGCGCCCCGTCGCCGGCCCCAGGATGGCGTCCGACCTCACGACGTTCGCGATCACGACGTTCGCGGCGATCTTCGCGATCGTGAACCCCCTCAACGCGACGACGTTCTTCGTCGTCCTCACGCGGAACTACTCGAAGGCGATGAAGCGAGCCGTGATCGAGAAGGCCGTCCTTGCGGCCACCCTGACCCTCGTCCTCTTCGCTTTCGTGGGGAACTACATCTTCCTCCTCTTCGGGACGTCGATCCCCGCGTTCCGCATCGCGGGCGGGATCCTCCTCTTCTCGATCGCGTTCAGCATGATGCAGGGGGAGCGGTCCCGCACCCAGCTCACGGCCCAGGACCGACAGGAGGCCCTCGAGCGGGAGGCGGTCGGGGTGACCCCCCTCGGGATCCCCATGTTCGCGGGTCCCGGGGCCATCACGACGGTCATGGTCCTCATGGCGGAGGCCTCCGAGCCGTCCCTCGACGTCGTGCGGATCGGCGTCATCCTCGCCTCCGTGTTCGTGACGATGGGGGTCGGCTGGCTCATGCTCACCTACGCCGACCCGCTTTTCGCGCGGATGGGCCGGATGGGCGTGTACGCCTTCTCGCGGATCATGGGGCTCATCCTCGCGGCGATCGCCGTGCAGTTCGTCATCCTGGGGATCCAGGGGGCCGTGGAGCGGTACTTCATGCCCCTGTTCGGGCTCGGCGCCGCCTCGTGAGGCGCCCCCGCGGCCCCGCCCGGCGGCCCGACGTCCCCGACGTCGCCTTGATATGCGTCCTCCCCCATGGCCGCGGCCGGAGTCGGGTGTGGATGGAGGCCTTCGCCGCCCTCGTGCTGTCGGCCCTCGTGATCGCCCCCGCCGCGGGGGGGACCCTCCTCGCGAGGGAGGTGACCTCGTGGTCCGTCGACATGGACTGGACGGAGGTCACCCCGGGGCTCTCCGTCCTCCTGCAAGGGACGTACCATAACGTGTCGATGCTGTTCTCGACCGGGGAGCGGGGGACGTACCGGCTCGTCGTCCAGACGAGCTTCCATGGCCGCCTGGGCGTCGCTGGGCTCATCCCGGACCTCGGCACCCTCACGATCCTCGAGGAGTATGCCGTCGTCCAGTCGAGGTTCGTGGGCACGGCGAGCCTCGCGCCGGACGGCTCCGCCCTCTCCCGGGACGGCGTCCTGTCCATGCGGGCCGTCGGGAGCGTGACGGTCGACGTCGCGGGCACGTCGATCACGGAGGACGCGAACGTCCTGCTCCTCGTCCTCGTGCGGGACGGCCGAATCGCGTGGGCGAGGATCGGGGTCCCCCTCGGCTGGCCCTTCCAGGCCCTCGCCCCCTGACGGGTCGCGCCTTCAGCCCAGGGGCATCGGCTCCCCGCGCGTGGGCTGGACGACATGGCGGGAGAAGCGCGTGAATCGCTCCGGATGCTCCGTGTGGACGGGGTACACGGCCTTCGGGTCGACCTCGCGGATCATCGCCTCGACCTCCGCCTCGCTCAGGTGCCCCGACGCGTGGATCTGGTGCCTCACGAGGCCGAAGCGCCGGAGCCAGTTCTCGAGGATCTCGAGGGAGATGTCGTCCTCGTCGAAGGGCTCGCTCTTCGAGTGGATGAAGGGCGACCCCTCGGGGGGCCGGAGATCCACGAGCTCCGCGAGATGCCAGAAGTCGAGCTGGACGAGGAAGTCCTTCGGCCTCCGTCGCACGTCGTCCGCGGTGACGACCCGGTCCTTCAGCCGGTCGCGGAGGGCCGACTCCCAGCGCGGCGGCTTGTCGAGGCGCCGGTCGTACACGAGGAGGTCGTCCTCCCGCTCGACGTCGGGGACGGCGATCCGGGTGTCCTTCTTCATCGTGAGGAGGAGGTGGGCCGTCTTCGCGTTCACGACGAACCTCCGCCCCGTCGCCTTCGCGGCCTCGAAGAAGGTCCGCATCCGGTCGACGTCCCGGCCGGGGAACGTGGCGAGGGCGAGCCGCTCCTTGGCCGCCCGGATCACGTCGATCGCCCTCGCCTTGACGTCGGCCTCCGTGAGGTTCTCCCGGGGGTCCGAGGGGGCCACGCGGGTGCCCTCCGTGATGAGGGCGATGGGCCGGGCCGCCTTCGCGGCCTCGACGAACTCGTCCGTGAGGTGCCCGGCGGGGCCGTGCCGGCGCAGGTCCCCCGTGTACGCGACGGTCCCGCGGCTCGTGTGGAGGAGGTACCCGTACGCGGCCGGGGCCGAGTGGTCCACGTGGACGGGCTCGACCTCCACCCCGTCCAGGTCGAACGTGTCCCCCGTGTGGAACGTCCGGTAGGGATGGTCGCCCAGGTTCGCCGAGAGGGTCGTCGTCTCCCAAGAGTCGAGGATCGTCCGGGTGCCTTCTCCAAGGTGGACGGGGATCGTCCCGTCGACCCATCCGAGGTGGTTCGTGTGGTCGAAGTGGACGTGGGTGATCAGGATCCCCGTGAACTCGGCCGCCCGCCAGGGGAAGTCCGTGGGGTCGAGGGCCTCGTGGGAGTAGAGCCCGGGGATCCGGGGGATGAGGTCGAGGGCGAAGTAGTCCCGGAGCCCGAAGCGGTCCCGCGGGCCGAGGAACTCCGCGAAGTACGCGGCCCCGAGGTCGAAGGGGGAGCCCATGTCGAGCCACAGGCGGGCGTCGCGGTCCTCGAGGAGGATCT
>MGWD01000037.1:9663-13383 GCA_001800825.1 Euryarchaeota archaeon RBG_19FT_COMBO_69_17 | reverse complement strand
CCGATCTCCCCCACGCCGCCGTGGAAGGTGAGGCTCACCACGCGGTCGGCCCCCGCCCCCCGCGGCTCACTCCGCGAGCTGCGTCACGACGACGTCCCGGACCGCCTTCATCGTCTTGAACGAGAGGATGAGCCGCCCCTCGGGGTCCACCTTGAACAAGCGCGGCTCGACGTGCTCCGCGGGGGTCACGAGGAGGCTGTGGATCCGGCCCGTCCGCGTGTCCATGATGAAGTCCGCGAGGACCCCGAGGATCTGCCCGTCCTCCGTCATCACGGTCTTCCCCTTGAGCTCCGTCGCGAACACCTTCATCCGTGCGCCCTCGAGCGGCCGTATCCCGCCCTCCTTATTTGGTCCTTTCCGCGGACCGGCGGCGGACGTGGAGGAGCTCCCGGTAGAAGTCGGCCACGTGGGCCCGCCAGGCGCCCCCGTTCAGGCCGTTGGGGATCTCGACCATCCGGGCGATGACGCTCCCCTCGGACTCCCTCGGCCTCCGCCCGTCGACGGCCTTGAGGAAGAACAGGCCGCGGTATAGGTAGTCGTCCCAGAGGGTCGCGACCTGGATCGTGAGGGGGATGGGC
The DNA here is from genome assembly GCA_001800825.1 of Euryarchaeota archaeon RBG_19FT_COMBO_69_17. Classification (GTDB taxonomy): domain Archaea; phylum Thermoplasmatota; class Thermoplasmata; order RBG-16-68-12; family RBG-16-68-12; genus RBG-16-68-12. The sequence continues at coordinate 12,805 of MGWD01000037.1, read as the reverse complement.
CGACCCGTGTCCCGGAGGTTCCGGGCGTACGCGTCGAGGACCGCGGGGACGATCCCCGACTCCGACGTCGACGGGACCCCGCAGGAAGGACAGGGGACGCCGCGGCGGAAAGGCAGGTACGCCGTGCCGCAACGTACGCACCGGTGCTCCTCGGGGGCACCGGCCGAGGTACCCTCCACGGACGCGGGGAGCGCGCCGCAGGATGTCAACGTTTCCTAAGACCGTATGAATTCTTATCATACGGATGTCCTCCCTCCCCGACGTCACGTTCTTATACGGCCGGGCGCGTGCATTAGGGTCGCCCACCGCGGGGGATCCCATGAACACGGTCATGATCGAACGGGGCTGCTTCCTCGGCCTCGCGACGTCGGCCATCGAGGCCTACAACCGCGAGACGAACGGCTTCGTCCTCGGGAACGAGGGCACGCGGACCATCCGCGCGAGGCCCCGGACGATCACCGTCCTGCGGGCCGCGTACCCCCTCCAGACGGAGGACCGGAAGCCGAACTGGGTGTCCCACGGGAACGAGCGCGCCTTCCGGCGGGCCCGCGGGGCCGTGGAGAACCTCGACGTCGGGTACCGGGTGCTCGGGGGCTTCCACAGCCACACGGGGGACGACGGGGACGCGAACCTCTCCCCGACGGACCTCGACTACGTGGCGGACGAGCTCCGGCGGATCGGCCGGACGCGGGAGCCGGACGGCGCGGCGTGGCTCGAGGTCGTCCTCGCCCTCCGCCGGCGGACGTGGACGCGCCCCCACGACGTCGGGTGGACGCCCCGGCGGTACAAGCGGAAGCTCGGGTGCACCCTCGCGATCACCCCGGACCAGGGCTTCGACATGACGATCGGCGGGTACTGGGTCCACGCCCGGCCCGACGGATCGCCCGGCCGGTGGGACGTCACGGGGACGGAGGAGGCGACGCTCGTCCTCCCCTGGTCCGTGTGACCTACACCCGGGACTGCTGCACGTACGCCTTCCGGCCCATCCGCTGGCTCAGGAGCTCCTGGACCTGGGCCGGGCGGGGGACCATGTCGATCGTGATGCTGTCGTCCCCCGTGTCGATGTTCAGCGTGCCGATCCGCAGGATCCGCTGGAGGAGGCTCTGGTTCAGGTCCACCTTCTCGAGCTGGGTGTAGGGGACCATCATCGTCCGCTTGTTGAGGATCCCGTCCCTCCGGATGATCTTGTTGTCCGTGATGATGTAGTGGGTGCTCGCCCGCTTGAGCTCCGCCGTCGCGAGGGAGACGAGCCCGAGGAGGCCGAACAGGAGGGCGAGGAGGAGGTTCGAGGACCACCCGAGGAACGGGATCGTGATCACGGGGATCCGGTCGATGAACCCTCCGAGGAAGACGACCGCGAGGATCCACGACAGGAACGTCGCCACGTAGAACTTGAACGAGATCAGGCGCGTGGGCCGCGTCTCGAGGAGGGTCTGCTCGCCCTGGTACATCGTCGGACCGCCATGGCCCCGGGGGGGCCGCGGTTTCATCCCGGGGGGCGGATAAAATGGTTTCGGCATCCCGCGCAACGCGGATAACACGCGTCAGCGGCGCTCGAGGGCGAGGCCCGCGAAGCCTAGGAGGAACGCGCCCGCCAGGAGGAGCTGGCCATACAGGTCGTACGCGTAGATGGCCCGGACGGCCTCTGCCTCGATGTGGCGCTGGAGGGCCACGGACGCGAACAGGGCGTCCCGCTCCGCGGTCGCGAGGAACGCGACGAGCGCCAGGATGCCGCCCGTGACGAGGAGCCAGTTCACGGTCCGCAGGCGCTCGATGGGCGGGAGGGCCCTCGCATCGACCGCCACCACGGCGTCGTGGCTTCGATCCGAGGTTCGACGGGCTCCGCGGCACCCTCCATCAGCCGAGCATGCCTCGGGGAGGCCTTGAACGTTGCGAGACGATCCTTCTGGATGTCCCCGGCCGACCGTAAGACTCAGGATGCGACGGTCTCATTCCCCCTGACGAGGCGCGGATGGCCGTCCTCTTCGGCACCCTGGGCTGGCGACCCCAGAGCCTGATCCCTTCGATCCGGTCCACGGAAGGGCTCGAGCGGCTCACGTTCTACCACAGCGACCACGCGAAGAGCCGCGCGGCCCGGGCGAGGATCGTCGAGTTCTGCCGCTCCCTCGGGCTGCCGGCCACGGCCGTCGAGCTCGGGGACGCGTTCGACCTCCTCCGGATCGCGGAGCGCATCCGTGCCGACGTCCGGAGGGAGCGGGCCGCGGGCGCCCTCGTGCGGTTCAACATCGCGGGGGGCACGCGCCTCATGTCGTCGGCGGCCCTCCTCGTGTGCATCCTCGAGGGGATCCCGGCGACGTACGTCCACGACGACACCCTGGAGGAGGTCCCTCTCCCGCTCCTCCGGATCTCGTACGGGGAACGGCTGACGCCGCGGCAGAGGGAGATCCTCGCCCTCCTCGTGAAGGACCGCGAGCGGTCGCACACGGAGACGTCCCTCGCGAAGGCCCTCGGACTCCACAAGGCGACGATGAACCACCATATCCGCGAGCTCGAGGCCAAGGGCGCCCTTGTGCGCGAGCGGGACCCCCGGGACCGGAGGGCCCTCCTCGTCCGGGCGGCACCGGGGATCGAGCTCCTCCTCGGGTGATCCCGTGGGACGGAGGACCCTCGTGGCCACGTTCGGGTTCGACGAGCGCCGCGTCCTGCCCGCCCTCCGGCTCCTGCCGTACGATCGCCTCGTCCTCCTCGGCGGGAGGGACTCCTTCCGCGCGCCCGGGTTCGGGCGGCTCAAGTCCCTCGAGCCGTCCCTCCAGGCCGTGACCGTCGACCCGTTCGACTTCGGGTCGTGCCTCACGGCGGCGTGCCGGGCCTTCCACGAGGCCTCCGCGGGGGACGTCCGGGCGAGCGTGAGCGGGGGCACGAAGATCCTCGCGGACGCGACCCTCCTCGCCGCGTTCCAGGAGGGCGTGGAGGCGTGGTACTTCGACCCCGAGCCGGTCCGCCTGCCCGTCCTCCGCGGCGTGGGGATCCACGACCTCCTCGGGCCCGCGGACCGCACGGTCGCCGCCATCCTCGCGGGGCCCATGACCGCGGAGGCGGTCCTGGCCGCCGCGGGCCGGCGCGGGGTGGGCCGGGCCCATGGCCGGCGCGCCCTCCGGCGCCTCCGGGCCGAGGGGTTCCT
>MGWD01000037.1:5780-9606 GCA_001800825.1 Euryarchaeota archaeon RBG_19FT_COMBO_69_17 | reverse complement strand
CCACCTCGGGGAGGCACCAAAGGGCTAAGAGGGCCGGGCCCATCCGGGGCCCGGGCAGGGCGAGCTCGTGCGCGTCCAGGTCGAGGTCCGGCTCAAGAAAGGCGTCACGGATCCCGAGGGCGACAACGTCCACAAGGCCCTCAAGCTCCTCGGCTTCTCCGGCGTCAGGGGCGTCCACAGCGCGAAGCGCTTCCTCATCGACCTCGACGCGAAGGACGGGAAGGCCGCGCGCCGGGCTGCGGAGGAGATGTGCAGAAAGCTCCTCGCGAACCCCGTCATCCACGACTACGAGATCTCCGTCGTGCGGTGAGGGGCCTCGGGGATCGGGCCTTCCCGGTGGACGACGTACCTCTGAGTAGAAGTATGCCGCGAGGGACGGCCTCACGCGTACCCGCGGATCCGCTCCCTCCGAGGCTCGGCTGCCAGATGGTCCGCGGCGAGAAGGCCCGCCTTCCTCGCCTCTCTCTCCGCCGCGCGGACGAAGTCCCCCATCGTGACCCGCCGTCGGCCCCCGCGTCGGGCCGCGGACCGCAGGGCCCCGCGGACGACGTTCAGGATGGACCCGCCGCTCAGGGCGTACCGCCGAGCGAGCCACTCGAAGTCCACGTCCTTCGCGACGGGGGCCCCTCGCGGGACGAGCCGTCGGTAGACCTCGCGGCGCATCCCCGTGTCGGGGAGGCCGAACTCCACGGCGACGTCGACCCGCCGGTCGAGGGCGCGGTCCAGGATCCGCCCGAGGTTCGTCGCGAGGATCGTGACCCCGGGATGGTTCTCGAGGCGGTTCAGGAGCACGTTCACGTCCCGGTTCGTCCACGGGGCCATCCCCGAGCCGCGTCGGTGGAACACGGAGTCCGCCTCGTCGAAGAAGAGGACCGCCTCCTCCCGCGCGGCCCGCTCGAACACGGCGTCGATGTTCTTCTCCGTCTCCCCGACCCACATGTTCTCGAGCTGCGCGTAGTCGACGACGTGGAGGGGCCGCCCGAGCTCCCGGGCGATCGCCTCCGCGGCCATCGTCTTCCCCGTGCCCGGCGGCCCGGCGAACAGGAGGGCGACCCCCTTCGCCTTCCGGACGACCTTCCGCAGGCCCCACCGCTGGTACATCAGCCTCTGGTGGCGGACCTCCGCGAGGGCGTCCTCGAGCGCGTCGCGGGTGGCCTCGGGGAGGACGAGGTCCTCGAGCCGCACCCGCGGCCGGACGGCGCGGGCGAGGGGACGGGCCGGGGGCTCGTGGACGTGGCCCTCCTGGGGGAGGTCTTCGTCCTTCTCGTACACCTCGACCCCGGCCTTCAGGAGCCGCACGATCCGCCGCACGTCGTCCGCGGACACGTGCCGGCACGACTCCCGGATCCGGCCGCACTTCGGACACTTCACAACCCAGGCGTCACGGTCCTCCTTGCCCATGGGATCGCCCCGCGACGACGGCGGGCCCACCGCCCTGCCCGCCGCGCGGGAAAGCAACGGGTGCCGGGATATTTAAACATGGTCCGAGCCCGCCCGCGGACGTCGGGCGCGCGCCGCGGGAAACCCTAATGTACGGAGGGAGCTTCCCCACCCGAGGCGAAGGGATGGCGGAGCGGTACCGGAGGCGGCCCGGGGTCCCGTTCGAGCTCCTCGACGTCTCCCTACGCGGCGCGTCCGACGCGGAGCTCGCGGGGATCAGCGAGGACCTGGGCCTCGCCCTCTCCGCCCACGAGATGAGGCGCGTCCAGGCCTACTTCGACGTCACGGGCCGCGACCCCACGGACGTCGAGGTCCAGAGCCTCGGCCAGGCGTGGTCCGAGCACTGCTGCTACAAGTCCTCCAAGGTCTTCCTGCGGGAGTTCATCTTCCCGGTGCAGGCGCCCTACGTGATCGACCGCGGCGACGCGGGCGTCGTCGAGTTCGACGCGGACCATGCCGTCGCCCTGAGGATCGAGAGCCACAACCACCCCTCTGCCGTCGAGCCGTACGGGGGCGCCACGACGGGGATCGGCGGGATCCTTCGGGACGTCCTCGCGATGGGCGCGCAGCCGATCGCCCTCGCGGACCCCCTGCACTTCGGGCCCCTCGACTTCCCCTTCGAGAAGCTCCCGAAGGGCCTCAAGCACCCGAAGTACCTCTTCGGCGGGGTCGTCGCGGGGATCCGGGACTACGGGAACCGCGTCGGCATCCCGACCGTCGCGGGCGGGATCGTCTTCGATCCCGGGTATGTCGGGAACATCCTCGTCAACGTCGCGTGCGTGGGCTTCGCGAAGAAATCCCAGCTCGTGAGGAACCGCGTGAAGTCCGCGCGGGACGTCTTCATCCTCTGCGGGGGCCGCACGGGGCGGGACGGGATCCACGGGGTCACGTACGCGTCCGTCGACCTCACGGAGGCCGCCGTGGAGGAGTGGCAAGGCGGCGCCGTCCAGCTCGGGGACCCGATCCTCAAGGAGCCTCTCATCCACGCGTGCGTGGAGGCGGCCCAGGCCGGGCTCCTCGACGGCCTCAAGGACCTCGGGGGCGGCGGCCTGTCCTGCGTCGTCGGGGAGCTCGCCCTCGCGGGGGGCTTCGGCGCGGAGGTCGACCTCGAGAAGGTCCCCCTCAAGGAGGAGGGCCTCGCGCCCTGGGAGATCTGGGTCTCCGAGAGCCAGGAGCGGATGATGCTCGCCGTCGCCCCGGAGAACGTGGACCGGGTCCTGCGGATCTTCGACCTCTACGACGTCCCCGCGACGGTCATCGCCCGCGTGATCCCCGAGAAGGTGTGCCGCGTCCGCCACCACGGGACCGTCGTCCTCGAGATGGACCTCGAGTTCTACACGGGCGGCCCGGAGTACCGCCGGCCCTACGCGCCGCCCTCCCCGCTCCCGAGCCAGGACGTCGTGATGCCGGAGGAGCCCCGGGACTACGGGAAGGTCCTCCTGGCCCTCCTCGGCTCCGCGAACATCGCCTCGAAGGAGTACGTGATCCGGCAGTACGACCACGAGGTCCGCGCGTCGACGGTCCTCAAGCCCCTCCAGGGGGTGATCGGCAAGGCGGCCCACGGGGACGCCGCCGTCCTGCGGCCCCTCGTCGATTCCTGGCGGGGCCTCGCGGTCGCGACCGCCTCCACGCCCGCCTACACGGCGATCGACCCGTTCCGGGGCGGGGCCGGGGCCGTCGACGAGGTGTGCCGGAACCTCGTCGCCGTGGGGGCGAGGCCCCACGCCCTCACGAACTGCCTGAACTTCGGGAACCCCGAGAAGCCCGACCGCCTCTGGTCCTTCCGGGAGGCCGTCCGCGGGATCGGGCGGACGGCCCAGGCCCTCGGGGTCCCGATCCCCTCGGGGAACGTGTCCTTCTACAACGAATCCGAGCTGGGCGCCGTCCCGCCGACCCCCGTCGTCTTGGGGATCGGCATCGTGGACGACCTGCGGACGTGCGTGACGTCGGACTTCAAGCGGGCGGGGGACGCCGTCGTCCTCGTCGGATCCACGCGGAGCGAACTCGGGGGGTCCGAGTACCTCCGCCTGCGCGGCCGGGGGAGCGGGCCCGTCCCCGACGTGGACCCCGCGGGCCTCAAGGCCTCCATGGGTCGCCTCCTCGAGGCGAGCCGCCGGGGGGCGGTGGCCGCGTGCCACGACCTGAGCCACGGCGGGCTCGCGGTGGCCGCGGCGGAGATGTGCCTCGGCGGGGACGTCGGCGCGGACCTGAGGACGGACGCGATGGACCCCATGCGATGGGACGCCCAGCTCTTCTCCGAGTCCCATGGCCGCTGGCTCGTCGAGGTCCGCGCAGGTCGGGAGGCGGAGTTCGCCCACCTGCTCGAGGGCGTCCCGACCGCGGCCCTGGGCCGCGTGGGCGCGAGGTCCCTCCGGATCCGGGGCGG
>MGWD01000037.1:2018-5739 GCA_001800825.1 Euryarchaeota archaeon RBG_19FT_COMBO_69_17 | reverse complement strand
GGCAGGTGGTCGTCTCATGAGGCGCGAGGACATCCGCGTGGGGGTCGTCTACATCGAGGGGACGAACTGCGAGGAGGAGTCCGTGGCCTACTTCCGGCACCTCGGGGCGAAGGCGGAGAAGGTCCACCTCAAGCAGCTCACGGGGGACGTCCCCGAAGAGATGCGCCGGCGGCTCGAGGACTACGACATCCTCATGGTCCCGGGCGGGTTCGCGTCCGGTGACTACGTCCGCGCGGGGGCGATCTTCGCGGCTCGCCTCCGGTCCCGCCTCGCAGACGAGCTGAAGGCGTTCGTCGAGGCCGGGAAGCCGATCTTCGGGGTGTGCAACGGGTTCCAGGTCCTCGTGGAGGCGGGCCTCCTCCCCGGCCTGCGGGGGACGATGACGGACGAGCCCGAGGCCGTCCTCGCGACGAACGACTCCGGCCACTACGAGTGCCGCCCGAGCCTCCTCAAGCTCGAGAGCCGCGGGACGTGCGCCTTCACCCGCGGCCTGAGGAAGGGCCAGGTCGTCACGTTCATCTCCGCCCATGCGGAGGGGAAGTTCCTCCTGCCGAAGGCCCGGGCGGCGAAGCTCCTCAAGGAGCTCGTGGCGAACGACCAGGTCGTGTTCCGGTACGTGGACGACCGCGGACGCTACGCCGGGTATCCTTGGAACCCGAGCGGGACGACGTACAACATCGCGGCCCTTTGCAACCGCGAGGGGAACGTGTTCGGCGTGCAGCCCCACCCCGAGCGCTGCTTCTTCCGACATCTGCATCCGGACTGGACGCGCGGGGACGGCGGGGACCCCGTGTACGGGGACGGGAAGGCGATCTTCGAGGGCGTCCTCGAGCACGTGGAGAAGCGGTCCTGAGACAGCCCGCGCGCGGGTCACATCTGGACGATGAGCTCGACCGCGTCGCCGTCCTTGATCCCGAGGGCCCCGCGGAGGTAGTGCTTCGAGATGACCTCGAGGACGTCGGAGTGGTGGGAGCGGATGGGCAGGATGATCGCGCAGTCCACGTGGCCGAGGGTCGCGAGGAAGCACTTCGCCCCGCCGAACGTCCGTCCGGCGGCCTCGAAGCCGCTGATCTCGATCCCCGGGTTGTCCCGGAGGATCTCGATCTTCGAGAGCTCCGCGCCCTGGACCTTGAGGTTCAGGGTGCCCTCGTAGGGCTCGAACCAGAGCTTCTTCCGGAACTGGTCCTTGTAGCCCTTCTGGCGCATGTAGAACGCGCCCTCCCCCAGGCCCGAGGTCACGATCCCGGAGACCGTGAGGGTCTCTTTGACCTCGAAGATCCGCTGGTAGTCCGCGTACTCCTTCCGGAGGGCATCGGCCCCCTTCGGGCTGAGGCGGATCCGCTGGCGCCGGGTCGCGAGATCCCGCGTGACCATCCCCTCCCGGATGAGCTCGAGGATCCTCTGGGACGCGGACTGCTGGCTCACCCCGAGGGCCTTCCCGAGTTCCCGGGACGACAGCCCGACGTACTCCTTCAGGCCGCCGAGGAGGGCGATCGCCTTGAGGGTCTCCACGTGGTAGGGCTTCAACGGCCCCCGAGAACTCCGGGAGGGCCTTATGCCTTTCCTACGCGCCGTCGAGGACGAGGTGGCTCCGGGAGCGCAGGTACGCGACGGCGACGCGGGCCGCGCGGAGGCGCTCGCGGAGGGCCGCGTCGTTCGTCACGACGGCGGCCTCTCGGGCGAGGGCGAGGTCGAGGAGGGCGTCGTCCGCGCTCCCGGGGGCTTCGATCGCGGGGTATGCGCGCGCGAGGCGGAGGGCGGACCGAGCCCTGCGGTCGCGCTGGGCGAGGGCCTCAAGCTCGCGGAGCACGGGGGTGGGGACCGCGATGTCGGGGGCGCCGAACAGCCGGGCGAGCTCCGCGTCGAGGTTGATCCGGAACTGGAAGGGGAGGAGGAGCGCGTTCGCGTCGAGGAGGACCAGGCGGCTCACGGGGCGCGAGCATGGGCCGCAGGGTATAAGACGATGGAGGATGGGCGAGACTCCGTCCCGGGAGCCTCACTTCTGCCATTCCTCGAGGATGCGCGCGTGGTCGAAGGCCATCCCCGGGAGGGCCTGGGGGTCGAGGAGGACGATCCCCGCGGCGTCGCTCGATGGCTTCAGGGTCCCGCCCGTCGCCTCGAGCTCGTAGACGACGGACACGACGTGCCCGCGCGGGTCCCTCCCCGGGTCGGAGTACACGCCGACGAGGCGGACGACCCGCGTCGCGAGGCCCGTCTCCTCGAGGACCTCCCGGACGACGGCGGACTCCGCGGTCTCTCCGAGTTCCACGAAGCCGCCGGGGAGGGCAGGCATCCCGCGGAACGGCTCGTTTCTCCGGAGGATGGCGACGACCCTACCGTCCCGCGGGACGATCCCGTCCACGGCGACCCGGGGCGCCTCCAGGACCATGGGATCACTCAAGGGAGGGCATTCGGATCCCGTGGTCCTTCGCGAACCGCACGGCCTCCTCGTACCCTGCGTCCGCGTGCCGCACGACGCCCATCCCGGGGTCCGTCGTCAGGACGCGCTCGATCCTTCGCTCCGCCTCCGGGGTGCCGTCGGCCACGACGAGGGCGCCCGCGTGGGTCGAGTAGCCAATCCCGACGCCCCCGCCGTTGTGGACCGCGATGAGGTCCGCCCCCGCGGCCGTGTTCAGGAGGGCGTTCAGGATCGGCCAATCGGCGATCGCGTCGCTGCCGTCCCTCATCCCTTCCGTCTCCCGGTACGGGGACGCGACGGACCCGGCGTCGAGGTGGTCCCGCGTGATGACGATGGGACCCGCGAGCTCCCCGGATCCGACCATCCGGTTGATCGCCTTCCCGAACCGGGCGCGCTCCCCGTACCCGAGCCAGCACACCCGGGCCGGGAGGCCCTCCCAGGGGACGTGCTTCTCCGCGAGGCGGATCCAGCGGGCGAGGGTCTCGTCCCCGGGGAACTCCCTCAGGACGACCGCGTCCGTCTTCAGGATGTCCTCCGGCTCCCCGGACACAGCGACCCACCGGAAGGGTCCGCGGCCCTCGCAGAACAACGGCCGGATGTAGAGGGGCACGAAGCCCTGGAACGCGAACGCGTCCTCCACGCCCGCCTCCTTCGCCTGCCCGCGGATGTTGTTCCCGTAGTCGAAGACGACGGAGCCGCGGCCGAGGAAGTCGAGCATCGCGCGGGTGTGAATCGCGATGGACTCCCGGGAGCGGCGGAGGTACTCGTTCGAATCCGCCTTCCGGAGGTCCGTGGCCTCCTTCACGGACAGCCCGCGGGGGATGTACCCGCCCAAGGGGTCGTGGGCACTCGTCTGGTCCGTGACAACGTCCGGTCGGATCCCGCGCCGAACGAGCTCCGGGTGGATCTCCGCGCAATTCCCGAGGAGTCCGATCGAGAGGGGCCGGCCCGCGGCCTTCGCGTCGAGGGCCATCCGGAGGGCCTCGTCGAGGTCCTTCACGAGGACGTCACAGTAGCCGGCGTCCACGCGACGCCGGATGCGGGCCTCGTCGACCTCGACGTCGAGGCAGACGCCCCCGTTCATCGTGATCGCGAGGGGTTGCGCACCCCCCATGCCGCCCATCCCGCCCGTGAGGACGAGGCGGCCCTTCAGGGAGCCGCCGAAGTGCTTCCTCGCGCACGCGGCGAACGTCTCGTACGTGCCTTGGACAATCCCCTGGGAGCCGATGTAGGACCAGCCTCCCGCCGTCATCTGCCCGTACATCGTAAGGCCGAGGGCCTCGAGCTCGTGGAACGTCTCCC
>MGWD01000037.1:1296-1970 GCA_001800825.1 Euryarchaeota archaeon RBG_19FT_COMBO_69_17 | reverse complement strand
GGGCGTCGGGGTGGGTGCGGAACACGGCGACGGGCTTCCCGCTCTGGACGAGGAGGGTCTCGTCCTCCCCGAGGGAGGTCAGGGCGTCGACGATCCGCCGGAAGGCGTCCCAGTCCCGGGCGGCCTTCCCCGTGCCCCCGTAGATGATGAGCTCCTCCGGGCGCTCCGCGTTCTCGAGGTTGTTCTCGAGCATCCGGAGGATCGCCTCCTGGCGCCACCCCTTCGCCCGCAACGTGGGTCCACGGGCCGCGCGGATACGCTCCATGGCCGGCAGAAGGGGGGAACCCGGGCTAAAGCCTTTGGATGCGCCAGGGGGACGGGACGCTCCGCTCAACCGTCAGGGAAACGAAAAGAGGAAAGGGGCGGGCCCCGAGGGCCCGCCGTTCGTCCGCCTACCGCTTCAGGCTGAACTGGGGTCGCGGCTCCGCAGGCTTCCCGCCCGGGATCGTCGGGTACGTCCCGAGGCTGATGGGCCCGCGCACGGTCAGGACCCTCGCCACCGCGTCGTACGTTCCGAGGCCCGTGGGCAGAGATCCCGCGTACGTGATCGCCGTGCTGATCGCGATCAGCGTGCCCGGGTCGCCCGTCTTCGGGGACGCGGGGCTGTACAGCACCGCGGTCCGCGTCGGGAACTCGAACTTCCAGGAGTGCCCGTCGGGCAGGGTCCAGGCCGC
>MGWD01000037.1:1032-1270 GCA_001800825.1 Euryarchaeota archaeon RBG_19FT_COMBO_69_17 | reverse complement strand
GGCCGTACCGGATCGTCCCGACCGTCGTGTGCACGTACGTGGGCGCGGGCGACCCGGCGTAGTAGTCCTTCAACTCGGACGCCGAATGCGCCACGGAGGGGGCCAACCGGTCCGCCAGGACCGGCTGCCAGACCCACTTCGGCACGTCGTCGGCGGTGTTCCACAGGGTGTCCGTGCCCGCCTCCGCCGAGTGGCGGAAGTGGTTCTGCTGGACGCCCGCGATCATCCCGCTGAAGGA
>MGWD01000037.1:265-884 GCA_001800825.1 Euryarchaeota archaeon RBG_19FT_COMBO_69_17 | reverse complement strand
CCCCAGGTGACGACGTCCAGCGTGAAGCTGTGCTTCCCGCTCGCGGGGTCGTACGAGCCGAACGCCTCGACCGCGTACACCTTGTACGCGAGCCGGAAGCTGTTGTAGACATCGTACGGCCCGTTGCCCTGGCTCTCCAGCCACTGGAGGTACCCGCGTTCCGCAAGGCCGGACTTCGGGTCCGTGGTCGTACCGGTCCCGCAGTCGAGCGCGATCAGCGCCGTCGAGGCGGCTCCAGGCGTCCATGCCGCCGGATCCGTCACGCCGAACAGGCGGTTCGCTGCCGTGTTGTCCATCGTGACCGTCATCCGGTATTCGGACAGGTACCCGTCGTTCAGGTAGCTCAGGTCGGGGCATCCGCGGTCGATCAGCGCGAGGGCTCGGGGCGTCGTCACGTACGAGAGCGTCGCGTCGATCTGGACGCTCCCTCCCGTCGGCGCGGTCGTCGGGCAGACAAGGGCCGGCATGAAGGCCTTCAGGTCCGTACAGCTTGGGAGCAGCACGGGCCTGTCGACCGTGTACGCGGCGTTCTCGGCGATCGTCCCCTCGAACCGGTACGGGGCGTAGATGAACCCCTCCGTCGTGTCCACGGGGCTCCTCTGCCAGTTCGTGTACGGGT
>MGWD01000037.1:0-201 GCA_001800825.1 Euryarchaeota archaeon RBG_19FT_COMBO_69_17 | reverse complement strand
CGGGTTGAAGCACTCTGCTCCGATGGCGCGGTCGTCCGCGAAGGACGGATCTCCGAACCCGGCCGTGAAGTACCGGATGTCCCACCATTCGCCGTACGGCACGTCGAAGAAGTCATAGTACCGGAAGTTGACTCCTTGTGCCGGCGGTGCCACCGGTTCCACGACGACCGAGGCCGAGAACGTCCCGAGCGCACCGTCGTT
>MGWD01000036.1:53147-54548 GCA_001800825.1 Euryarchaeota archaeon RBG_19FT_COMBO_69_17 | reverse complement strand
CCGCACGAACCGCGAGATGTGGGACGAGCTCGTCGGCGTCCACGTGAGGTCGAAGGGCCCCCTCGGGTACAACGTGGACGACTTCCGGCGCGGGGGGACCGCGCTCCAAGCGGTCGAGCTCGAGGAGGTCGGCGACGTCGCCGGGAAGGACCTCCTGCACCTCCAGTGCCACTTCGGGCTCGACACCCTCTCCTGGGCCCGCCTCGGCGCCCGCGTGACGGGCGTGGACTTCTCGGAGCGGGGGATCGCCCAGGCGAGGGACCTGGCCGCGGAGCTCGGGATCGAGGCGCGCTTCATCCATTCCAACGTGTACGACCTCGCGAAGGTCCTCGACGACACGTTCGACGTCGTCTTCTCGTCGTACGGCGCGCTCAACTGGCTTCCCGACCTCCCCGCGTGGGCTCGCCTGATCGACCGCTTCCTCCGCCCCGGCGGGTTCTTCTACCTCCTCGAGGCCCACCCGTTCTCCCTCGTCCTCCCCGACGAACGCGGGCGGACGGACCTCACGTTCGCGAACCCGTACTTCCCCCCGGCCGGCCCCGTCCGCATCGAGGAGGACGGCTCCTACGCGGACCCGGCCGCGCACCTCGAGCACCGGGTGAGCTACGAGTGGATCCATCCCATCGGCGAGACGATGACCGCCCTCGCGGCCGCGGGCCTGAGGATCGAGTTCCTCCACGAGTTCCCCTTCTGCGCCTGGCAGGCCCTCCCGGGCATGGTCCTCCGGGAGGACGGGTACCGCCACCTGCCGGACGGGGAGGACCGCGTCCCGTTCCTGTTCTCCGTGAAGGCCACGAAGCCCCGCGCGTCGGACTGAGGCCGATGTCGGTCGGCATCGTCCCGGGGTCAAACCCTCCCGTCGCCGCTCATCCGAGGACGTAGACGGCTTGGCGGTGGAACCTCGGGCGGGTCAGTTCGTCGCAGTGGAGCTCCCCGAGATCGCCGACCCTCGCCTTCGCGAGGAGCCCGATCCTGGCGGACTCCGCGACCTTCAGCCGCCCCGTCGGCCCGCCCGGGACGATCCGCGGGGGCCGCACGAGGAGCCAGTCGAGACCGCTCTCCTGGACGACGCGCTCCTGGGCGTCCCGATCGACCGCGAGGTCGTGGAACCGCTCCCGGTACCGCGCCCGCATCCGGCGGTACGAGGGTCCCAGGTTCGCGTCGTCGCCGGCCGCCATGGCCCCCGTCTGGACGACGAGCCGCTCGATCTCCAGCGTCCTCATCCCCGCAATCACGTTCGCCGTCGCGGCCGCGCAGAACGGGGCGGGCGCCGGGCCATCCCGACGGATCCGCGGCCCGAAGGCGCACGTCGCGGCTTCCGTCCCCGTGAGGGTCCTCCGGACATCGTCCGTGGACGCGAGGCGACCCGTGACGACCTCGAGGCCCTTCGCGGGCTCCCGC
>MGWD01000036.1:42537-53064 GCA_001800825.1 Euryarchaeota archaeon RBG_19FT_COMBO_69_17 | reverse complement strand
CGAGGCCCCGAACACCGCGATCCGATTCGGTTGGACCATGGCCCTTTGTCCCCTCGCTCGCCGCTGCCCATCCCGCCCCCGTCGCAAGTACTCGTCGCACGTACTGTAGGGGAATCCTCCGCCGCGCCCGGTGGCATCCGGGCCCGAGGATCTGGGACGCCGCTCAGCGCGAGGGCCGTCCTCGATCCTTCGGCGGACGCATGCGGAAAGGCCATTAGTCCGAGCCCCTTCATCCTGAGCCGGAACGTCCCACCCTTGAGACCACCTCCCGGCTTCGTCCCGATCGCGTTCGTCCTGGCCTCGATCCTGGCCCTCGCGTCAGCCGCCACGGGCTTGGCCGTCGATCGGCCCGCGTACATGGCGGGGGACCGTTGGGTGTACGAGCTCTCCGGATCCCTCGGGGGCCTCCCCGGAATGAATGAGACGGACATCGGATCCTTCTCCCTCTCGGTCGCCGCGAGGGTCGAAGTGGCCGTCCGGTCCGCGGCGGATGCGGGCCTCGAGGTCTCGACGCGGACGACGGGCTACCTGAACGGCACGTTCGAGCTGCCGGACGGCTCGATCCCGGGGACCGTGACGGTCACGGGCACTCTGACCTCGATCCGGACGGAGACCTGGGAGCCGAACGGGTTCCTCGCGGTGGAGGCCCGCGATCGGACGACCTACGTGGCCGATGTGGCCCTCTTCCTGCCTGTTCGTTTCGAGGTCGACCTGTGGACGAACGCGACGACCCTCGTCGATGCGGGCGCGGTCTTCCCTCTCGAGGTCGGCGGCCGCGCGACCGCCTCTCTGGAGACGAACGTGTCCGTCGACACGATCGTCCGGGCCTTCGGTTCCACGATGCGCTCGTCGAACGAGACCACGATTTCCTCGGAATGGAGCCGCGAGGCTCTCGCCGAGGAGACCGTCACGGTCGAGGCGGGGACGTTCCGTGCCGTCCGGCTGAACCAGAGCCTGGGGGCCTTCCCCGGGATTCCGGTCCTTGGAGGGGTCCCGGGTGGGAACGAGACGGCGTTCTGGTCGAACGACGTCCGGTACTACGTGCGGACGACCGCCTACGTGAATGGGACGCCCGCCCTCACGATGCAGCTCAAGTCCTTCACCGCGGGGACGACGGACTCCTTCCTTCTGCCGGTCCTCATCGGCGCGTCGATCGCCGCGGCGTGCGTGATCGTCCTCGCGCTGCTCCGGCGGCGTTCGAAGGGCGCCTCGCGCCCGGAGGGATCCGAGGGCCGCGGCTCGAAGGTTCAGGAGACCGTGCCGGAGGGATCCCGTGCTCGTTGAAACTTCCGGCCTCGCGAAGGCCTTCGGCGAGATCCGCGCTGTTGACGACATGAGCGTCGCCATCCCGGAGGGCGCGATCGGGCTCGTCGGGCCGAACGGCGCCGGCAAGACGACGTTCCTCCGTCTCCTCCTCGGCCTCCTCCGCCCGACGGCCGGAAGCGGGAAGGTCCTCGGCAAGGACATCTCCGACGGCCTCGCGGTGCGGGAGCGGATCGGCTACATGCCCGAGCACGACTGCCTGGTCCCCGAGATGACGGGGATCGGGCTCGTCGCCCACATGGGCCGCGTGAGCGGCCTCGACAAGGACACCGCGATGGGCCGCGCCCACGACGTCCTCCAGTTCGTCGGCGTGGAGCAGGAGCGGTACCGCAAGATCGCGGAGTACTCGACGGGCATGAAACAGAAGGTGAAGCTCGCGCAGGCGATGGTCCACGATCCCCCGCTGTTCATCTTCGACGAGCCCACGACGGGCCTCGATCCCCGCGGGCGGTCCGAGATGCTCCGGCTCCTCCAGATGATCGCCGCGACCCCCGGCCGGAACGTGATCCTGTCGAGCCACCTCCTCCCCGACGTCGAGTCGATCTGCCGGCACGTCGTGATCCTCGACGGAGGGCGGCAGGTCGCCGCCGGGGACATCCGGGCCCTCCTCTCCGGCTCGGAGGCGCGCCTCCGCGTGGACGTCCGCGGGGACCGCGAGGGCGTGGCCCGGGCGCTCCGCGAGATGGGCTTCGAGCTCGAGGTCGCAGGCTCCGGGCTTCGGGTCGTCCGCCGGGACGGCCTGGAAGCGGCGATCTTCCGGGCCGCCCGGGACCGTTCAGCCGAGATCCGGTACATGGGCGCGGAGATCCGGAGCCTGGAGGAGCTGTTCCTCGAGCTCCTCGCGAAGAGCGCCCCCGGGGGTCGCTGAATGTCCATCTCCCTCCCGACGTACACGCGGCGCGAGGCGCCCCTGCTCGGCCGCTCCCATCGGGTCCGCGCGATCATCTACGCGGGCCTGAGGCGGGAGTTCCGCCGTCCCGCGGCGGTCGTCGTCATGGCGCTCGGCATCCTCTCGACGACGGCATTCGGCATCGTCTTCGTCTTCCTCGCCCCTCTTCTCATACCGGGCCAGGCCCTCGACCTGAGCTTCTTCTACATCCCCGCGTCGAACTTCCTCGTGTTGCTCTTCACGATCCTCATGGCCTCGATCGTCGGCTCGGGGCTCATCGCGGACGACATCGGCTCCATGGCCCTCACGCTGTACCTGAGTCGCCCGATCACCCACGCGGACTACCTCACCGCGAAGGCGGCCATCCTCGGCCCCCTCATCGCGATGATCGCAGCCCTCCCGCTCCTCCTCACCCCGTTCGTCGCGGCCCTCCTCGGGGCCTTCCCCTGGGACGTCGCCCTCCTGGCCCTGGGGATCGGGATCGGGCTGGGCGCCCTGTTCACGGCCTTCTTCACCGCGGTCACCCTGCTCCTCTCCAGCCTGACGTCGCGCAAGGCGTACGCGGCCGCCGGGGTCTTCGCGATCGCGTCCGGCCTCACGATCCCTTCCGAGCTCCTCGCGTCCGCGATCGGCGAGCCCGCGATCCTATACCTGTCCCCCTGGCAGGACTTCCTCGCCGTCGCCCGCGCAGCGTACGGCGCGGCCCAGGGCCCGATCGACTGGGCGCCCGGTCTCGCGATCCTCGTCAGCGCGACGGTCCTCGCGGCCCTCGTGACGTATGTACGGATGAAGGCCCTCGAGGTGGTCACGGGATGAGCGCGCCCGTCGAGGCCCAGGATGCCTCGAAGTGGTACGGCGAGGTCCTCGGGCTGAACGGCTTCTCCGCGTCCTTCGGCTCCGGCATCACGGGCCTCGTGGGCCCGAACGGAGCGGGGAAGAGCACCCTGTTCAAGTGCCTCATCGGGCAGCTCCGCGTGGACCAGGGGAGCCTGCGGCTCCTCGGGGAGGACCCCTGGAACAACGTGGACCTCAAGCGCCGCCTCGGGTACTGCCCGGAATCGAACCAGCTGTACGGGTGGCTCACCGCGGAGACGTTCGTGGAGGCCCTCCTTCGGCTCAACGGCGTGAAGCCCCCGGACGCCCGGAAGGCCGCCCGCGAGAGCCTCGAGACGGTCGGCCTGACGGCGGCGAAGGACCGGAAGCTGCGGACCTTCAGCCGAGGGATGCGGCAGCGGGCGAAGCTCGCGCAGGCCCTCGCCCATGGCCCCGAGGTCCTCATCCTCGACGAACCCTTGTCGGGCGCGGACCCCGTCGCCCGCGTCCAGATCCTCGACACGATCGCCCGCTTCGCCCACGACGGCGGGCACGTCCTCATGTCGACCCACGTCCTGTACGAGGTCGAGCGGCTCACGAAGAACATCGTGCTCATCCACAACGGGAAGTCGATCGCCTCGGGGGACGTCCAGGCGATCCGCGCCCTCATCGACGCGCACCCCCACGCGGTCCGGATCGCGACCCCCGCTCCGCGGGACGTCGCCCAGGCCCTCGCAGGGCTCGACCACGTCGCCTCGATCGAGTTCCCGACGCCCGCGGAGGTCCTCGTCCGCACGCGGAAGCCCGATGCCTTCTATCGGGACCTCCCGGGGATCGTCCTCGACCGCGGGCTCGACGTCCGAGGGCTGGAGAGCCCGGACGACAGCCTCGAGGCCGTCTTCCGATACCTCGTGGGGTGAGTCGATGGACGTCCTCCTGTCCGTCCGCCAGGCCGGCGTCGTGTTCTTCCTCACCCTCCGGTACCTCCTCACGACCCGCCGCGGGATCGCGACGGCACTCCTCGGCGGCCTGCCGTTCCTCCTCGCGGTGGCCCTGGCCATCGGGCGGGTCGGGACGTTCGACATCCTCCTCTTCCAGACCCTCATGGTCCCCCTGTTCCTCCAGGTCGTCCTCGTCTTCGTGACCCTCGTCCTCGCGACGGCCCTGATCCGGGAGGAGATCGAGGACACGACGATCCACTACCTCCTCACGCGGCCCGTGTCGAAGCCCGCGATCGCCCTCTACAAGTATGCGGGGTACTTCGTCGCGATGCTCGTCCTCCTGGTCCCGCCCCTCTGCCTCGCGTACGTCGTCACGCAGGGGTACGCCCGGGACCCCCTCGGAGCGGACCTCGACGTCCTCGCGGCCTTCCTCGCGACGACGGTCCTGGGCGGCGCCGCGTACGGCGCCCTGTTCACCTTCCTCTCCGTCCTCCTGAGGAGGCCGCTCCCCGCGGGGCTCCTCTTCGGCTTCGTCTGGGAGTCCATCGTCGGGTCGATCCCGGGGGACGTCCCGAAGCTCAGCATCATCCACTACCTGAAGTCGATCCTCAAGGACATCGTCGGCGTGGGTCCCCTCTCGAGCTACCCCACGGACATCTCCGCGGGCGTCGCGGCGGCCGTCCTCCTCGTCTTCACGGCCGTCGCCCTCGTCCTTGCCCTCGTCGTGTTCCAGCAGTCGGAGTTCAAGCAGAAGGCGTGAGGCCGCGCGGCGCCCCTGCGCGCGGATCGCCCACGGGGTCCTCGGCCGCCGGCGACAGCGGGGCGGCAGGTTTCGGGAGTTCAGTGAACCGTCGCAAACAGGAATCCGATCGACCCATCGCCCGTTCCCTCCCCCGCCCCGCCGCGAAGGCGACGGCCTTCCGTGTCGCCTCCTACCACGCGAGCCTCAGGTACCCTGTGGCCCGGACCTCCTTCATGGGCTCGGGCGAGGAGAGGCCGAGGATCCGCGGGACGTCCGTCGCGAAGTCGTCGAGGGTCGCCTGGTCCGGAGGCACGGGGCGGTACCACTCCCCCACCCCTGCGTCCGGGCGTTCGATGAGGACCCCGCCCCGCCCGTGGGCCATCCGCACGACGCGGTCCACGCCCTCGTACAGCTCCCGCCGAATCCCCTTCCGCCGGTACAGCTTCGCCAGGCCGGCGTTCGTCGCGAGCCCGACGACGTCCCGTCCCGCGATGGATCGCCGGGCCGCGGCGAGGGACCGCCGGAAGAGGGCGTGGGCCTCGATCCCGTCCACGTCCTCGTCGAGGAACAGCTCGGGGAGGCACGAGAGGACGACGAGGCCGGCGTCCGTCTCCTCCAGTTTTGTATCGAGCATGTTCAATAATAATGTGGCCATCTGGTGGCACGTGAACGCCCGCGCGACGTGGACCCGCGGCAGGACGTCGGCCCGCGTGAGGCCGATCCGCTTCCCGAGGGCGACCATCCCGTGCGGGTCCACGGAGTTCCCGCCGTCCACGAAGACGACGTCGTCCCCCTCGAGGACCGCGCGGACGCAGAGGAGGGTCGTGAGCCGGAACACGAAGTCGGAGCCGCTGTCCACGAGGGCGATCCGCCGGGGCTCGAAGGGCCCGAGAAGGCGGTCGAGGACGGGCACGGAGGTCGTGAGGGCCGTCCGCGCCTCGACGCGCACGTCCGCCGTCGGAAGGGTCTCCGTGATGAGGGCCATGGGGTCCTCCCCTTCGGGATCGATGGGGATGGCGGTATAAAGGCGGGACGCGAGGGGGGGTCGGTGAAAGTGTCCCTCGGGAGGACCGGCCTACCGGGGCGGCGGGGGCGGCGGAGGCGGCGTGGGGGCCGCCGCAGGCGGCTGCGCCATCGCCCGCATGGCCCGCTTCCGCCGGATCGCCTTCGTCTGGACGTAGGCCCCGAGGACGAACGCCCCGAGGCCCGCGAGGGCCGCGACGACGTTCGTCGTCACCCCGAGGAGGTAGATCCCCAGGGCGAGGAGGAGCCCGCCGATCGCCGCCGTGATGACCCCGATGAGGTCGTCGATGTAGTAGTACGCGAGGGCGAACACGACGAGGAGGACGAGGAGGGCCGCGACGAGGGGCATGTCGATCTGCCCCGACGTGAACACGGCGGTCCCCCCGAGGAGGGCGTACACGGCGGCCCCCGCGAGGACCCCGACGAGGAACGCGAGGGCGACCTTGATGAGCTTCGTGAACAGGATCGAGCCGATGATCGCCCCGATCGCGGCGAGGACGAGCCCGGTCACGTAGCCGCCGCCCGCCGCGGCGCCGAACAGATACCCGACGGACGAGCCGAGGAGCGCGCCGATCATCGACATCACGCTCGCCCAGATCCCGTGGCCCCAGAACGCCAGGGCGAGCCCGACGAGGAGGAGGACGACCCCGATGATCGGCCCCGCCGCGGCGATGTCCTGGAACCCGGGGAGCGCCATGGAGATGCGCGATGCTTTTCGGGCCTATAAAAACCACCGCGGGGCCGCCGCGGGCTCCCCCGCCCTCCCGGGGGCCGTCAGCCGTGCCCGAGGATGTCGTCCGCCCGCTTCGCGATCTCCCGGATCGCCTTCTCGTCGACCCCGCCCTCGGGGAGGAGGTGCTGGCGGACCATGAGGTCGTCGTACTCGAGGACATCGATGACGGTCGGGATGCGGATCGCGTCCCCGAGGACGGCCACCGTGCGGAGGGGGAGCTTGGCCACGATGTTCATCCACATCGCCTTGTCCGGGACCCCGGCCAAGGCCGATTCCACATCGGACGGCTCCTTGAGGGACATCACGAGGCGGTTCGCGAGCTGGCTGCGGACCTCGTCGTCGATCCTCGACGGCCGCTGGTCGATGAGGGCGAGGATCAGGTTGAACTTCCGCGTCTCCCGGGCGAGGCGGCTGAAGATGGAGTACTCGACGAGCCTCGGGTCGAGGAACTTGTGGGCCTCCTCGAGGAACAGGACGAGCCTCGGGTACTCCGACGTGTGCTCCGTGTACAGGTCGAAGAGGCGCCGGGCGAGGACGTTCGCCACGAACAGGTACACCATGGGGTCCGTCCCGAAGTCCCCGAAGTCGAGGACGATGGACCTGCCCGCCTTGATCAGGGAGAGCATCTGGCTGAACGCGTCCTTCGAGCCCTTCGCGATGAACGGCAGGCGCTCGAAGCGCCCCATCCGCCGCTGGAGGGCCTGGAGGACCATGAGGTGGACCTGCCCGCCCTCGACCTCGACGTCCGTCGCCTGCTTCTCCTTGATCGCCGTGACGAGGTCGACCTCCCTCGGCTTGCGGCGGTAGATCTGGTAGATGTGGTCGATCATCGGCGGGGTGAGGTCCTGGAACGCGATGATGAGGTCCTCCGGGGTGATCTGGCCCGCGTCGAGGACGAACGGCTTCGCCTCCGTGTTCTTCGGGTCCAGGGAGAAGATCTCGACCTTGCCCGGGAAGAAGTACTTCAGGCCCTCCGTGCCGTCCGTCTTGCTGAACACCCCGTACTCCCCGTGCATGTCGAACACGAGGACGGACCCGGCGTCCTTCGCGAGGATCGCCGTGCACACGAGCTTGTTGAGGATCGACTTCCCCGTCCCCGTGCGGCCGAAGATCGCGAAGGGCTTCTCGACGAGCTTCTCGAAGTCGAGGTGGACGTGGAACGGCTCCACGCCCGTGATCGTCCCGAGGGGCGCGGACTTCGGCGTGGGCTCGTAGATCCGCTCGACGTCCTCCCGGGTCGCGTGGCGGCATTCGCTGAAGTAGGGAGGGATCGTCTGGGGCTCCCCGAGCCGCTTCGACTCGCGGTCGATGAGCTGGATCATCCGGAGCTTCGCCTTCGAGTAGAAGATCGGGCCGCCGTACCCCTCGTGGGTCTCGGGCCGAGGCACGACGACGTCCCCGATCGACGAGCCCGCGAGCTGGTCCGCGATGTCGCTCTGCTCGTTGATGACGTCCTCGACGAGGCAGTAGAAGTCGTACCGGGCGCCCTCGACGATCACGGGGTACGCGATCCGCAGCTCCTCCGGGTTGTTGAGCTGGAGCTTCGCGACGAGCCCGTCGAGGACGGACGCCGCGACGATCTCCCCGATCTTCATCGCAGGTCCCTCGCGACGCGGTCCAGGTACTCGTGGAACGCGGACCGCCTCCGGCCCTCGACCTCCGTGAGGCCTTCGAGGAGCGTCCGCACGTCGAGCCCCATCCGGAGGGCCTGCTTCATGACCGCCTCCTGGTAGACGGGCTTGAGCTGACGCACGGTCACGGCCATCCGGTGGGCCTCGATGAGGGGCCACGGATACCCGACGGACACGAGGCTCCTCGCGTAGGGGGCGAGCTGGCCGAACGCGAAATCGGGCTGGTCGCGGAACGTCCCGAGGTCCACGCGGAACCACTTCCGCGCCCGCGGATGCAGGCGTGCGTAATAGATGTCACCGTAGAGGAGGCCTTCCTTCGAGGCCTCGGAGGCCTTCGGCGCGCGGGCGTACGCGAGGGCCTCCCGCGGGAGGCGGGACTGGACCCGGGCCATGAGGTCCTCGTCCGTGAGGACGTGGCCGAAGGCATGGAGCTGGCTGTCCTTCGAGATCCCGACGAGCAGGTGCCCGCGCTTCTCGCACACCTTCACGAGCCGGTCCATGAACTCGAACTGCTTGGGGAACTCGGACAGCGTGCCGTCGACGGCGACGACGGCCCCCTCGAGGTCGTCCGCGAAGTTGATCGCCGTCTGGCCCTCGATGAGGCGGCGGTACTCGTTGACCATGTCCCGCGGCTGCTCCTCCCGTCGGCCCTTCGTGAAGTCGAACAGGGAGCGGTGGAGCTCGTCCTGCTTCGCGACGAACTCCTCGAACGTCGACACGCCGACCATGCGCTGGACGAGCCGCCAGTCCTGCCGACGGAAGGCCCCCCCGTCGAGGCGGTACCGCAGCAGGCCGACCGTCACGAGGGCGAGCCACCAGCTCGAGAGGTTCAGGAGGAAGGAGTAGGACCCGTCCACGGCGACCATCTCCCGCGGCTCGGGGGCGGGCCGGAACACGCGGAACTCGGGGACCTCGGGCGGGGGGAGGGGGACCTCCCGATGGTGCCGCACGAGGAGCTCGAGCTCCTTCCGCATGTCGTCCTGGAAGCTCATGCGCGGTCCCCGCGGATGGCCGCCTCTACGGGAGGCCTCGGGCTTTAACCCTTCCGTGGGGGCCCGCGAAACCGGGCCCCGCTACGCGGAGTGGTCCCGGTCCAGGGCGCGCGCGTGGTGGGCGGGCTCCGCGTGGACGACGACCTCCGCGACCCTCGGGACGCGGCCCTTGATCGCGAGTTCGACGGAATGGGCGATCTCGTGGGCCCGCTCCAGGTTCGCGTCGGGCGCCACGTGGACGGCGAGGTCCAGGAGCACGTGGGGCCCCGAGGAGCGCCCGCGGAGGCTGTGGACCTCCACGACCCCCTCGACGCCCCTCGCGGTCTCGCGCACCGCGTCGAGGAGCTCCAGGGGCGGGGACGCGTCGACGAGGACCTGGAGGTTCTTCCGGCCCATGAGGAACGCCGCGACGAGGAACGCGATCGCGATCGCCACCGCGCCGACAAGGTCCATGGCGGGGAACCCGAGATAGGCCGCCCCGATCCCGACGAGGACGCCGACCTTGCCGACGGCGTCCGTGCCGAAATGGTACGAGTCGGCCTCGAGCGCGGAGCTCTCCAGGGCCCGCCCGCGGCGGGCGATGTACCGGAACAGGACGACGTCGAAGACGATCGTCCCGAGGACCACGGCAAGGGCGAGGGGCGTCACCTCGACTCGGAATCCGAAGAGGGCGCGCCGGGCGGCCTCCTGGATCACGGTGACCCCGATGATCGCGATGAGGACGAACTGGACGAGCGCGGCCGCGTTCTCGTAGCGGCCGTACCCGTACGCGTGCCGGCGGTCCGAAGCCCGGAGGGCCATCCGGATCCCCGCGAGGGCCACGAGGGACCCCGTGAGGTCCACCCCCGAGTGGAACGCGTCCGCGAGGACGGCCAGGCTCCCCGTGACGAGGGCCACGCCGAGCTCCGTCGTGACGAGGCCCGCGTTCGCGGCGATGGACACCCCGGCGACCCGGAGCTTCGGATGCACGGGGGCCGCAGCCGCCCCGGGGATATCATCGTTTCGTCCGCTCCTCGCGGCCCCGGGGCGTCCCTCACGCGAGGACGTCCGCCCGGGACTCCTGGCTCGGGGTCATCGTCACGCGGATCCGCCCGGGGAAGCGCTCCGCGACCTCCGCGAGGTGGGTGATGAGGATGACCTTCTCGAAGGACTCCCCCATCCGGAAGAGCTTCTGGACGAAGAGCTCCCGGGAGACCTCCGTGTCGAGGGACCCGAGGTCCCCCTCGTCGATGAAGAGGGTCTTCATCCGCCCGTACGTGCGGCCGACCTGGGGCAGGGACGCGAGCTCGCGGGCGATCGCGAAGCGGAGGGCCGCGTTGATCTGGGTCTTCTCCCCGCCGGAGAACTCGCCGACGTCGTGCCAGTTCCCGTCCACGCCCTGGACGTGGATCCGGATCCCGTGCCCG
Organism: Euryarchaeota archaeon RBG_19FT_COMBO_69_17; assembly: GCA_001800825.1. GTDB lineage: Archaea > Thermoplasmatota > Thermoplasmata > RBG-16-68-12 > RBG-16-68-12 > RBG-16-68-12. The sequence continues at coordinate 42,571 of MGWD01000036.1, read as the reverse complement.
CGGCCCTCCTCGTACGTCTCGAGCTTGATCCGGT
>MGWD01000036.1:34062-42526 GCA_001800825.1 Euryarchaeota archaeon RBG_19FT_COMBO_69_17 | reverse complement strand
GCCGTGAGCTCCGCGAGGTTCTTCGACGCCTCGATCTCGAGGGCCGGGAGGATCTGGTCCACGGCGAACATGACGACCCCGCGCTTGTGGAACACCCGGTTCACGAGGACGTCCGCGATCCCGATCCGCGTCCTCAGTTCCTCGCGCTCCCGCTCCGACGCGTGGAGACGCTCCTCGTCCCCCTCGAGCTCCCGGACCTGCCGCGCGAGGGCGTCCGCCTGCCCCTCGACCGTGTGGAACGCCCGGCGGGCCTCCTCGAGCTCCTTTCTCCTGACTTCGAGCCGCGCCTGGGCCGCTTCGTAGTCCTTCGCCCTGCCCTCCGATTGGGAGACCTCCTGGTCCTTCTCCGCAAGCTCCCGCACGAGGTCCTCCCTCTGCGACTCGAGGTTCCCGACGATCGCGGCGGCCTCCGCCGCGCCCTTCAGTCTCGCGATGATCTCCTCGAGCCGCTTCCGCTTCCCGGGGATCTCCTGGAGCCCTCGGGCGACGGTTTCGAGTCGCGTCGCGTCCGCTTCGGACCATGGGGCCGCATCGAGCGCTCGGAGGGCCTCGACCTTCTCCTCGTCGAGGGGCGCGAGGGTCCGGTGGCTCTCGTCCGCCTCCCGCCGGAGCTCGTCCTTGAGCTCCTCGAGCTGCCGCCGGAACTCCGTGAGCACGAAGACGTCCGCGTCGATGGAGGCGACCTTCCCGCGGACCCCTTCGAGGGCCTTCGCGGCCCGCGCCTTCTCCCCTTCGAGCTCCCGCACGAGGTCCTCCCGCCCCGCAAGCCACGTGAGCTCGCGGTCGATCCGCGCGAGGCGCTCCTCGAGCCGCCCCTCGTCCCGGAGGAACTCGAACGCCGCCTCCCGGTCCAGGTCCGTCCGCAGGGAGGCGATTTTCCGGTAGAGCGCGTCGATCTTGTCCTTGATCCCGTCCCGCCGGCGCTCGTGGTCCCGTTTCGCCTGCTCGAACAGCTTCGTCCCGGCCTGGGCCGCCTGCTCGCGCCGACGCCGGTCCTCCGCGCGGGTCCGGAGGGCGTCCGCCTCCTCCCGCAGCCCGTCGAGGGTCCCGACCTCGGCCTCGAGGGTCTTCCGCTGAACCTCCAGGTCCGCGGGGGCACGGCCCGCCTCCCGGGCCTCCCGGATCCTCCGGTCGAGTCCGTCGAGGCGCTTCCGGAGTTCGTCCCGGCCGGAGGCCGCCCGGAGCCACGTCTCGTGGCCTGTCTGCAGGGACTTGACCATCGCCTCCGCGTGCTTGACCTCCGCCTCGAGCGCGACGACCCGCTTCCCCCGGAGGCCAAACGCCTCGCGGGCCTCGTCGAGCTGGGCCCGCAGCCCCGGGAGGCGCCCGAGGGCCTCCAACCTCGCGGCGATGTCCGCCTCCCTCGCCCGGAGCTCCGCCTGGAGCTCCGCGAACTGCTCCTTCGCCCGCTCGAGGGCCCTCTCGAAGACCTCGAGGCGGAAGAGCTTCTGGAAGACGGCCAGGCGGTCCGCCCCGCGCGCGGACCCGAGGTCCTTCATCTCTTCCTGCCGCACGAACGTGGAGTTCCGGAAGCCGACGTAGTCGAGGCCGACGACGTCCCGGATCGTCTGCTCCTTCTCGTGGATCGTCCCGGGGACCGCGTCCCCGTCCCGGAGGACTTCGAGGTACGACTCCTTCCGGGCCGTGAAGCCCCGGCGGACCTCCCAGCGATGGTCCCCCTGGCGGAACCCTACCCGGACGTACCCGCCCGGTCGGCAGACGTCCGACGTCCGGACGCTCTGGATGTCCGTCCGCGTCGTCGCGCCGTACAGGGCGAACGTGATCGCGTCGAGGATCGTCGACTTGCCCGCGCCCGTGCGGCCCGTGATGACCGTGAACTTCTCCGGGAACCGGAGGGGCGGATCCGTCCGCTCGACGTAGCGCATGAAGCCCTTCATCTCGACCTCGTCGAGGACGAACCCCTCGCCGTCCCCCGCGGGCTCGGGGTCCCCGAGGGCGTCCGCCTCGAGGCCGTCCGCCGCCTTCACGCGAGCGCCTCCCGCAGGATCCGCTGGGCCTCCGCGCGGATCGCCTCCCGCCTCGGGTCGTCCGCGAGGGTCTTGTCGACGTAGTCGGACAGGAGCCGGAGGGGGTCCATCGTGAATTCGTCGGACACGGTGCGGCCTCGCTCCGTGGAGACGAGCTGGACCTCGTAGTGGAACGCGTCCTTCAGGCGGTCCGCGATCCTCCGGTCGTCGAGGCGGGCCCGCAGTTCGTCGGGCAGTCGGATCTCGAGGCGCACGAGGGCCCCCCGGACGTCCCCGGGGATCGCCTCGAGGACCTTCTCCGTGACGTCGTCCCCGGGAGCCGCGGCCACGTCGACCTTGAGCATGGGCCTCGCGGGGAGCTCCTCGAAGGACCACGTGCCGTCGGGCCGGAGGGCGAGGAACCCCTTCGGGTCGAGACGCTCCCCCCAGTCGATCCGCTCCGGGGCGCCCGGGTAGACGACCTTCCCGTGGACGACTTGGCGCATGTGGATGTGGCCGAAGACGACGAGGTCCACGGCGTCGGGGATCATGTCCCGGGAGAACGTGAAGTCGTGGGGGACGATCTCCGGGTTCGTCGTCGTCGCGTACCGGACGCCCTGGAACTCGAAGTGGCCGAACAGGACCCGGAGGTCCGCGTCCTTCAGCTCCTCCGCGCGGTTCGCAATCCACTCCTTCCACAGCCGCCGGGCGACCTCGTAGGCCTCCTCCCGCGGGACGTCCTTCCCGAGGGTGTCGCGAACCCGCTCGACGATGTTCTCGGGGTGCATGTAGGGTAGCAGGAGGAAGCCGATCCTCCGGCCGTCCACCGTGCGGACCTCGACCTTCGGCTCTCGGAACACCTTCACGTGGGCGTACCCGCGGAAGTCGTCGAGGGACGTCGAGCGAGCGGCCCTCCGCGGCTGGTCGTGGTTCCCCGCGAGGATCCACACCTCGATCCCCGCCTTGCCGAGGGGCTCGATGACGTCCCGCCGGACGAGCTCCCGGAAGATCGGCGCGACGTGGGAGCGGTCGAACAGGTCCCCGAGGACGCAGAACAGGGACGCCTCGTGGTCGATCGCCCACCGGGCGGCCTTCGCGAAGGCCCCGTGGAGGTCGAGGGCCCGCTCCGAGATCCCCGTCTCCGGGTCGATCCGGAAGTCGAACGTCAGCCCCTCGTGGACGTCCCCCACGCAGACGATCTCGTGCATCCGGTGCGTGAGAAGGGGCCCTCTCTACATATAAACTCCTTCAGGAGGTCAGAGAAACCGTCGTACGAATGCCCGGGATGCGCCCCTCGCACGATGTCAGCGCCCCACGATGAGGAGAACCCCCAGGAGGATCCGGCGGTCCACTCGATCGGGGAAGCCCTGGAGCACGACCTCCCACGTCTCTTCGGAGGGAGCCTTCGTGAAGTCGACAATGACTTGCCCGAGGGGCGTGCGATCCACGAGGAACGTCTCTTCAGCCGAGGACACGCCGTGGCGCACGTATCTCCGATCGGATTCCAGGGATTCGCGCAGGCGGCCGAGGATCCGTCCGCCGTCATTGAGGATCTCCCAATCTTGCATCGGAGGTTTTCCCGGTGAGCGTACCCTTCTGAAGGAGCCCAGGTCCGAACCCGTCGAGGGATCGACGACGTCGTACGCGTCGCGTGTCGCCTGAGACCGGACGACGAAGAGGGGCCGGGTCTCATCGTCGGCCGCATGGCCTCGGATCTCCTTCGACCCCCTCCCCCCCGCACCATCGACTTGGGCCAGGACGCGACCCTCCCGATCTTCGATCCACGCGCGCGTCCCAAGGATCCCCCGCTTCCTGCGGAGCCGATAGTAGTTCAGATGCCAGGGGGACAACCCCGGAGGTGGCCGGGTCCCCGCCAATTCGACCGGCCACCGGAGGCGCCCGCAGGCGGGGCACCGGTATCGTTGTGTCAGCCTGTCCCGTTCCAGCGTCGAGCCACACGCGGCACACGACGGCAGCGAGCTCCCTCCAGGGGACACGATGTCAACGGAGACGCGTCGTTTGAACCCTTCGGTGCTCCTGTCTGCGGGGCTTCCATCCGATCGCTCGGAGCCCTCGACGGCGGACCGAAGGTGACCGTTACGCGAGTTCCATCCCTACGGAAGACGGGGGCCGCGCCGCTCCGGAAAGGGAACCTCGGGGCGGACGAAATCCTTCTCTGCGAACCGCGCCGCGCGCAGGGCCGCGAGTTGTCCGGGCCTCCGTCCCGTCGCGACAGACTCGGCGAGGAGCCGCGTCCCTGCGCGATCGAAGTTCCCCCGCCCTCGCGGGGGCCTTCCGAAAGACGCAAGTGCCCCGCGTCGCATACGGCGGCCCGGGGCTCCCGGGAGCGGGTCGCATGGTCCGCGCGTCCGACGTGGTCCTTCTGCCGATCGACGATTTGCCGACGCGATGGTACAACGTCCGGGCGGACCTGCCGGAGCCTCTCCCGCCCCCGAAGGACCCCGAGGAGGGCCCGTCCCGCGTGAAGGCCCTCCCCGACATGCTCCTCGGGGAGTGTCTCCGCCAGGAGGCCTCCACGGAACGCTGGGTGCCGATCCCCGAGGAGATCCTCGACCTGTACGCGCACGCCCTCCGCCCCCGCCCCCTGGTCCGCGCCCGGCGGCTCGAGGCGGCCCTCAAGACGCCCGCGAAGCTGTACTACAAGACGGAGTTCCTCAGCCCCACGGGGAGCCACAAGGTCAACACGGCCCTCGCCCAGGCCTGGTACGCGAAGGCCGCGGGTTTCGAGCGCCTGGCCACGGAGACGGGGGCGGGGCAGTGGGGGACCGCCCTCGCGTACGCCGCCTCCCTCGTCGGCCTGCGTACGACGATCTACTGGGTCCGCGCCGTGCACGACTGGAAGGTCGAGCGCCGGGCGTTCATGCGCCTGTACGGCGCGGAGGTCCACGCGAGCCCGAGCCCCGCGACGAAGGTCGGCCGGGAGCTCCTCGCGGAGGACGCCCACCATCCCGGGTCCCTGGGAATCGCGGTATCCGAGGGCCTCGAGGACGCCCTCGCGGACGACAAGGCCGTCTACTGCCTCGGCTCCGTCCTGAACCACGTCCTCCTCCACCAGACGATCGTCGGGCTCGAGACGAAGCGCCAGTTCGAGTCGATCGGCGTGACCCCGGACGTCCTCGTCTCGAGCCTCGGAGGCGGGTCCAACTTCGGCGGCTTTGTCCTGCCCTTCCTCCCGGACACGTTCCGGGGGCGACCCCTGCGCTGCGTCGCGGCCCAGAGCGAGGCGGCCCCGAACCTCCGGGGCGAGTACCGCTACGACTTCGCGGACCACGCGGGCCTGACGCCCCTCCTCAAGATGTACACCCTCGGCCACACGGCCAGGATGCACCCGATCAAGGGGGACGGCCTGAGGTACCACGCCGCGGCCCCCGTCCTCTCCCTCCTGCGGCACCTCGGATACATCGACGCGGTCGCGTACCCCGCGGACGAGAAGCACGTCTTCGCGAGGGCGCGGGAGTTCGTCCGGACGGAGGGCTTCCTCCCCGCTCCGGAGAGCGCGTACAGCGTGGCCTGCGCGATCGACGAGGCCCTGGCGTGCCGGGAGTCCGGCGAGGCGAAGACGATCGCGTTCAACGTGAGCGGCCACGGCTTCATGGACATGGCCGGGTACGCAGAGGTCCTCGGCCTCTGACCCCGGAGGCCCGTCACTTCCGGGCCCGCTCGACCATGCTCATGAGGAGGCACGCGCCCAGGAGGACGCGCCGGTCGAACGCGGGCGGGACCGCGAGGCAGGTCACGTCCCAGATGTCCCCGACGACCTTGAACTGCTGGTCGATCGTGGCGACGGGCTGCCCGCCGAGGCTGAGCATCATCTTCTCCGGGATCAGGGCACCCCCGGGGAGCCACTTCCGCGCGAGGCCGCGCCCCTTCTCCTCGTAGATGCCGCCGACGAGCTGCCCCGCCGCGTCCCAGACCTCCCACTCGTCGCGCACGAACGCGGACGCCATCGCGCGCCGCCGGACCATCCCGACCCCCGCACCCGACGCCGAATCGACGATCGCGAACCGCCCCCACATGTCCATGACCTGGAGCTGCTGGATCCGGAACAGCTCCTGGGCCATGCTGTCGTCTGCGTACACGCGGATGTCCTCCTTGAGCCGCAGGAGCTTCTGGCGGCTGTAGGCGAGGGCGCGTCCCGCGGCGTCCTCGATCCAGTACTGGTTCACGACCGCGAGAGCCTTCTTCCGGAGGCGGTAGTAGTTCTGGAACCAGAGGCCCGCGGGCGGGGCCGCCGTGCCGGCCTGGGCCGCAGGCTGGGGCGCAGGCACCTGGTATGTGTTGCAACGGCCGCACCACCATTGGCTGTACGGCTGCACGAACGTCATCGGACTCCCGCACACGGGACAGTCGCTCATGGCGTCACCCGCCCCCGCGAGGGTCCGGCGGTCTGCCTCCGGGCGGCTCCGGGCCGGCCGGGGCCGATGCGCATCCCTCCGATGAGGCAGGCTCCCATGGTCGGGGGAGGGTAAGACCTTTTCCCGCCAGGGTCGGGAACCTTCATGCCGGGCCCTCCCGATGCCCGCGCGTGCCCGACGTCTGGCGCCTGGGGGAGCCCACGGAGCGGGCGCGCGTCGCGATCGTCGGATGCGGCGGGGCCGGGTGCAACTCCCGCCGGCACGTCGTCGCCCCGCCGAATGCGGAGCGCATCGCGGTCAACGATGCGCCCCACCCCTCCATGGCCGGCGTCCCGCGGCGGATACTCGTCCGCCCCGACGTCCTCCAGGGCTTCGCGGTCATGGACGAGCGGATCGTGGAGAAGATGGAGACCCACGAGGAGAAGGACCTCGCGGCCGCGTTCCTGAATCGGGACCTCGTCCTCGCCCTCGGCGGCCTCGGGGGCGAGCTCGGGGGCTGGGGCCTCAGCCTCGTCGGGCGCGTCGCGCGGATCCTCGGCGACACGACCCTCGCCCTCGCGACGGTCCCCTTCACCGCGGAGGGCCGGATCCGGCGGGAGGCCGCGGAGGCCCAGCTCGCCCTCCTCCGGAGGAAAGCGGACGGGGTCGTGACGTTCGCGAACGACGAGCTCCTGCGCCTCGCCCCGGACCTGCCCTTCGTCAAGTCGTTCGCGGTCCTCGGGTCCGCCATGGCCCGCCTCGCGTCGGACCTGAGCGCGTGCGTGGCCCGGGACGACGTCGTCCCTCTGCGGAGGCTCCTCGCCCGTTCCCGGGACTGGCGCTTCGGGATGGGCTCCGGGACGGAGAAGCACCGCTGCTTCCTCGCCGTGGACGAGGCCTACCGGTCCCCTTGGTTCACCGGCCGCCGCGAGGACGTCCGGCAGGCCGTCGTCCTGATCCAGCGGCCCGCGGACCTCCCCGTCGAGGAGGAGCTCCTCCACGAGGTCCGCATCCGCTCGCCTCTCGCGGACGTCTCCTGGGCGGTCCTCCCCGCCCCCGCCTCCGCGGACCGTGTGCTCGTCGAGATCCTCGCGGGCCTCTGACGCCCGTCGGACCCGCCCGGAGCGCGAAGCCTTTATCAAGGGAGGTTCGGATGGCTCCCGTCCTCCGCACGCGAGGGCGGAGGGTTCATATAGCACGTCAACGTACGACCGTGCTACAACCTCGCACGGGTGTCCCATGACCTCCGTAGGGAAAGGAATCCGCATGCGCCGGGTGTTCCACGGCGACAAGGCTCTCATCGTGGCCATGGACCACGGGGTCTCATCGGGTCCCGTCGCAGGCCTCGAGGACATCCGGAAGGCCGTGGGGAACGTCGCGAAGGGCGGCGCGTCGGCCGTCGTCCTCCACAAGGGCGTCGTCCGGTTCGCGAAGGAGTACCTCGGGGACGGTCTCGGGCTCATCCTCCACCTCAGCGCGTCGACGTCCCTCAGCACGCGCGTGAACCGCAAGGTCCTCGTGACCCAGGTCGACGAGGCCCTCGCCTACGGGGCCGACGCGATCTCCGTCCACGTGAACCTAGGCGGCTCCGACGACGAGCCCATGCTCGCGGACCTCGGCGCAACGGCGTCCGCCTGTTCCCGCTTCGGCATGCCCCTCCTCGCGATGATGTACCCCCGCGGGGAAAACATCAAGAATCCCTACGACGTCGAGGTGGTCAAGCATGTGGCCCGGGTCGGCGCGGAGCTCGGGGCCGACGTTGTGAAGACGGTCTACACGGGCGCCCCCGAGACGTTCAAGGAGGTCGTGCGGGGCTGCCCCGTCCCTGTCGTCGTCGCGGGCGGCCCCAAGCTCGACACGGACCGCGCGACCCTCGAGATGGTCGCGGCCGCCCTCGCGGGCGGCGCCGCGGGCGTGTCGATCGGCCGGAACGTGTTCCAGGCGAAGGATCCCATCGGGATGACGCGGGCGATCGCTCGCATGATCTTCGACGGGGCCACGACGGACGAGGTCTATCGCGGGTGAGGCCCCCATGGACCGCCTCGTGTGGGTGGGGGCCTTCCCCTCCAAGGACAGAGAGGACGTGCGGTCCGTCGTCGCGGCCGCCCTCGAGGCCGGTTTCGACGAGATCGTCCTCGAGCG
>MGWD01000036.1:33279-34052 GCA_001800825.1 Euryarchaeota archaeon RBG_19FT_COMBO_69_17 | reverse complement strand
CTCCCCGATCCTCCTCAAGGACGGGCGCTTCCGGTTCGACGACGAGGAGATCGGCCGCCTCGCGACGATCCGGGAGGGGAAGGACGAGCGCGCCGTGCGCGCCCTTCGAGGGGCCACGAAGCACGTCGTCGTGCGGACGGAGGACTGGAAGATCATCCCCCTCGAGAACCTCATCGCCCACTTCCAGGGGAGCGGCACGCGCCTCCTCGTCGAGGTCCACGACGCCGCGGAGGCGAAGCTCTTCTTCGAGACGATGGAGGTCGGGGTCGACGGGATCCTCCTCACGCCGACCTCGGCGCGGGAGGTCCGCGCGGTCCGGCAGCTCCTCGAGTCCGTGTCGACCGGGGTGCCCCTCGTCCGCGCGAAGGTCACCTCGATCCGGGGCCTCGGCCTCGGGGACCGCGTGTGCGTGGACACGTGCTCCCTCCTGCGCTCGGGGGAGGGGATCCTCGTGGGGAACAGCTCCGCGGCCCTCTTCCTCATCCACGCGGAGACCGTGGAGACGGGGTACGTCGCCGCCCGCCCGTTCCGGGTGAACGCCGGCCCCGTCCATGCGTACGTCCTCCTTCCCGACGGGAAGACGAAGTACCTCAGCGAGCTGCGGGCGGGGGACGAGGTCCTCGTCGTGGACGCCGACGGACGAGCGCGCTCAGCCGTCGTCGGGCGCGTGAAGATCGAACGACGACCCCTCGTCCTGATCGAGGCCGAGGTCGACGGCCGGCCCCACGCGACGATCGTACAGAACGCGGAGACGATCCGGTTCGTGACCCCGG
>MGWD01000036.1:31529-33222 GCA_001800825.1 Euryarchaeota archaeon RBG_19FT_COMBO_69_17 | reverse complement strand
GGCCGCCACTTCGGGATGCGGATTCGGGAGACGATCACGGAGAGGTGACATGGCGAAGGTCGCGGCCGTCATCACGGCGGAACGGGTCGTCGACGCGGACCGGGAGGCCCGGGCCGCCCTCGCGAAGGGCGCGGACCTCGTCGAGCTCCGCCTCGACTACCTCCGGGACCTCGGGTCCGAGGGCCTCCGGCGGCTCGCGAACGCGGTGGGCCCGAAGGCGATCGCGACCCTCCGGTCGAGGGCCCAGAGCGGGGCCCGGGACCTGCCGCCCCCGCGGCGCGCGGAGATCCTCGCGGAGCTGTGCCGCCTCGGCTTCGCCTACGTCGACGTCGAGCTGTCCACGGACGCGGCCCTCGTGGACGCCCTCCACAAGACGGCCTCCAAGCACTACCAGGACATCCTCGTCTCCCACCACTTCTCCGAGCCCACGGAGGTCTCCGACGTGGCGGACGCCCTCGAGGCGTGCATCGGCCTCGGGGACGTCGGGAAGGTCGCGGTCCCCGTGCGGGACCTCGCCCAGGCGTGCGCCCTCGTCGACCTCGCGCGGAACGTGAAGCTCCAGTCCAAGCGCTTCGTCCTGATCGGGATGGACGGCCTCGGCGCCCTGACGAGGGCCCTCGCCGAGGAGACGGGCCAGGAGATCCAGTACGCGGTGTGGGGTCGCCCGAGCGCCCCCGGACAGCTCCCGTTCGGCGCGGCCGTGCGCCTGCGCCGGAAGGCGCCCTTCGTCCTCGGGCTCGTCGGCCATCCCCTCGGCCACTCCGTCTCCCCGGCGATCCACGAGGCGGCCCTCCGGGCGGCCTCCCTCCCCGGCGTCTACCTCTCCCTGGACCTCCAGGCCGCGGAGCTCCCCACCCTGTTCGATGCGTGCCCCCGACTCATGGTCCGAGGGCTCAACGTCACGACCCCCCACAAGGAAGTCGTCGCGGGGCTCCTCGACGAGCTCGACGCGGACGCGGAGGCTCTCGGCGCCGTGAACACAGTCGTCCTCCAGGAGGGATGGACCCGCGGACACAACACGGACGTGTACGGCTTCCGGATGGCCCTGCGGTCCCGCGGCCTGCGGATGGGCGGGCGGACGGCCCTCGTCGTCGGGGCCGGCGGGGCCGCGAAGGCCGTCGTCCACGTCCTCCTGCGGGAGGGCGCAACGGTCGAAGTCGCGAACCGGACCCCCGGGCGGGCGCAGGCCCTCGCGGACACGTTCGACGAGGACGTCGGGGTCACGGAGCTCGCGGGGCTCGCCCAGCGGGGCCCCTGGGACCTCCTCGTGAACGCGACCCCCGCCGGGACGAAGGGCGTGGCAGACGCCCTCCCCGTCCCCGACGCGACGGTCCAGCGGGCCCGCTTCGTCTTCGACCTCGTGTACAACCCCCCGGAGACGCCCCTCCTCCGCTCGGCGCGGAACGCGCGGGTGCCCGGGACGTCGGGGTTGGAGATGCTCCTCCACCAGGCCGCGAAGGCCTTCGAGCTGTGGACGGGCAAGGCCGCGGACCTGCGGGCCATGGAGAGGGCCGCGATGGAGGCCCTCCGGTGAAGGCCCAGGCCTCCTGCTTCGGTGCCGGGACGATCGTCAACGCGATCGCGACGGGGAAGGGGGCCGCCTTCGGCCTCGCCCTCCGCGCGACGGCGACCGCGGAGACCGTGCCCAACGAGGAGGGCGTCACGGTCGTCGTCCCGGAGGACGCGAACCCAC
>MGWD01000036.1:21577-31521 GCA_001800825.1 Euryarchaeota archaeon RBG_19FT_COMBO_69_17 | reverse complement strand
GAGGGGACGGCCCGCCGCGTGCTCCGCCGGACGCGCCGGAAGGCCGGACTGCGGGTGTCCGTCGACTCCGAGATCCCGATCTCCCGCGGACTCAAGTCGAGCTCCGCCGTGGCCAACGCCGTGGCCCTGGCGTCCGCGCGGGCCCTCGGGGCGGACCTCGAGCCCATGCAGCTCATCGGCCTCGGGATCGACGCGGCCCTCGAGGCGGGGGTCACGATCACGGGTGCGTTCGACGACGCCTGCGCCTCGTTCTACGGGTGCGTCGCGGTCACGGACAACCGGACGCGGAGGCTCCTGCGGGTCGACCGCCTCCCCGAGGACCTCGTGGCCGTCATCCAGGTCCCCGGGCGGATGATCACGAAGCCGAGCCTCGCGGGGGTCGACTTCTCCCCGATCCGGGGGGAGGTCGAGGAGGCCTTCCGCCTCGCCCTCGGCGGGCACTACTTCCAGGCCCTCGAGCGGAACAGCATGGCGTACGCGAAGATCCTCGGGATCGACGAGGGCCCGGCCCAGCGGGCCCGCGTCGCGGGGGCCGTCGCCGCAGGGATCACCGGGACGGGTCCCGCGATCCTCGCCCTCGCGAAACCCGCCCACGTGGACGCGGTCGCGAAGGCCCTCGCGGCGGACGACGCCGTCGTGCGCACGGCGAGCCTGAACACCCTCGAGGCCCGGGAGGTGAGCCCGTGAGGTTCCGGTCGTCCCCCTCGAAGGTCTCGGGCCGCGCGTCCGCCCCTCCCTCGAAGTCGTACACGCACCGCGCGATCCTCCTCGCGGCCCTGTCCCGCGGGCCCTCGATCGTCCGCCGCCCGCTTCTCTCGGAGGACACGGAGGCGACCCTCGCGGGGGCGGAGGCCCTCGGCGCCTCCGTCGACCGCCCGGAGGACGGCCTCCGGATCGCCTGCGAGGGCCTCCGGCCGCCCGACGCGCCCATCGACGCCCGGAACTCCGGCACGACCCTGCGCCTCCTGTCCGGCGTCGCCGCCCTCGTCGACGGGCGGACCGTCCTCACGGGGGACGCCAGCCTGAGGAAGCGGCCCATGGGACCCCTCCTCGACGCCCTCATCGGCCTCGGGGCGTCCGCGCGCTCCCTCGAGGAGAACGGCTGCCCGCCCGTGGAGATCCGCGGGCCCATGAAGGGCGGGGAGATCTCCGTCCCCGGGTCGATCAGCTCCCAGTTCGTCTCGAGTCTCCTCCTCGCGTGTCCGCTCGCCCCGTCCTTCACGGCCCTCCATGTCCTCCCGCCCGTCCGCTCCGAGCCGTACGTGGAGGTGACCCTCCACATGATGCGCTCCTTCGGCGTCGGGGTCGAGGCCGCGGGCGAGTGGTACTACATCCCGGGGGGCCAGGCGTACCGCCCGCGGGACTTCGCCGTGCCCGGGGACTTCAGCTCCTCCGCGTTCCCCTTCGTCGCCGCCGCCCTCACGGACGGGGACGTGACCCTCGAGGGCCTCGACTCCTGGATGCCCCAGGGGGACCGGCGGATCCTCGACCTCCTCCGGGACTTCGGGGCGTCCGTCGACGTGCGGGCGGACGCGATCCGGGTCCGGGGCGGGCCCCTCGCCGGCCTCACGGTCGACGTGGGCGGCACCCCGGACCTGTTCCCCGTCCTCGCGGTCCTCGCCACGCAGGCCCGGGGGGTGACGCGGTTCGTGAACGGGGAGCACCTCCGCCTCAAGGAGAGCGACCGGATCGAGACGACGGTCGCGTTCCTCCGGGCCATGGGGGCCGACATCCAGGGGACGAGGGACGGCGCGGTCGTCCGCGGGCCCTCGACGCTCCACGAGGCCTTCGTCGACTCGAAGGGGGACCACCGGATCCTCATGGCCGCCGCCGTCGCCGGGCTCGTGGCCGACGGCCCCGTCGAAATCTCGGACCCCGAGTGCTACCGCGTCTCCTACCCGACCTTCCTCGAGGACCTCCGGGCCCTCGGGGCCGCCTTCGAGGTGGTCCCGTGAACGCGATCGGCGTGCGCTACCGCACGACCCTCTTCGGGACGAGCCACGGCCCCTTCGTCGGCTGCACGATCGAGGGCCTGCGGGCCGGCACCCCCGTGGACGCGACCCTCGTCCAGGCCCAGCTCGACCGCCGCCGCCCGGGGCAGAGCCTCGTGACGACCCAGCGAAAGGAGGAGGACCGCGTCGAGTTCGCGGAAGGCCTCCGGGGCGGCGAGGCGACGGGCGAGCCCATCGTCGCGATGATCCGGAACGAGGACGTCCGATCGAGATCCTACGCGGACGTCGCCCGCGTCCCGCGCCCGGGCCATGGGGACTTCCCCGCCCGGATGAAGTACGGCGGCAAGAGCGACCTCCGCGGGGGTGGCCAGCTCTCAGGCCGGATGACGGCCCCCCTCGTCGTGTCGGGCGCGATCGCCCGCCAGGTCGCCGGCCGCCTCGGGGCGGGCTTCCACGCCCACGCCGCCCAGATCGGGTCCGTCGTCGCGCGCCCCGTCACCCCGGAGGAGATCGACGCGAACGTCGAACGGACCCCGGTCCGCTGCGCGGACCTCGAGGCCGCGGACCGCATGGTCGCGGAGATCGAGGCCGCCCGGAAGGACCGGGACAGCGTGGGCGGGATCATCGAGGGCGTCGTCACGGGCCTCCCCGTCGGCGTGGGGGAGCCCTTCTTCGAGTCCGTCGAGGCGGCCCTCGCCCACCTCTTCCTCTCGATTCCCGCCGTGAAGGGCGTGGACTTCGGCGCGGGCTTCCGCGCGGCGTCCATGCGCGGCTCCGAGCACAACGACCCCTTCGTCGTCCGGGACGGCCGGGTCGTCACGGAGACGAACCACGCGGGCGGCGTCCTCGGCGGGATCACCACGGGGATGCCCGTCACGTTCCGCGTCGTCGTGAAGCCGACGGCGTCCATCGCCAAGCCCCAGCGGTCCGTGGACCTCGAACGCATGGAGGCGTCGGAGGTCGTCGTCACGGGCCGCCACGACCCGTGCATCGTGCCCCGGGCCGTGCCCGTCGTGGAGAACGTCGCCGCGATGGGGGTCCTGGACCTCATGTTCCTCGGAGGGTTCCTGTGAGCGAGTCGGAGATCGCGCGCCTGCGCGAGGAGATCGCGGCCGTCGACAAGGAGATCGTGGCCCACGTGGCCAAGCGCCTGCACCTCGCGGAGCAGATCGGGATGGAGAAGAAGGCGATGGGCCGGGCCCTCCGGGACCCCGACATGGAGGAACGCGTCTTCTCCCGCCTCCTCGGGGAGTGCGCGGCCCACCGCATCCGCCCCTCCTTCGCGGAGGGCCTGTCGACCCTCCTCATCGAGGAGAGCCTCGTCCGGCAGGAGGCGACGGTGCCCGCGGACCCCGTCGACAAGCGGGTCCTCGTCGTCGGCGGGGCGGGCCAGATGGGCCGCTGGCTGTGCCGCTACCTGCGGGCCCGCGGCTACGACGTCGTCGTGAACGATATCGCCGGGCCCCTCGACGGTTTCGAGTTCGAGCCGGACCTCGGGACAGCCGTCGCCCAGGCCGACATCATCGCGGTCTCCGTGCCCATGTCCGTCTCCGCGGACGTCCTCGGGTCGATCGGGCGGATGAAACCGAAAGGCCTCCTCTTCGACATCTGCAGCCTCAAGGCGCCCGTCGATCAGGTCCTCCGGGAGCTCGGCGAGGCGGGCGTCAAGGTCGTCAGCGTCCACCCGATGTTCGGCCCGAACTTCTTCCCCCTCGCGAGCGGGAACATCACGTTCAGCGATTGCGGGAACGCGGTCGCCGTCCTCGAGGCGAAGGAGATCTTCCGGCCGACGGGGGCGAACCTCCTCGACATCTCCCTCGACCACCACGACGAGTTCATGGCGTTCCTCCTTGGCCTGAGCCACCTCTGCCTCCTCATGTTCGCCCGGAGCGCGTCGAAGAGCCCCTTCGAGTTCGGCGGCCTACGGCGGCCCGCGGGGACGACGTTCTCCCGCCTCTCCGTCGCCTCCATGGGCCTCCTCGAGGACCCCCCGGCCCTCCTGAGGGACATCCAGGCCCTCAATCCCCACACCCCCGCGATCCACCGCCGGGTGCTGGAGGTCCTCGCCGAATGGGAGCGCGCGAGCCTCGCGGACGACCCGGCGGAGTTCTACGACCTGATCGCCCAGTCCCGATCCTACTTCGGAGGTGCATCGACGTGACGAAGGTGCCCGTGGCCGTCCTCGGAGCGACGGGGAACGTCGGCCAGCGTTTCGTGAGCCTGCTCCAGGACCACCCCACGTTCGAGATCGCGGCCCTGTGCTCGTCCGAGAGGAAGGTCGGCGGCCGCCTCGCGGACCACTGGCGCCTCGACGACGTGACCCTCGCCCCCGACGTCGGCTCGCGGGAGCTCCTGCCCCTCGACCCGAAGGCGATCGTCCGCGCGGGGGCCGTGGCCGCGTTCAGCGCCCTCCCCGCGGACGTCGCGGGGGACCTCGAGGCGAAGGCCGCGGAGGCGGGGATCAGGGTCTTCTCGAACGCGTCGTCCCACCGGATGGACCCCGACGTCCCGATCCTCGTGCCCGAGGTGAACCCGGACCACATGGCCCTCGTCGAGCGACAGCCGACGTTCAAGGGGGGCGGGTTCCTCACGACGAACCCGAACTGCTCGATCACGGGCCTCGCCCTCGCCCTGAAGCCCCTCGCGGACGTGTTCGACGTCCGCGTGGTCTACGTGGCCACGTACCAAGCCCTCTCGGGGGCCGGGTACCCCGGGGTGCCGTCTCTCGACATCACGGCGAACGTCCTCCCGTTCATCGAGGGGGAGGAGGACAAGATGCGCCGGGAGGCGAAGAAGATCCTCGGGACGTGGCGGACCGGGATCGTGGAGAGCCCGATCGACGTCTGGGCGAACTGCGTCCGCGTGGCCGTGCGGGAGGGCCACCTCGAGGCCGTCTCGATCCCCCTCCAGGAGGACGTCGATCCCGCGGACGTGGCGAAGGCCCTCGCCTCCTTCCGCGGGGAGCCCCAGCGGCGGAAGCTGCCGACGGCCCCGCGGGAGCCCGTCCTCGTCCGGACGGAGCGGAACCGGCCGCAGCCTCTCCTCGACGCGACCGCGGGGGAGCCGGCCCGGGCGCGGGGGATGGCCGCCACCGTCGGCCGGATCCGGGTCGAGGGCCGCGTCCTGCGGTTCTTCGTCCTGAGCCACAACACGATCCGGGGCGGCGCAGGCGGGAGCGTCCTCAACGCGGAGCTCGCCCACGGGAGGGGCTACCTTGGATGAGGCCCTGAAGGTCGCGAAGTTCGGCGGCACCCTCGTCTCCCGCCCCGAGATGTACGACCGGATGGCGAAGGTCCTCCGCGCGGACCCGACCCGGCGGTTCGTCGTCGTGTCCGCCGTCGCGGGGGTCACGGACTCCCTCGTCACGACGATCGCGAAGCCCCGGGAGGAGAAGGAGATCGACCTGTACCTCGGGGAGATCCGGCGGAAGCACCTCGGCCTCCTCCCGCCCGCGGGGGACGGCGTCGACGGGACCGTCGCGGCCGTCGAGGCCCTCTGCACGAAGCTCGAGCGCCTCCTGTACGGGGTCGCGTACACGGAGGAGATCACCCCGCGGACGCGGGACTTCGTCCTTTCCTTCGGGGAGCGGATCTCCGCGCAGGTCGTCGCGGCGAACCTCCGTGCGCGGGGGATCGACGCGTGGCCCCACGAGGCGGACCTCATCGGCCTCATGACGGACGACAACTACGGGAACGCGACGGCCCTCCTCCCGGAGACCCGGGAGCACCTCGCGCCCTTCCTCCGGCGCCAGGCGGACGCGGGTCGCGTGAGCGTCGTCACGGGCTTCTTCGGCCTCTCCCCGGAGGGCAAGACGGCGACCTTCGGGCGGGGCGGGTCCGACTACAGCGCGGCCGTGATCGGGCACGCCCTCGAGCTCCCCGTCGTGGAGGTCTGGAAGGACGTCGGCGGGTTCATGAGCGCGGACCCGAAGATCGTCCCCGAGGCGTTCCCCCTCTCCCTCCTCTCGTACGACGAGGCCGCCGAGCTGTCGTACTTCGGCGCGAAGGTCCTCCATCCTCGGGCGGTGCAGCCCGCCCGGGCCGGGAGCGCGTCGATCGTCCTGCGGAACATCTTCCGCCCCGACGACGTCGGCACGAGAATCGGGCCCGACACGGTCGACAGGTCGGGCGACGTGAAGAGCGTGTCCTACGTCCGCGAGCTCGCGACCCTCAAGGTGTTCGCTTCGGGGGACGGCTTCAAGGAGGGTCTCCTCGCCCACGCGGCGACGGCCTTATCGAACGGCGGGGTCAACGTGTACAGCGCGGCGACATCCCAGACGTGCATCGCGTTCCTCGTCGAGGCGGACCAGGTCGGCCGCGCGAAGAAGCTCCTCACCCGGATCCCGGGAACCGTCGTGGACCGGGTGGAGGTCATGCCCCATGCGTCCCTCATCTGCTTCGTCGGGGAGGGCCTCGGGTACGCCCACGGCGTCGCCGCGCGGGTCTTCCGGGCCGTCGCGGAGCTCGGGATCAACGTCCAGCTCATCTCCGCGGGGGCGTCGATGGTCGCGTACCACTTCACGGTCGACACGAAGGACCTCGAGCGGGCTGTCCAGGCCGTCCACCGGGAGTTCTTCCCCCACCGGCATGCGGGCCCGCAGGCCGTCGTCTCCCCGAACACGTGACGCCGACGGACCGAGGCTCTCACTCGGACGGGACCTCGGGGGGCTCCCGCTCCTTCGCGGACGCGCGGCCCGCGGCGAGGGACCCCGACCGCCCGATCATCCGGACGATGTCGTACGCGCTCAGGATCCCGACGATCTCCCGGCCGTTGAAGACGGCGAGGTGCCTCAGGTTCGCCTTCTTCATGAGCCGCGACGCGTGGACGAGGGGCACGCCCGGGGTGACGGTCACGAGGGGGACCGTCCCGACGTCGATCACGCGGACGATCTCCGGGTCCATCCCGTCGGCCACGGCGTCGACGATGTCCGTCGACGTGACGATCCCGTACGGGTCATCCTTCGCCTCGGGCCGGATGATGAGGCTGTTCACGCGGGCGTCGGCCATCCGCTTCGCGGCCGCCTGGAGCGTCGCGTCCTCCGAGATCTCGAAGACCTCCGTGGACATCGCGTCCCGGACCCTCACGTGGCGCAGCATGCGGACGCCCCTAATGCACGGTTCGGCTAAACGGCTTTGTGCCCACAATACGGTTTGCCGGGGTCCGCCGACGACGACGGGCCCAAGTTTCATTTGCACAGATGAATAAAATACAATAATGTATAAATAGGTTGCACGGATTCCACTAAAGAACACGCGTGGGAGCCCATGTCTTCCAGTGGAGTCACCGAGAGAGTCCACCGGCTCCAGGGGCCCGGAGGGCGCTGCCTCCTCGTCGCCTTGGACCACGGGCTCCCCGCGGGCCCCCTTCCGGGGATCGAAGACCCCGCCCGGTTTCTCCGGGCCCTCCGCGGGGCCCCGGTCACGGGCCTCATCGCGAACCCGGGTCTCGTCCGCCGTCTCCCTCGGGAGGTTCTCCCATCGAAGGGCCTCGTCGTCCACCTGTCTGCGGGCACGGTCCTCGGCGCCGATCCGACGTCCAAGGTCCTCGCGGCCCGACCCGAGGACGCGGCCGACCTCGGGGCGGACGCGGTCAGCGTCCAGGTCCATTTCGGGTCCGACCACGAGGACGTCATGCTCGCGTCCGCGGGACGCGTGGCCGATGACGCTCGGGCCCTGGGCCTCCCCGTTCTCGTGATGGCCTACCCCATGGGGCGGGAGGGAGCGCCTCCGGAGTCCGCCGTCGTGGCCCACGCCGCCCGCGCGGCCGCGGAGATCGGCGCGTCCCTCGTCCAGGTCCCGTTCCCCGCGGACCCCGAGGCCTTCGCGACCGTCCCTCGAGGATGCCCCGCCCCCGTCCTCCTCGCGGGCGGTCCCCGCGTGGCGTCCGAGGAGCCGTTCCTCCGGGCCCTCGAGGCCGTCATCGAGGGGGGCGCCGCCGGCGTCTCCCTGGGCCGGAACCTCTTCCAGCATCCCGACCCCGCGGCCTTCGCGCGGCGCATCGCGGACGTCATCGGGTCCGCGGTCACGCGGGCCGCCGTGGAGGCCTGATCCGATGAACCGCGTGACCCTCGACCGGACCCTCGACCCGTACGCCCTCTTCGCCGCGTCCCGGGACGAGCACCCCCACGCCTTCATCCTCGAGAGCCTGTCGGGACCCGAGCGGCTCGCGGACCACACGATTGTCGGGTTCGACCCCGAGATCACGATCCGCTACCGCGGCGGGGTCCTCCGCGCGAACGGGGACGCGATCAAGACGGACCGCCCCCTCGATGTCCTCCGGTCCATCCTCAAGGAGCGGGCGACCCCCGGGGCCGTCGGCCCCTTCGTTGGCGGCCTCGTCGGGTACGTGTCCTTCGAGTTCGTACGGAGCCTCGACCGCGTCCCCGCCCACCTCGACTCCCCGTTCCCCGACTTCGAGTTCGGGCTGTACCTCGACGGGGTCGTCGTGGACCACCGTCGCGGGTCCGTCCACTACTTCTCCCACGGCCGCTCCCGCGTGGACGACCTCCCGAGGCCCGCGTCCTCGCCCGGGGACTTCCATGCGGACCCGCCGCGGCTCGACACCCCGGAGGACCGCTTCCTCGCCTCCGTCGACCGGGCGAAGGGCCACATCCGGGACGGAGAGGCCTTCCAGATCGTCCTGTCGCGGCGGGAGCACGGGACGATGTCGGGGGATCCCCTCGCCTTCTACGAGGCCCTCCGCCGGGTCAACCCGAGCCCGTACATGTATTACCTCGACTTCGGGGAGCGGCGGGTGATCGGCGCGAGCCCCGAGATGCTCCTCCGGGTCGAGGGCCGGGCCGCGACGACGTTCCCCATCGCGGGGACGCGGCCCCTCGGCGACACCCCGGAGGCCACGGACCTCCTCGCGCGGGAGCTCCTCGGGGACGCGAAGGAGCGGGCGGAGCACAACATGCTCGTGGACCTCGCCCGGAACGACCTCGGGAAGGTCTGCTCCTTCGGGTCCGTCCGCGTGCCGCAGTACCTGTCCGTCGAGCGGTACAGCCACGTCCAGCACCTCGTCTCCCGCGTGGAGGGGCAGCTCGCGCCGGGGCGGGACGCCCTCGACGCCTTCGCCGCCGTCTTCCCGGCGGGGACCGTGAGCGGGGCGCCAAAGCCGCGCGCCCTCGAGATCATCCACGACCTCGAGGGGATCTCCCGGGGGCCCTACGCCGGGGTCGTCGGGTACCTCTCCCTGAACGGGAACCTCGACACGGCGATCTCGATCCGCACCCTGTTCACGGACGACGCGACGTACCACATCCAGGCCGGCGCGGGGATCGTCGCGGACTCCGACCCGCGGCGCGAGTACCTGGAGACGGAGCACAAGCTCGGCGGGCTCAAGGCGGCCCTCGCGGAGGCGTCCCGATGAGGGTCCTCGTCGTCGACAACTACGACTCGTTCGTGTACAACCTCTACCAGCGGCTCGGGGAGCTCGGGGCGGACCCCGTCGTGCACCGGAACGACGCGATCACCCTCGACGACGTGAGGCGGATGGACCCCGACGCGATCGTCCTGTCCCCGGGGCCCGGCCATCCAACGAACGCGCGGGACTTCGGCGTGTGCTCGGCCATCCTGCGGGAGTTCGGGCCGCGGGTGCCGACCCTCGGGGTGTGCCTGGGCCACCAGGGGATCGGCACGACGTTTGGCGCTCGGGTGGGCCGCGCGGGCCGTCTCCTCCACGGGAAGACGAGCCTCGTGACCCACGACGGCCGCACGCTCTTCGAGGGCCTCCCGAACCCGATCGTCGCGGGGCGGTACCACAGCCTCGCAATCGAGAAGGGCTCTGTGACCCCGGACCTCGAGGTGAGCGCGACCTCGGAGGACGGGGAGATCATGGCCGTCCGGCACCGCGTCCATCCCATCGAGGGCCTCCAGTTCCACCCGGAGTCCATCCTCACCCCGGAGGGCCCCGCGATCCTCCGGAGCTTCCTGCGGAGGGTGAAGGCGTGATCCGGGAGGCCCTTGCCGATGTCGTCGAGGGCCGCTCCCT
>MGWD01000036.1:12050-21560 GCA_001800825.1 Euryarchaeota archaeon RBG_19FT_COMBO_69_17 | reverse complement strand
ACGACGCGATGGGGGAGATCATGGACGGCCAGGCGAGCCCCGCCCAGATCGGCGCGTTCCTCGTCGCCCTCCGGGCGAAGGGGGAGTCCGTCGACGAGATCGCGGGCATGGCCGCCGCGATGCGGGAGCGCTGCGCGTCGATCCGCGGCCCGCCCGACGGCCGGCTCGTGGACCTCTGCGGCACGGGGGGCGCTCCCCTCCGGACGTTCAACGTGTCGACGATCGCGACGTTCGTCGTCGCGGGCGCCGGCGTGGCCGTGGCCAAGCACGGGAACCGCGCGGTCACGAGCGCGTGCGGGAGCGCGGACCTGCTCGAGGCCCTCGGGGTCCGCGTGGACCTCGAGCCGGCCGAGGTCGAACGGGTCCTGCGGGAGATCGGCCTGTGCTTCATGTTCGCCCCGAAGTTCCACCCCGCGATGCGCCACGCGGCCGGCCCGAGGCGGGAGATCGGGGTGCGGACGATCTTCAACGTCCTGGGGCCCCTCACGAACCCCGCGGGGGCGAAGGGCCACGTCCTCGGCGTCTTCTCCCCGGACCTCGTGGACCGCCTCCCCGCGGTCGCAGCCCGCCTCGGAATCGAGAGGGCCCTCATCGTCCATGGCCAGGCGGGGGTCGACGAGATCTGCCTCTGCTGCCCTACCCTCGTGGGCGAGGTGAACGAAGGGACGACGGACCGGTACGTCCTGCGGGCGGAGGACCTGGGCCTCGATGCCGCGCGCCCGGAGGACCTCGTCGGCGGCGAGCCGGCGGAGGCCGCCGAGGAGACCCTGCGCATCCTCCGGGGGGAGCGGGGCCCGAAGCGGGACATGGTCCTCGCGAACGCGGCCGGAGGGATCTACGTCGCCGGGCGGACGTCGTCCATCGCGGAGGCCCTCCCCCTCGCCGCGGAGTCCCTCGACTCGGGGCGGGCCCTCCACCGGCTGAGGGACCTCGTCCGCGCGACGGGCGGTGACATGGCGAAGGTGGAGGACGATGGACGAGCTTAGGCGCCTCGTGGACAACGCGCGGTTCCTCGTCCTCGAGGGTTACTACGACGTGGGCGACAGGACGCCCCGGTCCCCCTCCTTCCTGGAGACTCTCGGGACGCCTCGGCAGGCGTCCGAGGTCATCGTCGAGGTCAAGTACGCGTCCCCGACGATGGCGACGGGGAAGCGGAAGGAGCAGTTCGACGACCTCCTCGACGGCCTCCTCGCGACCGGGCCCCTCGGGCTCTCGGTCCTCGCGGAGCCTCGGGTGTTCGGCGGGGGCGTCGACCTCGTCCGAAGGGCCGCCGCGCGGAACGCGCCCGTCCTCTTCAAGGACTTCGTTGTGGACCCCGCGCAGATTGAGGCCGCGTCCGCCTCAGGCGCGTCCGCGGTCCTCCTCATCGAGTCCCTGTTCGCCCGCGGCCTCGTCGACGGCACGTCCCAGGAGCTCGTCGACGCCGCCCACGACGCGGACCTCGACGTCGTCCTGGAGGTCCACACCGTCGAGGAGTGGGACGCCGCCGCGGCCACGGACGCGGACGTCCTCGGGATCAACAACCGCGACCTCGGGTCCATGGCCGTCGACCTCGGGACCGTCCCCGCGATCCTGAGGGAACGGACGAAGGACCGCCCCGTGATCGGGATGAGCGGGATCGAGACCCGCGCCCAGGTCCTCGACATGCTCCGTGCGGGGGCCGATGCGGTCCTCGCGGGGACGTCCGTGATGAAGAGCGAGGACCCCGCGAAGGCCCTGGAGGGACTCCTCCATGACTGACGTGGCGCGGCGGGGGGCCTTCGGGGAGTACGGGGGCCAGTACGTCCCCGAGACCCTCATGCCCGCCCTCCTCGAGCTCGAGGACGCGTACGCGAAGGCGCAGGACGACCCTGCGTTCCTCGAGGAGCTCGCCTCCTTCCAGAGGCACTACGGAGGGCGCCCGACGCCCCTCTACCTCGCCCGGCGGCTCACGGAGCACGCGGGCGGGGCGCGGATCTTCCTCAAGCGGGAGGACCTCGTCCACGGGGGCGCCCACAAATTCAACAACGTCATGGGCCAGGCCCTCCTCGCCCGCCGGATGGGGAAGACGCGGATCATCGCGGAGACGGGCGCGGGGCAGCATGGCGTGGCCACGGCCATGGCGGGCGCGGTCCTCGGGATCCCCGTGGAGGTCTACATGGGCTCCGTCGACGTCCAGCGGCAGGCCCTCAACGTCTTCCGGATGAGGCTCCTCGGGGCCCGCGTCCATTCCGTCGACGAGGGCTCGAAGACGTTGAAGGACGCGATCAACGAGGCGATGCGGGACTGGGTCACGAACGTCGCGACGACGTACTACTGCCTCGGCAGCGTCGTCGGGCCCCATCCCTACCCCACGATGGTCCGGGACTTCCAAAGCGTGATCGGCCACGAGCTCCGGGAGCAGTCCCTCGCCCAGGCCGGGCGCCTCCCCGACGTCCTCGTCGCGTGCGTGGGGGGCGGGAGCAACGCGATGGGGACCTTCGCCCCGCTCCTCGAGGACGACGTCGCCCTGCTCGGCGCGGAGGCCGGCGGGCTCGGCCTCTCGACGGGCAAGCACGCGGCGAGCCTCGGGGCGGGCCGCCCGGGCGTGTTGCACGGCGCCCGCTCGTACCTCCTCCAGGACGAGGACGGCCAGGTCCTCGAGACTCACAGCGTGTCCGCGGGCCTCGACTACCCGGGCGTCGGACCCCAGCTCTCCCACCTGAAGGACACGGGCCGGGCATCCTTCGTCGCGGTCACGGACGCGCAGGCCCTGGAGGCGTTCCAGCTCCTCGCCCGGCTCGAGGGGATCCTGCCCGCCCTGGAGTCCGCCCACGCGGTCTTCGCGGGGGTCCAGGCGGCCCGGGACCTCGGTCCCGACGGGGTCGTCGTTGTGACCCTCTCGGGCCGCGGGGACAAGGACGTACAGACCGTGGCCGGCGCCTTGGGGGAATCCCTTTGAACCGGATCGACCGCGCGTTCCGGCGCTCGAGGGACGAGGGGCGGTCGGCCCTCGTCGCCTACCTGATGGCCGGGGATCCCGACCTTCGGACCACGGAGGCCCTCGCCGTCGCGTGCGAGCGGGGCGGGGCGGACGTCCTCGAGCTCGGGGTGCCGTTCTCGGACCCCATCGCGGACGGCCCCGAGATCCAGCGGGCAGGCCAGCGAGCCCTGCGGGCAGGCACGCGGCCGCGGGACGTCCTCGACCTCGCCGCGCGCCTACGCGCCCGCACGGAGATGCCCCTCGTCCTCATGACGTACATGAATCCGATCTCCGCCATGGGCTTGGCCACGTTCGCGGACCGGGCCCGCGACGCCGGGGTGGACGGCGTGATCGTGCCGGACCTCTCCCTCGAGGAATCGGGCGAACTGCGCTCCGCCCTCGGCGCCCGCGGCGTCGACCCAATCCCCCTCGTCGCCCCGTCGACGCCGGAGGATCGCGCGCGAGCGATCGCGGCCGCGGCCCGCGGGTTCGTCTACGTCGTCGCGCGCTACGGGACCACGGGGGTCCACCAGGACATCCCGACGGACCTCGGGCCCCGCCTCGCGATGCTCAAGCGCATGAGCCCGCTCCCCTTGGCAGTCGGGTTCGGCGTGTCGGGGCCCGACCACGTCAGGACCCTAGCCGGTCTGGGGGCGGACGGGATCGTCGTCGGGAGCGCGATCGTCGCGCACGCGGCCCGAGACCCCGGGGCAGAGGGCGTGGAGCGGCTCGTGCGCTCCCTCGCGTCCGGCCTCCGCCCTTCAGAGCCTACATCCCCTGCTCTTCGAGGCAGCAGTCCGTGACGACGAGCCCCGCGCTCGTCTTCCGCACCGTGATCGAGTTCGCGGTCTTGTTCGTGACCTTGAGGCCGCCGACCTCGACGGTCTCCTTCGCCTTCACGCGGACGTCCGCGGGCTTCCCCTTCGGCATGCCAACGCCCACGAAGGCCGTGGCATAAAAAGCCTCGGTTAGCCCGGGTCCGTCCGAGCAGTCGTGACCGCACCCCGCGATCCAGCCCTCCGGCGAGACCGGTCCGTTTCACGGCCTTTGCCGAACCGGTTCCCGACTCTCATCTCGATGGGGTTTTACGTATTCTGCATACCCAGCGTGTAAAGGCCCACCGGTCCGATAGGAACAGGAGGTGCGCACGATGTCGACGGGAGCGACCGTCTCCCGGGTCACGCCCGGGACGGCCTGTGTCGCCTGCGGCTCCGCCACGGAGCCCCTGGAGGAGTACGGCCTCGATGTGGGGGGCCGCGAGGTCACGTTCCTCGCGACGAAGTGCCCCGCGTGCCACAACGAGTACGTGAACGCGCCAGCCATCCTCCGCTCCGACGCGGACCTCATGGACGTCTTCCGGCCGTCCGCGTCGCCGATCGGCACGTTCCGCCGGATCGCGACCCTCACGTCCCGGGACCGGGAGTTCCGCCACCGGGTCGGGGACAAGGTCGCGGGGACCCTCCTGTGGTACCTCCTCGAGGAGGACATGGCCGACGTCGTGTTCCTCGCCCACCACAGCGTGACGGAGGAGCCCATCATGGCGTTCAAGAAGCGGGATCTCTTCGAGGCGTGGCAGATCCGGATGGGCGGGGGCCGCGCGATCACGACGGGCGGCGGTCTGCGGGCGAACCTCCTCACCCTGACCCAGCTCCGGAACTTCGTGGAGGCGGACCGCGGGCTCCATCCGCGGATCGCGGTCATGGGCCGCCCCTGCCAGATCTACACGATCCGCAAGCTCCTCTGGGACCGCTTCGCGCCGGGCTACGAGCTCGCCTTCGCCCTCGGGACGTTCTGCTACGGGAACTTCGCCCCCGTCGGGTGGGGGGGCCAGAAGCTCGGGGAGCTCCTCGGCTTCGACCCGGGCGAGATCCGCCAGGTGCGGTTCGCGGAGGACACGCTCGAATTCGTCTCCCAGCGGGGGACGACGAAGCGGATCCCGGCGCCCGAGGTCGCGGGCCTCGTGAACGCGAACTGCCTCCAGTGCTACGACTTCAGCGTGAGCTTCAGCGACATCAGCCTCGGCCGCGTGGGCCGGGACGAGCTGTTCGAGGCCGCCGTCGTGCGCACGGAGATTGGGGACCAGGTCCTCGACCAGGCCGTGAACGACGGGTTCCTCGCGATGTCGACCCAGTTGTACGGGAAGGCGGACACGGAGGAAGACGAGAAGCGGGTCCTCGGGTTCCTCCACGCGATGGTCGAAGTGAAGAAGGAGCTCACGAAGAAGGTCCGCTGACCCGTTGGCAATGCAGGCGTCGCCCGTTCAGTGGGAGTGGGCGTGGGCCCGGTGGCCTTCCGTCCCGTCCGGCGCGGCCTCCCCCTTCGGGGAGAAGCTCTGCCCGCAGCCGCACGTGGACCAGTTGTTCGGGTTGCTCACGACGAACCCGCTCCCCGCGACGCTCTCCGTGTAGTCCACGCTCGAGCCGTCGAGGTAGGGGGCGCTGTTCGGGTCCACGACGACCTTGATCCCGTTCGCCTGGAAGACCTCGTCCCCCTCGTGGAGCTTGTTGTCGAGGGCCATCCCGTACCGGAACCCGGAGCATCCGCCGCCTGCGACGTAGACCCGGAGGTACGTGTCTTCGGCGGTCCCGTTCTTCGCGATGAGCTCGCGGAGCTTCGACGTCGCGTTCTCGGAGAGGAGGAGCTGGAACATATCGGGCACCGTCTGTCTACTACGAGAATAAGGCCGTTATTTAACGTTTTGGACATCTTTCGCGCGACGCGGACCGTCCTCCGTCCCGTCGAGGGCCTTCCCCATGTAGTGCCGCTCCGCCCGGAACCCGAGCTTCTCGTACAGGGACCGCCCGACGACGTTCGACTCGGCGACCTCGAGCTTGATATTCCGGTACCCTCGCTCCCGCGCCCAGGCCTCCGCCCACCGGAGGAGGTCCACTCCGATCCCCTCCCTCCGGCGTTCGGGCGAGACCCAGACGTCGTACACGAAGGCGTGGGTCTCCGGGGTCAGGAAGCCGCCCCCCGGGCCCACGAGGAGGTACCCGAGGAACGTCCCCGCGGGGTCCTCCGCGACCCAGGCCTCCGTGCGGCCGCCCTCGACGTAGGGCTCGAGCTTCTTCCGGAAGTGCTTCTCCCAGGCCGCCCGGTCGAGCCGGGCCCGCTCCTCCGCGGGCGTGTCGTTCCACACGGTCTCGAACGTCGCGGTCCAGATCGTGCGGTAGTCGGCCCGCCGGGCCCGGCGCATGCGGACGTCCATCGTCCCGCGGGGAGCGCGTGTCGGGCGATGAAGGTGTCGTCATCGGTCGGGATGGCGCCCGCGGGGGATCCGGCGCGTC
Organism: Euryarchaeota archaeon RBG_19FT_COMBO_69_17; assembly: GCA_001800825.1. Classification (GTDB taxonomy): domain Archaea; phylum Thermoplasmatota; class Thermoplasmata; order RBG-16-68-12; family RBG-16-68-12; genus RBG-16-68-12. The sequence goes on along the minus strand of MGWD01000036.1, from coordinate 15,332 downwards.
TTGAGGTCGTAGACGTCCCAGAGGGCGGCGAAGGCGAGGAGCCCGAGGACGACGGCCCACGTCGACGCGGGCCAATCGAGGCCGCCCGCGGCCGCCCCGATCGTCGTCATCATCGCCATGAACACAGCCCACGCGACGAGCCGCGAGCGGACGGAGTTGTAGGGCAGGTCCCCCCGACGTTCGAGGAGCCGCGGGAGGAAGACGAGGCAGAGGACGATGGAGGCGATCCCCGCCGCTGTGGCGACGGCGGCCTGGAGGAGGTCCACGTGGATCGCGCGGCCCATGCCGCCCTCCCGCTATCTAGGTTTCCGACCCGGAGAGAATCGCGCCGACGGGCCTTTATAGTCCCCCTTCCATTGCAACGCACGTGCTCCCCTCGCGCTGCCTCCGGTGCGGCGCCGTGAGCCGAGAGTTCCTCTGCGCGACCTGCCTCGATTACCTCGTCTCGTACCGTCCGTTGTGGCTCGATCCCTCTCTCCTCCCGGGGCCGTCCCTCCTCGAGAGCCTAGGCCCGCGGGAGACCGCGGTCCTCGCGGCGGACGGCGGGGGGATCGACTGGCACTCGTCGCCCCGCGAGCCGACGGACGCGGACGCTGTGCGGCTCGTCGAGTTCCTCGGCCTCGACGCGGATGTCCGCGTGCCCCTGAGCGCGGGGGACGCTGAGATCCTCCACGCGTTCCTGAACCGCGCGCGGCGCGGCCTCGTGGCCCCCTCGGAGGCCCTCCCCGCCCTGGCGTCCCTGTACCGCTACCTCGCGACCCGCGAATGGATCCCGCCCCATCTCGCCACGGACTACCGCCTCCGCGCCTCGACCCTCGAGCCGCCCCCCGCGTCGGGCGCACCCGACGTCGTCGTGAGCCGCGCGACGCCCGGGGCGCGGATCCTCGAGGCACCCGACGAACGCGAGCTCCCTCGGACGGAGCCGGAGGAAGCCCCGCCTCCCCCCGAGCGGATGGAGGCTCTGCCGCCCGTTCCTCCCGAAGAGGCTCCCTCCGAGCCGACCCCGCCCGTCGAGCCCCCGATCGAGGGCGACGACGCGGAGGAGCCCGGGCCCGAGGAGATCTTCGAGATGATCCTCCCCGCCCTCGAGGAGGAGGCCCAGCCGATTCCTCCGGATCCGATTCCCGAACCGGAACCGGAGATCCCTCCCGAGCCCTCCCCCGAGCCCCCGCCCCCGCCCGAACCGGAACCCGAGCCCGAGGAGGCCACCCGCGATCCCTCCGAGGAAGAGCTCGCGGCCCTCGCCGCACGCGAGGCGGAGGTCGAGCGGGCGCGGGCCGAGCTCGAGGCGTGGACCCGCGCGCGGCGGGAGGACCTCGAGGCGAAGGAGCGGACCCTCGAGGAGCGGGAGAGGGTCGTCTGGGAGAAGGCGGCCGCCGTCGAGGCCCGGGAGAAGGCCGTCACGGAGCGGCTCGTGGACCTCGAGAAGGACGAGGCTCGCCGGGACGTCCTGCGGTTCCTGGGCACGGTCCCCGGGATGTCGGAGGACGAGGCCGACGTCCTCGCGACGGCCTTCCGAACGATGGCCCACCTCGAGGCCGCCGACGTCAAGGCGCTCACCCAGTGCCGCGGGGTCTCGGAGGCCCTCGCCCGCGCGGTCCGCCTCGCCCTCGTCCCTGGGGAGGTCGAGGACGAGCAGCGGGCGATCGACCTCCGGGAGGAGGCCCAGGCCTTCATGGAGGAGGGCGACTACGAGGCGGCCCTCGACTGCTTCGACCGCCTCCTGAAGGAGCGCCCCGAGGACACGTCCATCTGGTTCGACAAGGCGGAGCTCCTCGTCCTCCTCGGCCGGCAGGAGGAGGCCCTCCAGTGCTACACCCGCGTGATCGACCTCGACCGCCGCAATCGGCAGGCGTGGTTCGAGCGGGCGAACCTCCTGTTCGGGGCGGGGCGCCTCGCGGACGCCCTCGACGCCCTCCGGGAGGCCCTGCGGATCGAGCCCTCGAAGTCGGGGGACATCATCCTCAAGGCGGAGCAACTCCGCCGGGACGGCCGCCCCAACGACGCGGCGATCCTCCTCCAGGCGGTCCTCGACGTGGATCCGGGGAACGCGCGGGCCGTCCTCGCCCTCGGGGACGTCCTCCTCGAGCTCGGGGACGTCGACGCGGCGGAGGGCCTCTACACGCGGGCCCTCGGGAAGGACCCCCAGAACCCCCCCATCCTGTTCCGCAAGGGGCAGCTCCTGAACCGGAAGGGTCGCTGGGGCGCCGCGATCCAGTTCTACAACCGGGCCATCGCCCTCCGCTGGGACTTCGCGGACGCGTGGCTCGCGAAGGCGGACCTGCTCCTGGCCCACGGCCGCCCCTCGGAGGCCCTCGAGGGGTACGAGAAGGTCCTCTCGTTCGACGCCCACGTGGCCGCCGCGTGGATCGGGAAGGCGAAGGCCCACGTGGCCCTCGACCAGGCCGACGAGGCCCGCTCCGCCCTGTCCGGCGCGGAGTCCTTCGCCCCCGAGGACCCGTCCCTCCTCGAGGTTCGTGAGGCCCTCGAGGCCTCCGCCGCGGACGAGGCCGCCGCCCCGGGGGCCTTCGGGTCCCTCGCGGACGCCGTCGAGGCTCTCTCGGGCGAAGGGGAGCCCGCCGGGCCCGCCCCGGAAGCGCCCGCGGAGGCCCTGCCCGCCGACTTCAGGACGTTCGTCGAGAGCGTCGAGACGGACAAGGAGGACGTCCACGTGATCCTCCAGCTCGCGGAGCTCGCCCTCGAGGGCGGGGACGCCCAGATGGCCCTCGTCCGGTACGGGGAGGCCCTCGCGCGGGACCCGCGGAACCCCGACGCCCTCACGGGCCAGGGGATCGCCCTCCAGTACCTCGAGCGGTACGAGGAGGCCGTCGCCGCGTACGACCAGGCCCTCGCGATCCGGCCGGACCACGAGCTCGCCGTGAAGTGGAGGACTACGTGCCTGCGCCACCTCACGCGGGAGGGGGCCTGATGGGCGCCGCGGACGACGTCGGCCAGAGGTTCCTCCCGAGCGTGGACGAGCTCGAGACCGCCATGCGCTCCGGCCTGCGGTCCCTCGATGCGGGGCACCTCGACGACGCCCTCCGGGCCTTCAACGCGGCCCTGCGGCTCAAGCCGGAGTACGACGCGGCGTGGCTCGCCCGCGGGCACGTCCTCCGGCGGATGGGGGACCTCGAGGCGGCCCTCGATTGCTTCGCTCAGGCCCTCCGCGTCCACCGGGAGTCGGAGGAGGCCTGGCTCGGCCTCGCATCGACCCTCCACGCCCTCGGCCGCCGGAAGGAGGAAGTCGAGGCGTACGACGAGCTTCTCAAGCTCCGCCCGCGG
>MGWD01000036.1:11580-12021 GCA_001800825.1 Euryarchaeota archaeon RBG_19FT_COMBO_69_17 | reverse complement strand
CGCCCTCCACGAGGCGCGGGACTTCCGGGGGGCCCTCGCCTGCTACGACCGGGTCCTCGCCCTGCGGCCGGAACACGCGGCCGCTTGGAACAACAAGGGCGCCGCCCTCCTCCGCCTCGGGGACGCGGCTGGCGCGGAACGCTGCATCGACGAGGCCCTCCACTTCGACCCCGACTTCTACGACGCGATCCTGAACCGCCTCTTCCTCCTCGAGGGGAAGGGTCTCCACGGGGAGACCGTGATGTGGGCGGAGCGGGCCCTGCGGATCCGGGAGGCTCCCTGGATCTGGCACCTCAAAGGCCTCGCCCACCTCGCCCTCCTCGAGTCGACCCTCGCGATGCGGTCGTTCGAGCGGGCCCTCGAGCTCGACCCCGGGTTCAAGGACGCCCGCGCGGCCCTCCGGAAGGCGAAGGCGGCCCGCGCGAAGGCGGACTTCTACCG
>MGWD01000036.1:11116-11272 GCA_001800825.1 Euryarchaeota archaeon RBG_19FT_COMBO_69_17 | reverse complement strand
CCGCCTCTGGGAGTCGACGATCCGCCTCGACGCCCCCGCCCCGTGGGTCGGCCTCGGGGCCGCCCTCCTCGCGACGGGGGACCGGACGGAGGCCCTCAAGGCGTTCGACCGCGCGGTCCAGATGGGGGACGCGTCGGCCCACCTCCACCGGGCCCT
>MGWD01000036.1:0-10960 GCA_001800825.1 Euryarchaeota archaeon RBG_19FT_COMBO_69_17 | reverse complement strand
GGCGCCCGCGAGGCCTGGCGGGGGATCGGCTCCCTCCTCTTGCGTTCGGGCCGCGCTGACGACGCGGGGAAGGCCTTCCGGGAGGCCGTCCGGACGGACCCGAAGGACGTGGACGCCCTCATCAACGAGGGCGCGGCCCTCCATCTCGCGGGCCGAGTCCGGGAGGCGACGGGGTCCTACCGCGAGGCCCTGGAGGCCGACGGCGCTCGCGCGGACGCGCTCAACAATCTCGGCGTCCTCTACCTCCGCTCGGGGCGGTCCAAGTCCGCGGTCGTGAACCTCGAACGCGCGGCGAAGCATCTCGGGACGCGTCGGGTCCTCCTCAACCTCGCGCGGGTCCTCGAGACGGAGAGGCGGAGGCACGAAGCCCTCGACACCTACCGACGCGTCCTCAAGGTCCAGCCGAAGGACCCGGAGGCCCTCGCCGGGATCCGCCGGCTGGAGACGGCCCCGAAGGAGGAGGCCCCGGTTCGCCCACATCGGGTGGTCCGGCGCTCGAAACCCGCGAAGCGCGGGAAGCGTCCTCCGCGGAAACGCCGTCAGGCCGCGTCCCGATCCGTGCGGAAGCCCGCGCGACGTGCCTCGAAGTCCCGGACCCATCAGCGTGGGAAGGGGAAGGCCCGCCACCGACGCTGAGCCCCCTTCGCCGGAAGGATGATAGCGCGCCTCGCCGTGGGCCGGCCGATGTTCGTCCGACCGACGGATCGCAAGGGCGTGTTCACGGACGGTTCCTGGCTCTACACCCGGAACCTCGTCCCCGGCCGGAGCGTGTACGGGGAGGCCCTGCGCACGGAGGGCCGGGTCGAGTACCGCCGGTGGGACGCGGAGCGGAGCAAGCTCGCCGCCTACCTCAAGCGGGGCGGCCGCGCATGGCCCTTCCATCCCAAGGCGTCCGTCCTGTACCTCGGGGCCGCGAGCGGGACGACGGTGAGCCACGTGTCCGACCTGTGCCCCGAGGGGATCCTCGTCGCCGTCGAGATATCTCCCCGCCCGTTCCGCGACCTCGTCTCCCTCGCGGAGGCCCGGACGAACGTGATCCCGATCCTCGGGGACGCCGCCCGGCCGGAGTCGTACCAGGCGCGCGTCGGCCACGTGGACGTCCTGTACCAGGACCTCGCCCAGCGGGACCAGGAGGGGATCTTCCTCCGGAACGCGGGGTTCCTCCGTCCCGGCGGGACGGGTTTCCTGATGCTGAAGGCCCGCTCCGCGGACGTCTCGGCGCATCCCCGCGAGGTGTACGCGGCCGCCCGCGGAACCCTCGGGAAGGCGGGCCTCGTCGTCGACGAGGTCCTCCCGCTGGACCCCTTCGAGACGGACCACGCGGCGATCGTCGTGCGGACGACGTAGGCGCGTCGCGCGGATCGTGCCGCGCGTTCTCCATGGGACGCGCGCGGCGGGGCTCAATCTTAAATATCTGGCCGCGGTATGAGCCCTCCCTTCCTGAGGTCCTCCATGGCGAGACTCCATGCCAAGCGCAAGGGCAAGGCGGGTTCCACGCGCCCGTTCCTCAAGGCGAAGCCGGAATGGGTGACCGCGGACCCCGCGGAGGTCGAGGAGACGATCCTCCGCCTCCACTCGGAGGGCCTCGCGACGGCGGAGATCGGCGTCCGGCTGCGGGACGCGCACGGCGTGCCGAGCGCGCGGCTCGTCACGGGCAAGGCGATCACGCAGATTCTCCGCGCGAAGGGCACGAAGATCGCCCTCCCCGAGGACCTCGGCAGTCTCATGAAGCGTGCGGTCGAGCTCCAGGTCCACCTGAAGGAGCACCGGAAGGACTACAGCAACAAGCGTGGCCTCCAGCTCATCGAGTCGAAGATCCGCCGCCTGTCCCGGTACTACAAGGAGACCGGCGTGTTGCCCGCGGACTGGGACTACTCGATCAAGCTCGCCGAGCTCCAAGTGAAGTAGGTGGTCCCGTGGCCGAGCGCCTGGAGGACCTGGCGCCCCAAGGACTCCTGGACCGCGCACGGAACGCGGCGGGCCTCGTCGGGGGCGTCTCCCGGGTCCGCATCGTCTGCCACTACGACCCCGACGGGACGACGTCGGCCGCGATCCTCGCCCGGGCGGTCCTCCGGAAGGGGAAGCGCTTCCACGCGTCGATGTCCCAGGCGTTCGACCGGAAGGCGTTCGAGCGCCTGAAGGCGGAGTCCAACGAGCTCGTCCTCGTGAGCGACATGGGGTCCGCGCAGCTCGACCTCCTCGAGCAGCTCCCGGGTCCCGTCGTCGTCCTGGACCACCACAAGCCCCTCCGCGATTCCGACAAGGTCGCCCACGTGAATCCCCACCTGTTCGGCGTCGACGGCACGCGGGAGATGTGCGGCGCGACGACGTCGTGGCTCTTCGCCCTCGCCCTCGACGAGGCGAACTGGGACCTCGCGGGGCTCGCGATGGCCGGGGCGATCGGGGACAAGCAGGACATCGGCGGCTTCTCCGGGGTGAACGCGGTCCTGTTCCGGGAGGCCGTGGCCCGCAAGGTCCTCGTCCCCGAGCGGCAGCTCGCCCTGCGGGAGATGCCCCTCGCGCGCGCGATCGCGATGTCCGTGGGCCCGTACTTCAAGGGCCTCGCGGGGCGCCCCGAGGCGTCGGAGGCGTTCCTCCGGTCCGCGGGGTTCGATCCCTCCGCGACCCCGAAGTCCCTCGACGCGGCCACGCGCCGTCGCCTGGCGTCGGCCTTGGCCGCCCGGCTCGTCGAGCAGGGCGCAGTCCCCGAGGTCCTCGACGGCCTCGTCGAGGAGCGGCACTGGTCCGAGCCCGACGGCCTGTACGTCGGGGAGCTCGAGGCCTACGTGAACAGCTGCGACCGCCTCGGGCGGGAGGGGCTCGGGATGGCCGTGTGCCTCGGGGACCGGGAGGCCCTCGGGAGGGCGGAGGCCCTCCGGGACGAGTACACGTCGAAGGTCCTCGGGCACCTCGTGCGCCTGGAGACGGAGGGCCCGTCGACGAAGAAGCACGTCCAGTTCTTCTACTGCGAGGAGCCAACCCTCGCCGGGAGCGTCGCGGGCACGGGGATCCAGTACTTCTTCGACCTCGCGCGGCCCGTCCTCGGCCTGTCCGTCGTCGAGTCCGTGACGAAGGTGTCCGCCCGCGGGACCCGCGCGCAGATCGAGGGCGGGATCGACCTCGCAGCCGCCCTCCGGGAGGCCGCGGAGGCCGTCGGCGGGACGGGCGGCGGGCACAACATCGCCTCCGGGGCGACCGTGCCGCGAGGCCGGGAGGAGAAGTTCCTGTCCCTCGTGGACGAGGCCGTCGGGCGGCAGAAGACGGCGTCCCGGGCCGTCGCGGCTCAGTAGTGGTCGAGGAGCTTCGAGACTTCCCGCGTCTCGAGGTCCGTCTTGACGGCGGGGCTCTCGAGGACCTCGATGTTCCGCTCGAGGAGGGCGAGCTCCTTCTCCTCGAGGGTGTCCGGGCTCACGGGCAGGAGGAGGATCGCTCGGCGCTGCATGATGAACTCGTTCACGTGCTCGACGAACATGAGGGTCTGGAGGAACCCGTTGTTGATGATCAGGTACTCGAGCCCTTCGAGGAGCACGACGCCGTCCCCGCCGTTGTCCTCGACGAACTTCTCGATGACCTTCGCGAGGGTCCCGATCGCCGCGGGATTCTGGAAGTCCTCCCCCGGGGTGTGGCTGAGCCAGATGACCCGGACGTCGGAGAGGCCGCGCTCCCGCCGCACCCTCTCCGGGTACTGACGGGTGATGCAGAGGGCGGGGACCCGTTGGTGGAGGAACAAGTCGAACAGGCGGTAGCTCAGGTCAGGCTTCTTCTCCTTGACGAGGTAGCAGGCCCCGCGTTCGAGGTCAAACAGGGCGCCATTCCTCGCAGCCTCGGCGTCGGCCCCCATGCGACCCTCCTGCGTCTGCACCCATCCCATAGGCGGTCTCAAAGCCGTCATCGTCTCTTTAAGCTTCGTTCCAGATTATCGCAGAGGACCTTCGCGGGGATCTCCGGGAGGGAGATGAGGGTCGTCTTCCCGACGACGCCCTCCCCGCTGAGCTTCGTGTCAATCAGCCCGAGGGCGTCCAGCTCCCGGACGTACTTCCAGAGCTGGGTGTGGGCCCGCCGCCGCTCTTTGTACTCCTCGCACACGACCTTGTACGCGTCCTCCGCGTCCCCCATCGTGAGGTACGCCTTCCGGCGGATCTTCCGGGCGATCGCGAGGAGGACGAGCTTCTTCGGGACGTCGAGCTGGGCGAGCCGCTCCTCGACGTCCGTCGGGTGGACGTGGGCCTTCGCCCCGCGGACGTGCTCCGGGCTCACCTCCTCGAGGGATTCCTCGTCCGCGAGCATCCCCGCCTTCTCGAGGAGCTCGATCGCGTACCGGGCGTCCCCGAACTCCGACGCCGTGTCGGAGATCATCTCGACGATCTCCGGGCCCACGGTCCCCGGGTGCATCGCGAGGGTCACGCGGTCCGCGACGATGTCCTTGAGTTCCTTGCGGTCGTACCGCGGGAACTCGACGACGTTCGAGCGGCGGAACGTGCTCAGGGCCGCGGGGTCCATGAACTCCAGCGCGTTCGGCCGCTGGGAGATGAGGATCATCGAGACGTTCCCCTTCACGCCCGTGGACTCCTCCGCGATCCGGGCGAAGGAGTAGATGAGGTCGGCCCCGCTCTTCTTCAGGAGGGCGTCGACCTCGTCGAGGATCACGATGAAGTGGAGCTTCCGCTTCTCGAGGTGCCGCCGAAGGCTCTCGAGCTTCTCCGCAATCGAGAAGCCTCGCTCCGGGAAGTGGGGGTCGAAGTACCGCACGAGGGCCAGGAGTACGGCGTCGTCCCCGAGCCGCTGCCGGCAGTTCACGAGATGGTGCTCGACGCCCCGGTCCCGCTCCGCCGCGTACTTCCGGAAGTCCGCGCAGAAGCGCTTCGCGCTGTGGGTCTTCCCCGTCCCCACGGGGCCGTAGAGGAACGCGTTGCTCGAGGCTCCCGCCTCGACGATGGGCCGGAGGAGGCCGAAGAGCCGCTGGACCTGCTTCTCCCGGTGGGCCATCTTCTCGGGGACGTAGTCGAAGGAGAGCTTCCCCGCGTCCTTGAACACGGTCGATCCCACGCGGAACGACACGAGGGCACGAACGCGGCGGGCGGCGATAAAGGCTTCCGTGGGAGGGGCCTTCCAGCCGCCCGCCATGGCCCCCGGGGACGCGTACTTCTGCTTCGCGTGCGCGAGGGACCACCGTCCAACCTCGGCCGTGGGCCGGGACCACCGTCGCTACGGGATCGAGGGCGGCCACGAGACGGGCGGCCTGTTCCGGGACCTCCGGGAGTTCTACGTCCAGACGAAGGGGATCCGGACGGCCCTTCGCATCCTCGGGTTCGACGCGGACATCGTCCCGCCGCGGTTCGGCCGGGGCTGGCCGTCTCCGGAGACCGTCGAGAAGGCCTTCCGGGAGCGCGCCCGCCGGGCGCATCCCGACGCGGGCGGGGACCCCCGGGAGTTCCGGAAGGTCGAGTGGGCCGTCGAGGTCCTCCGGCGCTACCGGCCCCCGGGCCCCTGAGAGGCGGGTCGCAACGTTTATCGACGCGCGGGGTCTTCGACGCGGCACGAGGCGGTCCCGATCCCCGCGGACGTCCGGAAGTCATTGGAGCTCCTCTCCGGCGAGGACCTCAAGGCCCTCGCCTCGGACCTCCGGGTGGACCCCGCGACCCATCCGGGGCGGGAGACGCTCCTCGCGGCCCTCGCCGCCCATCCGGGGATCGAGGAAACCCTCGCCCGCGCGGACCGACGCCGGCTCGAGGCCCGCCTCTCGAAGATGAGGGCCCGCGGCCTCCGGGAGCTCGGGAAGCGGTACCGCGTGGAGGTCCGCGGGATCACGGTGAAGTCGGACCTCGTCGCGGCCCTCGCGGGGAGCCCCGTCGCGGGGGACATCCTCATGGAGCTCGACGCCCAGGAGCCCGCCCGGGCCATTGCGAGCCTCGTCGGGGGGAAGGGCGCCCCCGCGGACCTCGCCCGCGTGGGGGACCTCCTCGCCAAGGCCCGGCGAGACTTCGAGGAGCGGCGGTTCGACGCGGCTGTCGACGCGGCCCGGGACGCCGCCCACCTCGCGGAGCGGACGACCCACGCCCTCCGCCGCGCCTCCTGGTCCTACGCGATCCTGTCGGCCCAGGGCCTCCTCGAGTCGAGCGGCCTCTCTCCGAAGGAGGCGGGGCCCGCGTGGGACCTCCTCGAGGGGGCGAAGGCCCGCTTCGCGGAGGGCCGGCTCGAGGACGACGCCGTCCTCGGGGAGCTCCTCGAGGCCTCGAAGGCGGCCCACGGGCGGACCGCGGACCGCCTACGGGACGAGCTCGCGGAGGCCCGGGACGTCGTCCGGGAGGCCGCGAACCTCGGGGCAGGGGTGGCCCTCGCGGAGGACGCGTGGACGCGGGCCGCGGACCTCCTCGAGCGGGGGGACCTCCGTGGCGCCCGGGACGCCCTCGCGACGGCGGCCCGGCTCGCAGCGGACGTCCGCGACCGGCGGATCCGGGAGATCGAGTCGACGGCGTCCGCCGTGGAGGACCACATCGCCCTCGCCCGCAAGGTCGGGGCCGACGTCGACGACGCGGAGGACCTCCTCGCCCAGGCCCGGGACGCCCTCGCGGGCGGGAGGCGGGTGGAGGCGTGGGACCTCCTGTCCCGCGCGGAGCGCCTCGCGATGCAGGGCCAGCAGGAGCAGATCCGGAAGGCGATGGAGATCCGGGGGGCCCAGACGGAGCGCGCCTCCCTCATCATCGCGGCGAGCGAGCCCCTCGTCCAGGAGGCGGAGGCGTACGGCCTCAACGCGGCGGAGGCCCGCACCCTCCTCCGGCAGGCGAGGGACGTCCTCGGGAAGGGGGACTACGTGACGGGCCTCCTGTTCGCGAGGAACGCGGAGGAGGCCGCCCTCCGCCTGGAGCCGCTCCTCCTCGAGGAGCGCCGGAAGCGCGGGACGTCGAAGCCCGCCTCGGGCCTGTGCGGGGCCTGCGGCTCCGGGCGGCTCGAGTTCCACGACAACGGATGGGGCCAGTGCCTCGCGTGCGGGAGCGCGTTCCGCTGGCGAGCGCCCGGGCTCACGGAGAAGGTCAGAGGGCTCCTCGGTACATAGGCTGGCCCGCGTGGCGGAAGAAGCCGCGGAGGACGTCCCCGCGGGTCAGGATCCCGACGAGCTTCCCGCCCTCCACGACGGGCACGCGGTGGACTTTGTGATGGACCATCGCCTGGATCGCCTTCTCGACGTTGTCGTCCGGGCTCACCCAGGTGACGTCCTGCGTCATGACGTCCTGCACGACCTTCGACTCGACCTCCTTGAACGCGGAGAGGGCCTCGCGCTCCTTGATGATCTCCACGAAGGAGATGCCGAACGTGATCTCCGGTGGCATGAGCATCCGGAGCTCCTTGTGCTGGGTCTTGAGGGCCTCGAGGATGTCGACCTCGGACAGCATGCCGATGATCCGGCCCTCGTCGTCGACGACGGGGCAACCGCCCACGCTCTCGTCCGCGAGGGTGATCGCGGCCTCCCGGAGGCTCGCCGTCGGCTTGAGGGTGATCGGCTCCCTCGACATGACGTCTCGGACCTTCATCGGCCATGACAACGTGGCCTGCCTATTTCTACGCACGCCATAGGTTTTTACGAGCCCCTCAGATACCGCGCGCGATGCGCCGCGCGGACCTCCTGCGGAGGAAGGTCGAGGACCTCGACGTGACGCGCGTGAAGGGGGCCGCGGCCCTCGTCGAGGGGATGGGCCGGGGCGGCGGCTTCACCGCGAAGAAGATCGCGGACGGGGTCGAGATCCTCCGGACGATGGTCCGCCGGCCCGGATGTTTCACGTTCCTCTCGTTCCCCGCGGCCCTCATGGCGACGGGCGTGCGCGGGGTCCTCCGGACCCTCGTCGAGCGGAAGCTCGTGGACGCCGTCCTGACGACGTGCGGCACGGCGGACCACGACCTCGCGCGGGTGTGGCAGGACTACTACCACGGGGACTTCGAGATGGACGACGTCACGCTGCATCGGCTCGGGGTGAACCGCCTCGGGAACGTCCTCGTGCCGAACGAGTCGTACGGGATCGTCCTCGAGAAGCGGCTCCAGCCCATGCTCCAGGCGATGTGGGACGATGGGATGAGGTCGCCGTCGACGAAAGAGCTCCTCTGGGAGCTCGGCCGGCGGACGGGGAGCCGGGAGAGCCTCCTGTGGTGGGCCTGGAAGAACCGCGTGCCCGTGATCGTCCCCGCGATGATGGACGGGGCCGTCGGGTACCAGCTGTGGGCCTTCTGGCAGGAGCACAAGGCCTTCGCGATCGACATGTTCCGGGACGAGGCGGACCTCGCGGACCTCGTCTTCACGGCGAAGGAGGCCGGCGCCCTCATGATCGGCGGCGGAGTCTCGAAGCACCATACGATATGGTGGAACCAGTTCCGCGGGGGCCTCGACTACGCCGTGTACATCACGACGGCCCCGGAGTGGGACGGGAGCCTCAGCGGGGCCCGCGTGCGGGAGGGGATCTCCTGGGGAAAGGTCAAGGAGACCGCGAGGCAGGTGACGATCGAGGGGGACGCGTCGGCTTTGCTGCCGCTCATGGTCGCCGCGGCCCTGGAGTCGAGGCCTGCTCGTCGATGAGACGCGACGCCTTCGACGGGGGCAGCTACTTCACGATGTAGTAGCCCGCCGCCTTCTCGCGGGCCCTGCGCTTCACATACCCCTTCGCCTGGAGTTCCTGGAGGGCCTGGAGGACCATGTTCTTGGGAAGCTTCGACATCTTCGTGATCGCTTCCGCGTCGCGCATCTTGTCCTCCGCCGTGACCCCGGCGGCCTTCATCGCGTCGTAGACCTTGTTAGAACGATCGGAGACATCCTCGAAGGGCATCCGCGCGCCTCCGGGGCGCGGGAACCCGACGCCAGATTAAATACCCTCCGACCCCTCCGTACGGAACGTGACCCGAGGGGTATGCAAGGACCGGCTCGCGGACGCGTTCGAACGATTCGGCCGCGTGCCGATCGTCCGGCGCACGGCGGCCGTCGGAGGCGACCATCCCGCCTTCCGCCGAGAGTCGGAAGGTCCTCTCTGGGCCTCGGGCGGCCTCGTCCACGACGGCCTCGGGCGCGTCCTGCTGATCCGACACGACCCCTCCCTGGGATGGGGCGACGAGTGGCTCACCCCGGGCGGGTGGCTCGAGGAAGGTGAGACCACACTGGACGGGCTGCGTCGGGAGGTCCGGGAGGAGATCGGGATCGAGCTCTCAGAACCGATTCTCACCCGGATTCTCCTTGACGTCTTCACCCACGAGGCCCGTACGAGGCCCGCATACTTCGCTCAGTTCGTCGCCCGTGCGTCCTCCCACGACCTGCAACTCGCCACTGACGTCGTGGAGGCGCGGTGGTTCGACGAGCTCCCCGCCCGCATGGCCTTCCGGGAGGACTACCTCGAGGACCTCCGGCGGCTCCGCGGCGGAACCTTTTAGCGGCACGCCGGAATCCCCGTACGCGGGAATGGAGAAGAGGCCCGCGCTCCTCATCGTCGACCTCCAGAACGACTTCTGTCCCGGCGGAGCGCTCCCCGTGCCCGAGGGCGACCGTATCGTGCCACGGGTCAACCAGGCGATACGGCTCTTCGAGCGACGTGGCCTCCCGATCCTCGCCTCGAGGGACTGGCACCCGAGGGAGACGAGGCACTTCAAGGAGTTCGGCGGCGCGTGGCCGCCCCATTGCGTCCAGGGAACGAAGGGCGCCCGGTTCCATCCCGGCCTGCGCCTCCCGAAGCGAACCGTCGTCGTGTCCAAGGGCATGGATCCCGACGAGGACTCCTACTCCGCGTTCCAGGCCGTCACCTCGAAGGGCCGGGACCTCGAGTCGACTCTCCGCGAGATGGGCGTGGGCGACCTCTTCATCTGCGGGCTCGCGACGGATTACTGCGTCCGCGCGACGTCGATCGACGCATCCAAGCGGGGCTTCCCCGTGCGGGTGCTCAGGGATGCCGTCCGTGGGGTGGACCTGAAACCGGGGGATTCCGAGGGCGCGCTCGGCGAGCTCAAGGCGGTCGGAGCGACGTTCGTAGAGACGAGACGCCTCGCAAAGGTCCTCCCGCCTCCTCCGTGAAGTCCTCTACGTCGTCACGCTGCACCGGCACGGTTGGCACGCCATGGGCCACATCCCTTTCGCGGAGGCGACGTCAGTCGCGTCGTCATCCTCATGAAGCGCCCGCGTGATGCCGGCGCATGCCCAGCAAGGCCGAGCCCAAGGCCGCCAAGCGACCGTCCCGCGCCGTCAAGGGGAAGCCCGCCGCAACCAAGGGCAAGGGTCCCCGGGCGACCGCGAAGGCGGACGCGTATGCCTTTGCGAAGGACAAGCCGTTGAAACTCCTTACAGGCGGCAATCCGCGCATCGCGAAAGCCGACGGCGACGCGCCCGTGCAGGCCTACATCGCGGGGATGCCCGGCTGGAAGCGCGACGTCGGGCGCCGCCTCGACACGCTCATCGTGCGCAACGTGCCCAACGTGCGCAAGGCCGTGAGGTGGAACTCGCCCATGTACGGCATCGAGGGCCAGGGCTGGTTCCTGGGGTTCCACGTCTTCACCCACTACGTCAAGGTGACCTTCTTCCGAGGCACGTCGCTGCGGCCCGTTCCACCCGGAGGCACGGGCAAGGACGCGCGCTGGGTCGACATCCACGAGGACGATCTCGACGAGGCGCAGATGGCGACCTGGGTGAAGCAGGCCGCCGCGTTGCCCGGCTGGGTTCCCTAGCCGACCTCCTGCGGCTCTGTCACCGCCCCAGCGCCCACGAACCAGCGACGAGATCCGCGAAAGGCGCGAAGACCACATGGCAGGTCGTTCCGCGCCGGATGTCGAACAGCGCGGGGAGCCCGGTCGAGGTGGCGCCGGTAGACTTCATCGAGACGGGTCGCGACACGAGCGGCCGCGTGGACGAGGCGGCGGTCGAGCGGAGCTGGCGCGAGCGCGGGTTCTCGTGCGGGCTCCGGGTCGACACAACCAACCCGATCGGACGGAGGAAACGTGC
>MGWD01000035.1:2193-9983 GCA_001800825.1 Euryarchaeota archaeon RBG_19FT_COMBO_69_17 | reverse complement strand
CCCTCGGGCGTCCCCGTGGCCGCGCCGCCCCTCTGACGCTCAGAGGAGGGGGTTCGCCCTCGCCCGGAAGCGGGCCGCGATCCCCAGGGCCACCCCGACGATCCCGGGGAGGACCTCGAGGACGTAGGAGAACTCCTCCCGCCGGAGGTTCCCGACGAGGAAGAATACGAGGCTGAAGAACCCCGCGCCGGAGCCGATCAGGATGAGCAGGCGGCCCGTCCGTACCCGCTCCCGGTAGATGAGGACGCCCCCGAGGAACACGGCGAACCCGCCGAGGGCCGCGACGACCCCCACCGCGAACGCGAGGATCCGCAGGCCCGGGACGGGCCCGAAGATCTCCACGAAGGCCGTGAAGAACCGCTCGACCCCGCGCGCCCCGGAATACCCCACGACGACGAGGAGGGCCGCCGCGAACGTCGCGAGGACCGCGGCCTGCTCGTTCTCCTTCACGGAGTTACCGTCCGAGGGCCTTCCGGAGGGCCTCGAGGTTCGCGGGGTACGCGTCGAAGTACGCCCGGACGGGATCCAGCTCGTGGTTCAGGCCCTCCGCGACGCCCGCCTTGAGGTCCTGGGGGTGGAGCTCCCCGCGGGCGTAGGCCCCCGCGAGCTCCCCGAAGGACGTGAACACGACGTCCCCGCCGTACTTCGGGTCCCGCTCCACGCGGAGCTCCCCGCGCCGAGGGAAGAGGATCATCCGCGCGATGTCGAGGACGGGGTTCCCCTCCGTCTCCTTCGCGGGGCAGTACGCCTTGGAGACCTTCCGCCGCACCTCGGCGGGCGGGTCGTTGATCAACACGCTCGCGTCGGGCTTCGACTTCGCCATCTTCGAGGCGACGGGGTCCATCCGGCCCCCGCCCTCGAGCCCCGGGAGGAGGGGCGTGTGGAGGGCGACGACCTGCTTCCACCCGAGCTTCGGGGCCACGTCCCGGTAGAGCATGTGGGCGTGCCGCTGGTCCATCCCCCCGTACGCGAGGTCGAGGTCCATCCACGAGATGTCGGCGACCTGCATCGCGGGGTAGACGAGTTTCGAGGCGTCGAGGTCCGCCTCCTCCTCCTTCCGCCCCATGATCGTCAGGGCCCGTTTGATCCGGGAGACGCTCGAGGCCTTCGAGACCTGGAGGACCTTCTGCCAGTACGACGGCCGGGAGACGAACTCGTTCGCGTACAGGAACTCGACCTCGTTGGGCACGCCGAGGGCGCGGAAGCCGTCCTTGAAGTACTCCCCGCACGCCTGGATCGCCTTGAGGTCGCCCCCGAGCTTGTCGTTGATGTACGCGTGCCAGTCCGCGAGGAAGAGGATCGTGTGGAACCCCGCGCGGACGAGGTCCGTGACCTTCGAGGCGACGATGAATCCCGTGCCGATGTGCATGAGCCCGGACGGCTCGAGCCCGACGTACGCCCGCGGACGACCGCCCTTCGAGAGGAGGGCCCGCAGCTCGTCCCGCGTGACGACCTCCTCCGCGCCGCGCAGGACGAGGTCCAGGCGGTCGTCTACGGACATGGGACACGGAACCGGGAGGGTTCGGATAAAGGTTTCAGCCCTGCTTCGCGCGGTCCTTCACCTTTCGGGCCGCCTTCTCCGTCGCCTCCGCGGCCTTCGCGACGGCGGGCTTCGCGGCCTTCATGGCCTTCTCCGCGACCTGCTTCGTCGCCCTCGCGGCCTCCTCGGCCACGGGCTTGACGGCCTTCGCGGCCTCGCCGATCGCGGGCCCGACCTTCTTCGCCGCCTTGTCCACGACGGGGCCGATCTCCTTCGCGGCCCGGTCCACGGCCCCCACGCCGACGTCGACGGCCCGGCGCGCCGCGCGGGCGAGGTCCTTCGCGAGCCGGTCGAGCTCCGTGGCCCCGATCGACGCGCCGCAGGTCGTGCAGTACGAGGCGTTCGCGGGCAGATCGGTCCCGCACTTCGGGCAGTTCATCGGATCACGGGGGACCCGAGGGGCCGCGCCCAGAAAGGCCTTTCGGTCCCCGGCGGGCGCGGAGTTCGACGACCGCATGGCGGATCGAGGGCGCGTACGACTTCACGACCCGGGCGCGGGCCTCGAGGACGTCCGCCCCGGCGGACCGCGCCGCGGCCGCGACCTCCGCCTCCGCGCGCCCCGGGACGTCCTCCCTCGGGAAGAGGCCATGGACGAGGATCCGGCCCTCGTCCCGGAGGGCCCGGACCGCGACGTCGAGGTACCGCGGGGCGTCGAAGTGGCCCATGAGGACCCACTCCGCTACACCGGCCGGGGCCGTCTCCCGGCAGTCGCCCCGGAGGGGGACCACGTTCGACGCCCGGTTCCTCCGGATGTTCGCCTCGAGGTACGCGAACGCCGCGGGGTTCGCCTCGCAGGCGTACACCCGGGAGGGCCGCGCCCGCACGGCGACGGGGATCGCGAAGTACCCGATCCCCGCGAACAGGTCCACGACGACCTCGGATGGCCGCACCCGCGCCGCGAGGGACGTCCGCTCCGCGAGGTTCCCGGAGGAGAACATGATCTTCGCGACGTCGAGCCGGAACCGGATCCCGTCCTCGACGTGCTCCGTCTCCGTGCCGTCGCCCCAGAGGACCCGGACGTCGGGCGTCCGGAAGGGCCCGTGGACCCCGGAGACGTCCTCGACCACGGTCCGCGCGTGGAGGACCTCCCCGACGACCCGCCCGAGGTCGCGGGCCCGCTCCCGGGCGATGCTCGGGACTCGCAAGACCACGACGTCCCCGAGACGCTCCCACCGGCGCGGCGACGCGTCCCGAGGGAGTCCCTCCGCCGCGAGCCGTTCCGCGAGGACCTCCCGGGGATCCCGGGGCCGGTCCCTCGCCTCGAGGACGCCCCCGTCCACGACCCGCCCGCCGTGCCGCGAGCCCTCGAGGGGCGGCGGGCCCTTCACCGGGATGAGCACGCGACCGTCCCGCTTCGTCATCTTGCGGGACGGGTCCACGAGCCCGAGGCGATGGAGCTCCCGACGGACCTCCTCCGCGGCGGGGGCGGGGACCTCGACGGCGAGCATCCCGGGGCGCGAAGGCCCGCGGGCCCTTCAGCGTTTCCCCGGGCATTCGGCTCCAAACGTATATGAGGGCCGACCCGCTTCGCCGCCCATCATGCGGGCGGCGGTCCTGGGACTCGCGTCCCTCCTGGCCCTCGTCGCCCTCGCCCCGCCCGCGGGCGCGCAGGACTTCGGCGAGGTCGGGAAGGTCAACCGCCTCATCTCCGTCTTCGAGACACCCCAGCTCGCGCCGGGAGAGAGCGGACCGTTCCGGTTCGAGCTCAACGTGACGTACGCGGAGCCCATCGCGAACGTGACCCTGACCGCGGAGATCTACCGGTACGCGACGATCGACGAGTCGATCCCCGTGGACGCCGCGTGGCCCTACGCGTACCCGAGGATCCGGGGGGCCGGCGTCCGGAACGTCTCCTGGTCCTGGGCCTCGATCCCCGCGGACAACGCGACGCCCCTCGAGTTCGTCGTGGAGACGGCGGCCGACTCGCGGGACATGCCCCACGGCTCCGTGTTCTCCCAGGCCACGTACCTCGTGCGCTTCGCCCTCGCGTTCGAGGGGATCGTGGCCGGCGTGCCGACGGCCTTCGAGATGAAGTCCCTCGGCCACTTCACGCAGGCACAGTGGGAGGCCGCCCGGAACGAGACGAACACGGACCCGTGCGTCGCGCCGTGGTGCCGCGGGAACGTGAACCTCACGGTCCTCGGGGTCGACGGGCTCCTGCCCGACTCCTCGTTCGGCGTGAAGGAGCCGATCCCCCAGTGGCCCTTCTACGGCCTCGTCGTCGGGGCCGTGTTCTTCCTCGGGCTCGCGTTCCTCTTCTGGGTCGAGGAGAACCCCGGGACGTACCCGAGGATCGAGGCGTGGTGGGCCCGGACCCGGGGGCGGCTCGTGCGGGCGCGGCGCTCCGTGTTCGCGCGGAGGCCCCCCGCGACCTGAAGGAGGAAGACGCGAGGAAACCTTTTTACCCAGGGGCCCTTTGCTCGCGCGGATGGCCGAGGTCCACTTCCCGCGGAGGATCGCCTTCCTCTTCTACCTCCTCCTCTTCCTCGGCGGGATCATCTTCTACATCTCATGGGGCCTCGCGTACAGCTCCTGGAACCTCCTGGACCATCGATGGGTCGGCGTGTACGCCGTCGTGATCATGCTCGTGGGCTTCGGGCTCGTCGGGATGCTCCTCTACAAGGAGTGAGCCGCGGCGGGATCAGTAGACCTTCGCCGCGTACGCGACCTGCCGGGTCGGCTCGCCGCACACGAGGCAGGCGCCCTCGAACTCCTCCGGGTAGAACGGGGTGCCGAGGAGGCTCATCCCCGTGCGCTCCGCGACGGCCTTCCCGCACGCCTCCTTCCCGCACCAGCCGAACCGGTTCATGCCGTCCTTCGCGTCCTCGACCTTCGCGAGGGTCGTCGTGTTCTCCCGCAGGATCGCCTCCGCGCGCTCCCACATGGAGACCTGCATGAGCTCGAGGACGGACCGGACGCGGTCCGGGAGGCCGTCCCGCGGGAGCTCCCGCTTCTCCCCGTTGTCCCGCCGCACGACGGTCACGGCGCCCTTCGCGAGGTCCCGCGGGCCCAGCTCGATCCGGAGGGGAACGCCTCGGGCCTCCCAGTGGTAGTACTTCTCCCCGGGCCGGACGTCCCGGTCGTCGAGCTTCACCCGCATCCGCTCCCGGAGTTCGAAGAACAGCCTCTGAGCCTCCCGGAGCATCTCCTCCTGGCGGCCCTTCTCGAGGATCGGAACGACGACGGCCTGAACGGGGGCCACGGCGGGCGGCAGGACGAGCCCCTTCTCGTCCCCGTGGATCGAGACGATGGCCCCGAGGATCCGTTCGCTCATGCCATCCGTCGTCTGGTGGACGTACTTGTGCTCCCCCTTCGCGTCCTCGTACGTGACGTCGTACACCTTCGCGAAGTTGTCCTTGTACTGGTGGAACGTCCCGACCTGGAGGGCCCGCCCGGACGGGAGGAGGGTGTCCGCGGCGAGGCTGTAGTGGGCCCCGGGGAACTTGTCCCAGTCCGGCCTCCGGTTCACGAGGTACGGGAGGCACAGGAGCCGCATGAGCCGCTCGTTGATCTGGAGGTCCTCCCGGATCTGCTGCTCCGCGTCCTCGAACGTCGCGTGGGCCGTGTGGGCCTCGAAGAAGTGGATCTCCCGCACGCGCATGAACGTCCGGGTCATCTTCGTCTCGTACCGGAACACGGGGACGATTTGGTAGACCTTGAGGGGCAGGTCCGCGTGGCTCCGGATCCAGAGCTTGAACATGGGGTACATCGCCGTCTCCGACGTCGGCCGGAGGACGAGCTTCACGTCGAGCTCGTTGAAGCCCCCGCGGGTGACCCAGAAGACGTCCCCCTCGAACCCCTTCACGTGGAGGGCCTCCTTCTGGAACTCGGACTCCGGGACGAGGACGGGGAAGTTGACCTCCTCGTGGCCCGTGCCGTCGAACTCCTCCCGCATGGCCTGGTCGACGAGCTTCATGATCGCCCAGCCGTAGGGTCGCCAGACGTTCATCCCCTTGATCGGGTAGCGCTTGTCGGACAGGGCCGCGCGCTCGATGACGTCCGCGTACCACTCGGAGAACTCCTCTTCTTTCCGCATGGGTCCCACGGGCCAAGGAGGGCGGCGGATAAGTCCCTTGCGGTGGGCCTCGGACCGGAGCGAAGAGGCGCGGCCCGTGCGGGCGTCGGCCGCCTCACGGGGGCCCGGGGAACCGGTACCCGCAGAAGAAGCAGACCCAGTCTCGGTCGAGGACCGCGGTCGCGCACCGCGGGCAGATCTTCTTCCCCTCCGGCGGCGCGGGGGCCGGGGTCTCCGGGGGCCTCGGGAGGGGCGGGGCCGCGGGCGCGGAGGGCGGCGGCCTCGGCGGGACGGGCCCGGGGTCCATCCTCCGGGACGCGCGAAGGTAACCCCAGACGACGAAGGCCCCCAGGACGACGGCGATGAGGATCGCGACGGGCACGCCGAGCCCCGCGAAGGGGTCAGGCCGAGCGATCCGGAAGGAGACGGAGTCGCTCGCTCTCGCCCCGAACGGGTCCGCGACGTCGACCGTGATCGTCGCCAGGGGGACGTCGAGGTCGGGAACGTTCCATGGGACGCTCGTGGCCCCGAGGGTGCCCGCGAGGAGGACGCTCGTCGTGCCCGCCCACGAGGCGTTGACCCAGACCCGGATCGTGTCGGCCGAGAAGAGGTCGTCCGACATCGTCCATCCGACGACGAAGGTGCGCCCGGCCGGCACGGACTGGCCGGGGGCGGGGGACGACACGCGGACGGACGGCACGCCGTTCGGCGGCAGCCCGGGCTCGATCCCGATCCGGAAGTCCCCCGCCGTGTTCGTGTCCCCGCAGAACGCCGCCCGCTCGAGGATCCGGCCCGGGCCCGGCGCGAGGACGTCGGGGAGGATCGTGTTCCCGGGCTCCCAGGAGAGCGTCCCGCCCTCCGAGGCGTTGAACTCCACGCGGTCCACGACGATGTCGAGGCCCGCGGCGGCCGCGTTCGCCCCGTCCGGGTTCCGGAAGACGAGCTTCACGGCGTCCCCCGTGCGGGTGAGATACGTGGCCCCGAGCGGGAACGACGCCTCCCCGCCTGCGGGGACCACGCCGGACAGGTCGGCCGTCGGCCCGTGGTACGTCCCGGGGCGGTCCACCTCGAGGTAGTAGTCCGCGAGGGACACGGCGGCGGACGTCGGGTTGCAGACGGAGAGGACCTGGTCCCCGCCCCGGGCGGGCCACGCGACGATCCCCTGGATCTTGACGGGTTCCGGAGTCGTCGCGGAGCTCCCGAGGTGGAGGTCCTGCGCCACGACGGCGGCCGTCTGCCAGGGGACGACCTCCTGGAAGACGGGCGTCGCGCCCGTGAACTCGCCCGCCGCGAAGAGGACCGCGTCCCCGAGGGCGGGCCCCTCGAGGACCTCCGGCGTCTCCGACGCCCCGCCGCCCGTGACCCAGTTCCCGTCCGTGAGGATCGAGAAGTCTCCGAGCGCGTTCCGCACGCGGGACGCGTTCGCGTACTCGACCCCGTCGACGAAGGTGCGGATCGGCGTCCCGGGGCCGAGGGGCGAGCCGAGGAGATCGTACGCGCGGCCCTCCGTCCGCATCGGCGCGGGCGGGGGTGCCGCCGCGGGGAGCGCGAATACGACGAGGACGATGGCGGCCAGGATGACGGAGGCCGCGATGCGGCCCAGACCCGCGCGCCTCAGGAGGCCTCACCTGCAGGGAGCACGAGGGCCGTTGAAGGGCGTCCACGGATATAGAGTTCCCGGGGACCCGCGAAGGGAGGAAGGTTTTAAGGACGCCGCGGGCATCGTCCGCGGCCGGCCCGGGTCCCCATGGTCGAGCTCGTCGAGTGCGTGCCCAACGTCTCCGAGGGCCGACGGACGGACGTCGTCGAGGCGATCGCCCGGGCCGCCGGCTCCGTCGAGGGGGTGCGCGTCCTCGACGTCGAATCGGACGCGAGCCACAACCGGAGCGTGATCACGTTCCTCGGGGACCGCGAGGCGGTCGCGGAGGCCGCGTTCCGCTGCGCGCGGGAGGCCGTCGCCCGGATCGACATGAACGTCCACCGGGGCGAGCACCCGCGGGTGGGCGCTCTCGACGTCCTCCCCTTCGTCCCGATCGCGGGGGTCACGATGGACGACTGCGTGGCCCTCGCCCGGTCCGTCGGGAGGCGGATCGCGGAGGAGCTCGGCGTCCCCGTGTACCTGTACGAGGCGGCGGCCACGCGGCCCGACCGGCGGGCCCTCCCGGACGTCCGACGCGGCGAGTACGAGGGACTCCGGGCCGCGATCGAGACGGAGCCCGACCGCGCGCCGGACTT
>MGWD01000035.1:1787-2158 GCA_001800825.1 Euryarchaeota archaeon RBG_19FT_COMBO_69_17 | reverse complement strand
CAAGGCCCGTCCTCATCGCCTGGAACGTGAACCTGCGGACCCGGGACGTCGGCCTCGCGAAGCGGATCGCGAAGGAGATCCGGGAGAGCGACGGGGGGCTCCCCGCCGTCCGCGCGAAGGGCTTCGACCTCGCGGACCGAGGTCTCGTCCAGGTCTCCATGAACATGACGGACTACCGGAGGACGTCCCTCCTCCAGGCGTTCGACGCGATCCGCGCGAGGGCCGAGGCGGCGGGCGTGGAGATCGCGGAGAGCGAGATCGTCGGGCTCGTCCCCCTCGACGCCCTCGCGGAGGCCGCGCGGGACCGTCTCCGCCTCGCGGGTCTCACGCGGGAGCAGATCCTGGAGGCGAGGGTCTGGGAGTGACGGACG
>MGWD01000035.1:1402-1739 GCA_001800825.1 Euryarchaeota archaeon RBG_19FT_COMBO_69_17 | reverse complement strand
CGGGCGGGGGCAGCGCGGCGGCCCTCGTCGGCGCCCTCTCCACGGCCCTCAGCCGGATGGTCGCGGGCCTCGCGGTCGGGAAGAAAGGCTACGAGGACGTCCAGGGGGAGCTCGAGGGCCTCCGGGCCCGCGGCGCGGCCCTCGGCACGCGGCTCCTCGCCCTCGCGGAGGACGACGCGGCCGCCTACGACGCGGTCCTCCAGGCCCAGCGCCTCCCGCGCGGGACAGACGAGGAGCGCGCGCGAAGGATCGACGCGGTCCAGGCCGCGTACCGCCGCGCGACGGAGGTCCCCCTCGAGACGATGGGCGCGTGCCTCGAGACCCTGCGCCTCGCAGC
>MGWD01000035.1:1112-1320 GCA_001800825.1 Euryarchaeota archaeon RBG_19FT_COMBO_69_17 | reverse complement strand
GCGAGCCTCAACGTCCGGGTGAACCTGGCCTCGATCCGGGACGAGGGGTTCCGGTCCGGGGCGGAGGCGCGCCACGCCAGCATCCTGGCGGAGGCCGGGCCCCTCGCCGCGGCGACGATGGCCTTGGTCGAGGGGCGCCTCTGACGCGGCTCACTTCGCGGCCGCGGCGGAGTCCACGATCGGCTCCGCGGCCGCCTCGGAGACGGCC
>MGWD01000035.1:0-1079 GCA_001800825.1 Euryarchaeota archaeon RBG_19FT_COMBO_69_17 | reverse complement strand
CAGACGTCCTCCCGGATCCTCCGGAGGGCAGGCTCCGCGGGCACGTGGAGGCCCAGGAGGATCTGCCCTCCGTTCGCCCGGACCTTGCGGATCGAGGCGAGGGCGGGCCGCGCGGACGCGAGGGCCTCGATCCGGCCCCGGAGGTACGCCTTGGCCCCGGGGACGTCGGACGAGGACAGGCGAAGGGCGAAGGGCCCGTCCTCCGTGATCTCCCCCATCGTCTCCGCCATGGGCTGGGACCCGCGGTCCTCCGCGAACAGCTTCGTGAGCTCGTCCCTGACCTCGTCGCTGCTCCAGCCGCACACCCCGACGGCCAGGGGGCAGCGGGGATGGAAGCGGCAGCCCGCCGGGATGTCCACGGGGTTCGGCCGCTCCCCGCGGAGGATGATCTTGTTCTTCTGGACGTCGGGGTTCGGGGACGGCACGACGGAGATGAGGGCCTTCGTGTAGGGGTGCCGCGGGTTCTGGATGATCTCCGGGCCGTCCCCCATCTCCACGATCTTCCCGAGGTACATGACCGCGATGCGGTCCGCGATGATCCACGCGAGGCCGAGGTCGTGGGTGATGAAGAGGTACGTGAGGTTGCGCCGCTTCTTGAGATCCAGGAGGAGCGCGAGGATCTCCGTCCGCACGCTCGCGTCGAGCATGCTCACGGGCTCGTCGGCCACGATGAAGTCCGGGTCCACGACGAGGGCCGTCGCGATCCCGACCCGCTGCCTCTGGCCGCCGGACAGCTCGTGGGGGAAGCGGAGCATGTACTCCTCCGCGGGCCTCAGGCCGACGTCCTCGAGGGCCCTCTTGATCACGGCCTCCGCCTCCGACATCGTGGAGACGACCTTGTTCGCGATGAGGGGCTCCGCGACGATGTCGAAGATGGACATCTTCGGGTTCAGGGACTCGTAGGGGTCCTGGTAGATGATCTGGACCTTCTTCCGGAGCTTCCGCATCCGGTCCCGGTAGAGCCGGAACCGCTTGACCCAGCCCCGGAGGCCGCCCGACGCGTGCCACCAGGCGACGAGGTCGTACCGGCCCGAGATCTCCTTCTCCTGGCCGTGGAGCTCGAGGGCCTCGAGCCCGAC
>MGWD01000034.1:9169-10475 GCA_001800825.1 Euryarchaeota archaeon RBG_19FT_COMBO_69_17 | reverse complement strand
CGAAGTCATGCATCGCTCGCAAGCGTACCGCGGCCTCGACTGAACGGGCGGAACTCAAGTCCACGACCTTCTCCGCGTCCTCGGTCCGCACGATCACCGCGCACCGGATTCGCCGCGCGTGCGGGATCTCGTCCAGTTCCTCCGGGCCCCGCACGTCTCGCCGTGCCTGGACGCCCTCGTCCCGACCAGGCGCGTCACGAGCTCGCTCGCCCGATCCCGGTCGTAGGGGACGAGGCGGAAGGCGAGGAGGGCGCCGTCCATACGCGCACCTTCTCCGGCCCTGGCCGGGCGGGACGCGTGGAGTGGAGCGCACCCGGAAGGATTATATGTTCGGCAATCTGTACATATGTTCGCCGAATTAGACATATGACCGATTCATCGAACACCCCCTTCAGTGCGCTGCTCGCGGACATCCTGGGCAGCCCCGCGAGGCTCCGGGTCGCCCGGCTCCTCGTGCGCCTGCCCGAGAAGGAGTTCACGGGGAGGGAGATCGCGAGGCTCCTCGGGCTGAGCCCCTCCACGGCCCTCGCGGCGCTGGGGGTCCTCGTCTCCAGCGGACTCGCCCGCCAGCGGGCGATCGGACGCGCCTACGCCTTCCAGGCGAATCGCGACTCCTACCTGTTTGCGATCCTGGACGACATCCTCGCGTCCGAGGACCGCATCCGCGAGGAGCTCCTTCAGAAGGCCCGCTCCACGCTCGGACGACGGGCCCTCTCCATCGTCCTCTTCGGGAGCTACGCCCGTGGGACGGCGGGTTCATCCAGCGATCTGGACCTTCTCGTCGTCACGGAGGGCCCGGAGGAGATGAGGGAGCGAGTGGACAAGCTGGAGGCCTTGTTCCTCCGGCGGTACGGGCTGCATGTGGACGCCAAGATCCTCACTCCCCGCGAGCTGAGGGCCGGAGCGTCTCTCCCGTACATCCGCGCGGCGCGCGCAGGAGGGATCGTGGTGGGTGGCAAGCCCCTCGACGAGGTGATCGGGCGTGGCTCCTAAGACCCGGTCGGTCGCGAAGGCGAATCACCGCAACTACGTCCGAAAGTCGGACGAGTTCGTCCGGTCCGCGCAGCAGGCCTTGGACCGGGGAGACTGGGATGCCGCCGTATCCAATGCGATCCACGCGGCCCTGTGCGCGGCGGACGCCCTCACCGTCTTCTATTCAGGGACCCGATCGACCGGGGAAAGCCATCAGGAAATCCTCCGGCTGCTCGCCGGGCTAAGGATCGAGCGAAAGGATCTCGACCGGAACCTCGCCCATCTGCGGGCGCTCCTCCAGCTGAAGACGACGGCGGAGTACGAGGACCGCTTG
>MGWD01000034.1:7469-9089 GCA_001800825.1 Euryarchaeota archaeon RBG_19FT_COMBO_69_17 | reverse complement strand
CCCGCCGCGCCTCGCTCACCCCCGGAGCGCATTCCGGCCCTCCTGCGTCCGCTCGATCGTCCTCCTGTGGACCTCGTCGCAGAAGACCTCCAGGAAACTGACGATGCGGCGAGCGTCCTCCGTCCGGCACGATGCCCACGCCCCGGATCCGTTGCACGTGCGGGATCTCGTCCAGGGACCCCTTCCTCCGGACCACGCACTTCCCGCCGTGGCTCGACGTTCTCGTCCCGACCAGGCGCGTCACGCACTCGCCCGCCTTGTCGCGGTCGTACGGCATCAGCGGAAGACGGGGAACGTCACGGTCGCGACCGTCGCCCACGCAATCGGCGAGCACACGAACAGGATGCCCGGCCCCCGCGAAGCCAGGCGCTCGCGTCCGCGAGCTCAGTCTCCGCCCCCGCGGAACAGGGAGGCCATTTCCTTGGAGACCAGGCCCCGCAACTCCCGGAGCCACGCCCCGAGGGGCGGCAGGGGTTCCCGGGTGAGGCGCGTCAGCCCCGGACGGAGGAAGGGTCCCAGCGTCGCCTCGAGGTCCCCTGGGAACAGCGTCTCCATCGAGACCACCCGCAGCCCCTTGAACCGGCATTTCTCCGGGAACAGGCGACGCACCTCGGTCCAATCGATCCGATGGACCCTCGTCAACTTCCAGACGTCGTAGTAGTCGCGCACCCGGCGGCGCTCCGCCATCGCCCGAAGCTTCTCGGACACCATGTTCTCGATCGAGTAGACGCGCACCCGCTGGCGGGGGTAGTCGAAGTCGGACCGGCGAAGGCTCCTCGACCGCAGCGGCCCGACCGGGTCCTCCCGGGAAGCCTCGATCTTGATCGTCCCCGCTCCGATGGGGCCGTCGAACCGGACGCGGGCCTGGAGGTAGTCGCCCCCGGCGAGATGGGGCGGGCCTCGCAGGGCGACCTGCAGGCCGGGAGCCGCCTCCCCCACGAGGGACGCGAGCTCGCCCGTCAGCGCGGCGGCGAAGCCCCGCGCGCCGGCGGACGCGAGGAGGGTGAAGTCCAAATCCTCCGACAGGCGCCACGCGCCGGGAAAATAGAGCTTCGAGAGGGCCGTCCCGCCCTTGAAGGCGAGTCCCGGCGCGGCGCGGGACCGGACGATCCCGACGAGCAGCCATCCGAGGACGTAGTCCTTCTCGAGGACGTCCACGGGGAACCCTCGGACGCGGGCGAGGGCCCGGAGCTCCGCGGGACGAAGCGTGTCATCCCTCCTGCATCTCGGGCGTCACGTTGATGCGGAGCTTCCAGCGCTCGCTGATCGGCCCCGTCGCGGGGAGCTTGGGGTCCAGCTTCGAGTATCCCTCCCGCAACGGCCCTCTCCGCACGCGCGCAGCCTCCTCCTTGCGGCCGGAGGCCTCCAGGAGGTATCCCAGCCGCTTGAGGACCGTCGAGTTCCCGATCCGGCGGGCGTATCGTAGGACCTTCGGAAAGTCCAGGGAGTCCCACGCCTCCCGCAGGGCCGCCGCGACGAGAGGGATGCCCCCCGCGTGCTCCGGGTGGTCGAGGCAGTCCACGGCCGTCTTCTCCGGGTCGGAGAGGGGGACGTCCTCGCCCCCGATTCGCGCGCGCGTGGTCCCGAACATCTTCCAGGGGCGGAGGGTGACGAAGACGA
>MGWD01000034.1:6686-7418 GCA_001800825.1 Euryarchaeota archaeon RBG_19FT_COMBO_69_17 | reverse complement strand
AGACGGCCGGGGGCGTGGCATCCGTCATCCCGTGGTAGTTGAGCGCGCTCCAGAATCCGATGTAGGAGGGGGACACGAGATGGGAGGCCAACACGAGGCTGTGGACGGTGTACGCACGCGCGCCATCGGGCCCGGCATCGAGCGGGGCGATCATGTACAGGTTGCGCTTGACCCACGCGACCCAGCCCTTCGTCTCCAGCCGGTGCAGGAATCGGCCCGCGTCGAGATCGTAGGCCCTCAGGTCCACGGGGGTGATGAAGGTCTTCCCCCGGAACGCGAGGTCCGAGAGCACACGGCTCTCCACGGTGGACAGCCCCTTCCTGTATTTGTTCTTCGTAACCTTCGCAGTCATGAGCACTTACGAAGAATGAATATAGGTTTCTCCTCTTATAGGTTGCGGCGAGGGCCGCGACTCGGACGCCCCACCCTCCTTGCGTGCACCTCCGCCCCGATCCCCTCACGGCCCTCTCCCCGTCCTCCGACCTTACAATCACCACGCCCCGAATCCGCCGGCCGTGCGGGATCTCGTCTCGTTCCTCCGGGGCCCTCCTCACCGTCCCTCCGCCGCGTCGCCCGGCGCGCCGACGCGGCACCGTCCCCGTCGGCGGCGGGACGTGGGAAACCACGGGAACGACCGCCCCGGCGGCACCACACCTCCGGGGCTTGCCGCTCGCGGGACCCGGGGGCGAACCGCCAGCCCATCGACTTCCCGGCCTGGGACAGGACAAGTTC
>MGWD01000034.1:6530-6667 GCA_001800825.1 Euryarchaeota archaeon RBG_19FT_COMBO_69_17 | reverse complement strand
GCGGGCTCAGGGCCGAGGACATGGTACGCCGCCTTCGCCTCCGGCTAATGCAGGGCGACCTCGCCCGTCGGGTTCCGGGCGCTCGCCAGGGGAGATCGCTCACCCCAAGAAGCGAGGCGCTCTCAGCTCGGCGCTTC
>MGWD01000034.1:5684-6477 GCA_001800825.1 Euryarchaeota archaeon RBG_19FT_COMBO_69_17 | reverse complement strand
CGCGAGCTGGCGGCTGATCCCCAAGGAGCGGCCGACCGTGACGGGACGCGCGTCCTCGAGGCGCTGGACCGCGAACAGGACCCGCATCCGGAGGTCACGCAGGTCCCAGTGCTTCGCGTACAGCTGGTTCCGCTGAGGCTCCACGTCCGTCCCGCCGGGATAGTACCGGACGTGCCCGTTCTGCCGGCGCACCCGCACGAGGCCGTGCCGGGCGAGCACGTCGAGGTGGTGGCGGGTCGTGCCGAGGCCGAGCCGGAGGGCGCGGACGATGGCCCGGAAGTGGTCCCCCGGGAGCAGGAGGAGATGCGCGTAGATCCGCTGCCGCGTCGGGTGGTCCAGGCCGACGGCCCCATGGTAGGCAGCGCCTAGGGCGAGGAGCCAAGCCGTCGTGAGGAGCTGCAGGGGCAGCCCAGCCTCCGGCGTAGCAAGGGCGGCCAGAATCGAGCTCTCCCCCGGGCATTCATGAGCGAATCGCTACTTAAATCCTGTGTTATGCGGCCGGTGAGCCCATCTCATCCGGTCGCAGACGGCCCATGACCTCCGGGAAGACACCAGGCCTTAGCGCCGCTGCGGTGCGACCGGGATCCCGTCGTGCGGGACGCGTCCGTTCGCCGGGGCGGGCGTGAGGCGGGACAGAATCTGGCGGGCCGTGTGCCGGAGGTACCCCTCGGCCGAGGCCTTCGGGCCGATGAGGACGAGGAGGGCCTGTGAATCCACGCGGATCGCGAAGATCCGCCGCTCGTCCGTCTCGATCGCGGCGGACGTCGGCGTCGGGCTGCCGAGGGTCTCCACG
>MGWD01000034.1:5330-5667 GCA_001800825.1 Euryarchaeota archaeon RBG_19FT_COMBO_69_17 | reverse complement strand
CAGACATCACGCTCAGGGCGTCCAGGGACCCCCCGTTCCGGGTCCAGGCCGCGAGGACCGTCCCGGTCCCTTTCATCAGGAGGGCGGCGTCGAGCGAATTGGTCCCGTTGAGCGCGGCGAACAGCCCGCGCGCATCGTCTGCTTTGAGCATCTCGGCACGTCCCTCCCCCGAAGGGTGGAAAGGCATGCGCTCTGGCCTAATAAGGATACCTTTCCGGCCCCGTCCCGCGGCCTAGGGGGACTTCTTCTTCCGGCGGATCCCGAGCATGACCACGAGCCCGGCCAGGGCCGCGGAGAGGGCGACGGACGACACGGAGGGGATCCTCACGGTCGTGTC
>MGWD01000034.1:3326-5246 GCA_001800825.1 Euryarchaeota archaeon RBG_19FT_COMBO_69_17 | reverse complement strand
AAGTGGACGAGGAGGCCGTCCGTGACCCCGCCGTCGACCGTGACGGAGATGACGACCGTGTCGTTCGCGCTGCCCAGGGGGCCGAGCCCGCCGAGGCTGTAGTTCGCGTACCACGTCGCGTAGATCCCGTGGGACGGCCACGCCGCCCCGTTCGCGAGGGTCGGCGTCCCGAACGGGAACGACGCGGGCGGAAGGACCTGCGGGTTCGGGGCGTCACCCTGGGTAATCGTGAGGGAGACGGAGTTGAGAAGGGAGACGTCGTTCACCGCGATCCGCAACCGGATGTCGTACGCCTGGAAGCTGTGGCGGTTCGTCACGTTCAGCCCGAAGGTCGCCAGGTCGCCCGTCACGTTGAGGATCCAGCTGTCCTCGATCCAGGGGTCCGGATCCGCCCCGACGTAGATCGGGTCCACCGCGGGGTCGCCCGAGAAGCCGTACGGGTACACGCGCAGGCGCGCGATCCCGGCGCCGGCATCCGGGGCAATCCTCGGAGAGGACGCCATCGCGGGCACGACGACAGCCATCGTGACGAGGAGGGTCGCGAGGAGGGCGAGCATCGCGCGCCGCATGATCTTCCAGTGGGGCTGGCGGGTCCAGCCCCTGCTGCGCGCGATCCGGCCCGGCGAGATCCCGACGGCGGAGGACGCGACGACGACGAACCCCAGGGGGATCACGACAGCGGGCGCGACGGTGGCGGCTGCCACGAACCCACCCATCAGCGCGAGCGTCCGACGCGAAGAACCTATCCCAACCCCACTCATACGAGGAACCCCTCTCCAGACAATCAGGGGGCTTCTGTAATAAGGGATGTGGAACGGATTTTGACTCACTATCCTCCTTGAGAACGACGGACGCCGGGGAACGGAAACGTTAACTCTCGCGAGGGGCTGACTCCGCCTGCACATGGAGGAAAACCGGCGAGCGGCGCCCAGTGATCGCCCTGCGGGAAGGACGTCCGCGCTCCTGCGCGACCTCCTCGCGGCCCTCCGCGCCCCCGTCCCCTGGACCGGGTCCCGGCCGGCCCGGGTCTTCCTGGGCGCGACCCTCGCGATCGTCGCGGGGATCCTCCTGCTCAAGATCGCCCTCGACTCCCCGATCCGACTTCAGGTGTACGTGATCGAGGTCGGCGTGATCTCCCTCCTGGGATTCGTCGTCCTCGAGGGCGAGAAGCTCCGGCAGCTTGCGAGCCAATCTTCCCGGGCCGACCTCGCCGTCGCAATGGCCGGCGTCGCGGCCATCGCTCTGTGGAACGCGGGGATCGCGAAGGGGGCCGGGCTGCGCGCGAGCCCCGAGCCGGGCTTCGGGGACGCGATCGCCCTCATCCTGCTCCTGTACGTCGGGCTCTACGGGATGCGGACCGCGAGAGTGATGGCGGCGCCCCTCTCCCTCCTGGTGATCCTCGGGGGCGTCACCGTCTTCATCAGCAACGAGGACCCGACGTTCTACGCGATCCTCGGCCGGCACTTCGTCGCCTTCACGGTCGCCCTGAGCGCGGCCCTCCTCGCGGGACTCGGGTATCCGGTCGTGGCGGACGCGGACTCCTTCCGAATCGTCGGCACGCCAAGCCTCACCGTAGAGGTCGGCGTGCGCTGCGGCGGGCTCGACGTTGCGACGATCTACGCGCTCCTGATCGCGTACTTCGTCTGGCAGACCCGCATCCGCACCCCCATGAAGATCGGGATCGCCGTCGGGGCCGCCGCGGGAGCCCTCCTCCTCAACGGGCTTCGCGTCGTGCTCCTGACCGTGCTCTTCATGCAGTACCCGCCGGACCTCGTGGAGGCCGTCCACACGAACGTGGGGGACTTCCTCTTCCTCGGGTACGCGGTCGCGATCATCGTGGTCCTGCGCCGGGTCCTGTGACCGTGGGTCCGCGACGAGGTGCCCCCGCGGCCAGGATGCCGACGGCGACCCCCACAACGA
>MGWD01000034.1:1931-3244 GCA_001800825.1 Euryarchaeota archaeon RBG_19FT_COMBO_69_17 | reverse complement strand
ATAGGCCGCGGCCCCGAGGACAGCCAGGGCCGGGCCCCTGCGACGCGCACCCAGGAACGCCCTCGCGGCGAGGGCGGAGAGGAGCCCGAGGCCGGAGAACGCGACGAAATGGAGGACCTTGTCCCAGCCCGTGGAGGCGCCGCCACCCGCCCGTTCCAGGTCGCGGACCGGGGCGAGCCCGATCGCGGCGAACAGGAACGTCGCGTAGGCGACGAGGAGGACGAGGACGAGCCACCGCCGGACCTTTCCGGGGGGGCCGGGTCTACCGCCGTCCGGGTCTGCGGACATGGGACGAAAGATAACGCGTCGTCCGGGCTAAACGTTTGCCGGGACGGCGACGCGCACCGTTATTACCGTCGCATCGATACGCCCGCCCGATGGACCTCGGCCGGCACCGCATCGTCCTCGCCGTGGGCGCGCACCCGGACGACATCGAGCTCGGATGCGCGGGGACCCTCGCCCTTGCGCAATCGAAGGGGGCGGAAGTCCACGAGATCACCTTCAGCGCGTGCACGGACGAGGCCCCGCCGGGGCGCGAGGGGGAGCGGCGGGACGAGGCCCTCCGCGCGTCCGGCGTCCTGGGGACGAAGGCGCGGGTCCTCGACTTCCCGAACCGCCGCTTCCCGGAGCACCGGGACGAGATCATGGAGGAGATGGCCCGGCTCCAGGAGGGGATCCGGCCCACGATCGTCCTCACGCCCTTCCTGGAGGACCCCCACCAGGACCACAGCGCGGTGGCCCAGGCGACGATCCGCACGT
This sequence comes from Euryarchaeota archaeon RBG_19FT_COMBO_69_17, assembly GCA_001800825.1. GTDB lineage: Archaea > Thermoplasmatota > Thermoplasmata > RBG-16-68-12 > RBG-16-68-12 > RBG-16-68-12. The sequence goes on along the minus strand of MGWD01000034.1, from coordinate 2,485 downwards.
TCCGACGCAACGAGACCATCGTGCAGTACGAGATCCTGCGCTACGGGAGCCACACCTTCACCCCGAACGTGTTCGTGGACATCACGGGGACCCTCGACCGCAAGATCGCCGCGCTCCGGGAATACCGGACCCAGTTCGAGCGACGGGCCTACTTCGACGAGGAGAGCTTCCGGAGCCTCGCGCGGACCCGCGGGGCCCAGGGCGGCCTCCGGTACGCGGAGGGGTTCGTCGCGTACAAGATCTACTGGTGAGGCCCCGCGCCGGGCGGATCATGGGCGACGGGAGGACCGCCAGTACCACGCGATCGAGGCCCCCAGCAGGACGAGGCCGATCAGGAGGGGCCCCGCGACGATGAGGGACGGGGCGCCCCCGGCATCTCCGTCCGGCGGAGTCAACTTCAGGTCCAGAGCGCCGGAGACCGTCCCGACGTCCCCGGCGCGGTCCGTGGCCCTCACCTCGATCCGGTGGGCCCCCGGCCCGACGGTCCCCGACCAGGCCGTCGCGTCAGAGGACAAGGGGATCGTCGTGCCGTCGAGGACGAGCACAAGGGACGC
>MGWD01000034.1:1440-1702 GCA_001800825.1 Euryarchaeota archaeon RBG_19FT_COMBO_69_17 | reverse complement strand
GCCCACGAGGTAAGGGCTTCGAATCGGTACTCGGCGACCCCCGGCTCCGAAGAGGACACCTGCACGCGATGGGACGGACGGAGCCAGGCCCCCGGGGTGACGTTCAGGAGTACGACCTCCGGCGCGACGAGGTCCACGGCCACCTCCCCCACGTTCGACGCCGTCGCCTCCGACGCCCGTCCCGCGACGTCGATCGCGACCACCGCGACGCGGAGCCAGCCCTCGAGCATCCCCGTGACGACCGTGAAAGTCCAGATCGGAA
>MGWD01000034.1:1002-1331 GCA_001800825.1 Euryarchaeota archaeon RBG_19FT_COMBO_69_17 | reverse complement strand
CCACGATACGGCCGCGTAGGCGGGGAGGGGCGAGGTCCACCCGCTCTCCGGAGGCGCGAGGTCGACTCCGAACCCGAGCGTTGCCGTACGCGCCGCGTTGAACGTCAGGCCCGCCGCGTCCTGGACGACGAGGGCCGCGCGGTGGTATCCCTCCCCCGGTGACGCCGTCCAGCCGTGCGTCCACTCGGGACCGCCCGGCGCCCACTCCCCGGCGAGGACCCAGGAGGCGAACGACGCGTTGTCCGCCGACGTCGAGAGGTAGAGCGCGACGCGCACGATCGAGACGTCATCCGCGGCGGACAGGGCGAGGGACGCCGACGGGGTGAGGG
>MGWD01000034.1:302-984 GCA_001800825.1 Euryarchaeota archaeon RBG_19FT_COMBO_69_17 | reverse complement strand
GACAGGGTCCCCCTGGGGGCGCTCCCATCGTAGCCCACCCAGGAGGACGGCTTCGCGTCGAGGGACTCCGAGCGATCGAGCGCGTCCGTCGCGACGGACCGGACCTGGTACCAGCCCGGGCCGTCGGAGAGGGACATCCGCACGGTGCCCGCGTACGAGCTCCCGGACACGGGTACGGTGAGGGCGACCTCCCAGGGGCCGAACGACGCGTTGTCCGAAGAGAAAGCGGTCCAGAGCGACACGGAGCGGAGGCCGGCCTCCGCGGACGCGGTGAAGGCGATGTCCACCTCCGAGACGGACGTCCACCCGAGCCACGAGGCGGCGAGGGAGCTCGTCGGCACGCCGGGCTCGAGGACCGTGAAGGGCACGGACGAGAACGGGCCCCAGCTCCCCGCATCGTCCTGGCCGTGGACCCAGATCGCGTGGGTCCCGATCGCGGCGTCCATCGTGCCCGTCCAGCTTGCGGACGTGAGGTTGCTCGCCCCGAAGGCCGGCGGGGACACGGCGGACATCGGGGTCCCCGTCCCCGAAGCCCCCTGGACGTCGAGGAAGAACTCCGCGGCGGCGATCGGGGACCCGCCCGTGGCGCGGTCGTCGAGGGTCCCGTTCAGGGCGACCGTCGCAGGCGCGATGAACGCGTCCGGCACGAGCCCGAGGCTCCCGGGCGCCACCGGGGGGCCCT
>MGWD01000034.1:0-275 GCA_001800825.1 Euryarchaeota archaeon RBG_19FT_COMBO_69_17 | reverse complement strand
GCACGGCGAAGAGGACGAGCTTGTTCGCGGACGTCTGGCGGCTGAAGACGAGGAGCGGTGCGCCGGGGACCCGCGTGGCGCTCTGTCCGATCACGTTCTGGTAGGATCCCGACCCGAGGGCGAGGGGGGACGACCAGGCCGTGCCATTCCAGGTGGTGGCGAGGACGGAACCGCCCTGCTCGTAGAACAGGTAGGATTCGCCCGACGCGTCCCGACTCCACTGGAAGAACGTGTACGGAAAGCGCGCCTGGGACGAGGCCGCGGGGATCGTCCAG
>MGWD01000033.1:15854-15942 GCA_001800825.1 Euryarchaeota archaeon RBG_19FT_COMBO_69_17 | reverse complement strand
TCCGGCGTGCGTCCCTCCACGACCGGGACGCGCTCGTCGCGCTGTGCACCGCGGCCGTGGGCGCGGACGACTACGTGATCCCGATGAT
>MGWD01000033.1:15434-15797 GCA_001800825.1 Euryarchaeota archaeon RBG_19FT_COMBO_69_17 | reverse complement strand
CGGCGCGATGCACTTCACGCGAGCAATCGACGGGACCGGGTGGCTCGCCGCGGCCCGCACCCACCCGGACTACCGCCGCCGGGGGATGGCGACCGCGATCCTCCAGAGCCTGATTGGGCTCGCGAGCCGGAGCCGGATCCCCGCGCTGCGCCTCTGGTCGTCCGCGAGAAACGCCGCGGGGAATGCGTCCGCGAAGGCCTCCGGGTTCCGCGAGGTCGCGCGGTTCACGCGGGCAAAGCGGAAGGTCGCGCGGGGCCCGGAGCGGGCGGTGAAGCTCGCGTTCGACGCGAACGTGGCGGCGGAGGTCCTGAGGGCCCCGCTCGCCCGCCTCGCGAACGGGTACGTGCCGTACGACTGGTACTT
>MGWD01000033.1:8493-15346 GCA_001800825.1 Euryarchaeota archaeon RBG_19FT_COMBO_69_17 | reverse complement strand
CACCCCGAGATGGAGTGGGCGGGGGCGCTGGACGTCGGCCTCGTGGCGGGCGACCCCGCCAAGATCCTGCGGACGATGCCCGCGGTCGCGCACGCCCTCGGGTTCAAGGAGGTACACTCGTTCCTCCCGCACGACCCGAAGGTCCTGACGGCCGCCCGGAAGGCCGGGTTCGAGAACGAGTCGTGGGGCCAGGAGGCGGTCCTGTTCGAGCGCCCCGTGGAGCTCGGCCCGGCCTCGTACCGGAAGCGGCCCACGTACGCGGAGATCGCCGCGGGCAAGCGGAAGGGGTACGCGGCCCTCGCCCTGCTCACCGGAAAACACAGCCATGGCCACACGGGCCCGCACGAGGACCGGTGGAACGCCTAGGCCCTACCGGATTCGCTCGAGCTGGAAGGACCCGATTGTGATCGCCTTGTTCGAGGCCTTGTAGGGGACCCAGTCCCGCGTCTGGACCTCGCCCAGGCCGATCACTTGGAGCTGGGTCTTCTGCTTCTCGGACTTGAAGTGGATCGCGCCGTCCATCAGGTGTTCCAGGGATTCGACCTGCTGGTCCGTGTGCATCCCGCGCTCGAGGGCGAAGGCCGCGACCGCCTTCGTCTGGCGCAGACGGTTCACGAGCCGCTGGACGAAGTTCAGCGCGGCGTTCTGGTCCGGGACCGAGATGCATGACGATAGGGAGAGGAAGGCGACGCGGAAGTACGGGTGCTTCCCCTTGAACTCCGCGTCGAGGTCGTCCACGATCTTCAGGAGGCTCTCGAAGTCCGCCGGGCCGTTCACCCGCCAGAGATGCTTGTCCCGAACGGGCTTCCCTTGCGACCCCGTCGAGCCCGACGCGTCAATCCAGTTCACGAGCCCGAGCTGCTCGTACTCGACGAATGTCGGCAGGATTGGAGCCATCTCCTTCGTGATATCCGCGGGCGGCTTCGAGGTCGTCACGAGGATCGCCGGGATCCCCTTCTTCAGGCCTTCCGCGACGAAGTTCAGGATCACGACCTCCTTTCCGGCGAACGGCGGGCCGACGAACATGAGGTTCGAGTTGAATGGGATGCCGCCGTAGAGCAGGTCGTCCAGCCTCGGGGTCCCGGATTTCACCCGCTCCTTCTTCTCTTCGATGACGACCTCCTCCATGCCCTCCGTCACCCCGGCCTGCACCTGGGCCCGCAGGGCCTGCTCCTTCGCCTCCATCTCCTTCTGCATCTGGTACTGGCGGCGCTGAATCTCCTCCGACTTCTTCTCGAGATCATCCTGCCACCGGGCCAGGGCCGCCTCCTTGTCCATGTCCTTGATGCCAGGGGTGGTGGCGGCCGCGCGAGCCTCCCGCGCGGCACGCACCTGTTCCTCGAGCTCGAGGGCCTTCACCGTCAGCGTCTGCTCCTTCCGCTCGGTCTCCTTCTTCATCTGGAGGAGCTCGCGGTTCCTTGCGCTGAGATCGTCGATCTCCTTCTTCAGCCCCGCCTGCATGTCGTCGAGCTTTTTCTGACGGGCGTCGAGGGCCATCTGCCGCGCCGTCACGGCGTCCTCGTTGCTCGTCGCGCTCGCTTGCTGCATCCTCGTGCTCTTGAACAGCTCCCCGTACTCTTCTTCCTTCTGCTTCAGGCGGGCGGAGGCCTGTTTCACCGCGGAGCGGAGGCGCTCCGTCTCCGTGGTCGTCTTCTCGAGCCCCGCCTCCTTGTCCGAAATCATCTTCTCCCGCGCGAGCAGCTCCTTCTCCTTCGCCTCGATGTGCTTGCGGTCGTCCCCCGCGCGCTTCTCGATGTTCGTGGCGTTCTCGTATCGTTCCTTGAGCTGGTCCTCCAGCGTCTTCAGCTCGACCTCGAGGGTGCCCAACTCCTTCTCCTTCGCGAGGATCTTCTGCTCCCAGTCCTTCATTTCGCTGACACGGACCTGCTCCTTCGTCGCCTTCGTGGCATCGACCTGCTCGGACCGGAGCCTCAGCTCGCTCTCCTTGAGCTGGAGGGTTTTCTCCTTCTGGAGGATTGCCTTCTGGCGGGCTTCGAGGGCCCGGTCTTCGGACGTGAGCTTCTCCTCCAGTGAGGAGGCCTCCTTCGCCTTCTGGTCGAGCTGCCGTTGCGCGGCGGTCACTTCAATCGCGACCCGCTTGAGCTCCTTGTCCCGCTCCGTGAGCGCGGCCTCCCGGCTCGCGAGTTCCTTGCGGCCCTTCTCGATCTCCCCATCGAGGTTCGTGAGGTCGCTCTCCTTGAGCTTCATCTGCTCGACGCGGGCGTCGATCTCCGCCTTCAGGCCCGCGATCCTCTTGTCGAAGTCCCGAAGCTCCTTCTCCTTCTTCTCCAGCTGGGCTTGGAGGGCGGCGAGCTCCCCGGACTGGGTGTCCGCCTTCACGACCTCCTCGTCGAGCTCCTTCCGGTCCGCCTCCATGATCACCTCCTTCTCGTCGAGGCCCTTCTGGCGGAACTCGAGGGCCTTCTGGAGCTCCCGGAGGGAGGTGTGGAGCTGGGACAGCTTCGTGTCGCTCGCGGTCAGGATCTCCCGCTCCGCGGCGGATGTCGAGGACGCGATGATGTGCAACTCGGACCCGCTGATCAGCGCGGCCAGGGCCATGATGAAGTAGAGGAACATGGCGAGGAGGCCGCCCCCCGTCAGGTCCTTCGGGTCGACGCTGAACCCGACCCACGCCACCATCAGGAGGGGGAGGAACAGCGCGGACACCACGCTGACGATCTTCCGGACCCCCGATCCCCGCCACGTGTCCGCCATCGAGATCAGCCCGATGGCGATTGTCGAGACGGAGAGCGGGTACATCAGCCACGCGATGGTGTTCGGGAGGATCCCGGAGATCTCGAGGAAGATGACAACGATCCCGAGGAACGAGAGGGCGAAGGCGGCCGCGGACAGGATGAAGTGGCGGGAGCCCCGGTACCCCTTGTACGCGGTCCACTTCCGGCTCAGGGCGTCCGCCCCGATCGCCGCCCCGACGACGAGGGGCATGAGCCAGAGGAGCGCGTCGAGGTACGCGGACGAGAAGACGAGGATCGTCCCGGACGTGCTCGCGACGTAAATCAGGAACGCGTTGAAGGCGAGGCCGAAGGCGGCCCCGAGGCCCTGCCCCTGGGCGGCCCGCCCGAGGCGGAGCTGGAGGAGTCCCCCGCCCTGGTCCCGGAGGGTCGTGGCGGTGACCTCCCGCTTCTTCACCCGCGACTCCGTGTACGTCGGCGAGAAGGCGAAGCCTGGTGCATTCTTCTTCACTGGACTGGAAGCCTTCCGCTTCGCCATCAGGGCCACCGGGGGAGGATTGACTGCCCGATTCGGTCGAGCAAGAGGGTCACTTTATATAAGCGTTCATCCCCCGTAACCACCTCTGATAATACAAGGCTTTGTCGGTGGGTTTCGGCGTACGTTGTCCCGTCCGGGCCGTCCCGCGCGGTCGAAAGCCATAAAACGCGGGGCCGTGTAGCACGCCCGGTGGACGCGATGGTGAAGGAAGGCGACCCCGCCCCGGACTTCAGACTGCCCGCGGACGATGGACGGACGTACTCGCTCAAGGACCTCCGGGGGCAGAAGGTCGTCCTGTACTTCTACCCGAAAGACGACACCTCGGGTTGCACGAAGGAGGCCTGCTCGTTCCGGGACAACCTCGCGCGGGTGACGTCGAAGGGCGCAATCGTGCTCGGGGTGAGCAAGGACGACCTGGACAGCCACGCGAAGTTCCGGAAGAAGTACGGCCTCACGTTCCCGCTCCTCTCGGACACGGAGGGAAAGGTCCTCGACGCGTACGGGGTGTGGAAGGAGAAGAGCCTCTATGGGAAGACGTTCATGGGGGTCGAGCGGACGACGTACGTCATCGACGAGAAGGGGCGGATCAAGAAGGTCTTCCCTCGGGTCAAGGTCGAGGGCCACACGGACGAGGTCCTCGCGGCCCTCTGATCGTCCGCGATACCTTCAAGTCTGACCCGCGCTTCCGACGCCGCGTCCATGGCGATTCCCGCGAACATCGGCCCGCCGAAGACGATCGTGTTCCACCACCCTGGCCTGGAACCGAAGCTGCGGGAGCAGTTCGTGTACCAGGCGTACGTGACCGCGGCCGAGGTCCAGCGGCAGAAGTTCATCCCGGGGAACCGCCTCGTGCTCAAGTTCAACGACGAGGTGATCGGCGAGGGCCAGATCATCCTGTGCGAGCCGGTGACCCTCGGCGACCTGTCCCCGTACGACGCGATGGTCGGCGGGTACGAGAACGTGGACGCCCTCCGGAAGGACTGCTGGACGCGCCTCATCGGACAGGTCAAGAAGCCGGAAGCGGTCGAGTTCTACAAGATCCTGTACCGATGGCTGTGAGCCGCGGGAACTTTCCCGGAAGCGCTTATACGGGCGCTGGCGATGGGGTGGCGAGTGGGGCGGGACGATGGTCCAGTGGGTCGAACCCAAGATCTTCAAGATCGCGGAAACCCGCATCGATCGCGAGGGGCTCACTGGCTTTCTCAAGACGCTGGGCGCCGACGAGTGGATGGAGAAGCAGCCCTGGTTCCGGGCGGCGTCCCCCACTGAGGTGGAGGATTCCTCGGCGTTGATCGAGGTCGCGGGACGGGCGTGCTACAAGAGCTTCGGCGTCGGGCTGAACCCCAACATCACCAAGATCCGCGAGGACTCGAAGGCGTACATCGAGAACGTGTTGGCTAAGGGAGACGGCTCGATTTTCGAGCACGGCCAGGTTTCATGGGCCTTCGTCGACGTCTCAAGGATCTTCACTCATGAGCTCGTCCGGCATCGCGCCGGCGTAGCGATCAGCCAGGAATCCCTGCGGTACGTTCGGCCGAAAGAGCTGAGGATGACGATGGTTCCGGGCTCCGAACTGTCGAACCTGAAGAACCTTGACGAGATCACAAGGGCCCTCGAAGCCGCGGAGGAGGAGTATCTCCGCCTCACCGAGGAGCACATCCGCCCGGAGATGAAGTTCGATGAGAAGAAGGCGTGGACGTCCGCGCTCCGCCGTTTCCTCCCGGACGGGATGGCGACGAACATCGTCTGGTCTGCGAACCACCGCACGCTGCGATGGGTCCTGGAGATGAGGACCGCGCCCGGCGCCGAGGCCGAGATGCGATACGTCTTCGACTTGGTCGGACGGATCCTGAAGCGTGACTACCCCACGCTCTACGGCGACTTCGAAACCCGGCCGCACGAGGACGGGGTCGGCGCGCAGTGGGTCCCGCGAATCCGCTCCAAGGTGTAGCCGCGGCCTAGACCCGTGTCGCCACGCGTTCGACGATGACTGCGAAGTCCGTCGCGGGGAACTCCGGAGGCGAACCGAGGGTCGTCCGGATGTCGATGCTCGCGACCGTTGCCACGAGACCGTTCAGCACCGCGGCCCGGGCGCTGAGGGCTTGCAGGGTCTTCGAGGCCCTCTTGTCGAACGCCGTCCCGTAATGGCGGGCCGCGACGACGGTCCGCTTCCACTCCCCCGCGCGGTCAATGCCTTTCGACTGGAGGAAGTCCGCGAGCTTGCCCATGTACGTCTCGAAGTCGACCTTGCCGCCCTCCCACTCTTGGACGAACTCGAAGCATCCCGCGCCCGCGCATACGCCGATCGTGACGCTCGAGATCGTCTCCGCCACGTGCCGTCCGGTCCGCGAGTAGTCCCGCCGGCGCAGCGCCTCCGCCGCGGCCGTGAGTCCGTACACGTGCCGCAGGAGTTCGAACAGGGACTCGCCCGCCCCCGGCTCGCCCCACCTCTTCACGAGGGCTTCGGCGTTCCGGCGGAGCTTCCCGCCCGCATGGAGGAAGGTGTCGAGGTCCCTCGCGTCCCTCAGAAGGTCGCCGGCGAGCTTCGCGCGGTTTCCCGAGGCGTCGTGCCACAGGGCGTCGTGGAGCCGGTCCACGTCCCGGCTCATTCGCCTCTCGAGCGACGTGAAGGCAGGCACCGTCCACCGTCCGCGGGCCGCCATCGCGCGGGCCGCGCAAAAAGCTTCCCGTGCCCGGCTCACTCGACGGTCTGGAACCGGGAGAGATGGGGCGGGGACTGGAGGAGCGACAGGAGGCTGAAGAACGACCCGGAGGCGTTCGGGTTCATGCGGAGGGTCGCCTCCATCCGATCGAGGTCCGCCTCCGCGTCCCACTCGCTGTACACGAGGACGGCCGTTCCGTGGATCGGGGTCGCGACGTACGCCCGGCGGCACCCTGCGGCCTTCGCGATGAACGCGGCGTGCTCCCGGACCGCGGGCAGTCCCCTCTCCTCCGCGCCCGGCTTGAGCGCAAACTGTTCGAGGCGGACGAACACGGTGCCCGCAACCCGCCCGGGGTCTTAGCCCCTCGCACCCGGGTCAGCAGATTTAAGTACGCCCGCCCGCTGAAACCGGCGATGTTCGGGCGCGAGAAAATCGGCGAGGAGAAACGGTACTGCCCGAAGTGCGGGACGGAGATGCAGTTCTTCGTCCAACATTCTCACGGGAACTACCCGATTCTCGATTACGTGTGCCCGAAGTGCGACCTTGGCGGGGAGGAGGCGGTCCCCGAGTGGTGGAGCTCGAGCGGGAAGACGGAGAAGGATGGTTGAGCCCGGCGAGTCCCCGGAGAAGGTGATCCGGGTGTACCGAGTGAGCGGGTACGTCGAGGGTCCCTGCGAGAACTGCCATCAGGAGCAGCGCGCCCTCCTGATGTTCGAGGACTACAGGATGGGCTACGAGTGCCTGTCGTGCGGCCACTCGGAGCGGGTGGACCGGGTCGACTGGATCGAGGGCGACAAGCTCCCGCCGGACTGGGGCCTCGGCTGAGGCGTCACAGGATCCCGCACCGCAGGCAGACCCCCTGGCCCCAGCATCGATCGCACTTCCTCTTGAGCCCCAGGAGGGTCCGCGTCCCCCGTCCCGCGCAGTGCGGGCAGAACCCCGTGTCGCTGCACTCCTCG
>MGWD01000033.1:8093-8442 GCA_001800825.1 Euryarchaeota archaeon RBG_19FT_COMBO_69_17 | reverse complement strand
CGGGCCTCCGCGATCCGGCGGAGCAGCGCCAGCGCCTCCTCCCGCCGGGCGGCGCGGTCGAAGCGGTGGAGCGTGGACGCCTTCAGCGTGAGCGCCTTCTCGTTCCCCGGTTCCACCGCGAGGACCTTGTCGAACGATGCGAGCGCCTTCTCGAACGCGTCCCGCACGCGCTCGCTGTCGTGGAACTCCTGCTCCACCGGGATGTGCCGCTCGACGATGTCCTGCCGCCTCAGGTCCCGGGCGAGCGCCGCGAGCTTCACGCCGCGTGCGAGGTTCAGGCCCGTGTACAGCTCGCGGATCGGCCCGTCTCCCGGCTCGAGGCGGTACGCCTCCTCCGCCGCGGCGAGCG
>MGWD01000033.1:7970-8076 GCA_001800825.1 Euryarchaeota archaeon RBG_19FT_COMBO_69_17 | reverse complement strand
GCGTCGACCGCCTTCCGCGCCCGCTCGTACGCCTCGGCCCCTGCGCCCACGGCTCTCCCGCGGCCTCGAAAGCAGGGCGGGTCTTAAGGGTGCCCCCGGGAACGAA
>MGWD01000033.1:7714-7868 GCA_001800825.1 Euryarchaeota archaeon RBG_19FT_COMBO_69_17 | reverse complement strand
TGTTCGCCCGCCACCTCGAGCCGGACGAGGCGCCGAGGGCGGTCCTCCCGGTCGCGGGGGGCACGCTCGTGATCACGGACCGCCGCCTCTTGCGCCTCACGAGCCACCTCGAGGTCGACGGCGCGTGGAACGTGCGGGAGTTCGCGGGCTACAC
>MGWD01000033.1:271-7647 GCA_001800825.1 Euryarchaeota archaeon RBG_19FT_COMBO_69_17 | reverse complement strand
GGAGGTCCGCGACGCCCTCGTCGTGTCGACGCGGGAGGGCCCCAAGGAGTTCCTCCTCTCGCAGGGTCCGGAGAAGGTCGTGGCGGACGAGGACGCGGAGCGGGCGCTCGCGCTGATCACGCGAAGTACGCGGTCCCGCGGTCCACCCGCTTGAGCATCTCCTTCGCGGGCTCGTACGCGGGGTTCACCTTGAGCGCCTCCTCGAAGTGCCTCCGCGCGAGCTGCTCGCGCCCCGTCAACAGGTACGCCCGCCCCAGGTTCGTGTGCGCGTAGAAGTAGCAGCAGTACCGCTCCGCCTCGAGGGCCTTCTGGAGCCACGGGACCGCCTCGTCCGGGCGCTGGAGGTCGATCAGGTACGCGCCGATGTCGTTGTACGGATTGCCGAAGGTCGGGTCCACTGCGATCGCGCGTCGGCACTCCGCGATCGCGCGGTCCACGTCACCCTCGAAGCTGTGGACCCAGCCCAGGAACGTGTGCCCCTCCGCGGTCGGGAACAGGCGGAGGGAGCGCTCGTACAGGTCCGCGGCGTCCTCGAGGTCCCCGAGGCTCTGGAGGATGTACGCGACGTGGAACGCCCCGCGCGCGGCCCACTGCACGGGGGAGAGCGCGTGGCGCCCCGGGTCGAGGGGCCCGCCCGCGAACGTCTCCTCCACCGCCTCCCGGAAGTGCGCGTCGTGGTGGCCCACGGTGCGGCCCTGCCACGCGTGGGAGGCGAGTTCGTCCCGGAGCAGGATCCGCGCCCACAGTCCGGCCGCTTGCGGGTCCGCCCCGGAACCCGCGGGCATCTCCGTGACGGAGAGCTCCAGATCCTCCCCGCCGCTCCGGATCCGCTTCCGGAACTCGGGGCCGTCCGGGGACCGAGCGAGGGAGACGGCGAACCCCAGGTCCGAGAGGCGCGGCCCGACGTCCCGGGCGGGGCGCTGCCCGGGGTCCAGGACCAGGACCCGGTCGAAGGGCCCGCCCTCGAGGTCGTCCGCGACCCCGACCCGGTCCGCGAGCCCCTGGGTCCGCAGGTGCTCCCGGGTGGCCTCCCGCAGGCCCGGGTCCGCCTCCGCGACGGAGACGCGCCCATTCGGCACGGCGTGGGCCACCAGAGCTGCGGCGTATCCGCCCGCCGCGCCGACGATGCCCACGCACAGGGCGGGCGTGAGCTCCAAGAGCTGGAGGAGGGCCGCGAGGACCGGCGGGGAGGGGAGAAGGACCCCACAGGACGCGACGTCGAACGGGATCGGGGCGTTCGCGTACGCGAGGGGCCGGAGCTCCGGAGGGAGGAAGCTCTCCAGGTCCACGGAGGCGAGCGCGTTCCGGACGGCGAGGTCCCGGAGGATATGCCGTTCCTCTAGAGTGCCGAGGAGCCTCTCCCGCGGGTGCACGAGACTCTCCGAAGACGGAGCGGGTTAAGCCGTTTCGTTTATTCACAGGCCGAAGCCCCGCGCGTACAGGTCCCGGGCCCTCGCGATTTCATCCCGCGTGAGGGCGGGCGCCTCGGAGGCCGCCAGGTTCTCCTCCGCGTGGGCGGGCGTCTTGCACCCCGGGATGGCCGTTGAGACCTCGGGGAAGGCCAGGACGAACCGGAGGGCCGCCTGCGCGGGCATGCGCCCGTTCGTCGCGAGGGCCGTGGCGAGGGTGCGGGCGGCGAGGGACCGGCCCGCGACCATACCGGCGGGCCAGTGCTCTCGGATGTCGCCCGGCGGGAACTTCGCGGTCGGCGCGATCTTCCCCGCCAGGAAACCGTTCCCCAGCGGTTCGCGAGCGATGATCCCGACGCCCGCCCGGTGGGCGGCGTCGAAGAGCTCGTCGATCCATTCCTGTCGGAAGAGGCTGAACGGGACCTGCAGCGCCTCCGGCTTCCCCGCCTCGATGCACAGATGCCCCTCGAACGGCTCGTGGATCGAGACGCCGTAGTGCAGGATCTTGTTCTCCGCCTTCAGCGCCTCGAGGGCCTCGTACGTCCCCGGGTCCGCCATCATCTCGGCGGGTGGGTTGTGGAGCTGGTACAGGTCGACGCGGTCTGTGCGGAGGCGCGTCAGAGAGCGTTCGAGGGCGAACGCGAGGTATCCCGGATCGAAGTTCAGCCGGACCCCGCCGTGGTAGAAGTCCCCGCCGACCTTCGTTGCGATGTAGACGTCGTCGCGGTGGCCCGCCAAGGCCTCGCCGAGGACCTCCTCGCTGTGGCCCCACCCGTAGACGTCCGCGGTATCGAAGAAGTTGCACCCGAGCTCGACGGCGCGCCTAACCGCCGCGACGGAAGTGGGATCGTCCGTCGGGCCGTACGAGTTGCCGTGGGCGTTCCCGCCCACCGCCCAGCCCCCGAAGCCGACCTCGGAGACCTTGAGCCCGGTCCGTCCGAGGACGCGGTACTTCATGCCGTTCCGAAGGGAGGTCGGGCTAAGAACCTTCGCGGATCCGCCGCGGGAGTCTGCGTCCCGGACGGAGAACCGACCGCAATCCCGATATCCCCGGCCGCGCTCCCCACATCCGTGCTCGACGGGAAGACCACCCGCCTCCGGAAGCTCGAGAAGACGGACCTGCCGCTCGCCCACCGATGGGTGAACGACCGGGACGTCGTTGGCTGGGCCCGCTTCAGCCCCGAGCACATGACGAGCCTCACGGAGCTCGAGAAGGAGTTCGAGAAGGAGCTCGCGGGGGAGGACACCGAGCGGATCACGTACATCGTCGAGGAGAAGTCCACCGGCCGTCCGATCGGCTGGTGCGTCCTCCGGACCTGGGACCGGAAGCACGTCGGTGCGAACGTCGGGATCAGCATCGGGGAGAAGGACCTCTGGGGGAAGGGCTACGGGACGGACGCGATGCGCGTCCTCCTCGCGATCGCGTTCGACCACATGGGGTGGCACCGCGCCGAGCTATGGACCCTCGCGGAGAACGAGCGGGCGATCAAGTCCTTCGAGAAGTGCGGGTTCCGGCGGGAGGGCGTGGCGAGCGAGGCGGCGTACTACGACGGTCGCTACCACGACGTTGTGTACATGGGGCTCCTGAAGCAGGAGTGGGACGCTCGGAAGGCGGCCTGACCCCGGCTACGAACGCGTACCGTGGGTCTTCTCCGCGATGACTTCGTGGACCTCGAGCACGTTCGGTCCGGCGAACGCTTCCTTCGGCGGCGTGTCCGCGTGGGCCTCCTTGAACGCCTTGCTCTCCGTCCAGTGCTCGAAGTCCTCCATGGACCGCCAGTGCGTCGTCACGACGTAGTACCCGCCCTTGACGGGTCGAAGGACCTCTGTACGGATGAATCCGGGGAGTTCTGCGACGGCCCATTTCCTTTCCCGCCATCGGCGCTCGAATTCCTCTTCCCAGCCTTTGGCGACCGGAATCCGGTTCGCGACGACGACAACCATGCCCCGGGAGATCGCGCCGTCACCGCAATACACTTTCCGTCCGAGCGCCGCCAGGAAGTTCGCTTCCGCCAACTGGGTGCCCCCCGCGAAGGAGGCCCCTCCAAATCCGGAGAGGACCCTCTATCCTTACGACGCGCGTCGGGGAACTGCGAATGGCGGGCGTCCCGCAGGTTCAGCGTCCTACGACACGGAGGAGGACATGTTCCGCGGGGAATCCATCCGCCGTGGCCCCCTTGAAGGCCGTCATGAAGAGACCGGTCTGTGTCACCTGAACGCGACCGGGTGTTCCGTCGGGAACCCCGAAGGCGGCTCGGAAGGTGCCGCTTCCCGCCGCGGCAATCGAAATCGAGCGGACCTCCTGTCCCGAGAGGGGCTCGAACAAGAGCTGCACCAAGTCGGGCAGCGGATCCCCGACCCCGGTGTTCGTGAACACCAGACGGAACGTGGATCGGCTCAACGCAGCCTCCGCCCCCCCGACCACCTGGGGGATGGCGTATCCGAAGTACAGGGTCCCCGTGGAGAGTTGGCGGGCCACCACAAACGCGTTCGTCGTCTCGAGCACGACCGTGACCTCGGCCCGGCCGTCGGGCAAGGGCCGCTCCGTAACCTGCCCGCCGAAGCTCGTCCCGAGGGAAGCTCCTCCCAGGGACTGAATCAGGTTGTTGCGCTCGCCCGCGTAGTCGACGACCGCCAGAAGATCCCTCGCCGGATCCGTCCAGAAGATTGTGAATAGCTGAGCGTTCACAAAGTCCCCGACCGGCCTCGTCGTCGTAGGCCCCGCCATCGACGTCGGCACCGCCACCAGACCGAGGAGCATGACGACCGCGCTCACCAAGCCTATAATCCTCCAATTCGATGCTCCCTTCATGCCTCTCACCTTGGCTCCCCCCACCCCCGACTTAGAAGGCCGCCGCGCTGGGAACCGAAGACGCAATCAAATCCTGCTACATAAGGCTAGTGTGAAAATGTAGCATGGCGAGGGTCCTCAAGGTCCCCTCGGTGGGCGGGAGGCTGGCGGTCCGCGTCGCCCCGCTCAAGAACGAACAGAAGAAGCCAGATGGCCGCCGTAAGCCCCATTCTGTGCTACTTACGTTCGGAATCGCCGTTCCCCACCAAGCCTGCGCCGTGAGGGGCGGGCACCTTTCCTTTATGACCCCCTGTGACTCTCTCGGGGGCGGGCGATTCTTTGCCAGCGACTGATGAAGGCCAAGAAACGGAGGAGACCGAATCCGTCCAGCTCCTCCCCGAGAAGCCCCATCGACCTATACGGTGACAGGTGAGCCATGGGCGCATGCGCTGAGTGCGGAGCGGAAACACAGTTCGAATGGGTCCGGCCGAATGTATCGATGCAGAAGATTGAACAGGTCGGACCCAAGGACCTCATCTGTCTGCGCTGTTACACGCGCCTCTACTGGTCGTAGGGCGCTGACGAGCCGGATGGACATCACATCGTGGCGTGAGGGGTATCGCCTCCGCAAAGGAGATTCCCGTGAACGCCCGCACGGTCACCGAGGACGAACGGCGCAGAATCCGCGAGGTCGCCTCCCGCGACCTCCGGGATCTGTGCCTGTTGTTCTTTGTGCGGGAGACGGGATGGCGGCCCAACGATCCAGAGCCCAGGGTACGTAAGCCCGCCTCGGACCCTGGCCCGTATGGAGAGAAACCGCTGTAAGACGCCAGGTGGCCGCCGTAAGCCCCTTCTGTTCTGACGGCATTGGACTGAGCGTCCGACCTGGCGCGAGTTCGCGCCGACTTGGACTTGCTCCGGCGGGGATAACGTGAAGTAAAGCCTTATTAGCAGGAATTGTGCTAGCTAAGCTCCATGGTCCAGGCCCTCGTGAAGCTCTCCGAAGATGCGAACCGGGTGCTAAGTATCGTCAAGGCCAAGCATGGCTTGCGGACGAAGTCGGAAGCGATCGAACTCGTCACCCGAGCCTACGCGGAAGAGCTGCTGGAACCGGAACTCCGCCCCGAGTACGTCGAGAAACTCGAGAGGATCGAAGGGGAACGTGCGATCCGCGTCCGCGGCTTCGCGAAGCGGTACGGCCTCCGGTAGGACATGTACTCCCTCGAGGTCAAGGAGGGCGTGGACCGAACGTTCGCTCGCATGGCGAGGAAGGATCGAGCGCGGCTGGAGGCGGTGGCGAAGAAGGTCGCCGAAATCCTTGAGGACTCCCACCGGTTCAAGCCGCTGCGGGCCCCCATGCAGAACAAGCGACGCGTCCACGTCGGCCCCTTCGTCCTCGTGTACGAGGTCGACGAGGAGCGGAAAGTCGCCGTCCTACTGGACTTCGAGCACCATGACACGGTGTATCGTCGCTGACTCCCTGCGGGGGCATCGCGTCCCCACCTAGTCGTCCGGCGGCGGAAGTGGCCTTCCAACAGGCATTGCCGCCACGGGTTCGGTGGGAGGCGGAGGGGTCCTCGCACCCGTTTCGGTCGCGATCCCCGGCGCCTCGTGCAGCGGCATCCACTCTCACCCGGGGAAGCGGTCCGGCATCGGCCATCGCCGGCTCGCGCCAGGGGTGTCGCGCAGGAAGCATACAAATACCCCGGACTCGGTGGCGCCCGAGGAGGTCGAATGGCCTGAAACGCCGCGCTGCGCTGCTTCTCTTCGCGGTGACGGTCGTCGGCATCCTGGTCCTTGCCGTCGCCGTGAACCTCCCGAACCTGGTGTCTCGCACCTCCAATCCGCCGCCTCCACCGCCGCCGGCCGCCCCCCAGTGCAAGGCCTCCCAGGGCCTCTGCATCGAGCGCACGGTGACCCGGGTGATCGACGGGGACACTCTCGACGTCGAAGGTAGTCTCCGAATCCGACTCGTGCTCGTCGACGCTCCTGAACCGAGCCAGGCCGGAGGGTCGGAGGCACAGGGCGTTCTGACGTCCCTTTGTCTTGGGAAGCTGGCCCTCATCGACGAGGACGACTTCCAGATTGGCGCGGATCCGTACGGCCGGGTGCTCGCGGTCGTCCATTGCGGCGGCGCCAACGCGAACGCAGCCATGATCTCTTCCGGCCTTGCGGATACCTATTACGAATTCTGCTCCGCGAGCGAGTTCGGGAACGAGGCATGGACGGGGTGCTCATCCCCTCCACCCCCGCCATCCGGGGATTGCGACGCCGCCTATCCCGACGTGTGTATACCCCCTCCACCGCCGGACCTTGATTGCATCGACGTCCCCCACCGGAACTTTCGGGTCCTCCCTCCCGACCCCCATCGCTTTGATTCTGACCGTGATGGCGTCGGGTGCGAAGGCTGATGCGAATCCTGACACCAAGGGGAACGTCTGGACATAAGAAGCCAGGTGGCCGCCGTAAGCCCCCTTCTGTTCTGACGGCATTGGACTGAGCGTCCGACCTGGCGCGAGTTCGCGCCGACTTGGACTTGCTCCGGCGGGGAGTCGCCGTCTCACCAGATCCCGCGCCAACGTCGTCGCCACCGCGAGTGGACGCCTCACTGGCGATACCCTCGGCCCCTGTGGAATACCGTGGTCACGAAGACTTTCTTGGACGCCGAATCGACTTCGTACAGGACGCGATAGTCACCCACGCGAAGACGGAAAACCGGTCCTCCCGCGATCGCCAGCTGCTTGATGTCGAGGCCGGGTCTGGCTTGGAAGGGGTCTTCTTCCAGGAGCCTGAGGGAAGAGAGAATGCGTCGTACGACGTCCTTGCGACCTGCCCGCTCAATTGCCTTCAGGTCCTTGGGAAAGCGGGGGTGGATGACCACCGTGAAGCGAGACATGGGCCGGCACTAGTCCCTCTTCGCCAGTGCCTGCCGCGTATCGGAAATCGACAGCCCGCCGGACCTCTTGAGCTCCTTCATACGTCGGCGATGGACCTTCAGGGCCTCCAGGTAGAGCTCTTCCGGTTCCGCGACGTCCATCAGCTGATCGATCACATCACTGAGGCTCCTGCCAGAGAACTGGTATCGCCTAAGCCGTTCGTAGGTGGCGGGTTGGAGATTCACGGTCTTGTAGCGCATTCGAGAGGGAATAGCTGATGCAGCTAATATAGCTACCGCC
>MGWD01000033.1:0-248 GCA_001800825.1 Euryarchaeota archaeon RBG_19FT_COMBO_69_17 | reverse complement strand
GGTGGCCGCCGTAAGCCCCCTTCTGTTCTGACGGCATTGGACTGAGCGTCCGACCTGGCGCGAGTTCGCGCCGACTTGGACTTGCTCCGGCGGGGAGTCGCCGTCTCACCAGATCCCGCGCCAACGTCGTCGCCGGGCGAGTCATCCTGCGACGCGGGCTGTGTCGTTTCTGCGCCCTTGCCGCCCCTCTCGGGGCCCCCGCGTGGGCGGGGCCGCCTTGGTTCGGAGGGGGGACTTTCCTCGGCGCC
>MGWD01000032.1:118922-132315 GCA_001800825.1 Euryarchaeota archaeon RBG_19FT_COMBO_69_17 | reverse complement strand
CCCGCGTCGAGGATGTCCTCGGGGACGTTCAACGCAGGGATGTACCGCAGGCTCGAATCCCCGCACGGCAGGAGGATGAGCCCGTGCTTGTACGCGTCCTCCGTGATCTTGTCCCGGATCTTCGGGTCGGGCTTGAGGCTCCGACGGTCCTTCACGAACTCGTGGGCCTGCATGAGGCCGATCCCGCGGCGGTCCCCGACGAACTCGTACGCGTCCTTGAGCTCGTCGAGCCGCTTCGCGAGATGCACGCCGAGCCGCGCGGAGCGCTCCACGAGCCGCTCCGACTCGATCACGTCGATCGTCGCGAGGCTCGCGGCGGACGCGATCGGGTTCCCGCCGTACGTGTTCGAGTGGATCCCGTACTCCTTGAAGTCCATCTCCGCGGGGAACACGGCCGCGCCGATCGGCAGGCCGGAGCCCATCGCCTTCGCCATCGTGATGACGTCGGGCACGAGGTTCTCGTGGTCGACCATCCAGAACTTCCCCGTCCGGCCGAAGCCCGTCTGGACCTCGTCGTCGATGAAGAGGGCGCCGCTGTCCTTCGCGATCTTCGAGATGCGTGTGAGCCATCCCTTCGGCGGGACGATGTAGCCGCCCTCGCCCTGGACGGGCTCGAGGACGATCCCCGCGAGGTCCTGCGGCGGGACGATCGTCTTCATGTACAGGTCCTCGATGATGTTCGCGCAGTACAGGTCGCACTCGGGGTACGTGAGTTTGTACGGGCAGCGGAAGCAGTACGCGTAGGGCACGTGGACGACCCCGGGCATCGTCGGGAAGAAGCCCGCCCGGTGCTTCGCTTTGCTCGCCGTGAGGGCGAGGGCGCCCTGCGTGCGCCCGTGGAACGCCTTGAGGAACGCGAGGAACATCTGCTTCTTCGTGTTGTACTTCGCGATCTTGAGCGCCGCCTCGTTCGCCTCCGCGCCCGAGTTCGTGAAGAAGGCCTTCTTCCGGTGCTTCCCGGGGGTCACCTTCCCGAGCTTCTCCGCGAGCTGGGTCTGGATGTCGTAATAGTAGTCGGTTCCGGCGAAATGGGTGAACTTCTTCGCCTGCTCGGAGACCGCCTGGACGACCTTCGGGTGGCTGTGGCCGATGTTCAGGACGGAGATGCCCGTCGCGAAGTCGATGAGGACGTTCCCGTCGACGTCCCAGACGAGGGATCCCTCCGCCCGGGCCGCGACGACGGGCGCGGTCTTCGTCGTCGTCGCGATGAACGCCTGATCGCGCTTCACGATCTCCTGGGCCTTGGGGCCCGGCGGGGTCACTTTGATGTCAGGGACCTTCACGAGACCACCTGCGAGGCGGCCTAGCCCTGACGCCGTATTAATACTATGCTAAGTTGTGTATGGAGGGGAGGGCGGCGCATTCCCCCGGCGTTCATGTGGCCGCTCCGATGCGCATGATCGTCGTCCCGCAGACGGGGCACTTGCCTTTCATCGCGGGCTTCCCGTTCTTCATCGTGATCTTCTTCGGGTCCTTCATCTCGACGCTCTTCCGGCACTTCACGCAGTAACCCTTGACCATGCTTCCACCGTCCCGCGAACGCGGTCCCGGGGGATAAATATATGGCCGAGCTGATTTTTGTCCAGTCGAGGAGTGCTATCCACGACTTTCCCCCACCTTCTCCAGATGCGCCTTTTTATCGGGAACATTTATATATTGGCCCTCGGATGCCGCGCCAGAGGTATTCCATGGCGGAAAAACCGACTGGAGCCGCAGTGCTGTCGATCATCGGTGGGGTCTTTATCCTGCTGGCCGGACTCGTGCTGATGGCCATCGGAGCGTGGCTGGACTTCCTCCTGGGCGTCACGGGACTCACGTTCGGCCTGCCGGTGACGACGCTGGGGATTCTCGGACTTGTGCTCGGACTCGTGATCATCGTGTTGGGCGTCATGCTGCTCATGAAGCCGCAGATGCACATGGTCTTCGGGGTCCTGATCCTGGTCCTCTCCCTGGTGAGCATCGTCAGCCTGGGCGGGTTCTTCATCGGCCTGATCCTCGGCCTCGTCGGCGGCATCCTGGGCATCGTCT
The DNA here is from genome assembly GCA_001800825.1 of Euryarchaeota archaeon RBG_19FT_COMBO_69_17. Taxonomy (GTDB): domain Archaea; phylum Thermoplasmatota; class Thermoplasmata; order RBG-16-68-12; family RBG-16-68-12; genus RBG-16-68-12. The sequence goes on along the minus strand of MGWD01000032.1, from coordinate 130,287 downwards.
TCAAGCCCACGCCCCCGATGATGGCGGCCCCGATGCCGCCCCCGCCGCAGTAGGCGTTCCTCCGGGAACCCCGCGAAGGCCGGCCCCGGGGGGTCGGCCCCCTTCTCCCTTTCACCCCTCTCCCGGCGCAGCCTCCAACCGGGCCGTCTCGTCGCGGGATTGAGACTGTCGTCGAAGGGTAGTTAAGCCGCCTCCCTCCATCGTCCCGCGGTACGATGTCCGCCCCTCCGCCTCCGCCGCCAGGATACTACTATCCTCCCGGAGCGTACGCGCCGCCGAGCCGCCCGATCGGCGTCGCGATCCTCGCGATCCTGACCGTCCTCGTCGGCGTGCTCCTCTTGTTCGCCGCGATGCTCGTCCTCGTCGCGCCCGCCTTCATCATCGGGTTCGGGCTGCCGATTGAGTTCGGGCTCGCGGTCGGGGTCGTCGGTGGGATCCTCCTCATCATCGCCCTCCTGTGGATCGCCGTCGGGATGGGTCTCTGGAGGCTCCGGGGTTGGGCCTGGTGGCTCGCCGTCATCGTGATGGTCCTGTCGATCGTCTCCAGCTTTGCGGCCCCCGGGGCCGCGATCATCCCGATCCTCCTCCTCGTCTACCTCGTCCTCGTCCGGAAGCATTTCCGGTAGATCGGCCCCGGGGTCCCGCGGACGGCTTCACAGGGAAAGCTATTTAACCGTCGGGCCTTTGGGCGCACGGCCGGTATTCTCGTTGATCTACACACGGTTCGAGCGGGCCCGGATCCTCGGCGCGCGGGCCCTCCAGATATCCCTCGGCGCCCCGCCCCTCCTCGATGTGCCGGAAGCCGTCGTCGATCCCCTCGCCCTCGCGAGCCTGGAGTTCCAGAGCCGGAACGTCCCCCTCACGGTGTCGAGGTCGTACCATGCCGGCGATTGAGGCCGTCTCGATCCGTACGATCCTCGACAGCCGCGGGAACCCGACCGTCGAGGTCGACCTCCGCGCCGCGGGCCACGTCGGGCGCGCGGCGGCCCCGAGCGGGGCGAGCACGGGGACCCACGAGGTCCCCGCGTTCCCCAAGGGCGGCGTCGAGGAGGCGATCCGGATCTTCCGCTCCGACGTCACGCCGCGCGTGATGGGCCGCGAGACGGGGGACCAGGCGGGCCTCGACCGGCTCCTCCACGAGATCGACGGGACGCCGAACTTCTCCCGGATCGGCGGGAACGTCGCCGTCGCGGTCTCTCTCGCGAACGCGAAGGCGGCCGCGGCGGCCGGGGGGAAACCCCTCTTCCGGTATCTCGGCGGCCCCGGATCGAAGCAGCTCCCCCGCCCCTTCGGGAACGTGATCGGCGGGGGGCGCCACGCGATCGGGGGCACCGCGATCCAGGAGTACCTCGTCGTGTCCCAGGGCCCCTCTGCCGCGAGGAACGTCTTCGCGAACGCGCGGGCCCATCGGCTGGTCGCGCAGGCCCTCACCGCGAAGCTCCCGGGCGAACCCCTGGGCCGTGGGGACGAGGGAGCCTGGGTCGCGAAACTGTCCGACGAGGACGCCCTCGGCATCGTGGCCGACGCATGCCGTGCGGTCGAGTCCGAGGTCGGCTTCCCCGTGCGGCCCGCGATGGACCTCGCGGCCTCCGAGTTCTTCCGGGGCGGGAAGTACCACTACCGGGACCGCGCCCTGACGACGGACGGGCAGATCGAGTTCCTCGAGCGGCTCGTGTCCGACTACGGCGTGTGCAGCCTCGAGGACCCGCTGGACCAGGAGGACTTCGAGGGCTTCGCGCGACTCACGGAGGCCCTCGGGTCGAGGTGCACGGTCATCGGGGATGACCTCTTCGTGACGAACGTGGACCGCCTCCGCCGCGGGATCGAGGCCCGGGCGGGGAACGCTATCCTTATTAAGCCGAACCAAATCGGCACCCTGAGCGACGCGCGGGCCGCCGTGGACCTCGCCCACAAGGCGGGATACGCGACGGTCGTGTCCCACCGCAGCGGCGAGACGACGGACGAGACGATCGCCCACCTCGCCGTGGCCTTCGGGAGCCTCGGGATCAAGACGGGGACCGTGGGAGGCGAGCGGACCGCGAAGCTCAACGAGCTCATCCGGATCGAGGAGCAACTCCACGGAGGAACCTGATGCAGGAAGAGGAGCGGACCGGCGTCGAGGGACTGCTCGTCCCCGAGGACGTCTACCTGACGTCCGGGGTGCACATCGGGACGCAGCAGAAGAGCGCCGACATGAAGCCCTTCATCTACAAGGTGCGGACGGACGGGCTCTACGTCCTCGACATCAAGAAGACGGACACCCGGATCCGGGATGCCGCGAAGTTCCTGGCCCACTTCCCCGGGGACGGGATCCTCGTCGTCGCCGCGCGCCAGTACGGGCAGAAGCCCGCGAAGCTGTTCGCGAAGGCCCTCGGGGCCCAGGTCCTCGCGGGGCGGTTCGTCCCGGGCACCCTCACGAACCCGAACCTCCCCGAGTACATGGAGCCGCAGGTGATCCTCGTGACGGACCCCGCGGCGGACCAGCAGGCCCTCCGGGAGGCGTTGAACGTCAACCTTCCCGTCGTCGGGCTCTGCGACGCGAACAACGAGACGCGGAACGTGGATCTCGTGATCCCGACGAACAACAAGGGCCGGCGCGCCCTCGCGACGGTCTACTGGCTCCTGACCCGCGAGGTCCTCAAGGCCCGCGGCCAGGTCGCGTCCGACGAAGGCTTTACGGCCACGATCGACGATTACGAGGCGTCCCTGTAAGGGAGCCTCAGACATGCGGGTCCCCGCGGTCGCCGGACAGTTCTACGAGGACGAGCCCGCGGCCTTGCGCCGCCAGGTCGAGGCCTGCTACACGCATCCCCTCGGCCCCGGGAAGGTCCCCGTCCTCGAGGACGGCCCCCGAACGCTCCGGGGCCTCGTCGTGCCCCACGCGGGCCTCGTGTACTCGGGGCCCGTCGCGGCCCATGCGTACGCGGCCCTGGGGCGGGACGGCCCCCCGGAGGTCGTCGTGATCCTCGGGCCCAACCACACGGGCCTCGGGGCGAGCGTGGCCGTCGGGACCGTGGACTGGGAGGTGCCCATCGGCCGGATGCGATGCGACACGGACCTTGCCCGCCGCCTCGCCTCGAGGCCGCCGATGACGGAGGACATGGTCGCCCACCGGTTCGAGCACAGCATCGAGGTCCAGCTCCCGTTCCTCCTCCACCTCGGCCTGAAGGCGCCCTTCGTCCCCGTCTGCGTGGGCTCCCAGGACCTGGACCCCGCGGTCGCCGTCGGAGAGCGGGTGCGGGAGGCGATCCAGGGGCGGGACGCCCTCGTGATCGCCTCGACGGACTTCAGCCATTACGTGCCGAAGGAGCAGGCGTACGAGCGGGACCGCCTCGCGTACGAGGAGATCCTCCGAGGGGACGTCAAAGGCTTCTGGCGGACGATCCGGAAGCACGACGTGTCGATGTGCGGCTACGGGCCCGTGATGGCCATGCTGACGGCCGTGGGCCCCGTGCGACCCCAGCTCCTGAAGTATGCGACCTCCGGGGACGTCAGCCCCATGCGCGAGGTCGTCGGGTACGCGTCGATGGCCCTGTACGCGTGATCAGGCCGTCGACGCGTCGATCCAGGCCGCGTATGCGGGCAGGGCGTCGTCCATCGCGTACGTGACGATGCACGGGACCTCGTACGGGTGGGCGGCCCGGACCGCGGCGATGAGCCGCTTTGCGAGCCCGCGCCGGGTCTTCGCGACGACGACGTACTCCCGCGCCTCCGTGACCCTCCCCTTCCAGCGGTACACGGACTCCGCGGGCCACAGGTTCGCGGACGCTGCGAGGCGTCCCTCCACGAGGATGCGGGCGATCGCCCTCGCCGTCGCGCGGTCCGGGACCATCACGTACGCCATGACGTGGCCGTCGCTCCTCCGGGTTGCCATCTCCCTCCGATGCCTCCGAGAATTATCAGCCGGGGGAATGGCGTCCAAGCTGTTTTAAAGAGGCGCCGGGGTGAGCGGGATGTTCTCATGCCCATCGTCATGATGTCCGAGGTCGTGCAAGCCCTGCGGGCGACGGTGGGCCGGCACGGGATGCCCGACGCGGACGTCCGGGCCCTCGCGGACTACCTCATGTCCTTCTTCGGTTTCGAGCACGAGGTCATCGACAACAACCTCGACGTCGCGGACCGCGACGTGTTCTACATGCTCGAGGAGGAGGGCCTCCTCACGACCCGCCAGGAGGAGATCCACATCAAGAAAGGGAAGCTCTGGCGAATCCACTACTGGATCCTCCGGGTCGACCGGATCAAGAGCCTCGCGAAGAAGGGCGGGAAGGACGTGCACCCGGACGCGTTCGGCGTGTACGACGAGATCCCCGATGACATCTGGGCCCGCCAGCTGCCCGCCCGGTGACGTGCGGGCCCCGATGTGAGGCCCGAGGATACCCGGAGACGCGGATTTAAATAGACCCGCGCTTTCGTTCGCGTTCGCCAATGGCCGAGTTCGGTTGGGAGTTCTGGCTCCTCGTCGCGGCGATCCTCATCGCGGCCTGGACCGTGGGCGTCTACCTCCTGAACCGGAAGGGCCTGCTCGAGCCGCGCGGGCTCCACCCGGCAGGTCCCTTCATCATGTGGAAGACGAAGCGGGGCCGCGACTTCCTCGACCGCCTCTCGAGGCCCACGCGCTTCTGGAAGATCTTCGGGGACTTCTCCCTCGTGCTCGTCGGCCTGACGATGGTCGGCACGACCCTACTCCTCGCCTGGGAGGCGACCCTCGTCCAGAGCCCCGCGGTCCGGCAGAACCCGCCGTCCCCGGATCTCCTCCTGGGCCTCCCCGGCATCAACCGCCTCATCCCCTTCGGGTACGGGGTGTTCGGTCTCGCGATCGCGATCGTCCTCCACGAGTTCGCCCACGGGATCCTCGCGAGGGCCGCGAAGGTCCCCCTCCGCTCCCTGGGCATCCTCCTCTTCATCGTCCCCATCGGGGCGTTCGTCGAGCCGGACGAGGAAGAGATGAAGAAGATGCCGCGGCGGGAGCGCGCCCGCTTGTATGCGGTCGGTCCCGCGACGAACATCGTCCTCGCGGTCATCTTCGCGGTCCTCTTCTCGACGGTCATGATGGGCTCCGTCTCCCCCGTCCATGCGGGGGTCGGGATCGTGGGGTTCCCGGAGGACGGCCCCTCCCCCGCCCGGGACGCGGGGATCGATCCGTTCACGATCATCACCTCGTACAACGGCACGGAGGTCCGCTCCTATGCGGACTTCATCCGGGCGAGGGACCTCACGAAGGCGAACGACACCGTCAACGTTACCGTGTACGACGGCACGGCGTATCGGAACGTCACGCTCGTCCTCGCGGACGACGGCTCGGGCGGAGCGCTCCTGGGCATCTACGCAATCGACACGACGACGGAGTACTACCACCCGTTGTCGAACCCCGACCGCTTCGGCGGGGTCCCGGGGGCCGTCCTCACGTACATCTCCCTCCCGTTCGGCGGGTACGCCCCGATCCCGGAGCCCCGGCTCCAGTTCTACGAGATCCACGGGCCCCTCGCGGCGATCCCCGCGCCCCTCTTCTGGCTCATCGGGAACGCGGTCTATTGGCTCTTCTGGCTCAACGTGATGCTCGGCGCCACGAACGCGCTCCCCGCGGTCCCCCTGGATGGCGGCTACATCTTCAAGGACGCCGTCGAGGGCTTTCTCGCCAGGGCCCGGAAGGGGCTCGGACTCGAGGCCCGCGATCGGATCGTCCGGAACGTGTCGTACCTGTTCGCCCTGTTCATCCTGTCCCTCATCCTCTGGCAGCTCATCGGCCCGCGCATCTGAGCCGCCGACGGAGGCCGGGTACGCTCGCCGATTCACCGGAACGTGTCCGACGCCACGATGCCGAGGATCCCGCTGACGATCCCGAGGACTGCGCCCGTCGTGTCGACCCCGAGGAGGAGCCCGACGGCCCCCACGACGAGGTTCACGGCCCCGCCCGAACTCGTTGTGCCACGGAAGATGAAGACGCTCCCGAGGAGTATCCCGATCCCGAGGACGAAGTCGACGAGCCGCCGCACAAAGAAGTCCAGGTCGATCGTCTCGTTCCGGCCGACCTGGAGGACCCTCACGAGGATGAGGACCGCGCCGAGGAGTCCTAGGAGGAACCCGAGGAGGGCGAGGAGTCGCTTCTCCGTCATGGCGCAGCGACATTGCCGGGGGTTATATCATCCTTTCTCGAGGCCCGCGAAGGACCAAACGCCTTCTGGACGGCCTTCGGAGGCGGAGGGCCCGCGGACCATCCGGACGCTCCGGAACCCCTCCCGGTACCCGATCTCCCGCGCGAACGCGTGGGGGCGGGGGTTCGGTTCGGGTCCGCTGAACGCGAACGCCACGCGGTCCGTCGTCGCGAGGAGCCCCCCGAAGAGGGCCCGCCCGGCGTCGGGCCGGTCCGGGTTCACAATCCAGGGCCCGATCTCCGTCGCCACGGCGGACGTGTTTCCCACGAGGAACCCAAGGACCTCGCCCCTCTCCTCCGAGACAAGGAACGTCCGGGGAAACTCCTCGTGGAGCCGACGGAGGAGCGAGTCCCGCCGCGCGCCGAAGTACGCCTCGTCGAACGCGACAATCCGCTCGAGATCCCCACGACGTGCGGGCCGGACGACCTCGGCCGCGAGCTCCACACGGCCGCCCTCCCACCGCACGTTGTCGTACTCCTTCACGAACCCCAGCCGCTCGTAGAACGGCACGACGTCGACGTATGCGTTGAGCCGCACGGTCTCCACGCCGCTCGCGGACAAGTGCGTGAGGGCCGCCCGCATCATCGCGTCCCCGATCCCCCGGCCGCGTTGGGCCGGGTCCACGATCACGGAACCGAGGTAGGCGACCCGCCCGTACGCGAACGTCGCGAGGACGCCGACGACCTCCCCCCGGACCTCCGCCGCGAAGCATCCCTTCTTCGACAGGGCGAGGAACCGACGGATGTCCGCGGGGCTGTAGCCCCAGGACTCGAGGTCCGTCAGGGCGACGGCCCGGTCGACGTCCCCGTCCCGGAGTCTCCGGATTCGCGGTCCTGCCACAGCGCCACCCGCCGCTCGAGCTCCTCCGCCTCGTCGCACTCGTGATACCCGTACGTCACGTATCGCTTCTCCTTTCGGAGGTTCTTGTACATGCAGGGCCCGTACTCGTCGTCCTCCTGGCCGTACCACTTGTCGCAGTCTCGGCAGAAGTGGCGCCGCGGGAGGGCGGCCTGCAGCTCGCTCACATGCCCCAGAACGGGTCCTCCTTCCGTTTGATCGTCGCGATCTGGTCGAGAGCCTCCCGCTCGTCGTGGCTCAGACCCTTGTCCTCCCGCAGGAGCCGCGCATCCGCCTCGGGCAGGTCGACGTACAGGACATCCCCGCCGGAGACCTGGCGGCCCAGGGTGACCCCGTCCACGGAGATGGCCACCTCCTGCCCCTGGATCGCCTCCTCGAGGGTCTTCTCCCCGCTCCGGATCGACTTGACCCGCCCGAGGGCCTTGCCGTCGTCGCGCATTATGCCCTGGCCCGCCCGGATCCGCCCCGCGAGGACCCGGACCCCGAAGATCGCGGGCTTCGAGGCCCGGAACACGTGGTCCGGGAGGAAGAGGAGCTTCCCGGGGAAGGAGACGACCCGGCGCTTCGCGGCCTCGAGCTGCCGCTCTCGTTCCTCGCGCCACGACGAGTAGTCCTCGATGAGCCGGTAGATCACGTCGCTCTCGAGGAGCTTCACGTCGGGGGCGTCCTGGAGGGCCGCCTTCGCGTCGGGGAGGACCTCCACGTGGAACGCGAGGATTGCCTGATGGAGGGGGTCCTTCGTCGTCGCCGCGTCGACGACGTCCCGGCGGGACAGGGGCCCGATCCTCGCGAACCGCACGGGGATGTCGGCCCCCCGGCACTCGTACGCGAGGCCCTCGAGGGAGCCGATCGCGTCGGCCTTCACGAGGACGCCCTCGTCCTGGGTCTCGACCTGGACGGACGTCTCCTTCGCGACCTCCTCGATGACGGCCTCGACGTCCGCGCGGGCCACGCGGAGGGGCGCGCCCGCGACGGCGCCCTCGAGCCCGCTCGCGGAGATCTTCACCCCCGAAGCCGCACTGACCTCCTTCGCGGAGTCGAACCGGTCCCGGGGGTCTCGGATCTCGTCGAGGGGCTTTGGCTTGAGGAGGGCCTTGACCTTCGTGACCCCGGGGCGCCCGGCGGTCCCGAAGACGATCGGATCGCCGCGTCGGAGGGTGCCCTTGTAGACGATCGCATCGAGGGTGATGCCGAGGCCTTTCTCCTCCTTGACCTCGAGGATCGTCGCCTCCCCCGGACCCTCCTCCGTGGCGAGCTCCGCCTCGAGGAACCTCTGGGCGAGCCCGACCAGCATGAGGAGGAGGTCCGGGATCCCCTCCCCGAACTTCGCGCTCACGGGGACGATCGCGAGGGACGTCGTGAAGTCGGAGACCTTGTCGTACCGGTCAGCGGAGAACCCGTGCTCGAAGAACTTCCCCACGAGGGCGTAGAGGCGCCGGTCGAGCTCTTCCGCCGCGCTGTCCCGCTGGTCCCTCGCGGAGAGGACGAAGGGCATCCCCTCGTGGTGCCGCCAGCCGGGGACGAGGTCGATCTTGTTCGCGGCGACGAGGAACGGGGTCTTGTACCGCTTCAGGATCCCGATCGACTCCACGGTCTGGGGCCGGAACCCCTCGTTGATGTCCACGACGAGGACCGCGAGGTCCGCGAGGGCTCCTCCCCGCGCCCGGAGGGTCGAGAACGCCACGTGGCCCGGGGTGTCGATGAAGAGGAGCCCGGGGATCTTGAAGGACTTCCCTTTCACGAGGTCCCCGCACGCGGCGAGGATCGCGGGGAGGGGGACCTCCGTGGCCCCGATGTGCTGGGTGATCCCGCCCGCCTCGCGGGACGCGACCGCGGTCCCGCGGATCCGGTCGAGGACCGTCGTCTTGCCGTGGTCCACGTGGCCGAGGACGGAGACGATGGGCTGCCGAATCGTGGCCATGGCATCCGAGCAACCCCTCCGAGGCTATTAGAATCTTGGGGCGCGGCCTCCCTGGAGGTCGCGGGGCCATCCCCCGTCCGGGCCCTCACTCGCGGAGCCACGCCTCGTCGATCCGGCGGTACTCGTGGAGCTCGTCGGGCTTGAAGAAGAATCCGATCTCCCGCTTCGCGCTCTCCGGGCCGTCGGACCCGTGGATTACGTTCCGGCCGATCGTGAGCCCGTAGTCCCCGCGGATCGTCCCGGGTTCCGCCTCCGCGGCGTTCGTCTTGCCCATCATCGTCCGGACGAGGGCCACGGAGCCGTCGCCTTCGAGGACCATCGCGACGACGGGCCCCGAGGAGATATACGCCATGAGGGGCTCGAAGAACGCCTTCCCCTTGTGCTCCGCGTAGTACGACTCTGCGAGGGACCGCGACACGCGGAGCATCTTCATCGCGACGAGCTTGAGTCCGCGGTCCTCGAACCGCCGGACGATCTCGCCCACGAGGCCCCGTTGGACCGCGTCCGGCTTCAGGAGCACGAACGTGCGGTCCAGAGGGTCAGGCCCCCTTCTTCGCCTTCTTCGCCTTCGCCGGGGTCGGCGCGGGGACCCCCTCGCCCCCCTCCGCCTTCCGGCCCTTGACCTTCGCCCACTGCCCGTCGAGCCACGCCTTGAACACCCGCCGGCCCTCGGCGGAGTCCTTGTACGCGAAGAACTCCGCTTTCTCGATGTGGGTCACGGCCTTCCCGGCATGGGCCTTCTTCGCCCACCCCGCAATCGAGTGGCGGAACGTCTCGCTCTCGACGAAGTCATGGTAGTGCTTCTCGACGTCCCCGCGGCTCAGGTCGGGCCCAAGGCGCTTGTCGATGAGATCGACGAGGTCCGACGGGATGTCCTTCCCCTTCGCGGTCTCGATCTTGACCTCCCCTATGGCCTCCGCGGCCTCCTCGACGACGGCGGCCTCGGGCTCCGCTGCGATCCCCGCCGCGCGCCGAGCGGCCTGGGTCCACGGCGTCCATCGGGGGATGCGCCCGAGCTTCAGAAGGTTCGCCTGGCACTTGCTCGAGCAGAACAGGAACATCGTCCCGTCCTTCTTGATGAACATCTTGCCCGTCCCGGGCTCGATTTCGTTCCCGCAGAAGGAGCAGGATCGTCGCACGGGCATGGGATCACCGCACGGAGAGCTTGCGCGCTTCGCGGGCCGTCTCCCGTAGCATGAGGACGTCGCCGACCTGGACGGAGCCCTTCACGTTCCGCGTGATGATCCGGCCCTTGTCCCGGCCTTCTTGCACGCGGACCTTGACCTGGGTGGCCTCCCCGGCCATCCCGGTCCGGCCCACGATCTCGACGACTTCCGCGGGGATGCTCTCTTCGTCCGCCATGCGCGCTCACTCACTTGTTCAAGGCCCGGAGCTTGGAGGCGAGGTCGTCGAGGAGGGGCTTCGCCTTCCCGCCGTCAAGGATCGCCATGGACGCGGTCGCCTTGCCGAGTCCCGCGGCCACGCCGAGCTCCTGCTTGCTCGGCACGTACCCGTAGGGCACGCCCTTCTCCTCGCAGAGCAGGGGCATGTGGGCGAGGATCTCCTCGGGCTGGACGTCCTCCGCCATGACGACGAACTGGGCGTCCCCGCGCTCGACGAGCTTCGTGACCTCGTTCGTGCCCTTCCGGATCTTCCCGCTCTCCTTCGCGAGTTCGATCGCCTGGTACAGTTTGTCGGTCAGGTCCTTCGGCGTCTCGAAGCGAACGTACATCGGCTTGGCCATGCTGGAGACCTCCTTCCGCCCCGCGCCGGCAGGGCGTCATCAGTCATCGGCTCCCTGTCGCCAGAAGAGCAGGCGTCGAAAGAGGGGGACTTATAAAAGGTTTGCTCTCGCCGGCAGTGCTCTCGGTGACCGCGCGCCGCGCTCAATCGAACTTGCGCCCGCGGAGCACGCCGACCAGGTAGCCCAAGACGGTCCCCGCGATCGCGAATCCGACGAGGGCCCAGGTCAGGCCGTCGAGGGATTCCGGGGCCAGGGGAGATGAGGGCTCCTCCGGAGCAGGCTCCGCGGACGTGCGGACCGTGACGGCACCGGACGCGCTCGACTGTCCCGCCCCGTCGACGGCGACGACCCAGACCCGGTATGTCGTCTCGGGCTCGAGGGGCACGCGGAACGCGGTCGCCGCCGGGTCCGCGATCTGGTACGACACATTGTACGTCCCGTCGTCGGCCCAGACCTCAAGGTGGTCGAGGTCCGAGTCCCCCGCGAGGCTCCAGGAGAGGTTCGCCCCGTCGTCGGTGATCCCCGTCGGGACGTCGATCGTCGGCGGGTGGGGGACGAGGTCGAGGGTGAGGGCCGTGTCCAGCGCCAAGCTCCCCGGGTACGCGCCGAGGGACGTGAGCCCGACCTGGTAGAGGACGATGCTCAGGGCGTAGACGGTGAGGGCGAGGGACACCGTGTACGTGAACGTCG
>MGWD01000032.1:114938-118895 GCA_001800825.1 Euryarchaeota archaeon RBG_19FT_COMBO_69_17 | reverse complement strand
CGTACCCGCTCGTTCCGTTCAGGAGGACGCGGGCGGCTCCCCAGGAGGGCCACGTCACGTTCCGCGGGTAGGCCTCCGCGGCCGCGGGATTGGCGGACGTCGTCGTCGAGTTCAGGCCCGTCACGAGGTCGAGGCTGAGGTCGATGATCCCCAGGGTCACCGTGGCGAGGCCCGGCAGGTAGAAGGAGCTCCGTCCGAGGGGCGTCGTGCTCACGGGGAGCGGGACGTCGACCCCGAAGAGGGAGAGGACCATCGCGCACGGCCCCGCCTCCGCGCCGATGGTTGTCCGCAGGACCTCCCCCGACCGGAGGGAGACGTTCTCCCCCGTCGCGAGGACATCACACGACCCGCGGAGGGACGCGATCCCCGCGATGTCGGCCGGCGGCATCTCGAAGTGGACGGAGACCGTCGTCAGGTCGAGCCCGTCCGCCGACGTCGACGTCGGCGTGAGCAGGAGGACGGCGAGGAGCGGTGAGGCGAGGACGAGAGTTCGCATGGGGTCCCTCCGGAGGAGGGACGGCGCCGTCGGATTATGAACGTGCGGGTGGTATTCCCCGGGTCACACCTCGGTCACCGGGAGCTCCGCGACGAGGGGGCGCCAGAACTCGGCCCGCGTGTCGCGGAGGGTCGGCCGGAAGCCCCGGGCCGTCTTCGTGTCGCGCGGGTCGACGTCCGCGCGGACGAGGTCCTCCTCGAAGTCCTTCGCGCGGCCAAGGTCCTCCCCGCGCGGCCCGATCGCCTGGGTGCCGCCCTGGAAGACGATGTTGAGCTCCGTCCCGACGAGGTTGCTGTAGAGGACGGGGATCGCGTTCTCGATCGCGCGGGCCGGGAGGATCCGGTCGAAGAACGGCTTCGAGGTCGCGGGAGACGCGCTGATGATCGCGAGGAGGTCGGCGCCTCGAAGGGCGTACGCCTTCGCGAGCTCCGGGAAGAACGCGTCGTAGCAGATGAGGAGCCCGATCCTCCCGAGATCCGTGCGCGCGAGGGTCAGGGACTCCCCGCGGCCAAAGTACAAACCCTCCTCGAAGGGGCCGAAGTTCGCGGGGTACACCTTGCGATAGGACGCGACCTTCCCGTCCGGGGCGACGAGGACGGACGTGTTGAACAAGCGGTCCGTCCCCTCCTCCCGCTCGGCCATGCCGAAGACGACGTGCGCGCCGTGCTCCCGCGCGATCGACCGGACCGCTTCCACGGAAGGGCCGTCCAAGGGTTCCGCGAGCTTCGCGAATGCGTCCCTCGCCATGTAGCCCGTGAGGTAGAGCTCCCCGGCGACGACCAGATCCGCGTTCGACCGGGCGACGGCGGCCTCGAGCTTCCTGAGGTTCGCGCCCTTGTCCCCGACAGACGGGGCGAGCTGGGCGAGGGCCGCTCTCACGTCCCGGCCACTGCGGCACCCGGGGAAAAAGGTTCGCTCCCGGATCCTCGCGGATCTGGCGTCTCGCAACCTTTATGTTGAGCCTTCCCTTAGCGCGCTCCCGCGCTCCGGTAGTCTAGCGGCCAAGGATAGAAGCCTCTCGAGCTTCTGACACGGGTTCGAATCCCGTCCGGAGCATCCCTCTCGGATCCACGTCGCGGGGGTCGGGGAGGCGGACCCGTTTGTCAACCCGAAGGCGGACCCGCCAACGTTAAGTCCCCTCCGACCTTGGACCGGGTGATGGAGACGAGGGGTGCACGCGGTCTCGCCCTTCGAGCGCGCCTTCCGGCCGGGCCCCTCGCCCTCCTCGGCTTCTCCCTCGCGGCCGTCGCCTTCCTCGTCGAGATGGTCGGCGGCGTGTGGGACATCCTGTACCACCTCGACGGGGGCGTCGAGGTCTTCTGGACCCCGCCCCACCTCCTCCTATACGGCGGGATCGCCGTGACGTTCGGGGCGTCGGCGAACGGCCTCCTCTTCCCGATCGCCCTCGCCACGGGCGGACTCGCGGGCTCCCTTCTGGGTCCCGTCCTCGCGCGGCGGCTCGCGGCCCCGGCCGTCGTCGGCCCCGCGCCGGCAGGCATCCGGTAAGGCCTCCGGCCGACGTCCCTTTCCTTAAATCCCACGGATTCCTCGCGGCGTCCCGATGGACCCGGCGGCGCGCGCGTTCCGGCCGTGGGCGTTCCTCGCCGTCGCGTGGGCCGTGAACGTGTCCATCAACGCGTTCTACATCGCCCCCGCCCCCGTGTTCGTCCCCATGATTGAGGACCTGGGGATCTCGAAGGCCCAGGCGGGGTCCCTCATCTCCGCGTACCTCCTCTCGATCCTCGCCTTCCAGCTCCCCGCAGGCTACGTGATCGACCGCGCGGATCCCCGGAAGATCGTCCCCCTCGCGTCCCTCGCCCTCCTCGCGACGGCGGTCGGGATGACGGCCCTCCCCTCCTACACGGCCCTCCTGGGCCTCCGGATCCTCGCGGGAATCCCGGTGGCCTTCGTGTTCGTGCCCTCCGCGTTCCTCGTGTCCCGGGCCTTCGCCCGGACCCCGGGCCGCGCGGTCGGGGTGTTCCTGTCCGCCCCGCCCGCGGGGGTCGCCCTGGGGAACCTCCTCGGCCCCTTCGTGGCCGCGGCCTGGGGCTGGCCCGCCGTGTTCGCCGCGTTCGCCTTGCCCCTCGTCGTCCTTGTGCCCCTGTTCGTCCTCGTCTCCCGCGGCCTCCCGCCCCGGGACCACGAGGCCTTCGGCCTCGGGGACTTCCTCCGCGCGTTCCGGGACGCGGAGCTGTGGAAGATCGGCCTCGCGTTCGCCTCGAGCTACGCCGCGTACATCTTCTTCTCGAGCTGGACCCCGACATACCTCAAGGAGTCCGGCGTCCTCGACGCGACCGCGATCAGCCTCCTCTCCGCCTCGATCCCCGCCGCGGGGATCCTGTCGCGCCCCCTCGGCGGGTACCTCGCGGAGACGCGGGCCGCGCGGGACAAGCGGTGGGTCCCCGGGGTCGCGTTCCTCCTGTCCATCGGGGTGAGCGCGGGGATCCCGTTCCTCGGGGTCGGTGCGGCGCCCCTCCTCGTCGCGGCGGGCTTCCTCGCCCAGTTCCCCTTCTCGGTCTATTACCTCTTCTCCGCCCAGGTCCTCCCCGCGAAGTTCCGCGGCACGGCGTTCGCGTTCATGAACACGGCGAGCCTCATCGGCGGTGCGATCGCCCCGGCCCTCGCGGGGTTCCTCGTCGACGTGTCCGGATCGTTCCTCGCCGCCTTCGCGATGATCGCGGGGAACGCGGCTCTGGGGCTCGTCGTCGTCGCCCGCGTGCGGGAGCGGTGAGCCTCAGCCGCGCTCAAGGAGGTCCGAGTACGACGAGGCCATGACGTCCTCGGGGGCCACCTGGAAGTACGCGGCGAGGTCCTCGAGCTGCCGGCGGCCCTCCTCGATCCCGCGGGGCCCGTCGACGACCTTCTCGAACTCGAGGAACCGCCCGAGGCCCACGACCGTGTCGAGGTGGACCTGGACCCCCTGGAACCGGTACACCTCGCGGGTCTTCCGGACCTCCGCGGCGACGGGGAACGCCCGGGTGAGGATGTCGAGGACCGCGGCCGCGTCCGGCAGGGCCGCGAGGCGCACGTCGCTCTCCTTCACCCCGCCCGCGTCCGGCCGCTCGTAGTACACGAGCTGCCCGTCGGAGCGGCCCTCGACGGATCGGACCTTGAGGCGGCGCTCGCCGAGGGAGAAGTACGTGTCGACCTGGCGGAACGACCCCACGGGCTCGGCCCCCTCGAGGAGGGCCCGGGCCTTCCCGAGGTCCTCGTAGCGCGCCTTGAATTCCACGAGGTGCCTCGCCCCGCCTTCCATGGCCCGCGGAGCGCGGGCGGATGCCAAAAACCTTCCGGGGGGCCGTCAGAAGCGACGGTCCGGGGTGAAGTCCTCGACCATCGCGCTCACCCGGGAGGCCGGGGCGCGGCCCCGCCCGGATGTCCGGCTCGCGAGCCTGCGGGCCTCCGCAAGGTGCCCTTTCGTGCCCGCGACAGCCTCGTCGAGGCTCTCCCGGTGGGCCTTC
>MGWD01000032.1:92711-114871 GCA_001800825.1 Euryarchaeota archaeon RBG_19FT_COMBO_69_17 | reverse complement strand
GCCGCCTGCTTCAGTCGCCGGGCGATCAGCGCGGCGCGGCCGAGGAAGAGGCCGATCGCCGCGAGGATCAGGAGCCACACGGGGTCCACGGTATCACGTCGCCCTCCGGGGGAAGGAAGGCACCCGCGCGTACGAGGCGCTCCTATTAAGCTTTCATGTCGAGGACGCGCAGACGTGCGAGGTCGAGTCACGCAAGCTTCAAATCGAGCGCCGGGCGGGTCCCTCCGTGGGCGGTAGATACCAGGAAACGGGTGTCCCTCACGTGAGGACGAGGACGGCCAGGAGGAGGGCGAACGTCGCCCCGAGGACGATCCCCGTCCGCAGGAGGAGGCGGGCGAGGCGGTCGACCCGATCCCGCGTCGCCTCGATCTCGGACGCGGTCGACGGAGCCCGGCCCTCGATCGAGCGGATCTGCTGGAGGACGATGGCGTCGAGGGTCCCGTAGGCGACGAGGACGCCCGTGAGGAGGACGAGGTCCTCGGACCACGTGTACCGCGAGGCAGAGAGGCCCGCAACGGCGAGGACGAGGTACAGGGGGACGGTCCAGAGGATGAAGGACCGCAGGTGTGAAAGTCTCTGCTGGAGACTGAGGACGGCCGGGTCGAGTGTCGCGTCGCTCCCCTCGCTCGACCTCGAGGGAACGGCCCGTGCCTACAAATCCTTTGGGGCCCGATGGGTCTTCCGGGGGAACGCGTCGCGGACGATCTTCCGGGCCTCCTTGATCCCCCGCCGGTACTCGTCCTTGTACCCGGACCGGGACTTCTCGAGGTCGTCCATGACGCTCTCGATCCCCTTGCGCCGGTCCTCGACGGTCTTCGTGAACGGGGCGTCGTAGTGGCGGAGGGTGTCCCTCGCGCCGCCCAGGTTCTCCTGGAGGGTCTCCCTCGCGACCTCGAGGGAGTCCTTGTGGGCGTTGAGCCCTTTCTTCGCTTCGTCGAGGGCCCGGAGGTCCGCGAAGGTCAGGTCCTTCGACGCGGTCTTGAGGCGCTTAGCCAAGTAGATCACCCGCAACGTGAACACGCCGATGGCGATCGCGATGATCACCAAGGGCTCCGTGAGGACCTGGATGACATCCATCGCCGACCGACCTCGGGGGACGGTTGTACTTCGTGCAAGGCTCTATCTGAAGGTTGACCATAGTCAGCATATACCCGCCGGTATGTGGTTCCGTGTCATGCGGTCCGCGGCCGCCTCCGTCCCTACTCGGACGTCGTCCCCCCTTGGCCCCATCGATCACGGCCCTCGGACCACCCATCCTCCTCTGGGAGAATGGAAGCGCTCCAGGGTAATAAGGGGTCCGGCGGGCGGCCCAAAAGGAGTAAGCCGCGGCCCCGTTCCCCCCGCGGGTTGCACCGATGCTCGTCATGTACGACATGGACTACAGCCCGACGTGCGCGAAGGTCCGGAAGCTCATGGACTACAAGGGCCTCACGTATCGGAAGGTCCCCGTGCCGTACCACGACAAGCGCCGCCTGATCCGGGAGACGGGCCAGGACTACGTGCCGTTCCTGAAGGACGGCCGCCGCGGGGTCCCGTGGACGGAGGCCGTCGACTACCTCGATCGAGTGGCCCCGCACCCGCCCGCGTACCCCGGCGACTCACGGGCGGTCGTCCGGATCCTGGAGTCATGGGAGTACGACTGGTTCGAGGACCGGCTGTGGCCTTTCGTGGCCGCGTTCCTCGAGGGCACGCTGAGGGACCCCGTGGAGCGATGGAACTTCGGGGAGTTGTGGGACCGTCCCCCGGGGACGTTCGACGCGATCCGGTCTCACCCCCGCCGAGCCTTCGAGCCGCTCGGGCCCTCCTTCGCGTTGTTCGAGGACGGCCTCCGGGACCGGGAGTTCCTCGTCCTCGACGCGCCAACGGCCTTCGACTTCGCGATCTATGGGAACCTCCACGCCCTCCGCGTCGCGGGTCGGCCCGTCCCCAAGGCGTACCCGAGGCTCGCGGCCTGGTTCCGCCGCGTGGACCGCCTGTAGGCCCCGGAGACGGGGGACGATGGCGAGCCGTCGCCTCCGTCCTCCGGCATACCTCTGCCCGCGGGGCCACTGAGGCCGGGGTCGCTCACCCGTAGTCCGTGATGCGCCGCTGGCCCCGGAGGTAGGCCCGGAGGGTGCTCGCCCTCCACCAGTTCTCGAGGGGGAGCCGCAGCCGCCGGCCGAGCTCCGCCTCCGCCTCCTCGAGGGTCGTGACGCGCGTCGAGCCCTTCGAGAGCGCGACCCGCGCGAGCTCCCGGTATCGCCAGACCCCGAGGGGCACCCAATCGTCGTAGACCTCCATGCACACGATCGCCCCGGCCTGCCGGCGCCGGGACGCGAGGTGCTCGAGGACGGGGAGGCGGGTCGCGGGATACGCGCCCCCCACGACGTCGGGATAGCTCGTCCGGCCCCCCGCGAACTCGTGGTCCTGGATCGGGATGGGGTTCGTCCGGAGGTTCCAGGCCTCGAGGGCCTCGAACATGAAGGCCTGGGGGAACAGGAGGATCGCGACCGTGTTCGCCACGCCCGTCGCGCTCGCGACCTCATACCCGTCGATCCAGGGGTGGCCGCGCACCTCCTCAACGAGGCGCCGGGCCAGGATGTCGTCGACCGCGGTGATCGACCACTCCGTCGGCACGAGCCTGCGGCGGTCCCCGGACCCGAGGAGGCCCACGGAGAAGATCCGCGTGATGTGGCTCTGGGGGATCCCGTGGGCGTACAGGTCCGCGACGGCCTCCCCCGCGGGCAGGTCCGTGTCCGAGACGACGTCGTCCACGCGCCTCGGGACGGAGGGGTTCGAGGCCAGGTCCACGCGGCGGATGTCCGCGCTCGGCCCGCTCGGGGGGGCGCGCGCGTTGAAGGGGCTCGAGAGGACGGGCGTACGCTCGAGCCACATCTCCGTGTCGATCGGTTTCGAGGCCATTGCGCCCTCCTGGATCGTGGACAGGATGGGGTCCGGGTCCCGCGCCGCGACGACCCGCCGCGCGGCCTTCCCTCGGACGAGGGTCAGGCGGAATCGGAGGAGCTGGGGGAGATCGTACGAGAGCCACGACTCCGTCGCGTCGAGGATCGAGGTGTCCTCGTCGCGCAGGGGCGGCACGAGGGGCCCCGCGAGGACCTTCGGATAGCCCCAGGAGCCCACGAACGCCCCGGGCGGGGAGGCGCCGAAGACGTTCGTGCTCCGCAGGTCGGAACGGTCCGCGAACCAGTCCCGGACCCGCTCGAGGTACGGGCAGACCGCGAGGCGGCACCGCTTGATGTCCCCGCGGCAGACGCGGCACGCGACCTCCCGCTCGATTTCCGCGAGGGTCGTGCGGAGCCCGTCCTCGGGGGACGCCATGACGCCCCCCGGAACCGATTCGGAGTACTTGACTCCCGAGGGGAACCGCGTCGGGGAGGCCCCCGACGTCCCCACGGGCTTCGTATGACCTAAATAGCCGGCTCGCGATGGCCGCGCCACGTCGGACCCCGACTCGATCCCGTTCGGACAGCGCGCGCTCATGGCCCTCGTGATCGGGGTGAGCGTCCCCGAGGGGATCGCCCTCCTCCTCGGGCCCTCGGACTGGTATCCAGTGATCTGGGGTTGGACCCTGACCCCGATGACCGCGCGTTTCACGGCGGGCCTCTACCTGACTGTAGCCCTCGGGTTCATCCTCGCCTGGCGCGCGGGGACCTGGGAGGCGAGCCGGATCCCCCTCGCGATGCTGTGGGCCTTCGCCCTCATCGCCCTCGGGAGCGCCCTCGGCATCCTCCTCGCCGGGAACACGAACCCCCAGGGCCAGCCGATCCTGTTCCTCGACCGGCCGTTCCTCTGGGTCTGGTTCGTCCTCTACGTCGCGTCGTCCGCGGGCGGGCTCTACTACCACGTCCTGTATCCGCGGCGTCAGCGGTCTTCGCCCGCAGATCCCTGACCCGCCGGGCGGGCGTCCGGGGCTCCGGGTCCCGCCCGGACCCCATACAGCTCGTCCCGCCTCGACTCGAGCGGGTCGAGGGCCTTGCCCGCGAACTCCGAGGCCGTGAGGACGGACACGTCGTGCGCCTCGGCCGCTTCGAGGAGCGGGGGCATCCAGGACCGCCAGGCACGGTCCCGGAGGGCGTGGTGGTCCACGATCAGGGTCCGCACCCTCGTCCCGCGGACGACCCGTAGGAGGTTCGCGACGGACCGGCGCGTCTCCTCCGCCGGGTAGTTCTCGGGCATGTGGGTCATCGGGCCGTCCACGTAGAGGACCGTCGGGTCCGCGTCGAGGAGGAACGATAGGTGGGCCTTCCGGGGCGGCCCGAGGACGTCCGACGTGTGGACGAATACGTCGTCAGCGTGGGCGATCCTCGTCATGACGACGTACCCGAGCTCGTCCGTGGGCCCGTGGGGCACGGCCGGGGAGAACGTGATCTCCGTGCCGCCCACGTCGAGGTCGTTCCCGTCCGCGACCTGGACCTCCCGCGGATAGCCCTCGAGGGCCTTCACGAAGGTCCCGGCGCGCTCCCGCTGGCTCCGGTTGATGTGGAACTTCCCGTCCTTGAGGATCGCGAGCTTCCCCTTGAAGATCGAAGGGGCGTCCGGGTTGTGGTGGTCGTAGTGGTAGTGGGAGACCGTGAGGACGTCGGCCCTCTTCGCGGCGTCTCGGATCGTGCGCCACAGGGCCCTCTGCCGCTCTTCCTCGAGGGGATGGGGAGGGAGGCCGTACCGCACGGGCGCGAGGCGCACGCTCGGGTCCAGGACGACCGTGACGTCGGGCGTCTCCACGAGGGTCGCCATGGACCGCGCGCCGAGGGAGTCCGCGGCGAGGGGGACGATCCTCATCGGAGCACCGCGTCCCCCCAGACCTGCCTCGCGACCCGATGGAACCCGAGCTCCTCGGAGAGCCGGAGGGACGGGACGTTGTCCGCGTACACGTGGAGGGCGGGCACCTTGCCCCTCCGGAGGATCTCCTTCGCGAGGGCGGAGCCGACGGACTTCGCGTAGCCCTTCCCCCGGTGCTCCTCGACGACGTGGAGGAAGCCCATCATCCCGACCCAGGGGGTCTCGTGGTGGGTCATCGCCCATGCGACGGGTTCGCCGTCCACGACGACGGCCGCGCTCGGGCCCGCCTCGATCCTCCGCCGGACATAGGCCTCGGAGGGCCAGTCGGGCTCCCAGAGCTGCGCGATCCGGCCCGCCCACGCGGGGTCGACGGGACGGACCTCGTGCCTCTGGAGCTCCACGAAGTCCTTCGGGTCGAGGGCGTGGAGCCACGCGGGCCGGGCCTGGAGCTCCGCGGCCCGGAGCTCGAGGAGGGCGAGGGCCCACTCCTGCGTGAGGTGCATGAACACGGGCCCGGCCGGGATCGCGCCGACGAGGTCCCGCGCGGCCGCGACGTCCGTCGCGTGGAGGGCGATCCCCGCAGGCCCTCTGCCAGGCCGACCGGGGGACATCGCGAGGACCGCCTTCGGTGGCAGGCCGTCGAGCCGGACGTCCGTGTACGCAGGCTGCTGGTACACGCGGTCCCAGACCGTCGACGTGGCGATGGGGTCCGTCTCGAGGAACGCGCGGACGACGTCGCGGTCCTCCATGGGAATGGGAGCCGTGTCGGGGCCATGGCCCCACCTGCCATAAGTCTTCTCGGAGGCGGCCTAGGCGGACCGTCGGGCCGAGGCGATCTCCCGGGCGAGGCCTTCCGCCGCCTCCGCGGGCCTCTCCGCCTCGTAGATCGCCCGACCGACGATGATCGCGTCCGCGCCAGCGAGGAGGGGCGCCGCCGGGCTGCCGCCCTGGGCCCCGACGCCGGGGGTCAGGATGAGGAGGTCCCCGACGATCGCCCGCAGGGCCTTCACGCGCTCGGGCCGGGTCGCGGGGGCGATGATGCCGGAGGCCCCCGCCCGCATGGCGATCCGGGCGAAGTCCTCCGCATGCTTCGCCGTGAACTCGACCCCTCCGGGATGGCTCATCTCCGTCAGGACGAAGACGTCCGCGCGGCCCGCTGCGTCCACGCATGCGCGGACGCTGTCCTCTCCCGGAAAGCCCTGGCAGATGATCCCGCCTGCGCCCGCCGCGACCGCCTGCTCGACGATGAGGCGGTTCGTGTTCGGAATGTCCGCGACCTTGAAGTCGCACAGGATGTACCCGTGGCGGGAGAGATCGCTGACGATCCCGAGGCCCGCCGCCAGGACGAGGGGCCAGCCGACCTTCACGGCGTCCACATGGCCACGGGTCGCCTCCGCGATCGAGGCCGCGAGGCGGGCGTCCGTGACGTCGAGGGCGAGGACGAGCCGACGCGCGATCCGCATCGGCCCCCGAACGGGCTCCCTATGAAAAAGGTTCTTGCGGGCCGACATTGGGTTCGATACGATTAAGTAATGTGGGGGAAATCGGACGCCGGCTCCATGGGCGAGGTCCTACGGATCAAGACGAAGGTGTGCCTCGTGGGGGAGGCCGCCGTCGGCAAGACGTCCCTCGTCCGCCGGTACGTCCTCGACGAGTTCGATGACCGCTACATCACGACCCTCGGGGCGAAGGTCTCCAAGCGGGAGCTCGGGTACGAGGTCCCCGACAAGGACGCGTCCGTACGCATGGACATGACGGTGTGGGACATCATGGGGGAAAAGGGCTTCCGGGACCTGCTCAAAGAGGCATTCTTCCACGGGGCGAAGGGCGTCCTCGCCGTGGCCGACCTCACGCGGTACTCGACCCTCAAGGAGCTCGACGACTGGGTCCAGAGCGTCTTCAACGTCGTCGGGGAGATCCCCGTGGTGTATGCGATCAACAAGATCGACCTCAAGGACGAGGTCATGATCCTCTACGGGGACAAGGAGATCGAGCAGGCCGCGCGCGCCTTCGATGCGCCCCACTACTACACGAGCGCCCGCACGGGGGAAAACGTCGAGTCGGCGTTCCGCCACCTCGGCGGGATGATCCTCGCAAAGGAAGGTCTCGTCGTCGCCTGACCGAATCAGTCAAGAGAACGAGTCAACAACGATTAAGTAGTCTCCCGCCTGAGCCCTCCCGCGCCCCCTCAGGAGCCCCTGGATGGCGACGACGAAGCATCTCAAGTCAAAGATCTGCCTCGTCGGCGAGAAAGCCGTCGGAAAGACGTCCCTCATCCGACGGTACGTCCTGAACATGTTCGACGACCACTACATCACGACGATCGGGACGAAGGTCTCGAAGAAGGAGGTCCGGGTGTTCCGGCCCGAGCAGGACCTCCTCGTCGACGTCGACATGACGATCTGGGACATCATGGGGGAGAAGGGCTTCCGCGAGCTCCTCAAGGACGCGTACTTCTACGGGGCCAACGGGATCCTCGCCGTCGCGGACCTCACTCGGAAGAGGACCCTCGACGACCTCGACGACTGGATCGACGGAGTCGAACAGGTCGTCGGGAAGGTGCCCATCCTGATCGCGGTGAACAAGTCCGACCTCGTGTCGGACGCTCAGTTCACGGAGAAGGACGTCGAGCAGGTCGCGAAGGCGTTCGAGAGCGAGTACCTGATGACGTCCGCGAAGACGGGGGAGAACGTCGAGGAGGCCTTCCGCCGGCTCGGCGCGATCGTCTCCGAGGCCCAGCTCCAGAAGGCCTGAGGCCGTCGCTCGGTCGAGCGCCTGATTATCAGTAGCATCCCGTTCGAACGTTGTCCGAAGTACGGGGGGCCGGCTCCGCGCTGCCAGCCTCGGACGGCGCGTCACGAAACGATTAAGTAGCGTCGTCCAGATAAGGCGAGGCCTTGCCCGCGCGCCGCGCGCGTCGGGTGGGACATGGGCCGGGAGAGGGGTTAGCCGACGTCATCGGACCGCACGAGGAACCCGCGATGCGCGCGAACCCCCCGACATGGTACGCATTGCTCCTCCTCACCGTCCTCGCCGTCTTCCTGATCCCGCAGTCCGCGTCCTCGTCTCCGTCCCTTGTCACGAACCTCGACGGGACGAAGACGGCGACGTGGGAGTTCGCGGAAGGGTCCGACGGGACCTCGCTGGACGTCGTGTTCAGCGGGTCCGGAGCAGGCCTACGGACGACGAACGCGACCTTAGGCCTCGACTCGGCCAACGACTTCGCGCACTTCGCGGCGTCGACGACGAATGTCACCGTCGCCGGAGGCACCGTGGGCCTCGAGGGGAACTTCACGAGCCGTCTCGCGAACGGGGGCTTCGAGGAGGACCTCGCATGGACGTACAACGACAGCGGGGACTCCACGACATCCGGATGGTCGACGTCCTCCCGGGCTGGGTTCTTTGACCACGCCTCCGACGCTTCTCCTCGTCGAATGTTCGATGGCTTCAATGCGACGACTCCCGACTGGTACGGGTTCGCCTATCCCGGCAGCGGTAGCGTGACGAGCTCATCGATGGTCGACCACCTCGAAGGGGCGGCCATGCTGAAGGACACGATCAACATCAGTGTCGGTGGGTATGCGGGTGCGTTCAGAACCTTCAGCACTCCACTCGATTGGTCCGATTACTCGATCGCAGCCTTCCATGTGAACGCCCCCGCCTCGGGATGGACCGGTCTCGGAGTGTCCCTCTGGGTCCAGACCCCGGCGGGCCTCAATGGATCCTCCTACATCCCCCTTGTCCCCGGATGGCAGGAGGTCGTCGTTGACCTCGCGGCGATCCCCGCGGACTTCGCCTCCATCAGCCTCATTCAGATTCGGTTCGTCCTGACCTCGCCAGTGAATCGCGACGTGGTCCTCTACATCGATCGCCTGGAACTGTCGAACCCGAACTCGCGAGCGGAATGGGCAAGCATCGGCCAGGTCTACGTGAAGGGCTTCGCGTCGTCTCCCGCGCCAGGGTCCGCGACGCTCCAGTACCACTGGGACGTGGGTCCTTCCGAGAACGTCTCCTCCGCGGCTCTCGTGACGCGGGTCGCGGCGGAGTCCTCCGTGTTCACAATCGAGAGAAGCATCCCGGCCACCGGAAGCTCCGGCGATGCGTACGAGGACGTGAGCGCGTTCCTCGCCCCGGCTGCGACCTACGAGATTGTGTTCGAGCTACGTGTCGTCATCGACACGATCTACGCAGCGTCCGTCCAGGGGTCCCTCGACGATGTCGCCCTCCGGATGCCTGCGATGCGCGAGGGGCGGTACGAGTCGGCGGCCCTCGACGCCACGACGCCCGTCGCATGGACGCGCGCTTCGTGGGCGGGCCTAGCCCCTGGCGGAACGTCCGTCGAGGTCCTCGCCCGCTTCGGGAACACGACCGTGGTCGGCGACGCGACGTGGACGCCGTTCGTCGCCTCGGGCGGCGTGTCCGACCTCCCACTGGATGCATCGGGCTACCGATACGCCCAGGTCGTCCTCGTCCTCTCGACGACGAACGAGAGCCAGACCCCAACGGTCGACGCGATCATGCTCGACCACACGAAACATGCGGCCTCCGGCTCCTTGACGACCTCGGTCCTCACCCCGGGAGGTTCCTTCCTCCGGTGGCGGCGCTTCCTCGCGTCCGCCGACGTTCCCCCGGGGACCTTCCTTCGGTACCGGCTCGACGACGGGACGGGCTCCATGGAGGTCGTCGCCGGGCAGGACCTGGGGCCGCTCAACGCCACGACCCTCGCCGTCCGCGTGATCCTGGGGACCCAGAACGGGACCCGGACACCCCGCGCAGTGAACGTGAGCGTCGTCTACGAGTTCCTGGGCACCCTCGCCCGGATCGAGGTCTTCTCCGACCGGACGTCCGAACCGGTCGTGAACCTCACAGTCGGCCAGTCGGAGGCGTTCCGGGTCCGAGGGTTCGATGCGTACGGGCACCTCCTCACCGTCGGGGGCGTCCTGTGGGCCACGTCGGATCCGGAGGGACAGGTCGTCGACGGGGTGTACCGTGCGGGGTCCGTGGGCCTGCACAACGTGAGCGCGACCGCCTTGGGCGTGACGGGGTTGATCCAGGTGCGCGTGTCCGCATCGCCCGCCGGCGCGGCCGCCTTCCCCGCGGAGTGGGCGGCCTTTCTCGTTCTCCTCGCGGCCGTCGGGGGGTTCTTCGGGTACCGGGCCGTCGCGTTGCGGATGTACGGGATTGAGGACGTCTTCGTGATCGGACAGGAGGGCCGGCTCATCATGCACAACACGCGCCGCCTCCGGGCGGACCGGGACGAAGATATCCTCGCAGGGATGCTTACCGCGATCATGGCCTTCGTCCGCGACTCCTTCAGGGAGGAGAACGGGGACCTCCGCCGATTCGAGTTCGCGGGCAAGACGATCCTCGTCGAGCGCGGCACCCACATCTACGTGGCAGGGATCTATTCGGGCCGGGTCCCCAGGCGGGCGGCCCGCGACCTGCGGTCCTTCGTGGACGACGCGGAGTCGAGGTTCGGATCCACCCTGGCGTCCTGGTCCGGCGACGCGGACGACCTTGCGGGGCTCAAGTCCCTGACGGACCGCCTCGTTGCGAAGACGCGGTATCGAAGGGCCCAGCCCCCGGACGGCTCGGCGTCGTGACGCCCTACGCCGTGAGGACGAGGTACAGGATGAGCGCGAAGCCCGTCAGGGTGAAGAGGGTCGACACGATCCAGAACCACCGGAGGAGGCGCGTCCTCGACGCGGGGTCCTCCCAGGCCGCCGCGAACCGGTCGATCATGTCGCCTTGAACCGCTTCAGGCGCATGAAGTTGTCCCGCTCCATCTCCTCGAGGCGCTGCCGGATGAACGTCTCCGTGGACTTCAGCTCCGGGATCACGCGGTACTCGAGGGCGTTCACGCGCCGCTTGACCTTCTCGATCTCCTCGATGAGCCGCCGCATCGTCGTCTCGATCTCCGCGGCGACGATGACGTCCTCGACGAGGGCCTCGTAGGCCTCCGCGGCCTCGTCGATCCTCGCGGACGTCGTGATGACCCCGTACCCTCGCTGCTCGAGCTTCTTCGTCACGCTCTTCGCGTCGATCTTCGGGACGATGATTCCCATGACGTTCTTCGTCTTGAGGTCCAGGGTCGGGACGTCGCGGGAGGCGAAGGCGGCCGACTTCACGCCGATGGACCCTTCGATGGCGCGGGCGATCGCGATCCGCTGCTCCGCGACGCGGGATTTCTCCGCGAGGTTCGAGCGGAGGGTCTTCGCGCGCTCGAGGACGCGGAAGAACTCCACGATGAGAGCGTCCCGCTTGAGCTTCAGCAAGCGGTGGCCGCGCTCCGCCATCCGGCGCGTGCGCCGGAGCTGGAGGAGCTGGGATCGCGTCGGCTTGTACTGCGCGAGGACCATCCTACGCGGTCACCTTCGCCTTCCCGCGCCTCGCGGGGTGGTGCGTCTCGAGGATCTTCCGGTCGATCTTCGTGAGCCATGCCTCGTCGATCGTCGCGAGGAGCTTCCAGCCGATCTCGAGGGTCTCCTCGATCGTGCGGTCCTCCTCGTTCCCCTGGCGGATGAACTCCTGCTCGAAGCGGTCCGCGAACTCGAGCATCTTCCGGTCCCGCTCGGAGAGGGCCTCCTTCCCGACGATCGCCACGAGGCCTCGGGCGTCCTTGCCTTCCGCGTAGGCGGCGTAGAGCTGGTCGGACACCTGTTTGTGATCCTCCCGCGTCCTACCCTTCCCGATCCCCGCGTCCATGAGCCGCGAAAGGGAGGGCAACGGGTCGACGGGAGGGAAGATGCCCTTACGATGCAGCTCGCGGTTCACGGCGATCTGGCCCTCCGTGATGTATCCCGTGAGGTCCGCGATGGGGTGGGTCCAGTCGTCGTCCGGGATCGACATGATCGGGATCTGCGTGATGCTCCCCGGCTTCCCGCGGATCCGGCCCGCGCGCTCGTACATCGTGGCGAGATCCGTGTACATGTACCCGGGGTATCCGCGGCGGCCCGGGACCTCCTCCCGGGCGGCCCCGATCTGTCGGAGGGCCTCCGCGTAGTTCGTCATGTCCGTGAGGATGACGAGGATGTGCATGCCGACCTCATAGGCGAGGTACTCCGCCGCCGTCAGGGCCATCCGCGGGGTGATGAGCCTCTCCACGGCGGGGTCGTCCGCGAGGTTCAGGAACAGGACCGCGCGCTTGAGGGCCCCCGTGCGCTCGAAGTCGTTCATGAACACGCGGGCCTCCTCGTGGGTGATTCCCATCGCGGCGAAGACGACCCCGAAGGGCTCCTGGCTCCCGAGGACCTTCGCCTGGCGCGCGATCTGGAGGGCGACCTCGTTATGGGGCAGCCCGGCGCCAGAGAACAGGGGGAGCTTCTGTCCGCGCACGAGGGTATTGAGCCCGTCAATCGTCGAGATCCCCGTCTGGATGAACTCCGCAGGGTGCTCCCGGGAGTAGGGGTTGATCGCCGCGCCCGTGATCGGCACGCGCTTCTCGGGGACGATCGGCGGGCCGCCGTCCGCGGGCTCGCCCGCGCCCGTGAGGATGCGCCCGAGCATGTCCCGCGACACGGAGAGCTTGATTGTCTCCCCGAGGAACTTCACGCTCGCCGAGCGGTCGATCCCCGCGGTCCCCTCGAAGACCTGGACGACGACGACCTCCCGAGAGGAGTCGAGGACCTGCCCCCGCTTTCGCGAGCCATCGGGAAGGCTGATCTCAACGAGCTCGTTGTAGCCCACGGGCTCCGTCTTCTCGACGAAGATGAGGGGGCCCGCAACGGCCGAGATCGTCCGGTACTCCTTCGCCATCAGCGCACCTCCAGCTTCTTGAACTCGTCCTCCATGAGGGCGAGCGCCTTCTCGAGCTCCGCGTCGAACTTCTCCTCGTACTTCACGCGGGTCAGGAGCTCCCGGGACTTCAGGCCCGCGACCTCCTTGAGGGGCACATCGAGGGCGACGGCCTTCCCGCCGAGGTCCGCGTACCTCTTGATCGACGAGATGAGTTTGAACTGTCGCTCCGGCGGGCAGAACGTGTCTACCGGGTGGTACGCGTTCTGCTGCAGGAAGATTTCTCGGATCATCCGGGCGACTTCCAGGGTGAGCTGCTGCTCGGGCGGGAGCGCGTCCGCGCCGACGAGCCGCACGATCTCCTCGAGCTCCGCCTCCTCCTGGAGGGTCCGCTGGGTCCACTGCCGCAGCTTCGGCCAGTCCTCGTTCACCTTCGTCCGGAAGTACTCCTCGAGGGTCTGGACGTACAGACTGTACGACGTCAGCCAGTTGATCGCGGGGAAGTGCCGGCGCGCCCGGAGCGCCGTGTCGAGGGCCCAAAACACCTTCACGATTCGGAGGGTCCCCTGGGTCACGGGCTCGGAGAAGTCCCCGCCGCTCGGCGACACCGCGCCGACGACGCTCACGGATCCCTCGCGGTCGTTCAGGGTCGTCACGCGCCCCGCGCGCTCGTAGAACTCGCTGAGCCGCGCGGACAGGTGGGCCGGGAAGCCTTCCTCGCCGGGCATCTCCTCCAGACGGCTCGAGAGCTCGCGCATGGCCTCCGCCCACCGCGAGGTGGAGTCGGCCATGAGGGCCACGTTGTACCCCATGTCCCGGTAGTACTCCGCGAGGGTCATCCCCGTGTACACGGACGCCTCCCGGGCGGCCACGGGCATGTTGCTCGTGTTCGCGATGAGGGCCATCCGGTCCATGAGGGGCGCCCCCGTATAGGGGTCCTCGAGCTTCGGGAACGTCGTGAGGACCTCCGTCATCTCGTTCCCGCGCTCCCCGCAGCCGATATAGATGACGACCTGGGCGTCACACCATTTCGAAAGCTGCTGCTCGGAAACCGTCTTTCCAGTTCCGAACCCTCCCGGAATCGCGGCGGTCCCGCCCTTCGCGATGGGGAACAGGAAGTCCATGACCCGCTGTCCCGTGATCAGGGGGACCGTGGGCATGAGGCGGTCCTTCACGGGCCGGGGCCGCCGGACGGGCCAGTCGTGCTTGAGCATGAGCTTCGCGCCGCCGTCGAGCTCCACGGCGACGTCGTCGACCTTCATCTTGCCGGAGCGCACTCGAGCGACCTTCCCGGAGACGCGCGGGGGCACGAGGACCCGGTGCTCCACGTTCTTCGCCTCGGGGACCGTCCCGAGGACCTGGCCCGGCTTCACGAGGTCCCCCTCCTTCACGGAGGGCTTGAAGTCCCAGAGCTTATCCCGGCTCAGGCCCGGGGCCTGCACGCCCCGGAGGATGAAGTCCCCCATCGTCGCCTGGAGGACGGGGAGGGGCCGCTGGATCCCGTCGTAGATGTTCCCGAGGAGCCCGGGCCCGAGCTCGACGGTCAGGGGCCGGCCCGTGTCCACGACGGGCTCGCCCGGCCGCACGCCCGACGTCTCCTCGTACACCTGGATCGTCGTCTTGTCGCCCGTGATCTTGATGACCTCGCCCATGAGCTGCTCCGCGCCCACGAGGACGACATCGTACATCCTCGGCGAGAGGCCCGCGGCCGTGATGACGGGTCCCGCGACCCGCGTGATCTCCCCGACGCCTCTCGCCTTCACGTCCGCCTTCCCTGTCGTCGCCACTCCGCCCACCTCATTTGAACAAGTCGACTCCGATGGCCCGCCGAATCTTCGTCCGCAGGTCCTCCGACTCCGTGGACCCGACCGCGATGACGACGGGCCGGGGCACGGTCTCAAGGCGGCGCCGCATCGCGTGGCCCAGCTTCTGGTAGTCGCCCGTGTCGAGGACGAGGATCCCGACCTCCGGGTCCGCGAGCATCTGGGCGATCTTCGACTCAATGTCGTCCTTCGTCGCGCTCGCCGTCTTCCGGATCCCCACGAGCTTGAACCCCTGGACGAAGTCGTCCCGGCCCACGGCCGCGAGCTCCATGTCACACCACCAGGAGGTCCTTGATGACCTCGTTCGAGAGCCCGCTCTCCTTCCCGCGGGCGATGAGCCGGATGTTCTGGACCTCGCGGTCTTTCCGGACGACGAAATCGAGGACCGGGAGGATGGAAAGGGGATGGAGGTGCGCGTACCGCGCGGCCTGCTTGAGGTGGAGCTTCTCCACCTTCCGGAGGAGGACGCCGACCCCTGTGGCCTTGACCTTCTCCAGGTCCGCGGCGATCTCCTCGTAGTACGAATAGGCCTCGAGCCGCTGCCTGAGGGCGGGGAACTCGAGGCGCACGAGTTCCTCGAACTCCTCGGGCTCCGTCTCGAGCCCGCCGGGGAGGAAGATGTCCCGGTCGAAAGCCGCGCCCGCAGACCACACGCGAAGGAGGGTCTTCAGGTTCAGGATGTCGATCTCCCGCTGGACGAACGCCCGCATGAGGCGGTTCGCCTCCGTCGAGGGCGGGATCGACGCGAGCAGGTCCTGGTAGTACAGCTTGGAGACGAGGTCCTCCCACTCCGCCCAGTTCGTGACGGCGGAAGGTCCGAGCCCGAGGACGTCGAGGGCTTGGTCGTAGATCGTCAGCTCGAGCTCCGCGAAGACCTCGTCGAGGCTCTTCGCGTCCACGAGCTTCGTGAGGAACTCCGCGCTGTAGCTCCCCGCGGGCACGAGGTCCTCCTCGACCTCTCCGGGCGAGGCCCCATAGGTCTTCGATCGCACGATCGTCTTCACGTTCTGGAGGTCGTAGCGGTCGAGGTAGCGGGCAATCATCGTCCGTAGCTGCCCCTCGGAGAACTCGTAGAGCTGGTTGTACGTCTTCGCGAGGTTCCGGGACACGGCCATCTCGATGAGGTCCACGCCCGCGTACCGGGCGCCGAGGGCGATCATCTCCGCCTTGTACTCGCCCTCCCCGAGGAAGCGCGCGATCTCCGGGATGCCCATCTGGAGGAGCCGCCCGTACGTCGCCTCGGGGAGCAGGAGGCCGCGCTTCGCCTTGACCCGCGCCGTGACGTAGGGGTAGTTCCCCGACTCGAGGGGGATCCGCTCTCGGACCCACCGGATCCGCCGGGCCGCGGGCTCGAGGGGCCCGAGGTCCCGCCTCCCGAGGGCCTTCACCGCGTCGAGGGCCATAGGATCTCCGCGACCTCCTTCACGGAGTCGTCCCAGACGTCCCGGAGGATCGACTCGTACCGCAGGTCGTTCCGTCGGGTCCCGTCCGCCGTCTCGATCACGATGCCGCCCGCGGCGTCGATCGTCCCTGCGAACCGCTCCCCGACGATGGACCGCACGAGGGAGGCGTCCTTCGCGGTCGCGTACACCCGCCCGTCGGGCCGCCACTCCGCCTCGTTCGCCTTGAGGAGGGTCCGGAGGAAATCCGGGTTCTCCTCCATCGAGGAGAGGCGTTCGAGGGCGCGGCGGTAGGCCTCGTCGAGGGCTTCCTTCTGGGCCGCGAGGACGATCTTCCTCGCCTCGAGTTCGCCCCGGGCGAGGTCCTGCACGCGACGTCGGTCTCCGGCCGCCCGGGCACGGGCCTCCGCGTCCGCGAGGGCTTTCGCTCCCTCGGTGCGGACCTCGGAGAGGATCCGCTCCCGCTCCGCCCGGGCCTCCGCGAAGAGCTGGTCCGCCTCGGACCGACCCTTCTCTCGGATGGCCTGGATGACCGTGTCGAGGGTCATGCGGGACTCGCCCCGCTCAACCCGAAATGCTGCCGAGGAGCAGGAACGCGATGATCAGGCCGAAGATGACGATCGTCTCGGGGATGACGACCAGCGGGAGGACCCGACCGAACAGTTCGGGCTTCTCCGCGAGCGCACCGACCGACGCCGCTCCGATCACCTTCTCCGCCCACGCGGTCGCCACTCCTGTCCCGAGGATGGTCAGGGCGGCCGCCATCGCGATCAATCCCTCTTGGCCTGGAGTCACTGCCATGTGGCTTCACACCTCCGTTTTCGTCCGTGTCCCGAAGGGCCGGAACTCCGTCCCGGCCCCCTTGAAGAACTTGAGGAAGTACTCCACGTAGTTCAGGCGGATCGCCTGGATGTATGCGGAGATCGCGCCGAGAAGGAAGACGATGAGGTGGAACAGGAACGCAAAACCCAGGCCGACGATGACCATGAACCAGTTCCCCGACGCCCACCCTGGGATGACGAGGGTGTCGAGGGTGATGATGTTGAACGCGAGGGCCATCGCCGCCTTCGCAATCCCGACGGCCGCGAGCCGAGCGTACGACACCATGTTCGCCACGAGGCCGAAGACCTCCATGATGTGGAGCCCGCCCTCCGTCGCGAGGAGGAGGAGCACGCCGACGAGGAGGAGGTAAATCGCGAGGCCTGGGACGGGGTTCTCCGCGGTGAAGCCGACCGTCCCGATGATCATCAAGCTCTCCGGCAGGACCCCGAGGGGGTCCCCCCGCGGGAACCAGCCCATGGGGCCTTCCCAGATCTCCTGGCCGAGCCCGGGCCACCGGGCGGTCCTCACGAGGATGACGACGAAGAGACCCAGGAGGATCATGAGCCATGCGACCTTGCCGAGGGCGTGCTTCACGTTGTGCCGCACGTCGTTGAAGAAGCCGATCAGGTACCCAATCCCAAGGTGGAGGAAGGACGCAACGATCGCGAGGACGATGAATGCAGAGACGTCATGGAGCTTCTCGATTTGCGCGTGGAGGGGCACATCAGCGCCGAGGATGATGGACCAGCTGAGCTCGCGGGCGCCGCCATGGCCGATCTCCTCGGGGGGCGTGTGGAACGGGATCCCGAACGCCTCCCCGAACACGAAGAGGCCAAAGAGGAGGGCGAAGAACCCGCCCCAGGTGATCGTCGTGACGAGGTCCCGCCACGCGCCCGGCTCCTTCGCCTTCTTCAGGAGGAAGAGGCCGAACAGGAACCACGCGATCCCGTACCCAGTGTCCCCGATCATGAGCCCGAAGAAGATCGGGAAGATGAGGGCGACCGTGAACGTGGGGTCAATCTCGTGGTAGCTCGGGATCGAGAAGAGCTTGACGAGCATCTCGAAGGGCCGGAACGGCTTGACGTTCCGCAGGAGCACGGGCGGGTCCGCCGCGTGCTCGTCCGTCTCGAGCTCGTCGACGAAAAGGCCCGAGATCTTCCCGAGGCCCTCGTCCATCGCCGCGAACCGCTCCGTTGGGACCCAGCCCTCGACGACGAAGCTGTGGTCCGTGACCGCGAAGCGGAGGGGCGCCTCCGCCTTTTCGACCTGGACCTCGAGGTGCGCCCTCGCGGATACGAGGAAGTCCGCGTACCGCTCCCGGAGCTTCGTGAGGCGGTCCTCGATCTCCTCGAGGCGCCCTTGCCACTTCTCCCGTTCTCCGAGGAGGGACGCGTGCAGGTCCTTCGGCGCGCCGTCGCCTTCCGGGACCGCGATTCGGGTGAAGCCCCTCTGGACGAGGAAGTCGCGCATCGCGTCCCCGTGCTCCTTCGCGACGAACACGGCGAGGGTCCCGTCGCCCGCGAAGGCCTCGAAGGAGGCCGTGACCGTCTCGAGGGCCGCGATCTCCCGTGGGGCCCTCCCGACGAGGACATCGAGGCTCTCGTACCCGCGGTAGTCTTCGAGGCGGAGCGGAAGTCGCGCGAAGGGGGCCATCTCGTCGATCCGACGCTGGAGGTCCGCGAGGAGCTCCTGCGTCTTCTTTCGGGCCCCGTCCTCCTCGGAGATGTTCAGCTCGAGGGACAGGATCTTCTCGCGGATGTCCTCCGCGGCTTCGCCCGCTGAGGGCTTCGAAGGCTCCTCGACGTGGAGGACCGCGGCGATCGAACGGAGCTTGACGAGGACCTCCGACGCGCTGGAGGCCTGGGGGAGCGGCGTCCCGATCCCGATGCCTTCGTGGCCCTCGTGGTGGTCCACGAGATGGAGGAGGCCGAGGCCGTACAGCGCCTCGATTGTCTCTTCCATCCGGTCCCTCGGCCCGACGACGAGGGCCCGGGTCATCGATACGGGCCTAGGCATTCAGGGCACCCTCGAACTTCTCGATCAGCCGGTCGACCGCGCGCTCCATGTTCGCGTCCGCCCGTGCCTTCATTGCGGCCGCCTCCTTGCGGCCGCCCGCCAGGAGCGTCTCCCTCTCCCGCGCGATCACGCCCTCCGACTCCTTGAGGATCGACCCGAACCGCACCTCGGCCTCCGCGCGAAGCCGGTCCCGGAGTTCGAGGGACTCGCGCCGAGCGGCCCGCAGGAGCCTCTCCCGCTCCTCGAGGACGCCGTCCAGCGACCGCCGGACGTCGGCCTCCGTCTCCTTAATTTTGAGGAGAGTCTCCTCCTTCTTCATACGCTCCCCGAGCCGTGAGTTCAGGCTTCTTTTTAAATGTTTGGTCCGACCGAAGTCTCGGCCGCGCGGGCGCTCTCGCGGGTACTTCGCCACATATATTCACTGAATTGTATAATTACGTGAGAATGGACCGCGAGAGGGCCGATACGCGCGTCGGAGAACGACGTCTCTCTCCTTGTTTTCGAAGGGAGAAATCGCGAAGTGCACAACGTATAAATAGGGCACCTTCTTTGTCGCAGCAGCCCGATAGGATTTCTCGGTGGGATCGGGATTCAGAGGGTCGTCGGATGAGGAGCCTCGCACTCTTCGTAGCGATGAGTCTGCTGGCGGTTTCCGCTGCCCCTCTCGCGAATCGCCCGGCCGCCGCCCAGCTCCCCCTCGCGGAGCTCTCCGTGGCCATCGAAGGGACCATGATCGACGGCCGCACCGTGTTCAACGCGTCGACGATCCTCATCCCTCAGGTGCCGATCAACCTCACGATCACGTTCATCAACACGGACCCTGACGCGGGCATGATCCACACGCTGACGATCAACGACGCGGATAGCGTGATTCGGGTGGACTCCGGCAACCTCCTCCCCGGGCAGTCGGCGGTCCTCAACATGACGATCCACTCCATGACGAACGTCACGTTCAACGGGTTCTCCTTCGAACCCGAGCAAGGGACCCGCGGGATCCTGTTCTACTGCATCCCCCATCGCCCTGCGGGGATGATCGGGCAGATCGTCCTCGCGTCGGCCTCGGAGCCGGTCCCCGAGGCGCCCGAGAAAGGGATCAACATCCGCGCGTACTGGATCGGCATGATCGGGATCGTCGCGATGCTCGCGTGGATCGGGATCAGCTACTTCGTGATCAGGTCGTCGACCCCGCGGTTCCGGGACCACAAGGAGCACGTCCGGAGGGGCCTCCCGTGACGGAGATCATCCGGTCCGACGCGCCCCGGCGCTCGTCCATGGCGGCCCTCGCGATTGGGGGGCTCATCATCGGGATCCTCCTGTTTACGGGCCTCACGGTCCTCCTCGCCCTCCAGGTCGAGAACGGCTACGGCGACGCGGAGGCGGACTCCTATATGGCGCTGTTCCTCGGCGTGATCTTCGTCCTCGCGGCCGTGGCCACGGACGTCTACCGCAAGGAGTTCCTGCCCGACGAGCTCATCCACAAGATCCGCAGGCCCAAGATCGTCCCCCCGCGGACGTTCCGGTGAGGTGGCCGCATGAGCTGGGAGGGAGGGGACCGGGAACGCGGCTGGACCCGCCGGGAATGGGTCCGCTTCGGGATGGCCGTCGGGACGATCGGGACGATCGGCTCCCTCGGCGCCCTGAGCGGCCGGCAGCTCATCCCCCCGCCGATCGAGTTCACGGGGGAGATCCGGGAGACCCTCTACTACACGCGCTTCCCGACGGCCCAGTGGTGGAACGACAAAGCGGGGCAGCCGATGAAGCTCCGGGACTTCGAGTTGTGGCGAGGGGCCACGGGGGTCTGGCGGGGCCTCTTCCAGAACGACCAGTACGTCCCCGGGACGGGCTTCCCCGTCCTCGTGATCCGTGTCGCGAGGGACCTCGACAACCTGTCCGCGCCGGCGGACGTCGAACTTCCAGAGGGCTTCGACCTGTGGTACGACGAGGAGCCGGCGCCCGAGAACGACGACGAAGGGGTGCGCCTCCTCGTCGTCTTCGACCGGTGCGTGCACCTCTGCTGCTACCCCGGCTGGCACGTGATCGCCGTGTCCGACTTCTCTTACGTGTCCGCGACCCCGACGAAGGAGGTCCACGACGAGGACCCCATCTACTGCATCTGCCACGGCTCCCAGTACGAGCCCATGCACCTCGTGAAGGACGTGAACCCGAAGAACGGGGCCGTGTACGTGGGCACGAAGTACGTCCACGGGCCGGCCACCCGCGGGCTCCCCGTCGTCCCCGTGAAGGTGGAAGGCGGCAACATCGTCGGCGGGATGCCGGACCCCCGCTGGTACGCGTACTGCGGGTGAGGCGATGGCGAGCGGTTCCCTGCGTCGGCACGGGCGGCAGACGGTCCTCGGCTGGATCACGAGCCGCTTCCCGACGACTCCCTGGGCCGACCTCACACGCAAGGCGATCGAGACGGACCAGCGGCAGATGCCGCGCTCCCACGCGGAGAAGTACGAGCTGAAGACGATCTGGTACTGGTATCCCCTCTACTGCCTCGGCGGCATCAGCTTCGTCGCCTTCATCCTCCTGACGATCACGGGGATCATCCTCGGGTTCTTCTACATCCCCGACGGGCGGTACCAGTTCACCGCGGAGGGCGGCCTGACGAACCGCGCCTGGGAGTCCATGCTCTACATCATGAACGACGTCCCGTTCGGGTTCATCGTCCGCGGGATGCACCACTGGGGCGCCCACATCATGATCGCGGCCGTGTTCCTCCACATGTGCCGGGTCTACTTCACGGGGGCGTACAAGAAGCCGCGGGAGCTGAACTGGCTCCTCGGCGTCGTCCTCCTGCTCCTCACGATCCTCTTCGGGTACTCCGGATACCTCATGCCGGGGAACAACCTGAGCGAGGGGGCCGCGAACATCGGGATCGAGATGACCCGGGCCTCCCCGATCATCGGGGACGCGATGGCGACCCTCCTCTGGGGGGACATCAGCACCCTCTCCGGGATCTACATCCTCCGGATGTACTGGCTCCACGTGTTCATCCTGCCCTTCGTCATGGTGGGCCTCATGATCCTCCACATGGCCCTCGTCTGGATCCAGGGGGTCGCGGAGCCCCACTGAGGTGAGCCATGGAGATCGAGCGGGTCAAGGAGCGGGTGATGGAGGGGCGCCCGGGCTTCACGCGCGACTACGGCCCCCAGAGGGCGGACCACCAGCCTGGGATCCCGTTCTGGCCCCAGGAGATCTACCGGGACCTCGTCGTGATCCTCCTCCTCGTCGCGATCACGTTCTTCCTGTCCGCCTACGTGACCCCGTTCCTCGGACCCGCCCGGAGCCCCCAGCTCTCCGAGATCATCGTCCCGGACTGGTACCTCCTCTTCTCGTGGGGCCTCCTCAAGGTCGCGGACATCTTCCCCCAGTTCACCCTCGGCCCGGCGGAGTTCAACCCCCAGTTCTGGGGGGACATCCTGAGCGGGATCCCGATCATCGCCCTCCTCCTGCTGCCGTTCCTGGACCGGGGGCGGGAGTCTCGGCCCGCGAAGGCCCCCGTCCGGTCGGCCGTCGGGCTCGCGGGGATCGTGTCCATCTTCACGGCGTCCTTCTACTCGATCCGAGAGATCGTCTGGGA
>MGWD01000032.1:64175-92703 GCA_001800825.1 Euryarchaeota archaeon RBG_19FT_COMBO_69_17 | reverse complement strand
TGGACACGGTCCCGGGCCCCGGGGAGGCGTACGCGTTCTACCTCCCGGACGGCGCCCTCAAGCTCTTCTTCGTCGTGCCGCCCGTCCTCGTCGGGCTCTCGGCCTACGTCGGCCTGAGGCGCCTCGGGTTCCGGCCCATGCGGGCATGGCTCGTCCCCCTCGTCGCGGGGGCCTTCGCGATTGCGGCCGCCCACGCCCTCGCGATCCTCTTCGTCCCGGGGTGGCTCCCCGCCCACCTCGCCCCCTACCGGATGGCCATCGCGGTCGTGTACGCGCTCCTCCTGGTCCCCGCGGGGGCCGCCGCCGTCGCCGTGACGGTCCTCCCGGAGACGTCGGCCCGGAAGGCCGTGACCACGGCGGGGATCGGGGCCCTCGCGGCGCTCCTCGCCGCGTACGCGTACCTCGAGCTCGCGGCCCCCACGACCCTCCCCTGGGTCCTCCTTGGCGTCTTCCCCGAGATGAACACGATCGTCTTCCTCCCGGGATTCGCCGTCGTCACGGCGTGGTTCGGCCTCCGGAGGCCGTACAGCACGTACGAGTACCTCCTCAACGAGTGCTACCAGTGCGGGAAGTGCCACACGGTATGCCCCGTGACGAAGGTCGAGGACGACGCCCTCGGCGGGCTCAACCTCGTGTACAACAGCTTCAAGAAGCAGCACGACGGGGTGCCGCTGTGGACGTGCCTCGCGTGCGACGCGTGCAGCGCCGTGTGCCCCCTCGACATCAAGTACAGCGACTACATCCTCGAGGAGCGGTCGCGGAACGCGGGCCGGATGGCCGCGGACGGAGGTCGGCGGACGTGATGGACACGGAGTACGGACCCGGACGGACGATCCCCCACCCCGTCCTCTTCCGGCTGCTGGACAGCGAGGCGGACGACACGACGGTCCCGGAGATCAAGGTCGAGCACGCGTCGGAGTATGCGTACTACCCGGGCTGCGTGGACTACTACGACCAGGAGATGCAGTTCTCCCACACGAACTACGGGGACACGAACCACGGGATCATCTTCGACTCTTCCGTGAAGCTCCTCCGGGCCGTCGGGATCGAGCCCATGATCCTCGACCGGTCCTTCATGAAGTGTTGTGGCCACGACCAGCTCTGGCAGGGGAAGGTCGACGTCTTCCGGACGATGCGGGACTACAACACGAAGATCATCAAGATGCTCGGGGTGAAGACTCTCGTCACGTCGTGCGCGGAGGGCTACCGGACGTTCAAACTCGATTACGCGCTCGAGGGCGTGCGGATCGTCCACATCACGCAGATCCTCTACGAGCGCGGCCTCCGCGTGCCGCCCCAGGGCCAGACGGGGAAGAAGCTCCGGGTCGCCTACCAGGATCCCTGCCGATCCTGCCGGCAGATGCCCACGGACCCCGTGTACGAGGAGCCCCGCGAGCTCATCAAGCGCGTGGACACCGCGGAGCTCGTCGAGCTCAAGACGTTCCGCGCGGACGCCCAGTGCTGCGGCGTGGCCCAGATGATGTACTGCAACGACAAGACGAAGGGCCTGACGGCGAAGCGGATGGACGAGGCCCACGACGTCCGGGCGGACGTTCTCCTCACCGCGTGCCCGAAGTGCCTGACCCACTTCGGCTGCCTCCACCACGAGAACAAGTGGAAGCCCGAGGAGTCGCGGTACCGGATGCGGGTCATGGACATCACCCAGTTCCTCGCGGAGGCCCTCCCCGGCGACTACCCGACGGGGAGCAACGTCGACCCGAAGCGGAAGGAGCCGCCCCCGCCGGGGCGGAGGGGATAGGCGGGATGGCCGCGGCGCCCGAGACCCCGGCTCCGGCCCCCGCGCCGGCCCCCGTCCCCGCGGACCCCCTGACCGCCTACTACCGGTCCGTCCGCCAGGGAAGCCTCCAGCTTGCGAAGGAGCGCTACAAGGGGTTCTACAAAGGGCGCACCCAGGAGTTCATCCGGGGCCGCGGGACCGTCGCCGTCGTCGAGGACGACATCTGCATGGGCTGCACCCACTGCTTCGACAACTGCGCCTTCGAGGCGATCGCAATGGCGGACCGCCGCTTCGCGCTCCCCGACTACTCGTACACGTCCCGGAAGGCGGTCATCGTGTACGACAACTGCGTGGGCTGCGAGAAGTGCGCGATCGTCTGTCCCGTCGACGCGATCACGATGGTCCCCAAGCACGGGTTCGAGATCCGGGATGGGAAGATGGTCCAGCTGAGCCCGCCGCTGGCGCCCTCGGCCGCCCCTCCGCCGGCCTCCGCCCAGGCTGCGATCCCTCCCGTCCCGAAGCCGGAGGGGGCCTGAATGGCCGACTCCCCCGGCGCGGGGACGGAGGTCCGCCGGGCGCGGAAGGCGCCTCGGATGACGTACAAGCAGGAGATCGCGACGATCAAGAACCTCCCGCGGGTCCAGCGCCTCATCGTCATCATGAAGATCGCGGGGGTGTTCCTCGTCGCAATCGGCTTCGAGGGGATCGTCACGGCGACCTGGTGGCTCCCCGTCGTCTTCATCCCCCTCGGGGTGTTCGTCTCCATGTTCCCCATGAAGATCCGGACGGACCGCTGCATCGCGTGTCTCGCGGTCCTCGGGCCCGGGCAGTCGATCTGCCCCTCCTGCGGCGCCCCCCAGATGTGAACCGCCGCGCGGGCTGCGAGAACTCAAATAGGCTGGCCGCGTTCTCAACGTCGATGCGGCGGTTTTCGACGGGTCCGCGCTCGAAACCGTCCCTCCCCTCGGGCCAGGGGGCGTCGCCATGATGGGCAAGGTCCGCGACCACCTCCAGCTCGTCGAGCGCTGGAAGGGGCTCGACCTCCGCCTCCTGCCCATCGACGAGGTCGACGTGCGGATCCTCGGGAAGCTCCGGGAGAACGCGCGCCTCCCAAACGTGGAGATCGCGCGGGACCTGAAGATCTCGGAGGCCACGGTCCGCCGGCGGATCAAGGCCCTCGAGGAGAAAGGGATCATCCAGGGGTACTCCTGCTACCTGAACTACCAGCTCATCGAGAACCCCGTGAAGGCGTACGTCCACCTCGCCGTCGATTCGGCCCACCGGGAGCGGGTCGTCTCCCACCTGTGCGCCCACAACCGCGCGATCGCCGTGTACCGGGTCACGGGCGACCACGACGTCCTGTGCGTGATGCTCTTCATGGACATGTCCGAGCTCCACGAGTTCCTCGATCGGCACCTGCGGACGGACGGGATCCGGGACGTGCGGACGCAGATCGTGATGAGCCCCTACAAGGGCGTCCCCTGGACGGGCGTGTGAGCCTCAGGGATGAGCAAGCGGCTCGAGCACGTGGGCCGCGTCGATCTCGAGCTTGAGCCTCCGAAGGTGGTCCATCCTCACCCGGTAGTCCGCGGAGTCCTCCCAGAGGTGGGCGAGCCGCGAGACGAACGCGGCCGCGGGGACCGTCTTCGCGACCCGGTGGACCCCCTTCGAGAGCTCGTAGACGCGAACCCGGTCCTTCTGGGCCTCGAAGAAGGGGAACGCGGAGGCCGTGCCGTCCGCCCGGAGGCTCGCGAGGAGGCCCGCCTTGACGCCGGCCTGGCCCGCGATCCCTTGGACCTTCCCCTGGAGGTCCCCCAGGGCCCGCGCGGGGAGCCGGACCTCGCCGACGAAGAGGCCGCGGGCCACGCGCGCGGCCGTCTTGCGGTACGCATCGGCCGGCACGTCGTACGGGTCGGGGAGGTCCGCCTTGCCCGCGAAGCCCGTGAGGGTCGCGTCGAGGCCCTTCTCCCGGGCCGCGAGCCCGGCCGGATCGGAGGCGGGGACGCTGACCTGCAGGGTGAACGGCGCCGCGGCCCCGGGCCGCAGGGCCGAGCCGCCGAGGGCGTCTGCAACCTGGGCCCAGGCGACGGTCCGCCCGGATCGCGTGAGCTTGTCCACCGCGGCGGAGAGCTTCCCCGGGTCGTCGAACGTGTACGACAGGGTCTTCCGTGCGGCGGGCCTCGCCGCGAGGCGCACGCCGACGGACACGGGCATGAAGAACTCCGTGGCGTAGGGGAGGATCGCGTGGAGGAGGTCGTACCCGGACCCTTCCACGGAGACGTCCTCGAAGCCGACCCGCGCCCGCTCCCCGTACGCGTTGATCGTCCGCAGCCCGAGGACGTACGCGCCGAAGTCCCCCGCGAACGATGTGAACGGGGCGTCCCCCCATAGGCCGTCACCGAGGGCGAAGTCGAGGGGGACCGCGGGGACGAAGGGGAGGAAGTGCCCCTTCGCGAGGGCCTCGTCGTAGAGGGCCTTCCACGTCATCCCGACCTGCGCGAGGGCCCGGTGCCCGCCCTCCGCGAACTCCACGGCCGCGTAGGCCCCGAAGTCCAGGAGGACCCCGCCCTGCTCGGGGACGATCCAGTCGTACGCGAGGAGGGCCCGGGGTTCCGCGGCGAGACCGATCTCCCGGTCCCGCCCGATCCCGACCTGCTTCCGGAAGTAATGGAAGTCCTCCGCGGAGAGGCCGAGGCTCATCGTGCTCTCCTCCCCGTTCAACACGCGGACGAGCTTGCGGACCTCGACGTCGTCCTTCACCTTCACGGTCACGGAAGGGGACTGGCTCAGGGCCCCGACGATCCCCGCGGGGAGGGCTCGGTCGTCCCGGACGAACATCGCGCGGATGAGGGCCTCCCGGACGAGCTCGGAGAGGGCGGGGATCCGCGTCGCCTCCTCGACGAACGTCCAGTCCCGAAGGAGCCCCATCTCACGCCCCCCGCTCCCGCTCGTACGCGGCGACGAATCGGTCCTTCGTCGGCTTGATCCGCCGCAGGAACGCGGCGAGTTCGAGCCCGAAGCCCATCACGGAGGGCGGCACTGAGTTGAGGATCGGCACGGTGAACTTCGTCCAGAGCTCGACGGTCTTCCCGCCGTTGATCTTCCGGCCGGGGTCGAAGACCTCCTTCACGGCCCCCAGGGACCGCGCCGCGCGGCCGTGCATCCGCTCGAGGTTGAAGACGAGGAGGAGGCCGAGGCCCATGGGGTGTCCGCCCATCTCGATGGCCGCGTCCCCCATCTTCTTCACGAACCCGAGGGCCGTCCCCCCGGAAGGGACCGTCTCGTCCATGAGGACGTACGGCGCCAGGGACGCCGTGGTCGGGCTCAGGAGGGACGCCTGGACGGCCCCGTTGAGGCGGAGGCGCTCGATGAGCCCGCGGGCCTCCGCGACGGCCTCGCCGAGGCGCCCTGTGGGCACGAGATTCGCGGAGACGACGAGGCCCCGGCTCAGGCGGCGAGCCCCGTACACGGTGAAGCGGCGCGCCCACTGCCTTGCGGCGACGTCGGCGGCGAGCTTCGTCCCCTTCCTCGGGCCGGCGAGCCCGTCGAGGGTCTTCTCCTGCTCGAGGACCTCATCCTTCGGGCCCCTCAGGGACGCGAGGACGATCGGCGCAGGGTCCGGGGTGTCCGCGGTTAGCGCGCGCTCGAAGACGAAGTGGTCCCGGTCCAGGAACGTCGCGTGGTGGACGGCGACCCCGGCGTCCACGATCCCGACGACGAAGGACGTCGCGGAGGCGTCGTCGGGGAACGCGTACGCGGCGGCCCGGGCCTCCTCAGGCTTGGGGTCGACCCGCAGGGTCGCCTTTGTGACGATCCCGAGGGTGCCCTCTGCGCCGAAGAACAGGGGCGTGAGGTCCGCGAACGCGCGGCCCGCCTCCCCCGGGGACGCCGTGTGGACGACCCGGCCGTCCGGGAGGACGACCTCGAGGTCGAGGACCATGTCTCGGAGGGACCCGCGGCGGTACGCGCCGAACCCGACGGCCCCGTTGCTGATCCCCCCTCCGATCGTGCTTGAGGGAGCGGAGACGGGTTCCACGGGGAGGACGAACCCCCTCGTGGCGAGGTGGGCGGCAACGGCCTCCCACGTCGCCCCGGCCTCCACGGTTACCTTCCGGTCGTCGGCGTCGAACGCGAGGACCCGGTTCATCTTCCGGAGGTCGACGAGGACGCCGCCCCGGTTCGGCACGGAGCCGCCCGCGGTGCCCGTCCCGCTGCCGCGCGGCGTGATCGGCAGGCCCGTCTCGTCGCTCAGCCTCACGACGGCGGCGACCTCTTCCGTGGTCTGGGGGAGCACGACGAAGTCCGGGTACAACTGCCATTGGAGGAGCGCGGCCTTCGGGAGGGACGCGAAGTCGTGGCTATAGACCATCCGCTCGAGCTCGCCCCGCGCGACCCGTTCCGGGCCCAAGGCGTTCACG
This sequence comes from Euryarchaeota archaeon RBG_19FT_COMBO_69_17, assembly GCA_001800825.1. GTDB lineage: Archaea > Thermoplasmatota > Thermoplasmata > RBG-16-68-12 > RBG-16-68-12 > RBG-16-68-12. Next base: position 86,547 of record MGWD01000032.1, on the reverse strand, counting down.
AGGCGGCGGTGGGCGTAGTCGAGGCTGGCCATCGTCCCATCTCCCGCGCTCGCGCGCGGTAAACGGCATGTCGGTATAAGGATAACGGGGCCCTTGAGACGTCACACGTTCAGGGACTTGACGATCTGCTCCTTGAGCCGAGTGACGTCGGACCCGGAACTGTACACGCCGAGGGCCTGGGCCGCCGTGACAACCTGCTCGTCGGGGGCCTTGTCCACCGCGCGGGCGATGTCGAGTTTGATCTGCATCTCGCTCTTCCCGCCCGTCGGGAGGCCGAGGGCGGACGCGGCCCGCTCCACCCGGCTCCGGGTCGCATGCATCTCGTCCTCGCTCAGCTCGTCCCGGATCTGGCGCTCGACCTCCATCTTCCCGCGCCGGAACTCCCCGAGGGCCTTCCCGATGCCCCGGGCGAGCTCGGGGAGCTTCTGGGGGCCGAACAGGAGGAGGATCGCGATGACGATGAGGACGATGATCCACTCGATGCCCACGATCTGCGCGGTGAGTCGAAGTCCGGAGGCCGCCGTAGGAATCGCCACGGCGTCGAACGGGAGTCTGTCTTATGAGGTTTTCGGCGCGGCCGAGCGGCGGGCCCGGAGGGCGGACGCCCCGTAGCCGCCCAGGTAGAGGCCGAGCATGGGCAGGGAGACGATCATCATCGTGATCCCGCTCCCGTCCGGCGTGATGAAGGCCCCGAAGACGAAGATCGCGATCGCCGCGTACCGCCAGTTCCTCCGCCACGTCTCCGGGCGAACGATGCCCAGGGCTGAGAGGCCGTACATGATCACGGGCAGCTCGAAGGCGACCCCGAAGGCGAGGCTGAAGAGGAGGATGAAGTCGAGGAACTCCTGGAGCTGGAAGAGGGTCTCGACCCCGAGGCCCCGGGCGATGTCGTACAGGAACCGGATCGTGAAGGGAAGGACGACGAGGAACGCCATCGCGACTCCACCGAGGAAGAGGAGGACGACGGGGACGGACACCCGGACGATGAGCCGTCTCTCCCTCGGCCTCAAGGCGGGTGCGACGAACGCCCAGAACTCGTACGTGAGGAGTGGGGAGATCACGATGACCGCGAGGAACATCGCGATCTTGAACTGGACGACGACGGCCTCCCATGGGGTCAGGATGACGGACCGGACGTCCGGAGGGATCAGGAAGTTCTTCACCGCGACGAGGAACTGGGACGCGATGACCTCCGCGGGGTTGAACCAGGGCACGGGGAGCCAGATCTGGAGGCCCATGACCCCGTGCTGGAAGCTGAACGTCATGAATACGACGAACGCGACGACGAAGGCCAAGATGGAGGCCTTGAGGCGCTGGCGGAGCTCCTCGAGGTGCTCGAAGAACGACATCCGCTTCTCTTGCACGGGGGCCTCGTCCGCCGTTGGGTTCGCCACGTCGCCGCCGGGCGGCCAAGGGGAGGTGCCTTTATGGACTTTCCGAAGCCGCCGGACGCATCATGCGTATCGGTCCTCCGTCCAGGGGTCCGCCGTGTTGCTGTACCCCCGGACCTCCCAGTAGCCGAGCTCCTCGACCTCCGTGAACGTAATCCGGCGGAGCCACTTCGCGCTCTTCCACGCGTAGCGCTTCGGGACGACGAGGCGGGCGGGGCCACCATGCTCGAGGGGGAGCGGGCGGCCGTCGTGGCGGTACGCGACGAGGACGTCCGCGTCGAAGAGGGCCTGGACGGGATGGGACGTCGTGTAGCCGTCGTCGCAGTGGAACGTCGCGAAGCCTGCGGACTCCTTCCGCCCCGCGCGCTCCGCGAGTCCCTTCACGGTCACGCCCTCCCACGCGTTGTCGAACGTGGTCCAGCCCGTCACGCAGTGGAAGTCCGAGGTCACCGAGGCCTTCGGGAGGGCGAGGAGCTCGTCGTACGTGACGCGGAGGGGGCGCTCGACCGCGCCGTCCACCCGGAGGTCCCACGACTTCGGGTCGAACCGCGGTACGATCCCGAGGTCGAGGCGCGGCCACTTACGGACCTCCCGCTGTCCGGGCGGGAGGCGCTCCGGGGAGAGCATCCGGGCATCACGAACCGCGCGGGGGACTTAAACCGTTGCGTCCCGGGCCTCCCGCCGCGTGGACGATTCCTCCCTTACGAGTCCGATTCCATGGACCGCCAAAGGTTTAATAGCCTGACCAAATTTCCGAAGCTCCGATGGCCCTGGAGGAGTACGCCCCCGTGGCAGTCTTTGCGATCCTCGCCCTCCTCTTCCCGGTCCTCACGTTCTTCGCCACCCGGCTCTTCCGACCCGACAACCCGACTCCCCTCAAGGACTTGGTCTACGAGTGCGGGGAGATGCCTGAGGGGGAGGCCCAGATCCAGTTCCACTTTCAGTATTACATGTTCGCTCTCATCTTCGTCGTCTTCGATGTGGCCGCAATCTTCCTCCTCCTCTGGGCGTTCATGTGGAACGACCTCCTGGCGGGCTCCGACGTGGCGAAGTACCTCATCTTCGTGTTCCTCGGGATCATGTTCGTCGCCACCCAGTACGCGCTGAAGAAGGAGGAAGTCATCCACATATGAGTGCGCCCCCGCCCGTCCTGAGCGGCCGGCCTGTCCCAGGCGCCGAGGCGGAGATCCTCGCCCAGGTCAAATCCCGCTTCGGCGCAAAGATCCTCGAGGCGTCGGTCCCCCGTCTGCAGACCGCGCGGATCATGATCGACCGAGCGGACCTGATCGCCGTGTGCACGTACCTGAAGGAGGCCCTCGGGTTCGAGCACCTCTCCTGCATCAGCGCAGTGGACTGGAAGGACCGCTTCGAGAGCGTGTACCACCTCTCGAACTATTTCAACGGGGTCGTCCTCCAGGTCAATGCGCGCATTCCGTACGACGACCCGAAGATCGCGAGCGTGTGCGGCCTCTGGAACGCGGCGAACTACCACGAGCGGGAGGCGTGGGACCTCATGGGGGTCGTCTACGAGGGCCACCCGAACCTCGAGCGGATCCTCCTCCCCGCGGACTTCAAGTTCCACCCCCTTCGGAAGGACTTCTCCCAGGAGGTCGACCGGCAGTACATCAGCCGCCGGAAGCTGAAGGGGGGGAAGTGAGTGCCCGGCTTCTGGATCAACATGGGACCCCAACACCCCATGACCCACGGCCTCTGGAACATGAAGGTCCTCGTCGACGGGGAGACGATCCTCGACGCGAAGCCGGAGATCGGCTACCTCCACCGCGGGTACGAGAAGATCATGGAGGTCCGCGAGTTCCAGAAGAACGTCGTCCTCACGGACCGCCTCTGCTATGTGTCTTCGATCACCTGGTCCCACGCGTACTGTCTCGCGGCGGAGAAGATGATGGGCCTCGAGGTCCCCGAGCGGGGCCAGTGGATCCGGGTGGTCGCCCTCGAGCTCCAGCGGATCGCGAGCCACCTCATGTGGCTCGCCGCGTTCGGCCCCGACCTCGGCCTCCTGACGGCCCTCCTGTGGTCCCTCCGGGAGCGGGAGCTGTTCCTCGACCTCATCCAGCTCCTCTCGGGCGCCCGGATGAACCAGAACTATCCGCGGATCGGCGGGGTACGGAACGACCTGCCCGACAACTTCGAGGGGATGTGCCGCCGGACGATCGCCCACTTCCGGGAGAAGCTCGACGAGTACGAGGAACTCCTCCACGAGTCGAAGATCTTCCAGATGCGGACCGTCGGGGTCGGACGGATCTCCGCGGACGACGCGATCAACTGGGGCGTGACGGGCCCGAACCTCCGCGCGTGCGGGGTGAACGTCGACCTGAGGCGGCTCGACCCCTACGAGACGTACGACGAGGTCGACTTCGAGCCCCAGGTCTGGAAGGGGTCCGGGGCGGGCGACTCGTACGCCCGGTTCGTGTGCCGGTTCAACGAGATGCGGACGTCGTGTGACATCCTCCTCCAGGCCCTCGAGAAGGTGCCGAAGTCCGGGGCGTTCCGCGTGAAACCGCCCCGTCGCTGGGACGGGGAGGGCTGGGCCCGCACGGAGGACTCCCGCGGGGAGGCCCTCTTCTACCTGATCGGGGACGGGGACGACCGGCCGTTCCGTGTGAAGATCCGCAGCCCGATCTTCTGCTCCATGGCCGCGACTCCCCTCATGCTCCGCGGGAACAAGCTCGCGGACCTCGTCGCCGTCCTTGGCTCCATCGACGTCTGCGTCGGGGAGATGGACAAGTGAGCGCGCCCCTCGTGCCGAGCCTGTTCGGTACCTGCAAGGTCCTGACGGCCGCGATCATCTGGGTCGTGAACCAGATCATCCTCGCGATCGCGGTCGTGATCCCGCCTCTCAAGGGGCTCGCGGACTGGCTCGGGAGCGACCCTGTGGTGACGGCCCTCACATGGCTCGTCGCGATGACGGTCATGCTCGTCTGGGCGGCGATGATCAACCTCCTCACCGTGATGTGGCTCGAACGGAAGTTCTACAGCCGCCTCCAGGACCGGTACGGGATCATGGTATCCATCTGGTCCCTCCCGTTCTGGCCCTTCAACCGGAAGGACCGGCCGACCCACAAGGGCTGGGGATACCTCCAGAACGTCGCGGACGGGGTCAAGCTCCTCCAGAAGGAGAATCTCACCCCACGGGGCGCGGACCGGGCGATGTTCCATACGGCACCGATCCTGATCGCCTCGACGACGGTCCTCATCTTCGCGGCCCTCCCGTGGAGCAGCGGCTTCTACATCGCGAGGGTCGACCTGAACCTCCTCTTCATCCTCGCGGCCTTCTCCCTCGCCCCCTTCGGGATCCTCCTCGCGGGGTGGTCCGCGAACAACAAGTACACCCTCCTCGGAGGGATGCGGGCCGCGGCCCAGCTCCTCGCCTATGAGATCCCGATGATCCTCGCGGTCATCGCCCTCACGTTCAGCACGGGCTCCCTCGATGTCTTCGAGATCGTCGCCCAGCAGGACACGACCCTCACGGTGCTCGGGGCGGCGACCCCGATCCCCGCGTGGTACGTCTTCGGGCCCCAGGTCCTCGGGTTTATCGTGTTCGTCGTCGCGATGATGGCGGAGCTCGAGCGGATCCCCTTCGATATCCCGGAGGCGGAGGCGGAACTCGTGGAGGGATGGACGACGGAGTACTCGGGCATGAGGTTCGGCCTCCTCTTCGGCTTCAAGTGGCTCCGGATGATCGCAGGGGCGGGCCTCGTCGTCCTCCTCTACCTGGGCGGCTGGACGGGCCCCGTCTTCGTCACGTTCGACGTCGCGGGCATCGCGGTCCCGATCGTCCCCGAGGAGGGGTGGTTCCTCCTCAAGACGTGGCTCCTCTGCATGGTGTTCGTGTGGGTCTCCTGGTCCGTCCCGCGGATCCGGATCGACCAGATCCTCCAGCTGGGATGGAAGCGCCTCATCCCCCTGGCCCTCCTCGCGATCCTCGTCGCCGCAGGCGCCTCCGCTGTGGGGTGGTGATCGTGGCCGCCGCGCGCCGCGTCCGAGGGAAGGGGGGACCCCATGGCCGTTGACTGGGAGCTCGTCGCGTTCCTCGTCCTCAGCGCCCTCGAGGTCGGAGGCTCGATCCTCGTCGTGACGAGCAGGCGGCTCGTCCGCGCCGCGTTCTGGCTCGCGATGACCCTCGTGACGATCGGGGGGATTTACCTCCTGTTCCGCTCGGAGTTCCTGTTCCTCATCCAGATCCTCGTCTACGCGGGCGCGGTCCCCGTCCTGTTCGTCTTCGGCCTCATGCTTACGCGGAGGAAGATCATGGACGAGCCCGGCACCGAGGGGGGACCCTGATGCAGCAGCGCGAGATCGTGGCCCTCCTCGCGGTCATCCCCCTGTTCCTCGTCATGGCGATCTCCTTCGTCGGGATCCCCTGGCCCACGGAGGTCCACGAGATCCCCGTGTACGACGGGAACGGGACCTCGGGGATCGCGAACTCCCTCTTCGGCTCCTACCCCCTGACCGTCGTCCTCATCGCGATCCTGCTCGCGTCCTCGATGATCGGCGGGATCTACCTCGCGAAGATGGAGCGGGAGGGGGTGGGCCCGTGATCCCCCTCGAGTACGAGCTCATCCTGTCGGCCCTCCTCTTCAGCATCGGTCTCTACGGGGTCGTCGCCCGGAAGAACGGGGTCATCGTCCTCATGTCGATCGAGATCATGATCAGCGCGGCGATCCTGAACTTCGTCGCATTCAGCGCGTACCACCCGGCCGCGGACCCGAGCGGGCTCGTCTTCGCCCTCCTCGGGATCGCGGTCGCGGCCGCGGAGGCCGCCGTGGGGCTCGCCGTGTTCCTCACGATCTACCAGACCCACGGGACGATCGAGCTCGACAAGGTGCGGTTCCTGAGGTGGTGAGATGTTCGAGTACGCCTGGTTCATCCTCCTCCTCCCCCTGTTCGCGTTCGTCATCGTGGGGCTGTTCGGGAAGAGGCTCCCGGAGGGCGGCGGCCATGTCGTCGTCGGGGCCATCGCGGGCTCGACGGTCCTCAGCGCGTACCTGTTGTACCAGGTCCTCCTCGGCGGAGCCCTCGGCGCCGCGACCCACGTCACGGTCGAGGGGTACATCTGGATCCCCGGGACGGGGTCCGGGACGGAGCCCGGGGAGACCGCGATCCGCCTGGCCCTTCTCGTGGACAACCTGAGCGCCCTCATGCTCCTCCTCGTCTCCTTCCTCTCGACCCTCATCGCGACGTACTCCCTCGGCTACATGCACGAGGAAGACGGCAAGCCCCGGTACTACGCGGAGATCGCCCTCTTCGTGACGGGGATGCTCGGCACCGTGAGCGCGGACAACTTCCTCCAGCTCCTCATCTTCTGGGAGATCATGGGCCTTTGCTCGTACCTCCTCATCGGGTTCTGGTACCACAAGCCCGAGGCCGCGAAGGCCGCGAAGAAGGCCTTCCTCGTGACCCGCGTGGGAGACGTCCTCTTCCTCGTCGGGATCCTCGTGATCTGGAACGTCTTCCACACGTTCTCCTTCCTCGAGATCACGGAGAAGCTCGAGCTCGGGGGCTCCGCGGTCATCTCCCCGCAGCTCCTCACCCTCGTGCCCCTCCTCCTGTTCGGCGGGGCCGTCGGAAAGTCCGCCCAGTTCCCCCTCCACGCCTGGCTCCCCGACGCGATGGAGGGCCCGACGACGGTCAGCGCCCTCATCCACGCGGCGACGATGGTCAAGGCCGGGGTCTACCTCGTCGCGCGCTCGTACGTCTTCCTCGTCCCGCCCGTCGCGGCGGATCCCGCCCTCCAGCTCGAGCCGCCGTGGACCGCGATCCTCGTCGTCGCGATCATCGGCGGCTTCACGGCCCTCTTCGCGGCGACGATGGGCCTCGCGGCGTACGACATCAAGCGGGTTCTCGCGTTCAGCACGATCTCCCAACTCGGGTACATGATCCTCGGGCTCGGCGTGGGCGCGTGGATCGCCGGGTCCGCCGTCCTGCGCGGGGAGGAGCCGAACTCCGCGGGGTACAGCGCGGCCCTCTACCACCTGTACAACCACGCGTTCTTCAAGGCCCTCCTCTTCCTCTCCGCGGGGAGCGTGATCCACGCCGTCCACACGAACGACATGCGGGAGATGGGCGGCCTCGGACACGCGATGCCCGTGACCTCGAAGGTCATGCTCTTCGGGGCCCTCGCCCTCGCGGGGATCGTCCCCTTCAGCGGCTTCTTCAGCAAGGGGGAGATCCTCGCGGTCACGTTCGAGGCGGGGGCCGAACACGTCGTGTTCTACCTCCTGTACGCGGCCGGCGTGGCGACCGCGTTCATGACCGCGTTCTACACGTTCCGCCTCTGGTTCATGACGTTCCGCGGGGAGTACCGCGGCCACGGGCACCCCCATGAGTCCCCTCGGGTCATGACGGGGCCCCTCGTCGTCCTCGCGGGGTTCGCCCTCGCGTCGGGCCTCCTCGCGTACCCGATGAACGGGTTCGGGAACCTCGTCTTCTGGGAGCACGCCCATCCCGCCCTGCCCCTCCTGGGCGCGTCCGTCGAGGAGCTCCTCCTCGAGGCCGTGTCGATCGGGGTGGCCATCGTGGGCATCGCCCTCGCATGGGCCGTGTACTCGGCCCGGAGGATCCCCGCGGAGCGCTTCACGGCGACCCCGTCGAGGGCCTTCCTCCACCGGATGCTCTCCCGTCGCTACTGGATCGACGACGTCTACGACGCCTTCGGGGCGAAGGTCTTCGCGGGCTTCGCGAGGGCCGTGGACTGGTTCGACCGGAACGTGATCGACGGGATCGTCAACGCGGTGGGCCGGGGCGGGATGGCGACCGCCTCCGGGACCGACGCCTTCGACCGTCGGGCCGTCGACGGGGCCGTGAACGCCCTGAGCCTCGAGACGGTCCGGGCGTCCTGGCGCCTCCGGCAGCGGCAGACGGGCCAGGTCCAGAGCTACGCGTGGCTCGTCGTCGTGGGGATCGTCCTCGTCATCGTCCTCGTCGTCGGGGTGAGCTGGATCCTCCGGCTCCAGAGGGGTGGGTGACGTGGCCTCGTACGTCCTCACCGCACTCCTCGTCGTCCCGTTCCTCGGGTTCCTCGTGACCTGGGCCCTCGGGCGGAACGCGACGTGGGCGAAGCTCCTCGCCCTCGCATTCAGCCTCGTGGAAACGGCCCTCGCGACCCTGCTCCTCCTCGCGTTCCTCCAGGTCCGGATTGGGGAGCTGCCCCTCCTCGGCCTCCTGTTCGGCCCGGGGATCCCCGCGGCCCCCCCGAGCCCCGGGGAGTACGTGAACTTGTACTACTTCGAGCGGTACCCCTGGGTCCCCCAGCTCGGGATGGAGTACATCCTCGGGGTCGACGGGCTCAGCATGCCCCTGATCTGGCTCACCCCCCTCCTGACGACCCTCGCGATCGTCTTCAGTTGGGACGAGGCCCACCGGCCCAAGGAGTTCTTCGCCCTCCTCCTCCTGCTCGAGTTCAGCCTCACGGGCGTCTTCGTGGCCCTAGACTTCTTCCTCTTCTTCGTCTTCTGGGAGCTCGTCCTCATCCCGATGTTCTTCCTCATCGGGATCTGGGGCGGGCCGAACCGCCGCTACGCGTCCCTCAAGTTCCTCGTGTACACCCACGTCGGGAGCGTGATCATGCTCCTGTCCATCTTCGCCCTGTACTGGTCGTACAGCGAGACGGTCAACGAGGCCGTCTACGGGGTCGCCTCGCGGACGTTCGACATGACCGCGTTCCTCCACGGGGCCCTCCGGCACGTCGGCCCGTCGGGGCTCCAGTACCTGTCCCTCGCGACCCAGATCCCTATCTTCGTGGCGTTCCTCTTCGGCTTCGCGGTCAAGCTGCCGTCGGTCCCCGTCCACACGTGGCTTCCGGACGCCCACGTGGAGGCGCCGACCGCGGGGTCCGTCCTCCTGGCCGGCGTCCTCCTGAAGATGGGCGGCTACGGGATCTTCCGGGTGAACTTCGGGATGCTCCCGGATGCGACGGCGGACCTCTGGTGGCTCATGGCGGTCCTCGGGACCGTGAGCATGGTCTACGCGGCCTTCGTCTGCCTGGCCCAGACGGACCTCAAGCGGCTCATCGCGTACAGCTCCATCGGGCACATGGGGTTCGTCCTCCTCGGGGCCTCGAGCCTCCACCTCTTCGGGGTGGAGGGGGCCATCTTCCAGCTCTTCAACCATGGCCTCATCACCGCCGTCCTGTTCATGCTCGCCGGCTCCGTGAAGCACGGGACGGGCACGCGGTTGATTCCGGAGCTCCAGGGGCTCGGGAAGGCGATGCCCCAGTTCTCCTTCGTCCTCGTCATCGCCTTCTTCGCGTCCCTCGGCCTGCCGGGCCTGAACTCGTTCTGGTCCGAGTTCATGGTCTTCGTTGGCGCGTACAGCGGCGACCCCTTCGGGCCGTGGCGGCGGCTCATCCTCATCCCTCTCATCTCGATCGTCATCACGGCCGCGTACTACGTGTACACGATGCAGCGGGTCCTGTTCGGGGAGCTCCCGGAGACGATCAAGGAGGCCCACGATCTGCCGCCCTACGAGAAGGCGTCCTACGTCGTCCTCCTCGCCCTCATCTTCGCCGTGGGGATCTTCCCCGTGTGGATCCTCTCCATGATCCACGACTACGCGGTGACGGCCCTGCCGTGGCTGGGAGGGATCTGAAATGGACCTCGACTTCCCGATCCTTAGCCTCCTCATCTTCCTGCCCCTCCTCGGGGCCGTCCTCACGTACCTGCTCGGCTTCTCGGAGCGCGCGGGGAAGGCGATCGCCCTCGCCTTCAGCTTCGTCGCCTTGGCCCTTGGGACCCTCCTCCTGCTCGGCTTCCTCCTCCCCGGGGACTTCATCTTGCCGCGGGACCCCGGCTCCCCCTACGCCGCGGAGGAGTCGTTCAGGTGGGTCGAGAGCCTCGGGATCAACTACATCGTCGGCGTGGACGAGCTCTCCGTCGTCCTCGTGTTCCTGAGCACCCTGCTGACCCCGTTGGCCATGGCGATCAGCTGGGACGAGCGCCACCGGCCCTCCCACCTCCTCGCCTTCTTCCTTCTCATGGAGGCGACCGTGAACGGGGTCTTCCTGTCCCTCGACCTCTTCCAGTTCCTCATCTTCTGGGAGGTCGGCCTCGTCCCCATGTACTTCATCATCGCCGTCTGGGGCGGGCCGCGGAAGCGGTACGCCGCGATCAAGTTCTTCCTGTACACGTTCCTCGCGAGCCTCCCCCTCCTCGTCGCCGTCTTCGCGTTCTACTTCTACGCCGGGACGTTCGACATGCGGGAGATCATCCGCGACACCCCGATCGCCCGCGGGGTCATCGGGAACCTCATGTTCCTCGCGATGCTCGCGGCCTTCGGCACGAAGCTGCCGACGTTCCCCCTCCACACGTGGCTCCCGGACGCCCACGTGGAGGCGCCCACCGGCGGCTCCGTCCTCCTCGCGGGGATCCTCCTGAAGCTCGGCGGCTACGGGCTCATCCGGTTCAACGTCCAGATGCTCCCCGAGGCGGCCCAGGACATGTACTGGACCCTCGCCCTCCTCGGGATTCTCTCGATCCTGTACGGGGCCGTCGTCTGCCTCGCCCAGGACGACCTCAAGCGCCTCGTCGCGTACTCGAGCGTGAGCCACATGGGCTTCGTGACCCTCGGGATCGCCGCCGGGGTCTACGGCTTCACCCAGGCGGGGAACGAGCGCGGGGCCGTCCTCGGGATGAGCGGGGCGATCTTCCAGCTCTTCGCCCACGGGCTCGTGTCCGCTGCCCTGTTCATGGTCGCCGGCTCCCTGGGCCACAGGCTCGGGACGCGGAACCTCTCGGAGCTCGGAGGGATCGCGAAACGCATGCCCCGGACGGCCACGTTCATGATGATCGCGTTCCTGGCCTCCCTCGGCCTCCCCGGCCTCGTCGGGTTCGTCGCGGAGTTCATCACGTTCCTCGGGGTCTACGCGGCCTTTGGCCTCCTCGTGTTCGTGCCGATCGTCTCCGTCGTGATCACGGCCGCGTACTACATCTGGGCCATGCAGCGCGCCCTGTTCGGGCCCCTGAACCCCCGCTGGGAGAGCGCCTCCGACATGGAAGCCTTCGAGGTCGCCCCCCTCGGCGCCCTCGTGGCCACCTTCGTCGTCTTCGGGTTCCTCCCCATCCTCGTCCTCGGCCTCATCACGTCCTGGTCCGACGCAATCCTGGGAGGCCTGTGAGTGGGCGACTACCTCGTGTTCCTTCCCGAGGCGGTCCTCGTCGCCACGGCCCTCGCGTCCGCGGTCCTCGGGTTTGCGTGGTCCAAGCGGCCCGGGCTCCTCTGGGGGCTCGCCCTCGGGGGTACGGCCGTCGCGAGCTGGCTCACCCTCGAGATGATGGGCTTGAGCCTGACGGCGGCCCTCGGGCTGGACCTGTGGACGACCCTCCCCGTGAGCGGAGCCCCGGGCGGTCAGGGGGACTTCGCCGCGGACCTGCGGATGCAGGTCGACGCGTTCGCCCTGTTCTTCCACCTCATCTTCCTCTTTGTCGCCTTCCTCGCGGTCCTCGCGTCCCGCGGGTTCCTCAAGGCGGACGAGCCCCACCAGGGGGAGTACTACGCCCTCCTCCTGCTCGCCGTCGTCGGGATGATGTTCACGGCCTCGGCGACGGACCTGTTCGTCCTCTTCCTCGCCTTCGAGACGTCGAGCCTGAGCACCTTCGCTCTCGTCGCGTTCCGGAAGAAGGACGCCCAGGCGACGGAGGCCGCGGTCAAGTTCTTCATCATCGGGGCCGTCAGCTCGGCAATCATCCTCTTCGGGATCTCCCTCGTCTACGGGATCGGCGGGACGACGGACCTCACAGTCCTCCGGACGGACCTCAACCTCGTTGACTTCGCGGCCTTCGAGCCGCCCCTCGTCGTCGCGATCGTGTTCCTCATCGCGGGCTTCGGGTTCAAGGTCGCGACGGTCCCCTTCCACATGTGGGCCCCCGACGTCTACCAGGGTTCGCCGACGACGGTGAGTGTCTTCCTGGCCGCGGGCTCGAAGAAGGTCGGGATCGTCGCCCTGTTCAAGGTGTTCCTCGTCGGGCTCGTCGGAATCCAGGTCGACTGGGTCGCCGCGATCGCGATCCTGTCGATCCTGACGCAGACCGTGGGGAACGTCCTCGCGATCCCCCAGCGGAGCGTGAAGCGCATGCTCGCGTACTCGAGCATCGCCCAGGCGGGGTACATCCTCATCGCCCTCGCGGTCGGGGCCCTCGCCCTCAGCGTCTCGGACCCCTCCCTGACCCCGGCGCAGCAGGGGATCGCCCGGGACGCGGCGATCGCGGGCCTCGTCGGGGGCATGCTCCACGTGCTGACCCACGCCGCGATGAAGGGCGGGGCGTTCCTCGTCGTCGCGGGAGTCGAGTCCCGCGGGATGACGGACGACGTGGAGTCGTGGAGGGGCCTGAGCCGGCGGATGCCTTTCCTCGCGTTCTCCATGACGATCCTCCTCCTGAGCCTCGCGGGGATCCCGCCCTTGGGCGGGTTCTTCAGCAAGTTCGTCCTGTTCTCGAGCGCGGTGAGCGCAGCCCAGCTCAACGTCTGGTTCCTCGCCCTCGCGATCTCCGGGGTCCTCAACAGCGCCCTGTCCCTGTACTACTACGCTCGGGTCATCTGGTACATGTACATCCTCGAGCCCGCGGAAGGGGCCTCGAAGGAGCGGGCCCCGGCCTCGATCACAGCGGCCGTGTTCGTCGCCGTGGCCGTCGTCATCCTGACGGCCTTCCTCGCGACCCTGTTCCTGTCGTACCTTGAGGGGGCCGCCGCCGCCTTCTTCGGCCTGTGACCTCCCGCGGTCCGCCTCGCCCCCGGGAAGGCTTTTACGTCCGGCGCGGGGTAGGCCCCCCACATGCCGCCGGACCCGGGGCCCTGGGGCCGCGTGATCCTCCATGCCGACATGGACGCCTTCTACGCGGCCGTGGAGGTCCGCGACCGGCCCGAGCTCGAGGGCCAGCCCGTCGTCGTGGGACCCGACCCCCGGGAGGGCCACCACCGCGGGGTCGTCCTGACCGCGAGCTACGAGGCCCGGCGGTACGGGGTCCGGTCCGCGATGCCGTGCGCGGAGGCCCTCCGGCGCTGCCCGCAGGCTGTGTTCGTGCCGCCCGACTTCGCGAAGTACGGGAGGGCATCGGAGGGGATCATGGCGACCCTCCGCCGGTTCGCGGACCGCCTCGAGCCGAGCGGGATCGAGGAGGCCTTCCTCGACGTCACGTCGAGGGTCCACGGGGGGTTCGGCCCCGCGAAGGACCTCGCGAGGGGTCTCAAGGCGGCGGTCCGCGGGGAGCACCGCCTCACGTGCTCCGTGGGCATCGCGCCGAGCAAAGGCGTCGCGAAGATCGCCTCGGACTTCGAGAAGCCCGACGGCCTCACGGTCGTGCCGCCGGACCACGTCGCCGGGTTCCTCGCGCCGATCCCCGCCCGGAAGATCGCCGGGGTGGGCCCGAAGACCGCGCGACGCCTCGAGGAGATTGGGATCGAGTCCATCGGGGACCTCCAGGCGTTCCCTCGGCAGGACCTCGTGGAGACCTTCGGGGCGTTCGGGGAGTACCTCCAGGACGTCGCCTTCGGCCGCGACGCGGACGACGTCGTCGAGCTGACGGGCCCGCCGGAATCCATCGGCACGGAGACCACGTTCGAGGAGGACCTCGACGCGTACGACGTCCTCTGGCCCGAGGTCGAGGGGATGGCCCGGGACCTCCACGCGCAGCTCCTCGACGAGGGGTTCGCGTACCGGACCGTGACCCTCAAGGCCCGCTACGCGGACTTCGAGACCCACACCCGCTCGCGCAGCCTGCGGGTCCACACCCCGGACGCGGAGCCCATCCTCGTCCTGGCCCAGATCATGCTCAAGGAGGTCCTCGCTTCCGGGCACAAGCTGCGGCTCGTCGGGTTGCGCCTGTCGAACCTCACGGACCGGAAGGGGCCCCAGGCGACCCTCGCCCGGTGGGAGGAGGTCCCGCGCGGCTAGGCGACCTTCACGTCGAGGGCCTTCTCCACGTTCGTCATCTTGTTGGCCACGGTGAAGAACGGGGAGCCCGCGAACAGGAGGCCGACGGCGTGCCCGTCGTACGAGACGATCGTCGAGCCGGAGTCTCCGCCCGCGCTGAAGGAGCCCTTGTCCCCGCGGACGAGGAATTGGTCCTGGAAGATCATCGAACCTGACGAATACCCGACCCGCAAGGTCACGTCGACGTCGGTCACCGTGCCGTGCGTCACGCGGGTCGTCCGGCCGCTCTTCATGACCTTCTCGTCGATGCCCGGGAGCCGGCTCCCGCGGAGCCGCCCGACGTTGATGATGTCCGGCGTCACGTCCTCGGGGTCGTACGGCTGCGCGATCGCGGCGTCGACGACGTTCGTGCCCTCGGGGTCCAGGGCGACATACGTGTCGAGCCGGGCGAGGACGTCCTTGTCCGTCTTCCCGCCGTCGAACCGTCCGGGCTGGAGGATCGGGTCCCCCTCCGCGCCCCGGCCTTCGTTCGCGAGGACGTGGTTGTTGCTCAGGATGTACGCGTCTCCGCGGTCCCGTGCAAGGCATCCGAACGTCCCCGCGCTGATCTCGTAGTGGCCGATCGAGAGGCCGCCCATCGCGGGCCTGACCTTCCGGTGGTAGATGGGCGGGAGGGGCCGCCAGATGGAGAACTCCCCCGCCTCGATGACGTCCGTCGGGACGCCCTCGACCTCGGACGGGATGACCTGGCCGTCTTGGACGAGGAGGGGATGGAGCTTCTGCCGCACGTAGAACTTCAGGGCGAGCTCCTCCGTCGGCTGGCCCCGGGTTTCCTTTCTCCCGATCCCGACGCCGACGACATTCGGGTCCGAGCTGGGGGCCAGCCCCTGGACATCGACCCCGAGGTACAGGCACTCGCAGACCTGCTTCGCCTCCGCCGCTTTCATCCCCATCCCCCTAGCGGGCCCGGAAGGCCCCCGACACGACGATCTCGACGGGCACGTCCTCGAGGGTCTTCGGAAGGGCCGCGAAGAGCCGCGGGCTCTCCTCGTCCACGTAGACCCGGATGCAGTCCCGCCCGTCCCGGCGCCCGACGCCCACCCCGACGACCCCCGGGGTCTTCATGAGGCGGACTTCGTGGCGGCGTTTGACCTCCTCCACCGAGGCCATGCCTCATCCAATGCGGCGCCGGGGGATAAAGCCGACGGGGGAAGCCCATGACCGCCCCAGGAACGCAGGCCTCGCCCGTATTCCTGCGTATCAAAACGAGTTCTCAGGGCCGTGGCCTTTTCGGGGGAGAGCCCCTCGGGTCCCTCGTGCCCGCGTACCCCGCCCGCCCGAAGCCGGAGGGCCGCCGGAAGATCCTCGTCCTGCCGCCGGCGCTCGACATGGGCCTCCTGAAGGTGGAGGACCTGGAGTTCGACGTGGAGGGCGAGGTCGCCAGGCTCCGAGCGGCGCACGCCGCCCCGGGTCCGAGCCGGGAACGGGAACCCTCCCTTGCGTCGGACGCGCGGTCCGTCCCGCGCCGATGAGGAACGAAGGGAGGCGAACCTGCCGGAGGCTTCGACCTTCGTAGGAGGGGGAAGGGAGGACGGGAGGTCCCGACTCGCGGAGCGTCGGGGGGATCGTGCGGGCGCCGCGGCCCCGGTCACGGGGGCGGCGGCCGGATGAACCCGTCCTGCATGAGGAACTTCGTCTCGTCGTGGGACCGCCGGATGAGGGCGCCTGCGTTCTCGGACAGGTCCTGGCGGGACCGCTTGACGCGAGCGAGGCCCTGCTCCATCGCCTTCATCGCGACGGCGACCGCCTCCCGGACGAACACGTCGACGTTGTCCATCGTCGGGACGATGTGGTCTTCGTCGAGGCCCGCCTCCTCCTGGACCTTCGCGAGCTCCGTCGCCGCGGCGATGCACATCTCGTCCGTGATCGTCCGCGCGCGCACGTCGAGGGTCCCTCGGAAGATCCCCGGGAAGCCGAGGCTGTTGTTGACCTGGTTCGGGAAGTCGGAGCGGCCCGTGGCGACGACCCGGGCGCCCGCCTCGAGGGCCTCCCAGGGCCAGATCTCGGGCACGGGGTTCGCGATCACGAACAGGATTGAGTCGTCGGCCATCTCCGCGACCCACTCCTTCTTCAAGATTCCAGGACCGGGCTTCGAGGCGCTGATCACGACGTCGGCCCCCTTCATCGCCTCGGGGATCCCGCCGTGGCGGTCTTCCTTGTTCGAGGTCCCCGCGAGCTCCCACTTCTCCGGGTAGTCGGCGCGGACGGCCTCGAGGTCCGAGCGGTGGGGGCAGATGATCCCCTTCGAGTCCACAAGGATCAGGTTCGACGCCCTCGCGCCCGCGGCAATGAGGATCTTCGCGGTCCGGATCCCAGACGCACCCGCGCCGACGAGGGTGATCGTGACGTCCTGGATCTTCTTCCCGACGACCTTGAGCGCGTTGATCACGCCCGCGAGGTTGATCGTCGCGGTCCCCTGCTGGTCGTCGTGCCACACGGCGATGTCACACTCCTTCCGCAGGCGGCTGAGGATGTAGAAGCACTTGGGCTGGGAGATGTCCTCGAGGTTGATGCCCCCGAAGGCGGGCGTGATGAGCTTCACGGTCTCGATGATCTTCTCCGGGTCCTTCGTCGCGAGGGGGATCGGGAAGGAGTCGACGCCGCCGAGATACTTGAACAGGAGGGCCTTCCCCTCCATGACGGGCAGGCCCGCCTCGGGTCCGATGTCCCCTAGCCCGAGGACTCGCGTGCCGTCCGTCACGACGGCGACCTGGTTCCACTTGTTTGTGAGGCTCCACACCTTCGAAGGGTCGGCCTTGATCTCGAGGCACGGCTGGGCGACCCCCGGGGTGTACCAGATCGCGAAGTCGTCGAGGCTCCGGACGGGGACGCGGGGAACGACCTCGATCTTCCCCTGGTAGAACGGATGGTACTTCGCGGACGTCTCCTTGGGGAGGTTCGCCCGCTTCAGGTTCGCCTCCACCTCTTGCGGCGTCGGGACTTTGAACGCGCGCCTGGCGCCGCCCTTCTTCCCCGGCATGTAGGATCACCAGAAACGATGGCCCTGCGAGAGTTTCCTAGGGAGTTTAAATGTTTGCACGTTACCCATGGAGCCCGTCATTGGTCCCCCTCGGCCGCCTTCAGGGCACGCGTCGCAGGGGAACCTGTGGCCCCGGATCCCATCGGCGGGAGTCCCGCCCTCGAATCCCCTATCCTTTAATACGACGCCTCGCCTGACGGGCCGCCCCGAGAGGTGTGCGCGTGGCCGAGGAGATCGAGACCGCCCAAATCCCGCCCCACATCATGGCCGCCATGCGAGAGCGGATGAAGATGGCCCAGCGCATGTCGAGGATCAAGCACAAGCTCGTCGTCATGTCGGGGAAGGGCGGGGTCGGGAAGTCGTCCGTCGCCGCGAACCTCGCGTGCGTGCTCGCCGAGGAGGGCCGCGTCGGCCTCGTCGACGCGGACGTCACGGGCCCCGACATCCCGAAGCTCATGGGCCTCGAGGACGCGGAGGTCAAACCCACGGAGACGGGGATGGAGCCGACGACGGGTCCTGCGGGGGTCAAGGTCATTTCCATGGCCCAGCTCATCGCCCGCGACACGGCCGTCGTGTGGCGAGGGCCGCTCAAGATCAAGGCGATCAAGCAGATGCTCTCCGACGTCGAGTGGGGGGACCTGGACTACCTCGTCGTCGACCTGCCTCCGGGCACGAGCGACGAGCCCCTCAGCATCGCCCAGGACATCCCCGATGCCGACGGCGCTGTGGTCGTGGCGACGCCCCAGGAGATCGCCCTCCTCGACGTGCGGAAGTCGATCAGCTTCGCGAAGGCCGTCAACCTCCGGATCCTCGGGATCGTGGAGAACATGAGCGGGCTCGTCTGTCCCCACTGCGGAACGACGATCGACGTCTTCAAGTCCGGCGGCGCGGAGGCCGTCGCGAAGGAGCTCGGAATCCCGTTCCTCGGGCGGATCCCCCTCGACCCGCGGATCGTCGTCGGCGGGGACGCCGGGAGGCCGTTCGTCCTCGAGCATCCTGACTCCGAGGCCTCGAAGGCGTTCCGCGGCGTCGTGGCAGCCCTCAAGGCGCAGCTCCGGGAGCCCGCGCCGAGGCCGACGGGCCCGCGGGCCTGATCACGTCCACTTCCGGACGACGGCCTCGATCTGGGCCCTCGGAAGGGCCCCGACGATCCCATCCACGAGCTTCCCGTCCTTGAAGAGGAGCATCGTAGGGATCGACATGACCTGGAACCGCTCTGCGGTCCGCGGGTTCTCGTCCACGTTCAGCTTGCCGATCCGCAGGGTCCCCGCGAGGTCCATGGCCATCTGCTCGAGGATCGGCGCCACGCGAAGGCAGGGGCCGCACCAGGCGGCCCAGAAGTCGACGAGGAGGAGCCCGGGCTTCCGGACCTCCGTGTCGAACGTGCCGTCCGTGATCAGGACGGGCTTGCCGCCTGAGCCCGGAAGGCCGGGACTCGGGCCCGCTCTCGCCTCGAGGAGCTGCTGGAGCTTCCGGGCGCGGATCGCCTCGAGTTCGGGGTCGACCATGGGGATTCCAGGCCGGTCGCTCGATAAAAGGTTTCGCGCGGGACTAATGAACCGCCTTCGCAGGAGCCCTCGCCGAGGTCCGCGGAGGCTCCGCGTACTCCATCGCGAGCGGGCCGAGGAGGCGGACCTCCCTCCGGATGAGAGCGAACTCCCGCTCGTTGAACGTCGCGGGGTCCATCGGCATGAGGAGAATCGCGTCCTGGAGGGAGATCTTCTCATTCACGTCGTGGAGGAGGGCGAGGACGGAGGTGAAATCGTTGTGGGCGATGAGGTACTCGACCCCGTCGAGGAGCACGACCCCCTTCTGCCCGATGTCGACGAAGTGCTCGATCGCCATCGCGACGTTCTCGGGGGGCGAGGGGCGGACCGCGTTCTTCTCCGAGGCGACCCGGCTCAGCCAGAGGATCGGCGTCCGTTCGAGCCCGTAGTCCCTCATCACGGTCTTGGGCGACCGGCGGGTGATGCACAGCCCCTGGGCGCCGTGTGTCACGAGATCCTTGAAGATCTCGAAGGACTCCGTGCCGTCCCGCTCGAGGACCGCGTACGCGAACCCGCGCTCGAGGTCGTATGTCGGCGTGGTCTGGAGGTGGGCCTCCGCCTCCGGGACGATGAGCTCCTGGAGGAACGACTTCTCGCGGATCGCGAACGCGATGAGCCCGATGAGGGCCATCTCCACGATGAATCCTGGCGCCCGCAGGTCGACCCCGTAGTTCGGGAGGAGGATCTCGAGGAGGAACTCCCCGACCGCAAAGCCCGTGATCCCGAGGATGATGAGGTACGCGTCCCGCCTCACGTCGGCCCCCGGGTTCGTCCTCCGCATGTGGCTGACGAACCGGAACGGGGCGTAGAGCATGAGGGTCCCGACGGCGAACCCGTTGATGAAGAGGAAGTACGGCTCGAAACTGATCGTGACGGGGGCCGTCGACGTCACCGTGACGGGAGAGATCACGATGGTCGCCATGGTCAGAACCATGATGAAGACGTAGAACACGTAGGAGTTCGGGAACTCGTTCGTCATGTACGCGAAGAAGTCCTTCCGGGTGCTGACCGCAGGGGTCGTCGCGACGACGATGAACGCCCCGATCGTGATGCTAAACAGGTAGTCGAAGGTCGCCTGGACCTTCTTCGTGAGGACGATCCCCGACTCGAGGGCGGTCTGGTCGCTCTGGCCCGGCTGGGTGACGTAGATGTTGATGAGCACGTTCGAGATCGTCGCGCACGTGAGGAGGATCGTCGCGGACAGCAAGACGTGCTTCTGGAACACCTTGTGGGTCTTCTGCCGGACGATCGCGACGATGATCAGGAACGAGAGGAAGAGGGCGCTCGCCGCGCTCAGGTATGCGACAATGCTCACGCTGTCAGCCAGGACGCATCACCCGGGGCCGAATTCGAGGAGCGCGTTGGGCCCGCGGCCTATTTAATCGGTCCCGCCCTGTTATCGGCTTTGATTGCGTCCCGAGGGCCCCCTCGTTCCCGGACTTGAGAATCAAAACGAAGAACGAGCGATGGGTCCTTCATAAGGCCTCCCTCCAACGACATCCGCGGTATCGTTCGTGGTCGTCCAGTCGTGGAAAGGTTGGGGGATCAACCGCGAGGATCTCGATCTCCTGTCGCGCACGGTCCTCCGCCTGGGCGGCTACGCGGAGGGCCTGTTCGACTACCACCAGTTCGGGTTCGACAAGAACACCCTGAAGGACCACATTTCGAACATCCACGAGATGCTCAAGATCCTGAAGGACGGGACGTACACGGGGAGCATCCCTCTCCGCCCGCCGAACATCCCTCCCGGGGCGTTCTGGGAGGACCAAGGCGAGACGTGGAACTACCTTCAGACCTTGCGGTTCGCCGCGGGGGCCACGATGATGACGGAGCAGTACGGCCCCTTCATGACGCCGGAGAACCTGCAGAAGGCGATGACCGCGAAGATCCTCCACAAGTGTCAGATCGGGATCCTCGACGACCTCATCGACAAGGGCGCGTACTCGTACCTGGAGGCGAAGGACCTCCACCACGTCGTCCTGAGTTCGATGATCGACCCGGACTTCGACTCCACGAACTTCACGAAGCGGCTCGTCGCGATGTTGAAGTCGGAGCAGGTCCCCCTGTTCGACCTCATCAACAGCATCACGAAGGGCTTCAACGTCCTCTGGAACAACTCGCCCCACGGGGCGGAGTACTTCTACCAGATGGAGGTCCTCGACGAGCGGGTCGCCCTCGGCCAGGCCCTGACGATGTTCCAGAAGGAGCCGACCTTCAGCATCTCGAAGATGGAGAGGATCTCGGGGGCCTTCTACGCGCCCTACGAGGACTTCACGTGGTGGGAGAAGCTCGGCTCCCACGTGAGCGGGACGACCCGCTACAACTTCATCGACATGGCCTTCACGGACCCGTACTTCGACCTGCGGGAGATGCGGAACTTCCTCGCGGGCTGGTACTACTACGACACCGCGATCATCCTCATGGACCACGTCGTCAGTGTGTACCAGGACCTCCGGAACGGGATCGCGAACCTGTCCCTCATCGCGATGCGGGGGAAGGACCTCGGGAGCCTGACGTCCCTCCACGGCTTCAACCCCCACCTCACGATCAGCGACTACGACGCCCACCTCCGGAGGATCGCCTGGCTCACCGGGCGCGGCCTCGAGCTCGTCTCGAAGGACATTCGGGACGACACGTCGTACTACCCGTTCATCACGATCATGATGCCCGTCGTCATGATGGCGGACTGGATCGGGAACCGGGACGACATGATCCACACGTTCCTCGAGGCCGTCGCGCCCGCGATCAAGGCGGTCGCCGCAAATGGGAACATGGCGGCGAATGGGATCGCCGAGGCCGTGGAGCCCGCGAAGGGGTCGTAGCCGTGCCGCCCGTCGAACGGGGACGCGCCTCCTGTCGTGCGGCCCGGGTATGTACGCTCTCCCGAAGAAATGGTTAAATAACCCCGGACCATAGGACCGCTCGAAGGCCCTCCGGATGACGACGTCCCTGGACTTCGGGGTGGGAGAAGAACTCGCCCTCGTGGAACGGAAGATCCGCGAGAGCATCGTCTCCGACGAGTCCCTCCTCACGGACATCGCGTCCTACGTCATCGGCTCGGGCGGGAAGCGAATCCGGCCCCTCGTGACCCTCCTCTCGTTCCAGGCCCTCGGGGGAAAGGACGTCCGCCAGGCCGTCGACCTCGCGACGGCCCTCGAGCTCATCCACAGCGCGACGCTCATCCACGACGACATCAACGACGGAGGGGAGACGCGCCGGGGGCGGGTCGCGGCGTACAAGAAGTTCGGGCTGCAGAACGCCCTCGTGACAGGCGACTTCCTCTTCGTCAAGGCGTTCGGCATCGGCGGGAAGTTCGACGCGGAGATCGTCGAGCTCACGGCGAACGCGTGCGCGGCCCTCGCGGAGGGGGAGATCCGCCAGAAGCGCCACGCGTACGACGTCGACGTGGACCGGGACGAATACCTCGACATCATCCGCCGGAAGACGGCCCTCCCGATCATGGCCGGCGCGAAGATCGCCGGCCTCCTCGCGGGGGCGCGCCTCGAGCTCG
>MGWD01000032.1:63797-64038 GCA_001800825.1 Euryarchaeota archaeon RBG_19FT_COMBO_69_17 | reverse complement strand
CGATTGATCACGCGGAGCTCACGCGGATCATCCGCAAGCGCCGGAAGGACGAGACGGAGATCCGCCAGGCCCTCGGGATGATCCAAGAGTCGGGCGCGGTGGAGAAGGCACGGGTCGACGCGCGGTCCTTCGGGTCCCTGGCTAAGAAAGCCCTCGACGAGCTCCCCGACACGGAGGCGAAGGGGAACCTCCTCCGGCTCGTGGACTACGTCCTCACGCGCGACGTCTAAGGGACAGGGTG
>MGWD01000032.1:51466-63777 GCA_001800825.1 Euryarchaeota archaeon RBG_19FT_COMBO_69_17 | reverse complement strand
GTGGTCGTCGGCTCCGGACCTGCGGGCGGGACGGCCGCCCGGTACGCGGCCCGGCGGGGCCTCAGGGTCCTCCTGCTCGACAAGCGGAAGGAGATCGGCGTCCCCGTGCAGTGCGGGGAGTACGTCGCCGCGAACGAGGAGGTCCGGACGATCTTCCCGACCCTCACGGACCTCGAGGACCTCATGGAGGCCCCCTATCGTGTGCGGCAGATCGACACTCCGGTGATCCGGATATGGACGCCCCGGGGCCGCCACTATGACATCCCGTTCCGCGGGTTCACGGTCGCCCGGGACAGGATGGACCAGGGAATCGCCCGCCAGGCGGTCGACGAAGGCGCCGACCTCATGACGGAGACGGCCGTGACCCGGGTCCGGGGCAAGGAGGTCGTCACGAACCACGGGACGTTCGAGGGGAAGGTCGTCATCGGGGCGGACGGCCCGCGATCGACGACGGCCCGTTCCGTCGGCCTCCAATGGCCCGTGTCGGCCCCCGCGATGAGCGCGACGGCCCACGGGACGTTCGGAGATGAGACGGACATGTTCTTCGGAAACCTCGCCCCCGGAGGGTACGCGTGGATCATCCCGAAGGGCGATTGCGCGAACGTCGGGCTCGGCACGTGGCAGCACTTTCGCGGGAACTTGCGATCCCTCTACGACAGGTTCGTCCGGGAGCGGAAGTTCGAGGCGGGGAAGGCCACGGGCGGGTACGTCCCCGTGATGGGCCCCGTGGACCGGACCGTCAAGGGCAACGTCCTCCTCGTCGGGGACGCGGCCGGCCACGTCATGGCGACGAACGGGGGCGGGATCAACGTATCCATGATCTGCGGGCGGATCGCGGGGGACGTCTCCGCGGACCACGTCCTCTCCGGGACGCCCCTCGTCGAGTACGAGCGCCGGTGGCGCGCGGCCGTCGGCGGCCCCCTCGCGGAGGGGGTGCGGATCAAGGCCCTCGCGGACCGGTTCTTCGGGAACGACCGGCTCCTCGAGGCCGCGATGCTCCTCCTCGGCCGGAGGCGGATGGGGCGCGCAATCCGCTGCCAGCGGATCTTCCTCGGCCCCCGCGCCAAAGCCTTATAGGGACCCGGAGGTTCGGGGCCGACTCCATGGATATCCACTTCCTTGGGGGCGCCTCCGAGGTGGGCCGCCTGGGTATGATTCTCAAGGACGGGCCCACGAGCCTCCTCCTCGACTACGGGATCCTCCCCCGGGATCCGCCCATCTATCCGCTCCCCGCGCCCCCCGTGGACGCGATGTTCGTGAGCCACGCCCACCTCGACCACAGCGGGATGATCCCCTGGGTCACCCGCCGCCAGGACGTCGACGTCGTGATGACGCCGCCCACGGCGGACGTCGCGGACCTCCTCCTCGCGGACAGCCTCAAGATCGCGGACGCGGAGGGCTTCGACGCTCCCTTCGACGACTCGGACCTGAGGACGGCCCGCCGGCGCTTCCGGACGGTCGACTTCCGAGACAACGTGCCCATGGGGGACCTCGAGGTCACGGCCCACCCCGCGGGGCACATCCCCGGGGCGACGATGTACGAGGTCAACGGGCGGGAGACGGTCCTGTTCACGGGTGACCTCCACACCCTCACGACGGACCTCGTCTGGGGCGCGAAGCCCATCGCCTGCGACACCCTCGTGATCGAGTCCACGTACGCAGGACGCCAACATCCCGAACGCCTGAAGTCGGAGCTCGCATTCCTCCGGAAGATCGACCAGATCATCGAGCGCGGGGGGATCGCCCTCGTGCCCTCGTTCGCGGTGGGCCGGACCCAGGACATCCTCCTCACCCTCCTGAAGGCCCGCCATGAGGTCTGGCTCGACGGGATGGGGAAGAAGGTCAACTCGATCTACGTCGAGCACCCGGAGTACGTGCGGAGCGTGAAGAAGCTCCGGGCCGCGATGCGCCGGGTCAAGGTCGTCCACAGTTCCCAGGGGCGACGCCTCGCCCTCCAGGGGGAGGTCATCGTGACGACGAGCGGCATGCTCGACGGCGGGCCCGTCCTGCGGTACATCGAGCACGTGCGGGAGGACCCGCGGAGCGCGATCCTCCTCACGGGATACCAGGTCGAGGGCACGAACGGGCGGCAGCTCGTGGAGCATGGGACGATCGACCTGTACGGGGTCACCGTCGACGTGAAGTGCGAGTGGCAGAAGTTCGACTTCTCCGCCCACGCGGGCCACGACGACCTCGTGCGGTTCATCGAGGAGTGCGACCCCCAGCGCGTCGTCCTCATGCACGGGGAGAACCGCGAGATCCTCAAGGACGCCCTCGAGGGCCGCGAGGTCCTCCTGCCCATGGAAGGGCAGTGGTACGGCATCTAGATCCCGACCGTCTTCGCGATCATTGCACGGAGGGCCTTCCCGGTGTACTTCAGGAGCCGTGGTTCCTTCCTGAGGATGGCCCATCCGACCTTCGAGGGGAAGTCGATGTCCCCCTTCCGCTCGATCAGGTTGAGGATCTCCGGCTGGCCGAGAAGGTCGAACAGCTCCTCGAGTTGGTCGTCCGACAACCGCGCGAAGCTCTCGTGGATTGCGAGGTCCTTCCGGAGCTCCTTGCCGATGGACTTCGTCCAGGCCTTGTGGTAGCGGTGGAGGAACTTCGCGCTCACGTCGCCCGCCTCGAGGGCCTGGACGGCCGTCCTCGCGGCGAGGTCCGCGCAGTGGAGGCCCGTGAAGATCCCGCCTCCGCTCGTGGCCTTCGCCTGGCACGCGGCATCCCCGACGACCATCACGTTGTCCGCGTGACTCCGGCGGGGGAATCCGAGGGGGATCCCGCCCGCGATGTACACGATGGGCTGGGCTCCCCGGACGAACGGCATCACGTGGGGCTCCTCGAGCATCGTCCTCAGGAACGCATGGGCGTTCCCAGAACCCACGCAGAGGCCGACTCGGGCCGTGTCCCCGCTCGGGATGATCCACCCGAAGAACCCGGGGGCGAACCGGTTCCCGACGAACAGCTGGACGAAGTCGGGGTCGCTCTCGACCCCCGTCATCTCGATCTCGAACCCCGGGAGGATCTTCTTCGGCTTGAGGATCCCGAACCACTTCGCGACGTTGGACCGGACCCCGTCGCAGCCGAGGAGAAGCCGTGTCCGGAGGCGGAAGGGCTCCCCGTCCCGGATCGCGAGGACCTCCACCTGCCCGCCCACACGGGTCGCCTCCTGGGCCTGGGTCCCGAGGAACGTCTCCGCCCCGGCCCGGATGGCGTCCGTCACGATGGCCCGGTCGAACATGGCCCGGTCCACGACGACGGCCTTCGTCTCCTGTCCGTCGATGCGGATCGCCCGGCCCTTCGGCGAGAAGATCTCGGCCCCCCGGACCTTCCCGAGGATCGTCTCCTTGCAGGACACGTAGTCGAACACGCGGGGCGTCACGAGGCCCCCGCACTGGACGGGCTCCCCGATCTCCCGGTGCTCCTCGAGGAGGGCGACCCGCCACCCCGCCTTCGCGATCCGCCCTGCGGCGAAGCCGCCCGCGGGGCCCGCGCCCACGACGACGACGTCGAAGGAGTCCGATGCCGCCGCCATGGACGACCTCATTCCTTCAGGTTCATGATGATCTCGAGGAAGTTCTCGAGGTGCTTCGACAGGGACGCGTTGTCCGTGTACCCGCATGCGGTCAGGTCCGGCGCCGCAATGAGGGCGCTCGAGCCATCCACGATGACGTCCGTCGCGATGAGACCCTTCCGGTAGACGGTCGTCGCCCCCTCGGGAATCTTCTGCCCGGGCTCCGTGATCACGGTCACCCGGATCCCCCGCCGGATCGCGTGTTCGAACTTCTTCCCGAGGGTCTCCCGGATCTCCGAGAAGGTCGGGGTGGAGACGATGACCGTCTCCGCGGCCTTGTCCATGAGCTCCCCGATCTTCTCCAGCACGCGGGGCTTCGTCATGATTGTGTAGACGAGCTGGGGCTCCCCCTTGTTCCGCAGGACCTCGTGGAGCAGGTCGAGCTTCGCGAACGTGTCCTCGAGGTGGTCCACGACCCGTTCCTTGACCTTCGCGGGCGACTCGGGCTTGAAGATCGTCGGCCGCCCGCGGGTCGAGATCGCGAATCCCTTGTTGCAGAGGCTCTGGAGGACCTTGTACGCGGACGTGCGCGGGATCTTCGCGGTCTCCGCGATCGTCTCCGCGCTCCCGTATCCGTGGGCGATGAGGGCGATGTACCCCCGCGCCTCGTAGCTCGACAGGCCGATCGACTCGAGGGTCTTCGTCGCCGTATCGTACTCCTTCTCGAGGTCGAGTCCGCTCTCCAGGAGCTTCGAGACCTCGGGAGGCATCATGGCGCGTGCTACAGGGCCCTCGCCATTTAACCCTTTTCCATCGGGCGGGCTCGGTTGCGCACGCCCGTTCGACCGCGCGGTCTCCTCGATGTGACACCGTGGCCAGAACCTTTATCCAAGAAGGGGCGCTTCCGTTCGCCGGATGCGCTCCCTGCGCCATGCGTTCCTCGTTTTCCTCACCGCGGGCGTCCTGCTCGGGAGCGCGTTCCCGGCCGCTTGGGCCCAAGCTCCATCCGGGAGCCTCGCGATCGCCACGGATTACGAGCTCTTCGGGACCCTGGAGCTCGCGGGCGGCGGACACGTGACCTGGACCCTCTCGGGGGAGCAGGCGCGCCTCCTTCGCATGAAGATCCTCGGCCTGTTCGACGGATACCCGCAGATCCCCCATGGGTTCCCATACTACTCGGCGGCCACGTCGTCAATCCCGAACGGACGCATCGACGCGGGCGAGGCCCTCGCCTACACGTCGTTCCTCGAGACGGAACTCGAAGGTGAGTCTCGGAACGAGGTGGGGACCCGGATCGGCTATTTCCTGCTCGACCGCGCCGACCTCTTCGAGAAGGACATCCAGGGCGGCCTCGAACGGAGCACATCGGGCCTGCTCGGGTCGGACGCGAACACGACCTCGGACCTCCAGATCCGGTTCCTGTTCAACGGCTACGCGAGGGACCCCGACGTCCCCATGACCCTCCCGACCCGCGCCTACGCGGACGCCCTCCACTCCGTCTTCCGGTTCCATCAGGAGCAGGCCCCAAACCTCGACGCCACGACCCCGGGACACCCGGCGCGGCCGTTCCAGACGGAAGCCCCGTGGCACGTCGTCACGGCCGCCCGCGGGCTGCCCGCCCTGTGGGCGGGGAATGACGCGACAGGCAGGTACGACAACGACACCCTCGCCATCACCCGGACCTACTCCGACCCGACCCTGTTCATCGTCCCGATGGACCTCAAATACGCTTCGAACGCCACGGCCTCCTTCGCCTACGCGGGCCATGGGGCCGACGCGAACGACACCCTCCGGTTCGAGATCGCGACGGGGCCGACGTTCGCAGACTGGACGCCCCTGCTCTACCAGGGCCGCGCGGCCCTTCCGGCGACGCCCTCCGACGACTGGGTGAACCTCTCCTTCGATCTCTCCGCCTACGTTGGAGAGGAGGTCCGGTTCCGCCTCGTGTTCGAGTCGGACGGGGCGGGGAACGACGCGCCCGGATTCTACGTGCGGGGCTTCGCGGTCGACGCACCGTCGACCTTCGAAGGGACGATCCACGCCTCCGACGCCCACTACGTCATCGGGCTCCTGAGCTTCTCCGACATCCAGGCCGGCGCGGGCGCCTTCCAGCTCGTCCGCACCCCGGGTGGGGAGATCCTCCTGTACACGGCGACCTGGGACGCGGACGCCCCGCCCGCGGACACGGTCCGATACCAGGCCCTGAACGGGATCGAGAACCCGCAGATCCTCTTCGTGATCATGCTCTCCGCGGCCTACTTCATCTCCCGGTCCCAGGAGGCCGCGTACGCCCGGTACAAGGAGGCCCACCCGGGACCGTACCGCCCCGCGGTCCGCAAGCTCTCCTGGCTCCACACCCTCGGGAAGGTCGCGATCGCCGTCCTCGT
This sequence comes from Euryarchaeota archaeon RBG_19FT_COMBO_69_17, assembly GCA_001800825.1. Taxonomy (GTDB): domain Archaea; phylum Thermoplasmatota; class Thermoplasmata; order RBG-16-68-12; family RBG-16-68-12; genus RBG-16-68-12. Next base: position 57,879 of record MGWD01000032.1, on the reverse strand, counting down.
CCTCTTCTACTTCGTGCCGACGGCCCTGTACTTCGTCGGCCTGAGGCTCTTCGTCTCCGGGCCCGTGTACGTCTTCCTCGCGCTCACCCTCGCCTTGGGCCTCGGGCTCGTGAGCCGCGCATACTACCAACAAAAGCTCGAGGAGGCCCCGCCTCCCGCGACCCCGGAGGACCTCGCGGCGGCCCACGCAGGGGGAGGTTCGGTCCCCGTCGCTCCTCTCGTCGCGGAACCCCTCGCCCACTGCACCCACTGCCTACGGGAGATCCCCGCGTCGGACCGGGCGTACCGGTGCACATGCGGCAGCGTGTACCATCTCGCCTGCGCCTCGGGGCTCATGCGCTGCTCGAACTGCCGCAAGCCGATCGCGGTCGAGGTCGTCCGCAAGAAGATCTCCGTGTCCATGCGGTGTGAGTCCTGCGGGGAGGTCCAGGCCGTCGACGAGGGGGTCGACCCGCGGACCGTCACGTGCACGGCCTGTGGGGGCCGGCTCCGGCATCTCGACGAGGGGAAGGGCTACCTCCTCGTCGCGAGCAACCCCGCGATCGCGTTCGGCTGGCTCCGGGACCTGTCGAAGGGCGGGAAGTCCGCCCTCGTCCTCACTCCGTCATCCCCCGACCGGCTGCGGCTCGAGTTCGGGCTCAAGGGAGTCGACGTCCTCCAGATGTCCTCGACCGCAGAGAAGGGGCTCGACCCGAAGCGCCTGGACCCCGTGGCCCTCCGGGCGATCCTGCCCCTCCTCAAGAAGGGGCGCGGCGGGGTCCTCGTGTACGACGGGCTCGAGGAGGTCATCGCGACCGCGTCCCTGGGGGACGTCGTCCGGTTCATCCGGAAGGCGAACGACATGGCCTTCGTGAACGGGGTCACGGTCCTCGGGCGGGTGGCTCCGGGGGCCCTCACGCCGGACGAGTCGAAGCGGCTTTCCGCGGAGTTCGACGAGACCCTCGACCTCGCGGCCCGCTTCTGACTCACCCGGGAGGCGGCCCCTCCCATCGCGTCCCGAGGACGTGGTCGACGCCGAGGTGGTCGAGGATCCGGGCGACGACGAAGTCCACGAGGTCCTGGACCTTCGTGGGCCGGCCGTAGAACCCGGGCGTCGCGGGGAGGATTGTGACCCCGAGGCGAGAGAGCTTGAGCATGTTCTCGAGGGCGATCGGGCTGAGGGGGGTCTCCCGCGGGACGAGGACCATCCGCCGGCCCTCCTTGAGGGCCACGGCGGCCGCCCGAGACACAAGGGTGTCCGCGATCCCCGCGGCGATCTTGGCGAGGGTCGTCCCGCTGCACGGCACGACGATGAGGGCCTCGAAGCGGTGGCTCCCCGAGCTGGGCGGGGCCGCGAGGTCGTCCCCGCGGTACACGGCGTGGGCCCCCTTGGTGAACGCCTCCGCGCTCAGATCCGTCTCGAGCCGGATGACCTCCTCCGCGTCCCTCGTCAGGATGACGTCGGCGCGGTCCCCGAGGACCTCGATGAGCCGGTGGCCGTAGGCGACGCCCGAGGCGCCCGTGACTCCGATCAGGTACCGCACGCGAGCCCCTTCCCGCGCGCTCCAGGCGGGGCGGATAGATGAAGGTTCCGGGGCGCGAAGGTATTTGGCCCGCGTGGGAATCGCGCGCGCGTGGCCCGCGCTCGCCTCCGATTCTCGAACCTGGGAGACCTGGACCTCCTCGTTCGACACCGTCGCGGGATGTGGGAGGAGATCGCGAGCCTCACGGAGGCCCAGCTCGAGGCGGGGGACCTCGCGTACCGTCGGTGGGCCCGGACCCGGCTGCGGTCAGGGACCCTCGTCGGGTTCATCGTGGAGTCCGCCTCGGGCGAGGCCCTCGCGAGCGGCTGCCTCTGGCTCCTGCCGACCCAGCCCCGCCCGATGTGGTCGGGGGCCGTGGCCCCGTACCTCATGTCGATGTACACGGAGCCCGGCCACCGCGGGGAAGGCCATGGCACGCGGATCGTGCGCGCGGCAATTCGGTGGTCGCGGGAACGGGGGTACGGGATGGTCCTCCTGCATGCCTCGACCGCGGGCGAGAGGCTGTACTCGAAGGAGGGCTTCGAGCGCACCCGCGAGATGCGTCTCAACCTTCTCCCGGGCCAGGCAGTCCGTCCGCGGAGGGTTCGGAAGCCCCTGGCGCGCCGACGCCTTCGTCCCTGAGCGGGGCGATTCCTCCATGCGGGATGGCAGGGCGCAGGCAAGCCTTCTTATACGACCTCGATTTATGAAGGCCGCCTCATCCGAGTGTCCGCCATGACGACCGTGTACGACGTGCCGCCGGGAATCCTGATCGAGAGGCTCAAGGAACAGCTCGAGAAGGAGGGCAAGGTCAAGCCGCCCGAGTGGGCCGCCTTCGCCCGGACGGGAGCTCACACCGAGAAGGCCCCCGTCCAGAAGGACTGGTGGTACCGCCGGCTCGCGGCCGTCCTCCGGAAGGTCTACCTGAACGGCCCCGTCGGGGCGACCCACCTCGCCGCCGAGTTCGGCGGGCGCCGGGACGACGGGTCCGCCCCGTACCATCCCGTCCGCGGCTCGCGCTCCATCGCCCGGGAGGCCATGCAGCAGCTCGAGTCCCTCGGGTACGTCTCGAAGATCGAGAAGAAGGGCCGCGTGATCACGCCCCAGGGCCGCAAGGTCCTCGACCACCTCGCGACGGAGATCCTCAAGGAGCTCGCGAAGGGCAACCCCGAGCTCACGAAGTACATGGGAGGCGCCTGAGGATGGCGGCCGGAGACGACGAGCTCGAAGCGATCCGCCGGAGGAAGCTCGCGGATCTCCAGACCCAACAGGACCAGGCGATCGCCCAGCAGCAGTACCGGGAGCAGGTCCAGGCCCAGCGGCAGGCGATCCTGCGGCAAATCCTGACCCCGGAAGCGCGGGAGCGCCTTGGGCGGATCGAGCTCGCGTACCCCGAGCTCAAGGAAAGCGTGGAGCAGCAGCTCGTCGCCCTCGCCCAGAGCGGGCGGGTCCAGCGGATGATCGACGACGAGACCCTCCGGCAGATCCTCGAACGCGTCATCCCGAAGAAGCGGGAGATCAAGATCGAGAGGCGTTGACGATGGCCAAGAACAAACCCTTCGCGAAGAAGCTCCGGCTCCTCAAGAAGGTCAAGTCGAACCGGCGCGTGCCCGCGTGGGTCATGCAGCGGACGAACCGGACGTTCGTCCGGCACCCGAAACGGCGCAGCTGGCGACGGAACAAGCTCAAGATGTGAGGCCATGGCGGAACAGGAGGAGGAGCGGATCCTGGTCGTGCCCCTGCGGGCCGCGAAGACGGCCCCGCGGACGAAGCGTGCGGACCGGGCCGTGAAGGCGATCCGGGAGCACGTCCAGCGGCACATGAAGCCGGACCGGATCTTCATCGACGACGTGCTCAACGAGGCGATCTGGGCCCGGGGCCGGGAGAACCCTCCCCCGCGGATCCGCGTGAAGGCCATCAAGTTCGAGGATGGCTCGGCCGTCGTCTCCCTCCCGGAGGACTGAGGGACCTCCTTGCTGAAGCGGCTCGAGGTCGCCGGGAACCCCTACATCGGGGTTTTCAGCGCCGCGAACGACCGCGTCCTCCTCGTCCCCCGGAACCTCCCGAAGTCCGTCGCGAGGCAGATGGGGGAGGCCCTGTCTGCGGACGTCGTCGCGACGAGCGTGATGAAGTCCACGGTCATCGGCAGCCTCATCGCGATGAACTCGAACGGGGTCCTCGCGACGCCGTTCATCGAGCCCGACGAGATGGAGGCGATCGGGGAGGCGGTGTACCCCCTGCCTCACCGCCTCAGCGCGGTGGGGAACAACGTCCTCTGCAACGACCGCGGTGCCCTCGTGCACCCGGGGTACGACGAGGACGCCGTGAACCTCATCTCCGACACCCTCGGAGTGCCCGTCGCGCGCGGGACCGTCGCGGGGATCCGCACCGTGGGGGCGGTCGCCGTCGCGACGAACCGCGGGGTCCTCTGCCATCCCCACACCCGGCCAGGGGAGATCGAGGTCCTCGAGAAGACCCTCGCCGTGCCCGCGATGATCACGACGGCGAACTACGGCGCGGCCCAGGTCGGCGCGTGCATGGTCGCGAACTCGAAGGGGGCCGTCGTCGGCGCGCCCACGACGCCGATTGAACTCGGGCGGATCGAGGAGGGCCTGCGCCTCTATTGAGACGTCCAGACAACGCCTGTTCGCTGTGCCAAATAACCTCCGATCGATCCAGTGCCAAGGGAAGGGCACAGTTATGGCTGCACCTCTGTCCGATTAGAGGAGTGTTTGGGAACCAAGGACGCCAGTGCCGTGGCCAGGGCCATTGAGATGTTCAAGCCTAGCCCGAGGCTCCTCGCCGGTAGGTATGCTGCGGCCGCGAAGCCGGTGTCGAGCCACGTGATCCGGTCTTCCTCGGTGATTCTTCCGCTTGGGGCCCACTGGTAGGCGGCGCAGCCGCCGGGGAAGAGGGTGCCGCCCGCGAGGCCGAAGTCGAGGATCCACGGGAGCGCGGCCTGGCAAGGCCGACGGCAAGACGATCTGCAGTGTTCCACTCGTCAATTTCTAGGTAGCTGCGCAGACCGCCTTCGGCTATAGATACCTGCACGTCCAACAAACCCGTCTTGGACGAACATCCAGGGCAGACCCAGCAGGGAATCCTTCGCTCTACAGGTGGCTCGTAGAGGCGTGCATGTTCATTCCAGTCCAGACGGTGGGGACCGGAAAGCATAGGAATTTCTCCTCATTCGAAAATCGGTCCCTTTCTGGGTTTGAGCCCCTTTGTCTTGTCGAAGAAGAAATCCTTGCCGATTACTTCACGAAGTTTCTCGCAGAAACGGACGTCCGATTGCCACGCCAAAGCATGTGCCCTAGTGAGATGCACAATCACGCCGTTAGCCACCGCTTGGCAGTTCTCGCTGGAGGACAGCTCTGCGCGTTTTTTGCCGAACGCCTGAAGGAATGGTTCGCCGAAGTAATTGGCCCAGAACAGATCGATCAGACCTTCCTTGGGCGAAAGAGCTATCGACTCCTTGCTCCGACGCCCGTCTTCTAAGGTTACGCTCCGCCAGCCCTTGGCCTCCAATTCCTCCGATGTTGTGACAGTCCCATAGTACGGCGCGTCCCACGAGAGGAGAAACTTGAACATGTCCACCGCTCGCTCGGGACTCAGGATTTCCGTCCCTTTTCTTCTGAGCGCGTGCATGCTGATGTTGTCCGAATAGATCTGGGCAGAACCGTGGCCGTACCAATTGACGAACACGTAGAAGGGCAGCGGGCTCTCGCCGTGGAGAATAAGATGGCCATACGAAACATCGTCCGAATGTGCGCTCGATGTGGTCCACAAATCGGTTGCACTCGCCAGCGTATAGGGCTGTGTAAGAGGCTCCCAATGTCCCATCTTGTCGATATGGTAATTCGGAAACCGCTCGCCGAAGGCTCTGAGAAACTCGGCCGCTGTCTCCCTGCTGCCAATCTTGTCTTCATAGTAGACAGTCGCTTCTGTCCAACTTTCCGTATCAGCCATAGTATGGCACCTTCACGATGTCGATGACCGTGGCGCGCCAAAGGTTTGTCATGGGCCTGGACAACTCGGTGGTGTCGAGAACATAGATTCTGAAGGGTTTGCCGGTGCGCACCGCGTTTTCGATTCCAATCTGAATCTGCTCGGTCCTAGATAAGTAGCGAACAGCTTTAGCCTCGGCCCCGCTCAGGAAATCCGGTATGTATGTTCCCTTCGATCCAAAGATGCGGAGCTGGCGCGGGCCGATGTTGCGGACTTCGCCAAAGGCCCCCGCAACGTACTTTTCGAACGCGAGTCCCCGCGCGCGATTCGTGGTGACGCCTGCAACCTCACGCGCCGCGAACCACCCCGCCTCCGCGAGGCTATGTGTGATCGCGCCGAAAACGGCCCCGACCGCGAAGCCGATGTCGAACGCCGTGATGAGGCCGCCGAGGGTGATCCCTCCTCCCGTGGCCGCTTGGTACCCGGCGTACACGCCCATGCCGGCGAGGCCGCCCGCGAGGCCGAAGGCGAGAATCCACGGCAGGGCCGTCCCGCCTGTGGCGATTGTCGCCACGATTCCCAGCGCCAGGAAGGCCGCTGGCTGAAGCCATTCCGGGGCAGGCCTCCAGTCCCATTCTGAGAGCAGGAGCTCGTACTCGCACGTCGACGAGAGCTCGGGCGGGCATCCCTTCGTGAGCCCCGTCGGGTCGACGTACCGGAGGGGGTTGTTCGTCACGTACGCGTAGCGGTTCAGTGTTTGTGGGCGGGAGAGGGATCCCAGGATCGGGTCCTGCTGGAGGAACCGGCCCGTCTCGGGGTCGTAGTGGCGGCGGGCGAGATAGTAGAGGCCGCTCGCCGAGTCCCGGGTCTCCCCAGTGAACCGGAAGGCGGGGTCCGTCCCCATGGTGCCGTTCTCCTTGCCGAAGGGGCGGTAGTGGGTCTCGAAGACGCGGTTCGGGACGG
>MGWD01000032.1:48525-51451 GCA_001800825.1 Euryarchaeota archaeon RBG_19FT_COMBO_69_17 | reverse complement strand
GGACCGTTGATCCGGATACCTTGGCGACCGACAGGCTCCCGCCGTAGACGGAGCCCGTGACAGGCGCGGCCTCCAACGTGTACATCGGCGCGATGTCGAGGTAAAACGTGCACGTCGGCCTGCCTGCCTCCCTCGCGCTGGCCTGCTGGCCGACGGTATCGTCACACAATGCCACGCGGACGCTATGAGCGGCTATTTCGATGGGGCGGTACCCGCAGTCGTAGGAAGAACTCCAGCTCTGATCGAGACATGCATGGTCTTGGAACGAGGGCCAGTCCGCGTCGGTGGTTGCGACGTTCTGTATGCATCCGAGGCCATCAAGTGACGACTCCCCGTTTAGGCCGGTCCAGCTGTCTATCCATGTTTCGTGCATGGTCTATTCAGGAGCGCGCTCGAGCCCCAAAGCATCGCTTACGAGGTCATCAATTGTCCGGTAGCTGTGAAGCCCGGCATCACCGACGGGTTGAATCGGTCTTGGAAGCTCAATGCCGAACTCGTCATAGTATTTTCCGTCCCAAGAACGGAAGCAATGCCGGCTCAGCATCTCATCTGTTCCGAGAGACAGATGTGCAATTGTCTCGAAGTAGCCCCGACTCCACGGCAGTAGGTTCGTCATCACCGGCGGCACCAGGAGATTGCTCGGGCGAAACTCTGACCGATCGGGCAAATCCCTGTCCCTGGAATGAAACCTGAAGATGTAGATTACTACGACATTCTTCATGGGGCCGACTACTGCGTCGGTGCGGACTACGCGGCCGAATATGTATCGACGGTCGGGAAGCTGCATCACGAAGATGTCACCCGGCCGTGGCTTCTTTCGTGATGGCTTAAGAACCTGAAGGTTGGTTTCGCTCCCCAACACTACCACCCATACGATTTCAGCCACGCCTCGCCCCACTCCACGGCTTCGCTATACCAAGGCTGTCGCGGACTGATGCTGTTTATCAAGTTCTCGAACCCGGGATTGCGAACTATTAGTGCCTGTTCGATTGACCGCGCTTGACCCTTTGTCACGGGAGCCGCACGGAGCGGATCGAGAACGAATCGGGCCCCATGCTGACCTTGTCGGCGCGCAACATCAATCGTTATGCCGACGTAGACACGCTTTCCGTCACGCAGCCCGAAATAGATGTGCACATTTTCCGGTCCACCGCGGAGCGCTCGCGGGAGTGGCATGTCGTCTATTGCTCGCCCCCGCCCTGCCCCCCTCGCCAGGTCCGCGGCCTCGTCCCCGTGCCTCGTCACGAGGCCGAGGAACGGCAGGCCGCCGAGGGCCCTCCCGCCCGTCCTCGCCAGGCCGCCCAGGTTCGGGACGAACGGGGTGACGCCAGCGAGGTCCAGGCCGATGGCCGCCCAGTCGCACCCCGACGTCGCGCAGTCCACGAGGTCCCACGTGAGGAACCACGCCGTGGAGGCGACGTCCCCGATCAAGGGAATGAAGCCCACGGCCGTGAAGAGGAGGTCCCCCCAGGCCCGCCAGTCCGTGTCCCACGACGATTCGAGGCGGTACGTCCATTCGGACTGGCCCCAGCACGCCTCGTCGTCCCAGAAGGCGCATCCGCCCTTCAGCCCCGTCGGGTCGACGTACCGGAGGGGGTTGTTCGTCACGTACGCGTAGCGGTTCAGTGTTTGTGGGCGGGAGAGGGATCCCAGGATCGGGTCCTGTTGGAGGAACCGTCCCGTCTCGGGGTCGTAGTCCCGGACCCCGAGGTGGTAGAGCCCCGTGACCGCGTCCCGGCGCTCCCCGGTGAACCGGAGGCCCCAGGCATTCGGGCTCGCGCCGCCGTACTCCACCCCGAAGGGATTGTACGCCGCGGCGAAGACCCGCTCGGCGTAGGCGTCCGTGACGAGCCGCGTGGATCCGAGGGCGTCCGCGTGGACGTAGGACGTCGTCGCCCCCGCGATCTGTGCGATCCTCAGGCCTCCGCCGTACACGTAGTCCGTCCGGGACGCGGACGTCCAGTCGATCATCGGGGTGAGGCCCGAATGGAGCGTGTACGTCGTCACGCCGGACGCGACCGCCTTCACGCGACGGCCCAGGGCGTCGTACGCGTACGTCGCCTGGACGACGCCGTCCCTGCGGACCTCGACGATCCGGTCCTCGTAGTCGTACCCGTACGTCCAGATCCACGTGCCCGTGTCCCGTTGGACGAGGTTCCCGTTCCCGTCGTACTGGAGGACGGCGGCCGGCAGGCTCACCCGGACGTCGTCGAAGTGGGCGTGGGGCTTGAGGCCGCTCGCGACCGCGAGGCCGACCTTCCCACGCGCCAGGCATCCGCCGAAGTTCCGCTGGATCCGCGGGGTCGGCTCGTCGTCGTAGTACACGGCGATCGTGGCCCCCGACGCCACGACCTTGAGCGTGTGCCATGCGGTCCCCGGGCTCACGCCGACTTGATAGGCGTTCCCGCATCCTGAGAGGTCGAGCCACATCGAACTGAGGGACACGATGAGGGAGTTCGCCCCGTCGTACCGGAGCCGGAGCTGGGCTGTCGTCGCGCTCCCCACGAGCTGGACCCGGGCCGTGTACGTGAAGTCCCGGAAGATTCCGCCGTCGTACCACGTGGCGTAGGTGCCCGACTTCGTGGCCGAGCCGCTGTACACCGTGTTGCCTCCGGCCTCCGTTTCGACCTGCCACGTCCCCGAGGCGGGGGTCCAGCCGATAGGGGTGCCGCCCTCGAACGCCTCCTCGAGGGGGGCGGCCTGGCCGTAGGACGTCAGCCGGTGGTCCTCGGCGTACGCATACGGGAGGGTCGCAGACCCTGCCTCGCGGACGAGGCGATTCCCGGCGGCGTCGTACTCGTAGGCCTCCGACCACGAATCCGACGTCGTGTAGGCGATCAGGCGATCCTGGCCGTCGTACGCGAACGTCTCGAACCGAGAGCTGTGCGGGGCCTGCGTCGTCGCGAGGCTCGTGACGTCCCCGCTG
>MGWD01000032.1:44527-48491 GCA_001800825.1 Euryarchaeota archaeon RBG_19FT_COMBO_69_17 | reverse complement strand
CCAGACGCGGCTGACCCGCGCCGTCCCGGAGACGAGCTTCGGGCCCGCCTGGAGGGTCGAGAGGGAGCGGAAGGACCAGGCGTTCCCGTCCGGCGCGGTGGGCCATACCGTCGCGTACTCCGCGTAGCCCGGCGTCAGGATCTTCACGTCCCCGTCGCTGGACCGGGGGCCGACCCGGATCCGCATCACGGCCTGGCCCGAGGACGTCGTCCGGGCGACCATGTGGACCTCGACGGAGGCGATCGCCTCCGTCGCGTGGACCGAGGGCGCCATCGCGTAGAGGTCCACCTTGCCCGCGGTCGACGACGTCACGTACGTCTCGTCCCCGTCGCTCGCAACCTCAGGGTCGTCCGCCATCATATAGTTCTGGTCCGTCGGGGACGCCGAGGACTTCGTCCACTGGAGCGTGGCGCCGTTGCCGATGGGCGGGGGACGCTGGACGGCCTGGATCGAGGTCGGCCAGGCCCGCTCCGCGTCGTACGCGTACGTCGTCAGCATGCCGTTCCCAAAGGACGCGGAGAGGAGGCTGTGGTCCACGTCGTACCGGAAGGCCGCGAGGCCGAGGACCCGGGATGTCCTCCCGAGGCCGTCATGTCCGAACGCGATCGTGCGATCGCCATAGTCCACGGAGGAGAGCAGGCCGGCGTCGTCATGCGCGTACCCCAGGGAGCGCGTGTACCCGTCGATCGACAGGCTTTCGGACGTCACCCGTCCCCGGCTGTCGTACTCGAAGGCGAGGTCCGACCCCGAGGTCCCGGAGGCCGCCCCCCTCAGGCGGCCGTTCGGGTAGTATTCGTAGTCCACGACGGATCCCCCGGGATACGTGATCCGCTTGAGCTGGTTGTCCTCCCAGTAGGCGTACGAGATCAGGCTCCCGTCCCGCTTCCTCTTCGTCGCCAAGTTCCCCGCATCGTCGTACGTGAACGCCTCGAACGTCGACGCCGCGTCGGGATACGTCGTCCGGATGGGCCGGCCGAAGAAGTCGTAGTCGTGCCGGGTGACCTTCCCCTCCGCGTCGACGACCTCCGCGAGGTTGCCCGCCAGGTCGTACGACAACGCGGTGAGGTTGTACGCCGATCGCCCCGGATCCCACTCCCCGAGTAACACCGGCCTGCCCTGCACGTCGCTGTACGTGACGGTCCGCCGACCCGCCTCGTCGTCCGTCGTGACCGTGCGGAGCGTGTCGTCGAACGCGAAACTCCTTGTGGATCCATCCGGGTTCTCCACGTGCAAGAGCCGGCCCAGGAAGTCGTATTCGTATGTCCAGGCTCGGCCGAGGGGGTCCGAATACTGGACGACCCGGTTCCGATGCCCGTAGACGAAGGTCTCGGACGAGGCCGCGCGACCGAAGAAGTCCCTCTCGATCCGCTTCCCCAGGCGGCCCAGGCCGTCGTAGTACTCCTTCTCGTAGCGCCCGTCCTCGTTCCCCCGGAAGAGCCGCTCGACCTCCGACGCGGACAGGGCGCGGTCGATCAGGTGGACCTCGTCGAGGAGCCCCGCGAAGGCGTTCGACTGGAGCCCGCCGATCCGGATCGCGGAGGGGAAGGTGTTCCCGAAATCCCCCGTGGCCGTGCCGGGCTCCGCGACGCCGTTGATGTACATCCTCCCCATCGTGCCATCGAACGTGACGACGACGTGGGACCACGTCCCCGGGGACAATGGGGTCGTCGAGCGGAGGTTCACGGCATCCGACCGCGCGTCGAACTCGACGGCCCCGGTCCCATCGGCCATGAACACGCGCCACGAGTCCGCGCTGCTGGTCTTGTCCACGAGGCCCTGGGTCCTCAGCTGAGACGGGTTGACCCAGAACGCGAGCGTGAAGTCCTGTGAATTCAGGGCCTCGGAGGGCCCCGCGATGACGACGTCCGTCCCCCCGTTGAAGCTCCGCGCCCGCCCGAGCCTCCCTGGCGCATCCGTCGTCCCTGAGAGGGTCCCGTGGTTCCCCTGGCCCGAGAGGTCCTCCAAGCTCGTCGCGAGCATGGTCTCCATGTCGAAATGGAGGGTCCGGACGACGGACCCCTCGCTGTAACGGGTCACCACGCGCCTCGGGTCGTCATAGAACGTGTTGGCCGACGATCGAGTGGCCAGGCTGCCATCGAGCAGCCTCTGGACGTCCGCCTCGGAGATCGCAGCGTCGAAGATCCAGAGTTCATCGAGATCCCCTTCGAAGTCGGACTCGGACGGATCGCGCTTCGACCCGATCGTCAGGGGTCCCGTCGCGAGGCTCGGGGACCCCGTGGCTGTGTCGGAGTCGACAACCCGTCCGTCCACCCACGAGACGAGGGATCTTGACCCAGCGTCGTATCTCGTGACGTAGTGCGCGTAGGTGCCTTCGTAGGCCGCCACGCTGAACTCGTTTCGAGTGCCCCCGTAGAACCCGAACTCGGCGCGGCCGGTCGCGTCGATCGAGAACTGCACGCCCCCGTTCTCGACGAGCTGGCCTGCGAAGAGCGTCCACTGGCGGCTCGGCTGGGCCCTCCAGCGCATCCAGATGGACACGGTCCACGAGATGTCGCCTCCCGCGACCCAGGGGAAGGAGGCCTGGATGGCGTCCCCGTCCCCGTCGAAGCTCCTCGCCCCGCCGTACCGCCCGACCGACGGCCGGGTCGCGACGACGGTCCCCTCATGGGCCCGGTCCGACAGGTCCTCCATCCGGGAGGGGACCTCGGTCGTGGGCGTCTCCATGTCGTACCAGAGGACCGCGTTCGCCGGCGGGTCGGTCTTCTCGCTCACATTCGTGAGCCGCCCGACGGGATCGTACCGGTACCTCGTCATTGCTCCGTGCGGATCGACGGAACTCGTGGGCAGACCCGTGTCGAAGTCAAATGAGACTCGGCCGAGGCGGAGCAGCCCTCCGACGAACTCCTGCATTGCGCTCGGGTACGCCGCGTTCCAGAGCGACGAATAGCCGATGGACTGGACGTGGCCTGTCGCGTCCTCGAGGGACGTCGGGTTCCCATAGCCGTCGAACGTCGCGGCCCCGGTGGCCCAGCGGTCCGTCGAGAGGGTCTTCCGTTCCATGGGTCGGCCTGTCTCGTCGTACATGATGTACGTCTGAACGGGAAAGCTCGACGCGAGCCGGTACAGCAGGTCGACCTTCGCGGGAGACAAGGCCGCGGGATAGACGCGCACCTCGTCGAGGCTGCCGATCCAGAAGGCGGACGTCTGGAGCTGAGCCTCCGCACCGACGTAGAATCGTTCGGGGTTGTCCACGGAGCCGGTCACTGGCGCGATGCTCGCGGGCGCGTCGAGCGTGCCGTCCACGAAGATGCGGACCTCGCCCGAGGACGTGCGATCCCAAACGACGGCCACGTGATGCCACGCGCCGTCGTTGATCCGGCGCGTGCCTGTGACGGTCACCCCGGCGGCTCCGTCCCCGAGGTGGGCGGAGACCGTCCCGACGGTCCCGGTCAGGTGCATGGCGACGTACCAGCCCGGGCTCGACGGGCCCGTCCGGCGCTCCTTGCTCACGATGTAGCGGTCTCCCGTCGTGGCCGTCGTCTTCAGCCACAGGGCGACGGAGAGGTCTCCGTCCCCCGGATCGAGGACGTCCCCCGCCCCGATGTACGAACTGCCTTCGAAGTCCCGTGCGTCGCCCGGGTCGCTCCTGGGCGGACTGCCAGGCGTCGTCCCGACCGCGATCCCGTACCGGCCGAGCCCGCTCGAGTCGTTCCCCGGATGCGCGGGCGTGTCAAAGCTGTAGAAGAGGGACAAGTTCTGGTTGTCCGCGGCGGCGTATCCGAGGAGCCGGTCGTGGGCCTTCGGGAAGGACTCCGTCGGGTTCGCGTAGAACATGTCGTCCGACACGTCAAAGCCGGGGCGGTACTCGAACTCGTCCCCGCCCCAGACCTCGCGGCGGAGGTCCTCGAGGACGAGGTTGTCCTGGGCATCGTACACGAGGAAGCTCCCCCCCATCGGAGAGAAGATGCGGTAGTTCCATTCGGGGCCACCGTGAAGGCTGTCG
>MGWD01000032.1:41547-44507 GCA_001800825.1 Euryarchaeota archaeon RBG_19FT_COMBO_69_17 | reverse complement strand
GCCGTCCCGGCGTCGACCCGGTAGCCGAGGTAGTCATACAGCTCGACCCGGTAGCCTGCGGGAAGGTTCGAGACGGCGACCGTCTGGAAGGTGCTGACCTTCACGTCCTGGATCCACAGCTCGCCAGATCCCGAGCCTCCGGACACCTCGAACTCGAACCGGCCGACGCGCTCGTAGTTGACGAAGGACGCGACCTTCGCCTGCTTCGCATCCAGGTAGATGGCGTACCGGGTCCCCGCGCTCACGAGCGCGAGGGAGTACCACGTGCCTGGCTCGTACTGCTGGACGGACTCCCAGCTCCCTTCGTTCGAGTACAGCCACCCATCGCTGGCGAAGTTCAGTTCCGCGACCAGGAGACCCCCGGTGCTCCGCAATCGGACGTAGTGCTGGGTGGCCGTCTCTCCGAACTTCAGCTTCGCTTCGAAGACGAAGGACCAGGTCTCCAAGATGTCATGGGAGGCAAAGGCGGTGCCGCCGGGAGCGATCGACAAGTGGAGGGACGGAGGCCGGAGGTCGAAGACCTCGTCGCTCAGGCCGGCGCCTTGAAGGCTCCATCCCGGCCCGACGCCTGTTTCGAAGCCGTCGTAGAAGAGCTTCCCAGTCGCGACTCGTTCGAGGGCGTCAGGGGAGCCGAGACGATCGCTCGTCTCCGTGTTGGCGAAGGTCGCGTAGGCCCTCGCCCCCGAGGAGTCCCACGAGGCGAGGGGGTTGCCCCAGTCGTCGTATCGGACCTCCTGACGTAGTCCAGGCTCGGCCGATTCTCCGTCGAACCGCTCCACGCGGATCGGGTTCCCGTCTGCGTCGAACCACGTCCGCACCTTCCCGACGGCCCGCTCGTTCGTCCCGGAGCCCGTGGTCGTCGACACGAGCATGCTCCCGCCGAGGCCGACGAAGTTGTAGCTCTTCGATCCGCGAATCACCTGGCCGTCCGACTCGGTCTCCTCCGTGCGGGCGATCCGGCCGTCCACGAGGGTGTACGAGAGGGACAGGCTGGTGGGGCCTTCCCAAGTGACACGCAGGGTCACGAGGTAGGAGTAGAACTCCGTCCCGACCTCCACGCGCTGCCAGACGTATTCCGTGGAGGCCCCCGTGGGATACGAGATCGTCGCGAGCAGGAACCCCGTCGCCTGGTCGTACGTGAAGGAAGTCACCCGCCCGAGCGGATCCGTGACGGCGTCCAGGGACATCGAGAATGCGTAGCCCGTTGTCCCCGCGGGCGTCGTGACGCTCGTCAGGATTGGCGCGTAGGGGCCCGCCCCATACCCGAACGCCACGGACCGACCCGCATCCTCGCTCACGCTCAGGAGCGCCTTGGAGCCACCGACCGTGCCATAGGTGAAGATCATCGCATTGCCCGAGAGGTCGACGACCTGCGTCGGACTGCCATCCTCATCAAACGTCCATCGGAGGCCGGATTTCGTCCAAAGGGTGTACCCGAGGACCGCGGCGCCCTCTGTAACGGTCCGCTCAAGCTCGAACCGCTCCCCCCTCCGGTTGACGAAGCGGTTCCCCTCCCATTCGATGATGTAACTTTGTCCGCCCCACAGGTGCACGTACGTGGGATCGATCCAGGGGAAATCGAGGGACCAGGGGCCCTCCGCCCAGTAGTCGAGGCGCGCCCAGGGGAACGAGGTCACCGGCTCGATGAAGTACGGCCAGTTGGACTCCGTGAACAGGCGGGGGGACACGTATACGCGCGCGATGGGAAGCTCGAGCCCGCCTCTGCCCTTTAGGACCGCGTCGACCTGCCGGACGACGACCCCTCCGGTCCCGGGGGAGATGTGCTCGTCCCCTTGGCTCTCCAAGGGTTGGTAGGGTGAGAGGCCGGGCCGGTTCCAGGCATCCCCCGTCGAGCCCGAGACGTCGAACGGAACGGGGAGGGCCCCGAAGACGACGGAGTACCCGTATCCCTCTCTCTCCGTCCACATGACCTGGATCAGGGAATCCGCCCGGGGAAGCACGGTGACCCAGGTCCTCCAATTATGATTCGTATCCACAAGGGGGGACGTGGTCACCCAGGTCGCGGGGCTCGTGTTCGGGGGATTCGGTCGCTCCCTCGCGCCGGAGATGAAGTGGGCACTGCCGCGCTGATCCTTGTACAGGATGTGGAGCAGCCTCGTCTCATCCACGGAGATGGCGGGATATGCGGGGCGAAGGTAGTTCGGGACGACCGTCATGAAGTAGTCCGGCTCGAGCGTCTCAGTGATCCTCGCATACGCGAGTTCCCCGGCCGCATTCAGGTAGGCGATGTGGACGCTGCCGTCGGGCTTCGACGTCGCGGAAAACGTGTCCCACTTGGGCACGCCGGAGGGGAGGCCAATGTCCCAGGAGCCGCCGCCCGCATATTGAATGTAAGGTTCCCACGCACGCCACCAGATGGACGAATACGACCTAGGCGCCTCGAGGTACACCATCCGGCCCTCGGGCAGGGCCAAGAGCTGCAGGATCACGTCTCCGTACGCCGAGGATCCCGACAAATGGGTCGTCAGGAGGGGCTCGAACACCCACGTGTCCACCGAGGCCTCGGCCTCCGTCCAGAGGAACCGCTGCTGATATTCCCCGTCAGCCGCATTCCACGCGAGGTACGTGCTCCAGAACCGACCGTCCGTGCTCGCGGCGAGGGTCACGGGAGCCATCACGCCCCCGGATTGATCGGGATTAATCCAGAGGTCAATCCGTACGGTAGGATACCAGGAAATCCGCTCGGCCGTGAGCCGTCCCTTCCGGCTCTCAATCCACCCGGAAGGGCCGAGGCCATAGGTCCACAGGACGGCCACGGTCTCCCCGAGCCGGTCGACGTCGAAGTCATAGATCTCACCGGTCCCCAGGGACTCCGGAGGGGACCAAATGGTGCCCTCCCGGCTGCTCGAGTAGTAGATCCCGTCCCAATCGGACCAGAATGCGTACGTGTACCCCTCGTGAGTGACCATCTTCTTCTGGGACGTGTAGGCCGTCGCCGT
>MGWD01000032.1:30360-41516 GCA_001800825.1 Euryarchaeota archaeon RBG_19FT_COMBO_69_17 | reverse complement strand
TCGATCACGGTCGCATTGGCCTGGAAACGGACCATGAAGCCCTCTCCCGCGATTGAGCCGAATTCGAGGGCGCCGGCCCAGAGCTCTCCTCCGCCGGCATCGGACCAGTCGAGATGCAGTAGCCTGCGGGTCCCCTGCAATGGCGTGGCGTCCGTCGCGGAGGCGCTCAGGTTCGAGGAGGGAAGCGGCCCAAGAGATCCAAGCGCCGAGAGGTCCGTCACCGTGTCCTTGGATGTTTCATAATACCGGAAGGTAGACACCACGAGCCAGACAATCTTGAACTCCGACGACGGAGGTTCCTTGGGGAAACGCAACTCTGCTGTCAGCTTCGGCGGACGAGACGGATCATCGACGAAACTGACGTTCGTCAGCATGATTCCCCGGAGCACGCCCTCTTGAAGGAGTTCATACTCGACCTGAAGGGCCTGGTCGGTCGCGTTGGTGATCCTAGAGAATCCCGGGAACCACATGGACGAGGAGTCGGCGACGAGAAAGCCACTTGCCGGTACAACTGCTGTCCCATCGGGCAGGGAGACGACCATGGAAGACGCCTGCTTCTTCGAGAAGCGGTACGTCCCCCATTTCGTCCGGTATTCGTACGCCTCGGAGGTCTCCGCGAAACTCGTCCCTGCCTCGGGCCACGGAATCTGGGATGTGGTCATTCCTCGGCCGGTGAAGCGACTCTCGGCGATTCCCTGCGGCAGGACAGCGCCCTCCGGTTGACTCGGAAGATTTCCATCCGGGAGCCGGTCCTGCGTCGGCTCGTCGATCGGGACGGCCTGGCCGGATATCCCTTCGTCAACGCTGAGCTCGACGTCAGAGGCGGGCTGAGCAAAGGCGCTCCCGGCCGACGACGTCAGGAACGCAACGACGCAGACGATCGCGAGCCACCGCGTGGCAGCCCTTCGAAGAGCTGATCTTCCTTGCGCGTGCATCACCGCAGCGGTCAGACGCGACTCTCGATGCGGGGCCCGGACACCCGGGCCTGCACGTCGGACCTCCCCGCGGCAAGGCCGCGATGGCAAACAGGGCTCTGCGTTCGTCATGCCCTCCACTCCCAGCCGGACGGTCGAAGGCGCCGGGGAAAAGGCGCCCTCAACCGATTCGGCCGTATCCGCCACGCTGAACGGGACTACTTGTGCGTGGCGTTATTGTAGTACATGTTTTGGAGGAGGCGTGGAAACCCGGTCGGAGCTCGTCGACCGCTCCTGGGAGCACTCTCCTGCGGAAAGTCCGACAGGTTTTCGTGTTTTGTGCATGTCGTTGTTCACGACGGCTAAGTACACCTCTAGTCGGACGGGATGGTACCTGACTGGCATCTTCCCTTATCGGAGCCACGAGTACTGGACGAGTGTATGCGGCACGGCCGCATCGGCCGCCCCTGAAGGGAAGGTCGGTGCATTCAGCGACCACGAGAATAGCCGACCTGTCGCCAATCCAGAACCGCTAAGCAAGTTTGATATAGCCTCGAAAAGGTAGGGAAGATCGATGAAGACCCTCGTCCTGTGCGTGGACCGGGACGACGACATCGGGATCAAGACGGGCATCAAGGGTCCCCTCATCGGCCGGGACGACAACCTCGCCGCGGCGCTCAAGCTCGGCCTCGCAGACCCCGAAGACTCCGACGTCAACGCGCTCCTGAGCGCGATCTCCACGTACGACGACCTCGTGAAGCAGGGGGTCGACGCGGAGGTCGCCACAATCTGCGGGGACGTCCGTGTGGGATCCGCCTCGGACCTCGTCCTGACCCAGCAGCTCGACCGGGTCCTCGAGGAGGTCCGCCCGGACCGGGCGTTCCTCGTGTCGGACGGCGCGGAGGCCGAGGCCTTCGCCCCCATCCTCGGCTCGAGGATCAAGGTCGACCACGTCCGCCGCGTCTACGTGCGCCAGGCGGCCCAGCTCCAGTCCCTGTACTTCCAGATCGGGCGGCAGATGAAGAACCCGAAGATCCGCCGGAAGCTCATGATCCCCCTGGGCCTCGTGCTCCTCCTCTTCGGGGCGATCTACCTCTGGAGCCCGGACATGGCCCCCGCCTTCGTCCTCATCCTCGCGGGCCTCTACCTCATCCTCGTGTCCCTCCCCCTCACGAGCGTGCGGGACGTGTACGCGCGGATCGGGCAGACGTACGACGGGATCCGGACGACGGTCATCTCGGGGGACGTCTCCATCTTCTTCACGATCACCGCCCTCATCCTGGTCCTCCTGGGGATCTTCAACGGGGCGGACTTCGCCCGGGATCCGCGGGGCGGGTACGCGGACCAGTTCCTCCGGTTCGTCGTGGGGGCCCTGTGGTGGTGCGTCCTCGCGGCCCTCCTGTTCGAGGTCGGCAAGGTCGCGACCGCGTACTTCAAGCACGGGCGGGTGCCGAAGCACGTCCTCGCCGTCGCGGGGAGTTTCGTGGCCCTGGGGTTCCTCGTCCTCGGGACGACCCAGTCCCTCGGCCTCCTGTTCGGTGCCTTCGAGGCGGCCGCCGCCCAGCCCCTCATCTACCTGAGCATCGGCCTCGCCCTGTTCCTCGTCATCGCGACGTGGGCCTCGTACCGCACGCCGGAAGGGAAGGCCGCCGAGGACAGCTGGCGGCACTGAGGATCCGCGATCCCCATGGACTACCCGACGTGGGAGCCGTTCTACCGGAGGATCCTCGAGGACTTCGGGTTCTCCCGGGAGGAGGACGAGGCCGTCGCCCGCGAGCTCGACGGGATCCTCGCCGGCACGCGGGTCGGGCCCGACGCCTTGCGGGCCGTCCTCGGCGGGAAGGAGGTCACGGTCCTCGGGAACGGGCCGGACCTCGAGCGCGAGGTGGCCCGGGCCCGCGGGGTCCTCGTGACCGCGGACGAGGCGACGTCTGTCGCCTTGGCGGCCGGACTGCGGCCCTCGGTCCTCGTCACGGACCTCGACGGGGACGTGGAGGACCAGGTCCGCGCGAACGCGGAGGGGACGATCGCGGTCGTCCACGCGCATGGCGACAACGGTCCGAGCGTGAGGAAATGGGCCGCCCGGTTCCGCGGCAGGACCCTCGCGACGACCCAGTCCCGACCCACGGGGCGCCTCG
This sequence comes from Euryarchaeota archaeon RBG_19FT_COMBO_69_17, assembly GCA_001800825.1. Lineage (GTDB taxonomy): Archaea > Thermoplasmatota > Thermoplasmata > RBG-16-68-12 > RBG-16-68-12 > RBG-16-68-12. The sequence continues at coordinate 38,464 of MGWD01000032.1, read as the reverse complement.
AGAACTTCGGCGGCTTCACGGACGGGGACCGCGCGGTGTTCCTGGCGGTCCACGCCGGCGCAGTGACGATCCACCTCCTCGGCTTCGACTTCGAGCGCCCGAACCCGAAGGACGGGGACAAGGCCGCGAAGCAGAGGAAGCTCGACTGGGCCTACATCCTCCTGAGTGCCCTCGGGCGGGACGATCTCGAGCTATAGGGACGGCGGCTTCCGGGCCTGGGCCATCCGCCAGCTGAGGACGGGCTCCCGGGCCGCGAGGACCTCGTCCACGCGGGCCACGGCCGTCGCGTGCGGGGCCGACGTGAGGACCTCGGGGTCCTCCCGGACGATCTTCGCGAGGACGTCGGCGAAGCGGTCCAGGGTCTCCTTCGTCTCGGACTCCGTCGGCTCGATCATGAGGGCCTCGTGGACGAGGTGGGGGAAGTACACGGTGGGCGGGTGGAAGCCGAAGTCCATGAGGCGCTTCGCGAGGTCCACGGTCCGGATCCCCCGGGCGAGGAGGGGCGCGCCGCTCGCGACGAACTCGTGCTTCCGCAGGCCCGAGAAGGGGATCTCGAGGGTCCCGTGGACCCGGGACCGGAGGTAGTTCGCGTTGAGGACGGCCCGCTCGGAGACCTCCTCGAGGCCGTCGGAGCCGTGCCGCAGGATGTACGCGTACGCGCGGAGGAGGAGCGCGAAGTTCCCATGCCAGGCGCGGACCTTCCCGATCGACTTCGGACGGTCGGCATCGAGGAGGTACCGCCCGCCGTCCTTCGCCACCACGGGGACGGGCAGGAAGGGCTCCAGGGCCTTCCGCACGCCGACGGGCCCCGCGCCCGGACCGCCGCCGCCGTGGGGTGTCGAGAATGTCTTGTGGAGGTTGAAGTGGACGATGTCGAAGTCCATCCGCCCAGGGGACGTCTTGCCGAGGATCGCGTTGAAGTTCGCGCCGTCGTAGTAGAGGAGCCCTCCCGCCCGGTGGACGATCGCCGCGACCTCCTTGACGTGGTCCTCGAAGATCCCGAGGGTGTTCGGGTTCGTGAGCATGAGGGCGAGGGTCCGCTCTCCCGCCGCGGACTCGAGGGCCTTGAGGTCCACCCGGCCGTCCTTCGAGGGCAGCTCGACGATCTCGAAGCCGAGCATCCCCGCGCTCGCGAAGTTCGTCCCGTGGGCCGTGTCGGGCAGGAGGACCTGGTCCCGCTCCTCGCCCCGGTCCCGGTGGTATGCCCGCGCGAGGAGGAGCCCCGTGAACTCCCCCTGGGCCCCCGCCGCCGGTTGCAGCGTGACCGCGTCCATGCCGGCGATCCTCGCGAGGGCCTCCTGGAGCTCGTAGAGGATCCGGAGGGCCCCCTGGACGGTCCTCTCGTCCTGGTCCGGGTGGATCCGCGTGGCGCCGGGGAGGGCCGCGATCTCCTCCGAGAACTTCGGGTTGTACTTCATCGTGCACGAGCCGAGCGGGTAGAAGCCGCTGTCGATCCCGAAGTTCATCTGGGAGAGCCGGGTGAAGTGCCGCACGACGTCGTGCTCCGGGAGGTTCGGGAGGTCGAGCCGGTCCCGCCGCAGTCGAGGGGGCACGAGGCCCTCGAGGTCGACGGCCTCCGAGGGCGCGGACCGCTTCTCGAAGAGGACGGGCTCGTCGTAGTAGGCTTGGCGGAAGCTCATGCGGCGGCCTCCAGGGCCGCGAGGAGCCTCCGGGCGTCCTCGGGGCCGTGCCGCTCCGTCGTCGCGAACAGGCCGACGTCCGCGAGCTCGGGGAGCTGGCTCGCGAGGGGCAGGCCGCCGTGGACGCCGTGCTCGAGGAGCCGTTCATGCACGCCGACGTAGCCGCGGCGCGCGCGGACCGTGAACTCGTTGAAGTGGGGTCCGGGGAAGACGGGGGCCTCGAACCCGTCGATCGCGTCGATGGAGGCCGCGAGATCCCTCGCCCGGCGGATGTTTTCCGCGGCGAGACGCCGGAGTCCGTTCCCTCCGAGGACGGCCATGTATGCGGCCGCGGCCACGGAGAGCAGGGACTCGTTCGTGCAGATGTTGCTCATCGCCTTCTCCCGGCGGATGTGCTGCTCCCGCGTCTGGAGGGTCATGCAGAAGGCCCGATGGCCCTTCACGTCCTTCGTGAGCCCGATCACGCGTCCGGGCATCTTCCGGACGTGCTCCTGGCGGCAGGCGAAGATCCCGAGGAGGGGTCCTCCGAAGTTGACGGCGGACCCGAGGGGCTGGCCCTCCCCGATGACGATGTCCGCCCCGAGGTCGCCGGGCGGGCGCACGACGGCCTGGGCGATCGGGTTCCCCCCGACGACGAGGATGGCGTCCGTCGCCGCGCGGACGTCCTCGAGGGCCTCCTCGAACCGTCCGAAGAGGTTCGGGCTCTCCACGTACACCCCGCAGACGTCCCGCGCGACGGCTGCGCGCAGCTTCCCGAGGTCGAGGGTCCCCGAGGACCGGTCGTAATCGACCTCCCGGACCTCGAGGCCCGCGCCGATCGCGTAGTTCGCGAGGACGGACTTCTTGTCCGTCCGGAGGGCGCGCGGGACAAGGAACACCCGCCCGCCGTGGATCCGGCGGGCCATGAGGGCCGCCTCCCCGAGGGCCGTCGACCCGTCGTACATGGACGTGTTCGCGCCGTCCATCCCCATGAGCTCGCAGACCATGCTCTGGTACTCCCAGAGGGCCTGGAGGATCCCCTGGCTCAGCTCCGCTTGGTACGGGGTGTAGGCGGTGTAGAACTCGGATCGGGAGGCGATCGCGCGGACGGCGGCGGGCACGAAGTGGTCGTAGAGGCCCGCGCCGAGGAACGTCGGCATGTCGGCCATCGTCCGGTTTGCGGCGAGGATCGATGTGAGGTGGGCGACGACCTCGGACTCCGGGAGGCCCCGCGGAAGGGCGAGTCCGTCCGTCCGGATCGACGCGGGGATGTCCGCGAACAGGTCGTCGACGCCCCGGAGCCCGAGGGCCTGGAGCATCTCCTCCGCGTCGGAATCCATCCGGCCCGCTGAGAAGGGGGGCCGAGATAAAGGTTTGGACTAGACCGCGGGACCGTACCGCGCGAAGTCCCGGACGAGGCGGAGGGACGAGCCCGAGGCGAGGATCGCGGCGTGGGCGAACCCGATGGACGCCTTGTACTCCTCCGTGGGCCGGACGCCCCGGAGCTCCGCGGTGACGACGGAGAAGTGGGTTCCGTGGCCGACGACGGCGACCGTCTCCCCGGGGTGGGCCTGGGCGATCGCCTCGAGGCACGACCGGGCCCGGGGCCCGAGGGCCGCGAGGCTCTCCCCGCTCGGCGGGACCCACGCAAGGTCCGCCCACGCGCGGTCTTCCAGGGCCACGTACTCCGGCTGCGGGATCCCCGTGGCGTCCGCGGCCCACTCCCGGAGGCAGGGGTTGATGATCGTCGGGAGGCCGAAGCGGTCTCCGAGGACCTGGGCGCTCTGGATCGCGCGCAGGAGGGGGCTCGCGTAGAGGACCTTCGGCGGGTCCGCGGGCCAATGGTCGACGAGCCCCTCGACCTGGCTTCGTCCGCGGTCCGTGAGCGGGGCCGGGTCGAAGTTCGACGTGTCCGTCGGCCGCTGGATTTCCCCATGGCGGATCAGGACGAGCGTCGTCATGCGAGGCCTCCCGAGACGACGGAGATCACGCGCACGCGTTCGCCATCCTCGAGCGGGGTGTCGAGGGGCACGGGGGTGTCCCCGCGAGTGAGGATGTGGACGTCCGGTGCGCGGCCCAGGACGCGGAGCAGCTCGAGCCCCGTGGCCCGGTCGGGGAGGACGACCTCCCGCTCCGTGCGCTCGGGCACGAGGCCCACGAGGACGCGCATCGGCCCGTGCTACGGACGGCTCCATATTAAGGGTTCCCACCCCGGTGTCCGAGGACGGAACTCTTATCCGGGGCGCCCTCATTAGCGGCCCCCGCTGCCCAGGTCGCCAAGCCCGGTATGGCGGCGGTCTCGAAAACCGCTGGCTGGAAGGCCTCGCAGGTTCAAATCCTGCCCTGGGCGTCCGCGCGGGGCCAGGGACCGATGGGTCTTCCACACCGCGACGATGCAGGGGTTCGAATGCCCCCGCCCGGGCCCAGCCGGGACGCGATCCGCATCGCATCGGCCGGGTCGTCCGAGGGCCAGGCTCTCGGGACCGTACGGCTCCTCGTGCGGGGCTCCCTGCCCACCGTCGCGCTCCTCCTCCTGCTCGCCGCGATGCGAAGAGGGCTCTGGCCCGCCGTCGGTCCGGGCTCGCACGCGTGATCCCGGGAGACGAACGCCCGGTCAGGTCGGGATCCCGCGGCTCTTCCCGTGCTTGATGAACGTCCCCGTCTGGAACTCCTCGATCGCATGCTCCAGCTCGTGGCGGGAGTTCATCACGATGGGGCCCCACCAGGCGACGGGCTCCCGGATCGGTTTGCCGGAGATGAGGAGGAAACGCAGGGGCGCGGAGTGGGCCTCCATCCGGACCCGATCGCCGTCCTCGAAGATGACGAGGTTCTCGGAGTCGATCGTCTCCCCGGAGTCCGCGTCGAACCGCCCTCGGCCCTCGAGGACGTACGCGAACGCGGTGTGGCCGCGCGGGATCGCGTGCTCGAGCGTCGTGTGGGGCTCCAAGCTGACGTCGAGGTACTCCGGCTGCACGACGATGTCCCGAACGGGGCCCTGGACGCCGGCGACCTCGCCCGCGATGACCTTCGCGCGCACCCCTTTCGCGACGTCGACCTGGGGGATCTTCGCGTCCCTGATCTCCTGGTACCGCGGGTCCATCATCTTGTGGGACGACGGGAGGTTCACCCACAGCTGGAGGCCTCCCATCCGATCCTCCCGCGGCTTCGGCATCTCCTGGTGGATGATCCCGCTCCCCGAGGTCATCCACTGGACGTCCCCGGACCCGAGGACTCCGCGGTTCCCGATGCTGTCCTCGTGCTCGACGAAGCCGTCGAGCATGTACGTGACCGTCTCAATCCCGCGGTGGGGGTGCCAGGGGAACCCGGCGACGAAGTCCGCGGGGTTCTCGCTCCGGAAGTCGTCGAGGAGGAGATACGGGTCGAGGCGCGGGACCTGATGGTATCCGAACGCCCGGCGCAGGTGGACCCCGGCCCCCTCGATCGTCTCCCGGCTCGGGAGGACCTCGTCGAGCTTCCGGACCTCGCTTCCCTCGGCCATGGCGACGGCTTCCACGCGGCCGGCCCACATAAACCTGAGGGGGGACCCCATGGGGTGCGGGGACGACCCTCATCCTCCTCAGGCTAAAGTCCCTTTAGGCTAACCGAGTCCGGGAGCCTTCATGAGGGTCCGCGGGATGCCTTCGACCCATGGCCCTCGTGGAGACGGTCCTGTCCTTCGTTGTCGGGATCGTGGCGTCCCTCGTCGCCGCGTACATGCTGTCCCGATACCTCGTCACGCGGAAGGCGCACCACCTCCTCTGGTCCGTCGGCTTGGCCCTCTGGGCCACCTCCTCCTTCGGCCAGGGGACCGCCTTCGTCTCGGGATGGTCCGTGGCCTCGTACAAGCTGTACTACTTCTCCGCGATCCTCCTCGCGGGCTTCCTCGGCGCGGGGACCCTCGGCCTCGTCCTCCGCCGCCGGAGGGTCTTCCGGGTCTTCGCGGCGTACGTGATCGGATTCGCCGCGGCCTTCGGCCTCCTCCTGGTCCTCGCCCCCGTCGACGAGGGCGTCCTCGCCCAGGCCGCGATCGGGGGACAGGCCCTGCCCGCGGGCGTCCGCATGTGGACGCCCCTCGTGAACATCCCCGGAGGGATCGCGTTCATCGGCGGGGCCGCGTACTCGATCGTCCGGACGCGCAAGGCGTTCGCGGTCCTCATCACCCTCGGCGCGGCGCTCCCCGCCCTCGGCGGGATCCTCGCCCGGCTCGGGGTCCCGTGGGTCCTCCCCTTCACGGACTTCGCGGGGATCGCGTGCCTCTCCGCGGGGATCGTGATGACCCTGCGGCCCGCGCCCGTGCCGGCGGCGATTGAGGACGCGGAGCGGAGGCCGTCCCCGCGCGCGACGGGCGGCGTCAGAGGCGCCGGAACGCCTTCTCGAGGGTCCGGACCGTGTGGGGCTTCCAGTACAGGACGTCGTAGAACGCGGGGTCGCCCCGCATCCGCTCGTACCGCCGGCGGATCATCGCGGTCCCGTGCCAGTAGCAGAACGCGTACGAGGCCCACATCCGGTTCGCCGCGTACCGGACGTCGCGGAGGGCCTTCGCCCAGTCCACGAGGCCCGAGTGCATCGCGTACCGAAGGAGCTCCCGCCGCGGTTCCTCCCGGTGGACCATCCACGCGAGGTTGACCTCCGTCCCCCAGCGGAGGCGGTTCAGGAGGAGGGTCAGCCGGTCCTCCGGGGACCGGTCCCAGCCGATGAAGAGCATCGCGTTCTCCGCGAGGCCCTCCTCCACGGGCCCCATGGGGCACGCCGCGAGGCTCACGGCCGCCTCCCGCGGGAAGTCCGCGTGGAGGTACTCCCACTCCCGGGTCGCCTGGTGCACGTGGTGGCCCGGGTAGGCCTCGTGGGCCGCCATGTCCCGGAGGGCGGGCCCTGTCCATGGGAGGTCCGTGTTCAGCTTGACCGCGCTCTGGTAGTCCCGGGTGTAGTAGCACGCGCCCGACGTCGCGCGCCCGTGCGTCGAGACGAGTCGGACGCGCTCCCGCGGCGGGAGCTTGAACAGGCGACGGGAGGCGCGGCGCGCGACCCGGAGGTACTTGGACATCGTGATCGGGACGGCCTCCCTGGGGACGGCGTGGTCGTCCTCCCACGCCTCGACGGCGGCCAGGAGTTCGTCCGCCTTCGGCACGTGGAGGATCCGCCGGATCTCGTCCCGGAGCTCCTCGAGCTCCTCCTCGTCCGCGGGCTTCGCGGGCAGGTCGTAGAGGACCTCCACCTGCTTCGGAAGGGGCGGCACCCGCCCCGAGACCATGGCCGCGAGGGTCCGCAGGGTGGGGACGTGGTCCCGGAGCCAATCCCGGCGGAACCCCGGGGGCTCCTTCCGGGCGAGGGACTCGAGACGCTTCAGCGCGTCGTGGACCGCCTCCGTCGAGGGGAGGGGCGGCAGGCGGACGGGGTCGAGGTCCCACGGCGTCAGCCGGGTCCCGTACTTCCGGCGGGACGTCCGGTCGAGGGCGTACGCGACCCGGAGGAACGTGCGCGCCGTCTCGTCGTCCACCGGCCGGCGGGGCACGGCCGCGGGAACGGGCCTCGGATGAAAAGCCTTTGGAAGGGCGGACTCACGTGGTCGGCCAGAGCAGGCCCGCGGCGAGGACGAGCGCCCCGAGGGCCACGGCCAGGGCGACGACGAGCAAGGGGGGCACCTTGATCGCTTTCTCGTCCTCCTGATCGAAGTAGCGGATGAGCCCCGCGGCGGAGTGGAAGCCAGAGTCCCGGTTGCTCGGCATGTCGACCGCCGCGACGATGGAGCCCTCGCTATTAAAACGTTTTCCGCGGGAGGCCTTAATAGGGGGGTCCCGGATGGCCGTCCTCCGGGAGAGAGGCCATGGCCGAGGCCAGCGTCGTCCTCATCGGCAAGAAGCCCACGATGAACTACATCCTCGCGGTCGTCACGCTCTTTCACGGCGGCTCCTCCCAGGTCGTCGTGAAGGCCCATGGCCGCTCGATCTCCCGCGCGGTCGACGTCGCGGAGATCGTCCGACACCGCTTCGTCCCCGAGGCGAAGGTCCGGGACGTGCGGATCGACACGGAGAAGATCCCCGGAGAGGACGGGAAGGGCGCGGGCGTGAGCCGCATCGAGATCGTCCTCGCGAAGTGACGGCCAGGCCCGCGCGACAAATCCTATATCCGGGCCGACCATCGCGGGAGCATGGCGGCCCTCGAGATCCTCCTCATCCTCGCCCTTGCCGCGTTCCTCGCGGGCCTCGCGGGTTCCTTCCTGGGGATCGGGGGCGGCGTCTTCCTGATCCCGTTCCTCACCCTCGCCCTCGGGGTCGACATCCAGGTCGCGATCGCGACGAGCCTCGTAGGGGTCATCGCGACGTCCTCCGGCGCGGCCTCCGTGTACGTCCGCGACCACCTCACGAACCTCAGGCTCGGGATGTTCCTCGAGATCGCGACGACGCTCGGGGCCCTCGCCGGCGCCCTGATCGCCGTGTATGTGGACTCGCGAGCCCTCTACGTAACCTTCGCCGTTGTCGTCACCT
>MGWD01000032.1:23686-30341 GCA_001800825.1 Euryarchaeota archaeon RBG_19FT_COMBO_69_17 | reverse complement strand
CCGCACGAAGGAGACTGCCCGGGACCGCGCGTACCGGACGGGGCCCGAGGACCCCGTGTCAGCGCGGCTCCGGCTCGGGAGCCTCTACTACGACCACGAGGACCAGGCAGTGTACCGGTATCGCGTGGACCGCCCGAAGGCGGGCTTCGCCCTCAGCGCCCTCGCGGGCGGCCTCTCGGGCCTGCTGGGCCTCGGCGGCGGCTTCGTGAAGGTCCCCGCGATGAACGTCGCGATGCACGTGCCCATGAAGCCCGCCGTGGCGACGAGCAACTTCATGATCGGCGTCACGGCGGCCGCGAGCGCGTTCATCTACTACTCCCGCGGCTTCGTGAACCCGTCCCTCGCCGCGGCCGTCATCGTGGGCGTGTTCACGGGGACGAACCTCGGGACCCGGCTCCTCATGCGGGCGAGGGCCCAAGCGATCCGGGCCGTCTTCGCCGGACTCCTCGTGATCCTGGGGGCCCTCATGGCCCTCCGAGCCTTCGACGTCGGAGGGATCCCGTGATCGGCCCTCGTCAGGCGATCGGCGCGGTCCAACGCCAGCTCGCCTCCCTCCGGAAGGCCGCGGTCGCGGAGGTCGAGGACATCAACCGCCTCATCTCCCACGTCCTGAGGGGCGGGGTCGTCTTGAGCCTGTCGTTCCTGATCTTCGCGATGCTCCTCCTCGTCGTCGAGGGCGGTCCCCTCCCCGATTCCGCCGTGCCCCCGCGGGACCTCCTCGCCCGCCTCGAGCGGTTCGATCCGGACGCCCTGATGACCCTCGGGGTCGTCCTCCTCATCCTGACCCCCGTGGCCCGCGTCGTCCTGAGCCTCGTCTCCTTCGTGGAGGAGCGCGATGCGAGGTTCGTCCTGATCACGGGGATCGTCCTCGCGAACCTCCTCGCGAGCCTCGCCCTCGGGGTCCGGTGAACCTTAAGACGCGCCCCCGCTTCCCTCCGTCGTGGACGAGGTCCTCGCAGCCGCGCAGGCCGTCGACTGGTCAGGGCTCGGAGCGCGGAGCCTGTGCGCCGCGTGCCTCGGGCGGCTCTTCGGGAAGCTCGGTCACGGCCATACGAACGCGGAGCGGGGCCGAGCGGTCCGCGCCCGGGCGACCGTCCCCGAGGGGCCGTGCTGGCTCTGCGCGGGCCTCCTCGACGAGGTGGACGCCCTCGCGGCCCTCGCTGCGCGGAAGCTCGAACCCTTCGAGTTCGACACGTTCCTCATCGGCTCCAAGGTCGACCCGGAGGTCGCAGCGCGGGAGGAGAGCCTGTGGAAGGACCTCGCCCTGACCCACCCGGAACCTGTGAAGGCGGAGCTGAACCGGGAGATCGGGAAGAGGGTCGCGGTGATCACGGGCAAGGAGCCGGACCTGGGCGACCCCGACGTCGTGGGGATCGTGGACCCCGCCTTCGGCCACGTCGCCGTGCAGGTGAACCCCCTCTTCCTCCGCGGGCGGTACCGAAAGCTCGTCCGGGGGATCCCCCAGACCCGCTGGCCGTGCCGGCGTTGCCGCGGGAAGGGCTGCGAACGTTGCGGCGGGACCGGGAAGATGTACCCCACGAGCGTGGAGGAGGTCATCGCCGCCGAGGTCATGCGCGAGGCGGGAGGCACGGGCCACGCCCTCCACGGGATGGGGAGGGAGGACGTCGACGCCCGGATGCTCGGCCGCGGGCGGCCCTTCATCCTCGAGGTCAAGGAGCCTCGACGCCGCCACGTCGACCGGGCCGCGGCCGTCGCGCGGATCAACGCTTCGGGGACCGTGGAGGTCGACGGGCTCGAGCCCGTGCGGGGCCGCGCCGTCGCCGCCCTCAAGGAGGACCGGGCCACGAAGTCGTACCGCATCCTCGTCCGGCTCGCCCCTCCCGTGGACGAAGCAAACCTTAAGAGGGAGCTGGTGTTCTTGCTCGCCCAGTCGATCGCCCAGCGCACTCCATCCCGTGTCGCCCACAGGCGCGCGGATACCACGAGGCATCGACGGCTCCACGCGCTCGAGCTCGTGCGGGTCGACGGGGACCTCGCGGAGTTCCGCGTGACCGCGGAGGCGGGCACGTATATCAAGGAGCTCGTGCACGGGGACGACGGGCGCACGCGCCCGTCCCTCGCGGAGAGGCTCGGGGTGGGCTGCGAGGTCCTCGAACTGGACGTCCTGGACGTCCACGACGGAGGGTAGGTCGTGGTCAAGGCCTCCAAAGGAATCATGGAGAAGACGCGGCAGAAGTTCCGCCGCAGCCCCCGCGAGCGCGGGCTCTCGCCGATCACCCGGTCCTTCGCCTCGTACGACGAGGGCCAGAAGGTTGTCATCGTCATCGACTCGAGCGTGCAGAAAGGATGGCCCCATCACCGGTTCCACGGGATGACGGGGACCGTCGTGGGGAAGCGCGGGCGGGCGTACCTTGTCGACGTCGCCTTCGGCGGCAAGACGAAGCAGGCGATCGTCCTGCCGGAGCACCTGCGTCGCGCGTAGGGAGGCTATTGGATGGAAGAGGAATACGTGTCCCTCGCGGAAATGAAAGGCCTCCTCGAGAAGGAGAAGGCGGCCCGTGGCGAGTTGAACCAGGAGCAGCAGTACTCCCTCGGCCACGCCTCGACGTTCGCGAAGATCGACCCTGCGAAGGTGCCCGCCCTCGTGAAGGAGCTCATGGCGATCCCCATGATGTCCCCCTTCAACGCGGCGAAGATCGCGGACCTCCAGCCGACCCACCTCGACGATGTCCGGGCCATCTTCGCGAAGGAACGGTTCAGCCTCCCGAAAGAGGATGCGGAGAAGGTCCTGGAGATCGTGCGGAACCACCAGTGACGGGGCGATCGACGTGGAAGACTACGCGCGCATCCTCGACCACCTACCGCAAGGTCATCCGGACCAGTCCAAGTTCCGGAGGGAGCCCCTCTCCTTCGCCCTGGGGGAGGACGAGTTCAAGCTGTTCGAACTGACCCCGCGGGACGACGCCTCCCTGAGCGTGGGCCAGAAGGTCTACATCGGGAAGGACATCGAGCTCCGGAAGGAGATCCTCCACGTGAAGCGGCGCGTGGGGTACGAGGAGCTCACGACGGCGGCGCAGAGCGAGATCCCCTACGTCGTCGCGGAGGTCGTCAAGGCGAAGGAGGAGAAGTTCGTAGGTTTCTTCAACAATGCCCAGGCGATCACGACCCGGTTCCACATGCTCGAGCTCCTCCCGGGCCTGGGGAAGAAGACGATGTGGGCGATCCTCGAGGAGCGGAAGAAGGGGCCGTTCAAGTCCTTCGCAGAGCTCGAGTCCCGCGTGTCCGCCGTCCACCACCCGGAGAAGCTCGTCGCGAAGCGGATTGAGATGGAGATCGCGGACCCGACCCAGAAGTACCGGCTGTTCGTCGCCCGCTGAGCCTCACGCGTGGGCGAGCTCCGCCTCGATCTTCGTGCAGCCGGCCACGGAGAGGCCGAGCTTCTTCCGGAGGGCCTCGAGGAGCTCCCGCTCGTCGGGCGTCACGGGGCCGTCCTCGAACGCCTCCACGGCGACCGCGCGGTAGATCCCCTCCCGGTTCGCGAGGACCTCCTCCATGACCTGCATCTCGATCCGCTCGTGCTCCTCCTTCGTGACCCCGAGGTGCTCCCGGAGCTGCTCGATGAGGAGTCGCTCCGTCGCGCTCACCCGGCCATCCTTCCAGGCCGTCATGAGGGCGCGGGCGAGCTCCTCGAGCCGCTTGAGCCGCTCGTCCATCGCCCGCTTCCGTCGCTCGTCGATCCCCTCGAGGTACTCGAGGTCCAAGACGTCCACGTCCATCGCCTCCCGGACGATGTCCGCGAAGGTGAGGTGGACGGACGTCGCCCGGTCGATCTCCTCGAGGCTCATCGCCTTCAGCTCGCCGCGGATCTTGATCGGCACGCGCACGGCCGCGAGGCGCTCCTTGATCCCCTGGGCGCGCTCCCAACCCCGCGGGGCGAGGTAGTATCCGAGCATGCGCTGCTTCTCCCCCTCGATGTGGGCCTTCATCTCCGTGAGGTAGCCCTCCTTGACCATCTCGTCGAGGTACCGGGAGAGATGCTTCCGCTGCACGCCCGCCGCATAGGCGATGGACTTCTGGGTGAGGGCCTGGGGCAGGACGTAGCGGTCCTGCATGTTCCGGAAATCGTACAGGTAGAGGAGGATCCGCTCCTCCGTCGTCAGGGCTAGGGGGCGGTCGGGCTGCACGTCCCGGGGATGCGCACGAAGGACGCATAATCCTTCCCGTCCCCCAGCGTCCCCGGATTCGGGGACCCGGCCGTCGGCTTCATAAGGCCCGCGTCCGCTCGGCCCGGGCGTCCATGATGGACGTCCCCGTCCGGGTCCAGGCCCAGGAGCTCCGGTCCCTCTTCGACGCGGACACGGAGCGGGCCATCGCGAGCGGCCTGTGCATCCAGTGCCGAGGGGCGAAGCTCCTCTGCGGGAAGGCCCGCTGCCCGATCCTCGTGCGGCACGTCGTCATGATGCGGACCGCTCCCCTCATCGACCGCTTCGACCTCGACGGGAGCTCCCCGCCGGGCGTCTTCGTGGGCCGGATCGGCTACCCGAAGGTCTTCGTCGGCCCGCTCGTGCCGCCCGTCCACGGGGACACGGAGATCCTCGACACCCCCGAGGACTGGCTCGGCCGGACGATGGACGACATCGTCGGCTTCCGCTCGCAGCTCGTCCGCGGGATGCACCGGACCCACGTCCTCGACGTGGAGACGGGCGGCCGGCTCGTGGACCTCACGCGGGAGCTCGCCCTGTCCACCGCGTCCGCGGAGGTCGAGGTCGGCTTCACGCGGAAGCCCGCGGGGCGGGTCGTCCTCGACGACGACGTGCAGCCCTTCGGCCCCTCCGCGCCCCTCCGCCGCCTCGACGTCGGCACGCTCAGGGTCGACCGGGACCTCGACCGGGCGTACTCCGACACGGACCTCCTCGCCCGCCCCGCGGTCGTCGACCTGTACGAGAGGGGCGTGCTCGTTTCGAAGATCCAGAGGGCCTTCAGCGTGGGGGCCTTCGGGGTCGCGCGGAACCGGAGGTTCGTCCCGACCCGCTGGTCCATCACGGCCGTCGACGACACGATCGGAAAGGAGCTCCGGGAGCGGGTCAAGGATCACCCGCTTATCAACGAGATCCGCGTCTTCGAGTCGATCGGCTTCGACGACCGCTTCCTCGTCGTCCAGATGCCGCGGCCCTGGCGGTACGAGCTCATCGAGGCGTGGTACCCGGACACCCTGTGGAACCCCCTCGGGCGGGAGGTCGTCCTCTTCGGGGACCACGAGGGCCTCGAGGGCCGCACGACGTACGCGAGCATCGGGGGCTGCTACTACGCGGCCCGCCTCGCCGTGGCGGAGGCCCTCCTCCGGGAACGCCGGCAGGCCGCGACGGTCATCCTGAGGGAGACCCATCCCGGGTACATCATGCCCGTGGGGGTGTGGAACGTCCGGGAGCACGTGCGGGACGCCCTGCGGCGGCCCCCCCGGACCTTCACCGCGATGGCGGAGACCCTCGCGTACCTCGCGACCCGCCTCGACATCCCCATGGCGCGGTACGTGCGGACGTCCGAGGTCCTCAAGCACGTCCTCTACCAGCGGACGTTCGACGACTACGACCTCCTCGCGCGGGACGCCCCCCCGAGGCCGGGCGGAGGACCCTGACGGGAGGCCGAGGCCCATGCCAACGGAGCCGCTGCGGAACGAGTTCCCGGGGAGGCCCGTCCCCGCCGTGGGCGCGATCGTCTTCCGCGGGGACGCCGTCCTCCTTGTGAAGCGGGGGCGGGAGCCGAACAAGGGCCGCTGGAGCCTCCCGGGCGGCTCCCTGGAGACGGGGGAGACCGTGGAGGCGGCCGCCGTCCGCGAGGCTCGGGAGGAGACGGGGGTCGTCGCGAGGGCCCTCCGGCCCGCGTTCGTCGGGGACTACGTCTCGCGAGACCCGGACGGGCGGGTCCGGTGGCACTACGTCCTCATCGACGTCCTCTGCGAGTACGTCTCCGGCGAGGCGGTCCCCGCGACGGACGCGGAGGAGGCGCGGTTCGTCCCCCTCCGGGAGCTCGGCGACTACGACGTGACGCCGACCGCGGTCGAGGCAATCGGGCGGGCGGCCGGGATGCGGGTCCCATGAAGGTCCGGGAGGTCTCCTGCCGATCCGCCCTGTCCCCGTCGACCCTCCCCGGCCTCCGGTACGCCCTGAACCCGTACCGCGGCTGCGCGATCGGCTGCCTCTACTGCTACGCCCCCGCCGTGATCCACGAGGAGCGGCCGTGGGGCCGCTTCGTCGACGTGAAGCGGAACGCGCCCGCGGCCCTCGCGAGGGAGCTCAAGCGCGCGGAGCCCGGGGTCGTGGGGATCGGGACCGTCACGGACGGGTACCAGCCCCTCGAGGCCCGCTACCATGTGACCCGGTACTGCCTCGACGTCCTCCTGCGGGCGCAGTTCCCCGTGAGCATCCAGACGAAGTCGAGCCTCGTCCTGCGGGACCTCGAGCGGATCCGGCGGTTCGAGGACGCGGAGGTCGGGGTGACCGTGACGACGATGGACGACGCGGCCCGGAGGCGGTTCGAGCCGTTCTCGAGCCCCACCCCGAGGCGGCTCGAGACCCTGCGGGCCCTGAACGGGGCCGGCGTGAGGACGTGGGCGTTCGTGGGGCCCATCCTGCCGGAGACGACGGAGCGGACCTTGGAGTCCCTCCTCGAGGGGATCCGGGACTCGGGCACGCGG
>MGWD01000032.1:18986-23652 GCA_001800825.1 Euryarchaeota archaeon RBG_19FT_COMBO_69_17 | reverse complement strand
GCGTCTGGGAGAGAATCGCGCCCGCAGCCGGGGACGCGGGGATCGTCCCGGCGTACCTCGCGGCGCGCGACCGGCCATGGGTCGCACGATCCGTGGAGGCCCGCCTCGAGGACCTCGCCCGGGACCTGGGCCTCGCCGTCGAGCCGGCGTTCCTCGGTCCGGACTAGGGGCGGACGGGACTTGGACGCCACGAAAGCGGAACGCTCGCTCGGAAGGAAGCGACCCGAGTGCATTCGAAACCCATAGAACCCCGCGAACCTTTTTGAACCCTGACGGCGGAATCCACCGCCGAGGAGGGGTCGGATGGAAGGCCGCCCCGGGCGACGAGCCCGGACGTCCTCATCCTGCCCAACGCGGACGCGGCCCCCGGGCCGCGGGCCGCAAGGAGGTCGGTGGCCTTGGCACGACATCGAGCGGGTTTCGTCGTGGGCTTGGTCCTGGCCGCGGTGTTGGCGACCCTCGTCGTCGCGCCGCTGTCAGGGTTGATCGTCGGGATGGCCGCGGGTCCGGGGAAGGTCCGGACGTACTACATCGCGGTCGACGAGGTCGAGTGGGACTACGCGCCCCTGGGGTACAACGCGATCACGGGGGAGCCGTTCGGGGAGGAGGAGAACGTCTTCGTCGCGAACGGCCCCTACACGATCGGCAGCGTGTACGTGAAGGCCCTGTATCGAGAGTACACGGACGCCACGTTCACGAGCCTCAAGCCGAGACCCCCGGAGTGGGAGCACCTCGGGGCCCTGGGCCCGCTCCTCTTCGCGGAGGTCGGCGACACGATCGTCGTCGAGTTCCGGAACCACGCCCGGTTCCCCTTCACCCTCCATCCCCACGGGGTCTTCTACCAGAAGGACTCGGAGGGCGCGCCCTACGCGGACGGCACGTCGGGGGCGGACAAGGAGGACGACGGGGTCCCGTCCGGAGGGTCCCACACGTACGTGTGGCCGGTCCCCGAGCGCGCGGGACCCGGCCCCATGGAGGGCAGCTCGATCCTCTGGATGTACCACTCCCACGTCGACGAGCCGGGGGACACGAACGCGGGCCTCGTCGGGCCCATCGTGGTCGCGAAGAAGGGCGCCGCGCGGACGGACGGGAGGCCCTCGGACGTCCACCGGCAGTTCGTCACGATGTTCACGGTGTTCGACGAGAACCGGAGCCCCTACCTCATGGAGAACATCGAGACGTACATCCTTCAGAAGTGGTGGCCCAAGATCACGGCCGCCCAAAAGGCGTCCCTCCTCGAGTCCCTCCTCGAGGACGAGGCGTTCGCGGAGAGCAACCTCATGCACTCGATCAACGGCTACGTGTTCGGGAACCTGCCTGGGCTCGACATGTATCTCGGCGAACGGGTTCGGTGGTATGCCCTCGGCATGGGGACGGAGGTCGACCTCCACACGCCCCACTGGCACGGGAACACCCTCGTGTGGATGGGCGCCCGGACGGACGTGATCGAGCTGCTCCCCGCGAGCATGAAGACCCTCGACATGATCGCGGACAACCCGGGGACGTGGCTCTACCACTGCCACGTGAACGACCACATCGACGCGGGGATGCTCGCCCTCTTCCGGGTCTCGTGATCCCGGCGGATCCCAAGGGAGGCGCCCCGAGCGCCTCCCCCTTCCCTCTTTCGCGGCAAAAGCTCAAGTCCGAGGGATGACCCTCCCGCGGGCGTGGCCGAGCCCTCCCGCGTGATCACGGCCCTCCGTCGGAGCGTCCGCGTGGAGGCCGCTCCGGGCCCCGTCCCGGGCCGTCCCGCCAGGACCTCCGTCCTCCTCAATCCGCGACGCCTCGAGGTGCTCCTCGCGGCGGCGTCCTACCCGGGGATCCACCTCCGTTCCCTCTCCCGCCTGCTCCTGTCGTCCCTCCCCGCCCTCCGGCATCACGTCGGAGTCCTCGAGGCGGAAGGCCTCGTGCGCACCGTGCGACGGGGCCGGCGGGCCCACGTCTTCGTGACGTCCCTGGTCCCGCCCCGGGAAGAGGCGTTCCTCCTGATCCTCGGGGACCCCGTGGACCGGCGCGTCATCGTCCGGGTGGGCGCGGGGCCCGGGGCGGGGAGGCGCGAGCTGGCCGCAGGCCTCCGCATGCCCCGGTCCACCCTCGACCGCTCCCTCCGCCGCCTCGAGACGGCGGCGACGCTGCGGGTGACCCGTCGGTCGGGCCGGGCCCGCGTCTGGCCCTCCGCGGCGTGGAGGCGGTTCGAGGCCTCGTGCGCGGAGGCCGCGGAGGGGCGGATCGCCCGGTTCGCGGCGGTCCTCGAGAAGCAGGGCCTCCATCCCGCGGTCGAGCCTTCCGAGCCCGGACGCGCGCGCATCCTCGTGGACGGGCCGAGGGGGCGCCTCCGATTCGTGTACGTCGCGAACCCGCTCCTCGCACCCGCGGCCGCGTAGGCGAGCCTCCACCCGCGAAGGCCGCCCGCGAGCCGACAGGGCGCCCCGGGGGTTCGAGGGACTCCGAACCGTTCCCGGAACACGACGAGGTTCCCCCGTTGGATCGTGATGTCCGGAAGGAGGGGGACGACCTCCTCCGACGGGACGAGCGTGCAATCGCGGGCTGAGGGGGTCAGCCCTTCTTCAGGAGCGCCTTCTCCCCTTCGCGGACGATCCGCCGGACGTCCCGGTCGACGTCCCCGTCGAGGGGCGTGGGCGCGTGGTCCGCGAGGATCCGGCGGGCGGCGTCCGCGGCGACCTCCTGGAGGGGCCGCACGCCCTCCTTGACGGCGCGGTCCTTCGTCCGCTTGTCGTACAGGGCCGAGTTTCGCATCTCCCCGAGGCGGAGGTACTTCATCGTGTGCCGCTGGGCGAGGAAGTTCCCGCCCGGGCCGACCGCGTCGATGAGGTCCGCCGCGAGGCGCTCCTCGTCGACTTCGATGCCTCGGATGGCCCGGAAGACGTCCGCATAGATCTCGTCGTCGATCACGAGCATCGCGAGACTCCCCGCGTTCTCCCAGGCCCCGCCGATCCCCGACAGGTGGTCCGCCCCCGCCATCGCCGGCAGGAGGGCGGACATCATCCGCTCGAGTCCGATCTGCAGGTCCCAGCCGTTCGCGTCCGTCGTGACGCCGTAGACGTCCGCCGTCATGTGGTACCGGTGGGCGATCTGGACCGTGGCCGCGGACGCGAGGGCCATCTCGGGCAGGCCCCAGACGTTTTTGCCGGACCGGAGGTCGAGGAGGCTGAGGCGTCCCGAGTACTGGACGGGCAGCCTTGGGTCTACGCTCTGGAGGAGCAGGATCCCTGCGAGCATCTCCGCGTTCTGCTGGGCCAGCCCCCCGGCGAGGGTGAGCGGGGCCGTCCCTCCGGAGATGGGACAGGGGACGATGTCCACGGGGATCCCGTGTCCCGCGGCGCGGACCATCACGTCGCACACGTGCGCGTCGTACGAGAGGGGGCTCGTGGGGGACCCGTACAGGGTGAAGAGGGGCCGCTTCCGGAGCGCCTCGGCCCCGCCCGCGACGGCGGCCCACATGGCCACCTGGAGGTCCACCTCCTCGACCCGGAGGGCGTAGCCCGAGAGGCACTTCGTCGTGTTCCGCATCATCGCCTCCATCGTGAGGATCGCGTGGACCTCCGCGGGAACGTCCGTCGCGACGACGAGGCTCGAGACGGTGTGGCAGTTCCCAAGGGCGTCCATGAGCCGCGTGGCCGTCCCGACGTCGGCCAGGGTCGAAGGCCGGCTCTCCCCCGTCGCGTCGTCAAGCATATACGGGTTCCCGCCCAGGGAGTGGGCGAACGTGTGCTCGCCGTCGAACGTGACGTCGTTCCGCGGGTCCCGCGCGAAGTACGAGCCGAAGCGGGGGATCCGCAGGATCGCGTCCTCGACGACCCCCCTCGGGAACGTCAGGACGCCCTTCCGCTCGGGATGGGGGACCGCACCCGCGTCTACGAGCCGCCGCGCCGCCTGGGGGCTGTCGAACCGCACGCCCGTCCGGCCGAGGATCCCGAGGGACGCCTCGTGAATCCGATCCACGGCCTCGTCCGAGAGGACCTTGAGCCTTCCGGGATTCCGGACACCTTCCATCGGGACCCCTTCCTCGAGAGCCGCATCCCCCGGGGGACGTGGCGCCTCGGCCCGCGAAGACGGACATCCAAGAAATACCATCCGAACGTACTGCACGCACTCGCCCGTGTCCGCGCCGGGTCGGTCGGGGTCCTTTCAGGAGGCCTCGCCGATTCAGAACGACACCATGCCGGAGGGGGTTTGGGAAGAGGACGACTCCCGATCCTCCTCGAGACCCGCGCCCGTCATCCCGCCCGGAACGCGCCCCCGGTGGTTGTCTTCTTGCCACTCGAGGCGGCTGAGTAATCGTCCGACGAGGCCGTCCAGGGGATCCTGCGGCGTCCCGAAGTCCGCGAGGAGGAAGCGCCCACCGGGCTCCCCGTGTGGCAGAGTCCGAAGGGAGGCCCCACGCCGCGGTACGAATTGTGCCCTCGGACGACTTAAGTAGAGGCTCGGCAGGTTCGAGTCCTCGAGGGGAGGCGAGCCTCCTTGACCGGAACCCGGGAGTCCGACGGAATCGATAGGCGTGTCTTCCTACAGAGGGCCGCGATCTTGAGCGGCGCCGTCGCTGCGGGTACAGCGCTGACGGGCAAGACCCTGTTCCGCGCCCCCGAGGCGTTTGAAGTCCACGGGAGCGCCCGGCCCCAACCGCAGGCGCGGAACCCCCTGTACA